>JBQTGT010000007.1:0-156216 GCA_052390615.1 Actinomycetota bacterium
AAATCTCGACACCGGACGCCTGCCATGCATGACCGCTCCGTCGCGTCGCCACGCGTTTCCGGCAACAAGGCCACGGTCAACCCCCGATCGATCCTGCCGAAGGCCACTTCTTCGGCAGTCACCTAGGAGTCGGGGATCCAGTTGCCGTGGAAGCCGAACGGCACGCGTTGCGGGAGGTGCACCGTCGCGATCGGCGCGGCCGTGATGTCGTGCGCGTCAAGGATCACGAAGTCGCTCGTATCGGTCGCGGCGTCGTACACGAAGCCCATCATCCAGCCGTCGTCCTCGGACGTGCCGTCCGGATCGGCAACGAACACGAACTCGCCCGGCGCGCGACCCGAGCCGAACTCGTGGTCCTCCCGCGTCCCGCGACCGAAGTCGTGCTTGGTGAGCAGCGAGCCGTCGAACTTGTCGGCCGTGTCGACCTGAACGGCGTAACCGTACCGATGCTGCGACCCGAGCCGCGTCTCGTTGACACGCGGGAATTCCTGGCCGCGTTCGTCGACGAGCTCGTCGCGCACTTTCCCGGCCGCGACGTCGATCGTCCACCGGTGCAGCGCCGGCGGGCCACCACGGTTCGGGCCCTCGATCAGCTCACCCGTGGTGGCAAACATCGTTGGATGGCGAGGCACGTCGACGACGATCGTGTCGCCGTCGTCGTACGCGTTCATCGGGTGGAACACGTAGCACGGGTCGATCTCGATCCACCGCACATCGGCGTCTCCCCCGTCGCGCGGCATCACGCCGACGCGCGCGACGTGGTCGTCCGCCCACCGGAACGGAAAGCCGGGCACTTCGAGGTCGAACACGACGGGCAGATCGAAAAACAACACGTTGTTCCGGGTGATGGCGAAGTCGTGCATCATCACGGCGCGCGGCAGCGTGATGGGTTCACTGCGCACAAGCTTCCCGGCCGCATCGACGACGTGGTACGTGAGGTATGGCGTGTCGAACCAGTACGAGAACGCGAGCATCTCTCCGGTGACCGGATCGAGCTTCGGGTGCGCGGTGAATCCCGTCGGAAGCGGACCGCCGAAGTCGGTGCGACGGATCGTGTCCAAGGTCGGCGACAGCTCGTACGGCATCGACCCCTCGGTCAGCGCGACAATGCGGCCGGCGTGCCCGAGGACGTTGGTGTTGCTCTCGTCGTACATGGGCGGCGTCGGACCACTGACCGCGGGTTCGCCAGTCTTCTCGGTGATCGCACTCGTGCGCACCCAGCGGTTGCGGTACCAGGTCGCGCGGCCGTCGCGGAGTTCGACGCCGTGCACCATGCCGTTGCCGACGAACCAGTGGTACGGCGCGTCGGGGGTCCCATGCGGGTTCGGACCGGTTCGCAGGTAGCGACCCGAGAGCGGGGCCGGCACCCGCCCGTCGGTGGGGAGATCGGTGGCGGTGATCTCGGCGGCGACGGGGCCGTAGTTGCCGGTGAGGAACGGGTGCTCGGCGACGGTCATGGCGGTCTCCTTCGAGGGCGCGGGCTGGAGGCCGGATGAATATAACAACGTTATAAAGGACCGTCAAGGCGCCTCCGGAGCCGTCGTGGTCGTCGACGGCGGCGGCGGCCCCGTGGTGGTCGTGGTCGTCGTGGTCGGATTCGACGCCACGCTCGTGGTCGTGGTCGACGGAGGCGGGTCCTCGTCACACGCGATGTCGGCACCGACCGCGGACGAGATCAACGCGACGGTCGAACAGAAGGACGCGCGCCGCATCTTCCACTTGCCGGCGACGAACTCAGCCTGCACGTAGCTCGCGATCTCGCCGGGGTAATTCGCTTGGTCGGTCGAGGTGAAAATCACGTTGACGCCCGCGATACCCGCGTCGTCGTCGAGACCCACTGACGCCATCCGAACCCGCAACGTCTCGATGTCGGGAGCGAGCTCATGGTTGCGAATCCGGTCGAACAAGCTCTTGATGCCCTGGGTGCCCACGAGCCGATCGAGTCGCGCGGCATCGGTCGGGCCCGGCTCGTACAAGACGTCGAGCATCTCCTCGAGCAGCAGACGGGTCTCGAGCGAGACCTCGTCGGGTGGAACCGCCACCGTCGGCGATGGCGACGCGGGATCGGTCGGTCGGACGAGCGCCGGTGCGACCGTGGCCGCAATGGTCGTGGTCACACCCTGAGTCGTCGTCGTCGAGCGCACCGTTTGTCCCGGCGGAGCATCCGTGACACCGAGGGGATCGCCGTCGCCGTCACGCAGCGCAATCGACGCGACCCCAACAAGCGCGAGCACGCCCAACCCGCCGACAACGGCGCCGGTGAGCTGCGCGCGCCGTCGGCGATCGACGCGAATTCGTCCTCCGAGGTCGTCGACGTCCGCGACCGGATCCACGGCCGCGGCCCGGCGTGCGAGACGGTCACGCAGCTCAGCCTCGAAGTCGTTGCTCATGCGGCTCTGTCCTCCGCCGCTCCATCACGGTGGGCCGCGCGCACGATCTCCGCGCCTCCGAACTGCGCCTGGCTCCTCACAGCTCGATCATCTCTCGAAGTTGGGCGATGCCGCGATGGAGCAGCGATGCCACCGTGCCGGGCCGACAGCCCAGCGCTTGGGCAATGTCTGCCTCACTGCAGTCATGCCAGTAGCGCAAGACGATCGCTGTCCGTTGGCGATCCGAGAGGCGTTGCAACGCGTCGGAGATCTCGTCGGCGTCGAGCGTGGCCACCTCGGCTCGCTCCGGCACGAGGCGGCGCTGACGGGACACACGACGGTGGTGAGAATTGCACGCGTTCACCACCGCCCGTCGCAGGTACGCCTTCGGTTCGCGGACGCGGGCCCACGCCCGGTGCACCTTGACGAACGAATCCTGCACAAGATCCTGCGCGACCTCGGGGGAGCCGGTCAGCAAGAACGCGAGCCGCACCATGTCCGCGTGCGCGACCCGATACAGCTCGACGTAGCTCTCGATACGGGCCGTCCGGTCGTCCACCAACTGCACTCGGGGCATCCCGGTCAGGGTCGGTGGTTCGGACAGGAGGTGCGAAACCACACCCTGATGACGCCGGGGCCGGCCCAACCCTTGCATACGACGGCGAATATTTCGGGGACCCGGACCGGGGCGGGCGCCCGGCCTACGCTCGCCTCGCATGACGCCAACCGGCTCCGCCCCCGGCGCGGTGAACCTGACGCGGGGACGACCGACGGCGCGGCTGGTGCTCGACCGGCCCGATCGTCGTAACGCGCTGTCGCTGGACGTGATGCGAGCCGTCGTGGACGCCCTCGACGACGTCGCGGGCGATGCGGACGCGCGGGTCCTCGTCATCGCCGCGAACGGTCCGGCGTTCTCGGCCGGCCACGATCTTGGAGAAATGACCGAGAAACGGGCGGGCGCGTTCTACGAGCGGCTGTTCTCGACGTGCGTCGAACTCATGTCGCGCCTGCACTCGTTGCCGCAGCCGGTGATCGCGCAAGTGCGCGGCGTCGCGACGGCAGCCGGATGCCAGCTCGTCGCGGCGTGCGACCTCGCCGTTGCCGCCGAGGACGCGCAGTTCGCGACGCCAGGCGTGAACATCGGCCTGTTCTGCTCCACGCCGATGGTGCCACTCACGCGCGCGATCGGACGCAAGCGGGCGATGGAGATGCTGCTGACAGGCGACATGATCGACGCGCGCACGGCCGCCGAGTGGGGACTCGTGAACCGTGTGGTCGCGAACGACGAGCTCGACGCCGCCGTCGACGCACTCGCCGAACGCATCATCCGCTCGAGCGCATCCGTCATCGCGCTCGGCAAGCGCGCCTTCTACGCACAGGAGGCGCTCGACGAGACGGCCGCGTACGCACTCACGTGCGGCGTCATGGTCGAGAACGCGCAGACGCGCGACGCCCAGGAAGGCATGCGGGCGTTTCTCGAAAAGCGCGCGCCCGTGTGGAGCGCGCTCTCGCGCTGAGCTTCAGCAACTCGCGTACGCCTTCCCGATGCGTTCGATGAACGCGTCGCTCGCCTCGTCGGCAGTCAGCTCCTCGATCGTGCTCTGCGACACGACCTTCGTCGCGACACAGCGCGCATCCTCGGCGTCGAGGCCTTCGGCGATGGCCCCGACGACGATGTAGTTGTGGATGATCGGTAGCGCCAACGCCTCGGAACTCTTTCCCGTCGTGAGCTCGACGTCAGTGCCCGGATCGCACGACCGGAACATGATGTCGCCGTTCTCGTCGATTTCGTAGCGGGCGAAATCAGCCGGCAACGAATCGATCCACGTCTGGAGCGCAAACCCCATGCGGGCGGTGTCGCCCGGCCTTTCCCCTCGGTACGCGACCATGACACAGGTCGTTTCGTCCTCGCTGTACGCGACGTACCGGTCGCCGCCCCACCCTTGCGCGGTCTTGAACGCAAGCTGCGGATCGATGCGTTCGGAAAGCATGAGGAACCACGAGAGCACACCGAACTCGCCCTCGTCGACCTCGCGAGTCCCTTCGGGTCGCTTCGGCCGGCCGATGACCTCGGTGGTGTCACCGGTGAGAAACGAGACCGGATCGAACGCGTGCTCCTCGGTTGGGACACCTTCCTCGAACGCGCGATTGAAGCGGCCGCTGCCGATCGTGGCCAGTGTTTCCGCGAACGGTGGCCCGAGCTGGTACGGCGCACTGAAGAACGCGACGAGCACGTCCGGAACCTCGACCTCGCTCTCGTCGAAGCCCTCGGAGAGCTCGGCCTGCTCCGCGTCGTAGGTTTCCACCTCCGATTCGGACAACTCCTCGTTCACCCAAGCCGCCTCGACATTCGTGGCGTCGCCCTCGACCAGTGCCGCGAGCCCTGCCGACCGATCCCCAGCGGACTCGTACAGCGCTTCGAGATCGAAGTGCTGATCCTGAAGCACGTGCGTTAACTCGTGCACAATCGTGCCGCGCGCCGACAACGAGAGCTCCTCGGTCGGCGCGCCATTCACCAGGACCTTCTCGGTCTCGAACTCGTACAACGCCAGGACGCCGTTCACCGAGATCTCGTTGCCGATCTCTACAAGGTCGATGTCGCCGTCAACGAAGCCGAGCGCGCGACTGAGTCGTTCGAAGTGTTCGGCCTCCCGTCTCTCATCGTCACTCAGGTCCGCGCTGGAGGTGGACATCTCGCGCGCCCAGGTCTCCTCGTCGAGGAACTCGATCGCAACCGGATGTTCGAACTCGAGGCCGCGCTCGTCCTCCACGAACGTGACGAGATCGCGGACGCGTTCGTCCCAGCCGTCGGGGTAGCTCGGACCTTCGTCGCGCGCGACAAACCACGCGCCGACACCCGCGGCCGCGCCGATCAGCACGATGACGAGGAACGTCGACCTCGCGCGCGACCTCGTCGGAGGCGGGGCCGGCGTCGGCGCGCTCGGTGTGGAGGGCGGCGCCCATGTGGACGGCGCCGCGGCCGCGCCCGACGGCGCGGCGTATGGGCTCGGCGCAGCCGGTTCGACGCGGGGTCGCGGCGTAGGCCAGCCCGGCGCGGCGCGCGGCGTACCGCCCGTTTCCTCCGTCATGGACCCATTGTGTCAGCGGTAGCGTCCCGGCGTCGTGTCGCTCGTCTCCTTCGCACCGTTTCGCCACCGCGGCTACGCGCTCATGTGGAGCGGTGCGTTCGTCTCGAACATCGGGACGTGGATGCAGGCCGTGGCCATCGGCGTGTATGTCACCGACGCCACCGGCCAGGCGGCCTGGACCGGCGCCGTCGCGGCCGCCGGGTTCGTACCGATCGCGTTGCTGGCGCCGCTCGGCGGCGCGCTCGCCGACCGCATGCACCGACGGACGCTGCTCGCGACGACGTCCCTGGTGCAACTGTTGCTCGCGGCGCTGTTGACCGCTCTGTTCGTCGCGGGCGACCCGAGCGCGCCGATCCTGACGCTGATCGTATTCTGCGACGGCGTCGCAGCCGCTATCGGCTTTCCGGCGTATCAGGCCGTGTTACCCGACCTCGTCCCCGAGGAGGAGTTGCCGGGCGCGATCAGCCTCTCGTCGACCCAGTTCAACCTCGGCCGCGTCGTCGGTCCCGCGCTCGCCGGAATCGTCATCAACCTCGGCGGATACGCGTGGGCCCTCGCCGTGAACGCGGCTAGCTTTCTCGCCGTCGTCGCGGTCGTGCTCGCGCTCGACCTACCGAGGCCCGCACCCCGCGCCGCCGACGACTCGCTCCGAAAGTCCATACTCGAGGGCGCGCGTTACGTGCGTGCGGACCCGGGGCTGCGCGTCAGCTTCGCCGCGATGTGTCTGAACACACTACTGGCCGCGCCGTTCATTGCGCTGGTGCCGGCAATGGCACAAAACGTGCTCGACGAAGGAACGCGCGGCACGTCTGTGCTCGTGACCGCGCAAGGAATCGGCGCGGTGACGATGGGCGTGATATTGGGCACGCTCACCCAGCGGCTCGGGACTCGGCGCGTCGTCACGAGCGTGCTCACGACATTGCCGATCGCGCTCGGCGTGTACGCGTACGCCCCCGAACTCTTCACGTCGGCGACCGCGCTCCTCGTCGTCGGCGCGCTCTACCTGGGTGCGCTGTCATCGTTCTTCACGATTGCACAACTGCGCGCGCCCACGCATGTGCGCGGGCGCGTCGTGGCGGTGAACAACGTCGTGCTCGGATCCCTCTATCCGCTCGGTGCCGTCATCCAGGGCAAGATCGCGGACGAGATCGGGCTCCGCGCGACGACGTTCGGCGCGGCGGCATTGATGGCCGCCGTGTTGTTGTGGGTGCGCGTGACCCGCCCCGGGATCACGCAGGCTCTCGAACCGGCCGCGACGGCGAGTTGACCGCGAACGCGACCGTGCTCAGCGCGACCCACGGCAACGTCAGCGCGAGCTGACCGCCCCACCACGCGCCGAATGCGTGATGACCGCTCGTGGGACAGCTGATTACGAGAGCGAGAAACACCCAGGCCGCGCCCGCGCTGGCGGCGAAGCCAAGCCGAGGCCGACCGTTGAACAGGCTGATGCCACCGACTGCGGCCAGGCCGAGGAATGCGACCTCTGCGAGCCCAAGGAGCCAGTTGACCGAGTCGTGCGCGTGCTCGGGCGGCGGCGGCTCGAGCCATGTCGACCCGATGAACGCGACCAGCCCGACGACCGTCACCGCGATCGCGAGGCGCATGTCACCTGGCTCGGCCGCGCCGGCCGGCATGGGCTCGCGGACCTTGGATTCCAACTGCGCGACGTCGGGCATGCGGTTCCGTCCTCCTGTGCAGCCCCCATGCGGGGCCTCTGGTACGCGTCCCTGCGTACCCCACCAGAGTGTCGGCCACCAGTCCAGCCGACTGAAAGTCAGGGTGCGTGTGTAGTTTTCGGCGCCATGGCGCTGGTGAAAGCCGAACGACGGGGCTCGACGGCCCTGGTGACCCTGCAACGGCCCGAGGCTCGCAATGCGATCAGCCCCGAGGTCAGTCAGGAGATGGTGGCCGTCCTCGACACGATCGAGGCGGACGACGACGTACGGGCCGTCGTGCTCACCGGCGCCGGGGACGTCTTTTGCGCCGGCGCCGACCTCAAGGTCGTCGCCCAGGGTCGGGCGCTCGAGATCGCCCGCGTCAAGGGCGGCTTCGCCGGCATCGTGACGCGGGACTTCTCCAAGCCCCTGATCGCGGCCGTGAACGGGCCCGCGCTCGCGGGCGGCTTCGAGATCGTGCTCTCGTGCGACCTCGTCGTCGCCGCCGACACCGCCCGCTTCGGAATTCCCGAGGCAAAACGGGGATTGCTGGCCGCCGCGGGCGGGCTGATCCGCCTGCCGAAGCGAGTGCCGCTTGCGATTGCGCTCGAGCTCGCGATGACCGGCGAGCCGATCGACGCCGACCGGGCGCTCCAACTCGGGCTCGTGAACCGGGTGGTGGCGCGCGACCGTGTCGTCGGGGAGGCGCTGGCGCTGGCCGCCACGATCGCCGCCAACTCACCGGTCGCGGTGCGCTGTGCACGGCGGTTGGTCCGGGAGTCGGTGGATCTCGACGAGGCCGCGGCGTGGGCCCGGAACAACGAGCTGTCGATCGAGGTGTTCAGCAGCGGTGACGCCATCGAGGGCGCGACGGCGTTCGCCGAGAAGCGACCTCCCGTCTGGAGGAGCCGCTAACCCGGCGCGAAGTGCACAAGTGCCGCGGCTCGCTCGATGACAACCGTGGGAGCGATTGCTCCTACAATCTGTCGGCATGGAACGTTGGCGAGTCGAGGAACTGGCCCGGCGGGCCGACGTCTCCGTCGACACCATCCGCTTCTACCAAAAGCGCCGACTGCTACCGCCGCCGGGCCGCGAGGGTCGCATCGCCTGGTACGGGGCCAAGCACGTCGAGAGGCTGGCGCGGATTCGCGAGCTCCGGGCCCAGGGCCTCACTCTCGCGTTGATCGCGCGGCTCATCGCCGGTGACATCGACGCGACCGACGTGCCGCTCGCGGCCGCGGTCTCGGCCGCCGACACCGAAGGGCCGGAACAGTTCTTCACACTCGAGGAGCTCGCGGATCGGTCCGGAGTCCCGCTGGCGTTGCTCGAAACCGTCGAGCGCGAAAGCCTGCTCATTGCGCGCACACACGACGGCGCGCCGCACTACACCGACGCCGACGTCGCGATCGTGCGGCAGGGTTTGTCGTTGCTCGAACTAGGGTTGCCGCTGTCCGCGTTGTTGACCCTGGCGCGCCAGCATCAACTCGCGGCGCGCGATGTCGCCGAGGAAGCGGTTGCGCTCTTCGATCAGTACATCCGCCAACCACTGCGCGCCTCGGATCGACCGGACGCGGAGAAGGCCGAGGAGCTGGTCACGGCCTTCCGCGCGTTGCTCCCAACCGTCACCGCGCTCGTCGCGCACCACTTTCGGCGCGTGCTGCTTGCGGTCGCGCAGGAGCACCTCGAACGCGTCGGTGCCGACACCGAGTTGGCCGCGGTCAGCGCCGAGGCCGCCCGCCGGCTCGAAGGGAACTTACGGTCGTGAGCCCGCTCACGGATGCGCTTCCCGTCGCCGCCGACAAGCCGCGGGTCGTCGAGGAGATGTTCGATCGCATCGCCCCTCGCTACGACGCGTGCAATCGGGTACTGACCTTCGGCATGGACATCGGGTGGCGCCGCCGCGCCGTTCGCGCGCTCGACCTCCCTCCCGGTGCTCACGTCCTCGACGTGGCGTGCGGGACCGGGGATCTGTGCCGCGACCTCACGGCCGCCGGGTTTGTCCCCATCGGAGTCGACTTCTCCGCGGGGATGCTGCGCGCAGCGCGTACCGACGCTTCGCTCGTGCGCGGTGACGCCTTGCAGCTGCCGTTTCCCGATGCATCGGTCGACGGTGTGACGTGCGGCTTCGCACTGCGCAACTTCCGGGCTCTCGATCCGTTCCTTGTCGAGTGCGCGCGCGTGCTGCGCCCAGGTGGACGGATCGCGCTACTCGATGTGGCCGAGCCGACCGATCCCCTCCGGCGCGCGGTACACGCGTTCTGGTTCCGACGGATGGTGCCGTTCGTCGGTGGGCTGGTTGCGGATCGCCGCGCGTACGCGTATCTTCCGGCGTCGACCGCGTACTTGCCGTCGGCCGCGACCCTCGTCGTGCAGGCGGGTGCGCACGGTTTCGAACACGTCACCCGTTCGACGCTCGGCTTCGGTGCCGCCCAACTTCTCGTGGGAGCGCGCGCGTGAGCCCGGTCGGACTCGACCGTGCTACCCGGCTCGCGGCCCACACCGAACTGCTCGCTGACCCCGGCGATCTGCTCGACCACTTGGGACGCGACGGCTGCGCGTGGCTCGACCGCGGCGAGGGATTCGTGACTGCCGGCTGCGCGGCCCGCGTCGCTCCGGAGCACGCGGCCGCATTGCTCGCCGCGATACGCCACGACCGCACCGGCGCAGCGCCGCGGACGGTGGGCCCTCGCGCGGTCGGAGCGCTCCCATTCGCCGGGGGCGGCGTGCTGATCGTGCCGGCGACGCTCGTCGTGCGAGACCACGAAGGCCGGACGTGGCGAACCGTGATCGAGGGCGCGACGGCGTCGTCCGACGTGCGCGTTGCGCAACCCGCGCCTCGGATCGTACGTATCGGCCGCGGCGACCGACGGGCCTGGACCGCAATGGTGCGCGCCGCGCTCCATGACATCCGCACCGGCGAGTACGAAAAGGTCGTGCTCTCCCGCGCGGTTGATGTCGAAGCCGACGAACCGTTCGACGTTCGGGTCACGCTCGCCGCGCTGCGAAGAGACCAGCCCGGCTGCATCGTATTTGCGGACGGCACGTTCGTCGGCGCCAGTCCCGAACTCCTCGTCCGCCGCCGGGGTCGCAACCTTGAGTGCCGCCCGATGGCCGGCACCGGCGATGATGCCGCGCGCCTGCTCGCCTCGACCAAGGACGCGCGCGAGCACCAGATCGTCGTCAACGCAATGCTGGACACGCTCCGAACCCACGGCTGCGATGTCGACGCGACCGGGCCGACCGCCGAGCGCTTTGCGACGGTGACGCACCTTGCGACGACAATTCGCGGGCAGCGGCACACCCACCTCACCGCCGTCGACCTGGCGCGCATCTTGCACCCGACGCCGGCCGTCGGCGGCTGGCCGACCGATGCGGCCCTCGCCGCGATCGCGCGTCTCGAGCGGCACGACCGCGGCCAATACGCGGGCCCGTGCGGTTGGGTCGACGCCAACGGCGACGGCGAGTTCGTCATCGCCCTGCGCTGCGCTGCGCTCGACGAACGATCCGCGCGCTGCTACGCGGGCGCCGGAATCGTCGCCGGCTCACAACCCGAAGCCGAGTGGCACGAGACCCAAACCAAGCTGCAGCCAATGCTGCGTGCGCTGACGATTTAGCGAATCGCCGCGGCGACGGCTTGCCACGCGGCGCGGTGGCGCTCGAAACTGATCGTGCGATCGACCGGGATTACGAGCGCGCGCGTCCCTCCCGCGGCGAGTGCATCCTTCAGTGCGCCGAGGTCTTCAGCTCGTTCCGCGGGTACGCCGTATGCGCGCGCGACCGCGACGAGATCGAGGCCGTGTGGTGTTCCGAACAGGGTTTCGAACTCGTCGGCGGGGAGCTGCGACTGCGGGAGATAGGAGAAGATGCCCCCGCCGTCGTTGTCGATGATGACGAAGGTGACCGGCGCGGCGTCGCGCGCGCCGAGCAGGCCGCTGGTGTCGTGCAAGAAGCACAGGTCGCCGACCAGCGCGGCGGTTGGCGCCGCGCTCGCAGTCGCGATGCCCAGTGCCGTCGACACGAATCCGTCGATGCCGTTGACGCCGCGGTTCGCGAACACCCGCACGCCTTCCCGCGGCGCCATGCACCATTCGAGGGCCCGCACCGGCAGGCTCGACGCGACCACGAGGTTCGCGCCGTCGGGGAGCACGGCCGCGAGATCACGGGCCACGAGGCCCTCGATCGGCTCGTCGAGCTCGTCGAGCGCGGCATCCAAGGCGACGCGTCCCTCACGTTCAGCCGCGATCCACGATTGCAACCACGGGCTGCGGCGCGGGGCGGTCAGCGCGCGCGCGAGCTTCGATAGCAACGGCTCGGCGTCGGCCGCGATCCGTTC
The DNA here is from genome assembly GCA_052390615.1 of Actinomycetota bacterium. GTDB lineage: Bacteria > Actinomycetota > Acidimicrobiia > IMCC26256 > PALSA-610 > JBQTGT01. The sequence goes on from JBQTGT010000007.1 coordinate 11,447, forward strand.
GCGGGCGACGCGTCCTGGATCGAGCCACGAGTCGTCGGGATCGATCAACACGTGCGGGATGGACCCGTCGAGCCACGTCGTCGCGACCTTGCTCGTGAGCGGCGCGCCGACGCGCACGACGAGCGAGGGGCGGTGGTTGTGGGCGAACTCAGGGGTGCGGAGCAGCGCATCGTACGTCGAGATCGCGAGCGGGCCGGTGCGGACGTTCGAGATCGGGTCGGCGAGGATCGGCCACCCGGCGGCCGCGGCGAAGCGCTGGGTCGTTTCGGCCGAGACGCGTGCGCCCCATCCCGCGACGAGCAGTCCGTCGGGGTGCTCGCGCACGAGCCGCGCGAGCCGGTTGATCGTCGCGTCGTCGACAACGCGCGGCGCCCGCGTGTTCGTGACCCAAGGTTGACCGTTCGGTCGGCCGCTCGTATCGGGCGGCACGCCGATCGCGACGAGCGGTTCGCGCAAGGGCAGGTTGCAGTGGACGGGGCCGGCGGGCGGACCGACCGCTTCGGCGGCGGCGCGACACGCGAACGTTCGCCACTGCGCGCGCGCGTCGGGCGCATCGCGCGGCGGGCCGGGGTCGTGGAACCAACGCACCGCGTCGCCATAGAGCTTGGCCTGGTCGATCGTCTGACCCGCGCCGATAGCGCGGAGCTCGGGCGGTCGGTCGGCGGTCAGGACGAGCATCGGTACCCGGGCGTGCTGCGCCTCGATGACGGCCGGATGGAAGTTGGCCGCCGCGGTTCCGGACGTACACACGAGGATCGCCGGCGTTCCGGTCGCCAGCCCGATGCCGAGGGCACAGAACGCGGCGGAACGCTCGTCGACGACGACGGACACCGCGATCCGCGGATCGCGCGCCAGCGCGAGCGCGAGCGGCGCCGAACGCGAGCCGGGCGAGATGACGGCGTCGGTCACGCCCAACCGTGCCCATTCATCGACCACGGTCATCGCGAACGAAGCATTGACGTCGTGCGATGTCATGGCTCGATCTCTTGCAGAATGGGGGCGTGCGCGTCGTCCTGGTGCCCGGTTTCACGCAGACACCATCGTCGTGGGACGGCGTGGCCGAGGTGCTTCGAGACGATGTCGAGGTTGCGGCCATCTCGGTGCCGTTGCGCGGGACCTTCGAGGCAACCAGCGCGGCGATCGGCGACAGCGGGGGCGCCGGCGTGTACGTCGGCTACTCGATGGGTGGGCGCTTGTGCCTGCAGCTCGCGCTCGACCGGCCCGACTTGGTGCAGGCACTCGTGTTGGTGAGCGCGTCGGCCGGCATCGCCGACTCGAAGGAACGCCGGGCGCGTGTCGGCGCCGACGAGAAGCTCGCGCGTGAAGTCGAACGCGACGGCGTCGACGCGTTCCTGGCGCGCTGGCTGGCGCAACCGCTGTTCGCGGGCGTGCCACCGGGGGCGCCGGGTCTCGCAGATCGCCACAAGCTCTCGCCCAAGTTCCTCGCCGGGTGCCTGCGCGTACTCGGGACCGGCGCGATGACGCCGCTGTGGCACCGGCTGGCCGAGCTGGCGATGCCGGTCGCGATCGTCACCGGGAGGCAAGACGCGAAGTTCGACCGGCTGGGCGCGGCGATGCTCGAGCGCCTGCGCGGTCACGCCGTCCACGTGCGGGTGGAGGGTGGCCACGCGTTGGCGTTGGAGCAACCGGCGGTTCTGGGTGGCTTCGTCCTCTCGTTCGCGATGCGCCACGGCCCGCCCTAGCCGATCCAGAGGCCGGTCGCGAGGAGCACCGCGAGCACGAGTTGCAGGCGCGCGGTACCAACCAGCGCAGCGACGAGCGCGGGCGGATCGCGCCGTGTGCGCACGATTCGCAGCGGTTCCACGGCGAGGGCAATGGCGCCAAAGGCCAGCGAGGACGTGGGCGCAACGACGACGCACGCGCCGACCGCAATGAACGCGCCGACGATCGTCGCGGTGTACAGACGCCGCGCCCACACCGGACCGACGCGTGTCGCCAGCGTGCGCTTGCCCGCGGCCCGATCGGTGTCGATGTCGCGCAGGTTGTTGGTGAGCAAGATCCCGCACGCCGGCAGTCCGACGGCGATCGCGGCCCACAACGCAATCCCGGGAACCTGCTCGTGCTGGACGTACACGCTGCCGACCGTGGCGACGAACCCGAAGAACACGAGCACCATCACCTCACCGAGCCCAATGTAGCCGTAGGGCTTCGGCCCACCGGCGTACGTCGCGGCGGCGACTATCGCGAGCAACCCGACGAGCAGCAATCGCGCGTCGACGACGAACGAAAGCGTCGCGCCGATGACGGCCGCAACGGAGAAGGCGCCCAGCGCGGAGCGGCGCACGGCCGCGGGCGACGCCAGCCCGCTCGCGACGAGGCGGATCGGACCGCGACGTTCGGCGTCTGTGCCACGGACGCCATCGGAGTAGTCGTTGGCGTAGTTGACGCCGACTTGGAGCGCCAGCGCGACAATGAGCGCCGCGAGCGCGCGAACCCAACGGATCGGACCGTCGAGCGACGCGACTGCGGTGCCGACTACGACCGGCGACAGCGCGGCGCCCAGCGTCTTGGGCCGCGCGCCCACCCACCACACGTGAACCTGCGCCGCGAAACGGGAACTGTCCGGGGTTTGCGGCGCAGGTACGGGCGCGTGCATCGTCACGGGCGCTTGGGGTAGCGGTCGAACTCGGGCCGGCGGCGGTCGAGATACGCCTGGTTGCCCTCCTGCGCCTCGTCGGTCATGTAGTAAAGGAGCGTCGCGTCGCCCGCAAGCTGTTGGATGCCGGCGAGGCCGTCGTCCACCGCGTTCATCGACGCCTTGAGCATGCGCAACGCGAGCGGCGAGTGCTCGAGCATCCTGCGCGCCCACGCGACGGTTTCGATCTCGAGGTCCGCGAGCGGCACGACTTTGTTGACGAGCCCCATTTCCAGCGCAGCGGGCGCGTCGTACTGCTCGCACAAGTACCAGATCTCGCGCGCCTTCTTCTGGCCGACGATGCGCGCCAGCAGACCCGAACCGTACCCGCCGTCGAAGCTGCCGACCTTCGGGCCGGTCTGCCCGAAACGCGCGTTGTCGGCGGCGATCGTGAGGTCACACACGATGTGGAGCACGTGACCGCCGCCGATCGCGTAGCCGGCGACCATCGCGATCACGGGCTTGGGCAGGCGCCGGATCTGCACTTGGAGGTCGAGGACGTTCAATCGGCCGATGCCGTTGTCGTCGCGGTAGCCGTCGTCACCGCGGACGCGCTGGTCGCCGCCGGAGCAAAACGCGTCGGGTCCATCACCGGTGAGGACGACCACACCGACGCTCGGATCGTCACGCGCGAGCTCGAATACATCGCGCAGCTCGAACAGCGTGCGGGGCCGGAACGCATTGCGGACTTCGGGTCGACAGATCTTGATCTTGGCGATCCCGTCGGCGGTCTCGTACGCGACATCGGTGAAGCCGTCGGGCGTTGCCGGCTTCCACTCCGCGCCGGGCCGCATGCTCATGGGACGCCTCCAATGATGGGAGCGATCACTCCTACGGTTTAGGGTAGCGACCGTGCCTCCGTCCGACGAAACCGCGGTCGTCGCGACGGTGCTCGCGGGCCCGGCCCTGGCCGCCGCGGTCCGGGCCGCGTGGGACGCGGGCGAGGCGATCCTGCCGCTGAACCCGGCCGCACCCGCGGCCGAACTCGACGGCCTGATCCGCACCCTGCGCCCGACCCACGTCGTCGACGGCGACGGGCGACACCCGCGGCGAGACGGCGCGCCGGTCGCGGCCGCAGTCGCCGCGATCGTCGTCACCTCGGGGACGACAGGTTTCGCGAAAGGCGTCGAGCTCACCCGCGCCGGAATGGAGGTCATGGGACGCGGCTACTCCGCCGGACTCGATGCGGGTCCGGGCGACCGCTGGCTGGCCTGCCTCCCCCTCCACCACGTCGCCAGCCTCGGCGCCGTCGCGCGCGGCTACGTCACCGGCGTGCCGTGGACCGTGCACAACGGCTTCGACCTCGCGCGGGTCGCCCGGTCGCCGCGCGACGAGGGCACGACGATCGTGTCGCTCGTTCCGACCGCGCTCGCCCGACTGCTCGACGACGGCGCGCCGCTCCACGAGTTCCGCCGCGTCATCGTCGGCGGGGCGCCGTGCCCACCCGCGCTGCGTGCACGCGCCGAAGCCGCGCGTGTCGCGATCGTCGATGCGTACGGCATGACGGAGACGTGGGGCGGGTGGGCCCTCGACGGCGTGCCGATCCCGGGCGCGGAGCCGGACCTCGCGCCCGACGGCGAGATCCTCGTCCGGGGCACGATGGTGATGCGCGGCTATCGGTTCGAGCCCGAGCGCACAATGTCGGTGCTGCGCGCCGATGGGTGGCTCCGCACCGGCGACCTGGGGGCCATTGTCGACGGACGGGTGTACGTCACGGATCGCGCCAAGGATCTCGTCATCACCGGCGGCGTGAACGTCAGCCCTTCCGAGGTGGAGCGTGCGCTCGCGGCGCATCCGGGTATCCGCGACGTGTGTGTCGTCGGCGTGGCCGACGACGAATGGGGCGAACGCGTCGTCGCGTTCGTCGTCCCTGAGGGCTCGCCACCCTCTCTGGACGAACTCCGGGCGTTCGCGCGGGACCATCTCTCCGCGGCCAAGTTGCCTCGCGAAGTGCGCACGGTGACCGAAATACCGCGCAGCGCCAGCGGGAAGCCGATGCGGCGAATACTTCGCGGCGAGACCTAGCGTTGCGCAGGCGACTCTCAGCCTGCGCAAAGCCCGCTGCGCCATGCTGGTCCGAAACCGAGCGGACTGGAGGCCCCGTGCCCACGCCCATCTCTCGCCGGCGGGCGCTCGCGACAATCGGCACCGCGTCGGTCGGTACGCTCGGACTCGGCGCGCTGCTCGCGGCCTGTTCCGGTGACGACGACGCGCCTGAGACCGGAACCAGCGCGGGCTCGACGACTGCGGCTCCTGCGCCCGCCGGGGCGGCCACAAACGACCTCTTCGCGGACGCGGCGTCGTGCACACTCACACCGGAACAGACCGAGGGGCCGTTCTACGTCGACGTCGACTCGATTCGCAACGACATCCGAGAGGACCGGGAGGGCGCCGAGCTCCGCCTCGCCGTGCGCGTCCTCGACGAGGCGTGTGCGCCGATTCCCAACGCGATCGTCGACGTGTGGCACTGCGACTCCCACGGCGACTACTCCGCCTTCGAACAGGGAGGAGGCGGGGCGGAGACGACGTTCCTGCGCGGCGCGCTGGTGACAAACGCCGAGGGCGTGGTCGAGTTCCTCACCGTGTATCCGGGCGCATACCGGGGTCGGAGCGTGCACATTCACGCCAAGGTGCACCTGGACAATTCGACGGCGTTGACGACGCAGTTCTATTTCGACGACGAGTTCACCGACGCGGTCTACGAGCGGGCGGGCTACGCGGCCGCCGGTCAGTCACGAACGCGAAACGACGACGACGCGATCTTCGACCCGAGCCTGATCCTGACGCTATCCGAGGACGGGGATGGCCACCTCGGCGTCATCACCTGCAACGTCGCGGCGTAGCACCCGCGTCGAGCGTTACGCGATCACGCGTTGGGACGCAAGCAGGTCAACGAACCGAGGAAGCGCACCGCGCGGGTCGGCACACCGGCGAAGAACGCCGCCGTCGTCTCCCGGAGCCACTCGGTGAGTTCGTCGCGCGTCCTGCCGCGCTCCGCCGCCGCAACGAAGGGGCTCAACGAGAGCTCGTAGGCGATGAACTGGTCCTGCGTCATGTCGATGTCGTCGGCGTAGAACTCGTCACCGATCTTGGTGAAGCCGGGCGGCATATCAGCGCGCGGATCGCCGACCTGCGGGTTGCGCTCGGGGAGCGGGTACCGATCGAACGCGACACGCGTCCATTCCGAAAACTCGGGGACGCCGATCATCTCGCCGAGGAAGTAGTGGTCGTACAGCGCGAGCCAGCCGCCCGGCCGAAGCAGTCGGCGCGTCTCTTCGTAGAAGCGGACTTGGTCGAACCAGTGCACGCCGGAGCTGACCGTGATCGCATCGAACGACCGGTCGGGGAACGGCAGCCGTTCGGCGGCGCTGCGGACGTACGCGATGCGCTCGGCGCGCGGGACGACGGCGAGCATCTCCGGCGACTGGTCGGCGCCGACGACCACGTCCGCGATCTCGCTCAGCGCGACGGTCGACAGGGCGGTGCCGCACGCGACGTCGAGGGCGCGGTCGACGCGCGATTCTCCCAGCATTGCCAACGCGCGTGCGAGCGCTCGGGGGTGGTGGTACGGGCGGCCTTGCGCGTAGAGGACGCCCACGCCGTGCGCCGCGAACGGATTGTCAGGACGCGTCACGCAAGGCTTGCTTCCACGTACGGAACCGCTCGTGGGTTCGACGGTCGGGTCCGTCGCCCGTGCCCGCGCCGTCGGGGCGCAATCGGAACGTCCACTGCTCGTCGAGGTCGTCGGCGGCGACCGCCATATAGCGCGCATCGGCACCGACCGCCGGCCCGGCGCGCCACAACAGGTACCGGCCGATACGGCGCTTGTACGCGACGAGCGGAATGCCGATGTCGGCGCCGAGCTCGACCAACTCGCGTGGCGCTTCGCGCCAGCGCGTGGCCGGAATGAGAAAGTCGCGCTGCGGCGTAGGAGGCAGCTCGTCGGTATGCCAGTCGCGGTCGGTCGGCGGGCGTTCTTCCGCGGGCGTCGCCATGCGTCTGTAATAGTCGCGCACCATGTCGCCACAACGGGTCCGGGACCTCGCGACACCCGCGCTCGTAGTCGACGCGGCGGCACTGGCCCACAACCTCGACACGATGACCGCCGCCCTTCCGGGTTCCCGATTGCGCCCGCACGTGAAAGCCCACAAATGCACCGGCCTAGCGCGCGAGCAGGCAGTCCGCGGTCACAGCGGGTTCACGTGCGCGACCCCGCGCGAGATTCTCGGCATGGCGCGCGCCGGGCTCGGCGACGACCTACTGCTCGCGAACCAGACCGTCGACCGCGACCGACTACACGCCATGGCCGAATCAGGCGCGCGCGTCACCGTCGCCGTCGACTCGGACGCCACCGTCGACGCCGCGGCCGCCGCCGGCATTCGCGAAGTCCTCGTCGACGTGAACGTGGGCATGCCCCGCTGCGGCTGCCGACCAACCGATGCGGGTCGGCTCGCGGCGCGGGCACGCGATCGCGACCTGACTGTGCGCGGCGTCATGGGCTACGAGGGCCACGTCGTCGGCATCGCCGACCGCGCGGAGCGCATCGCCAAGACGGCGGACGCGATGGCACGCCTCCTCGTCGCGCACGAGCGCGTCGGGGGCGAGGTCGTGTCGGCCGGCGGCACCGGTACATACGACGTGAACGACGTCGCGACCGAGATCCAAGCGGGCTCGTACGCACTCATGGACACTGCGTACGGCAACCTCGACATCCCCTTTCGCGCCACGTTACGGATCGCCGCGACGGTCATCCACGTCTCGGAGAGGTACGCCGTCGCCGACTGCGGCTTGAAGTCGCTGGGCATGGACCACGGCAACCCGATTCTCGAGCAGGGCGACGTGTGGTTCTGTTCCGACGAACACGTCAGCTTTGCGCCCGCACAGCCGGTGCGCGTCGGTGACCGCGTGCTGGTGCTGCCCGCGCACGTCGATCCCACCGTCGCGTACCACGACGCGATGCACATCGCCGACGGCCACGGTCTCGACGCCGCGATTGTCGACCGCTGGAGCGTCGATCTCCGAGGCTGGAACGCGTAAGCCGAGGCGGAGATGCTCCACCCACCCGCGGGGCAGTACCGTTCGGCCATGACCGAACTCTCGACCCTCGACGCCACCGCGCAATCGGAACTCGTCCGTTCGGGCGACGCGTCTCCGCTCGAGCTGGTCGACGCCGCGATCGCGCGCGTCGAGAAGCTCAACCCTGAACTGAACGCGGTGATCCATCCGCTGTTCGACCGCGCCCGCGATCGCGCGCGCGACCTCGCCGACGGGCCGTTCCGCGGGGTGCCGATCGTCGTGAAGGATCTCGACGGAACACTCGCCGGTGCGCCGTATCACCAGGGAAACCGTCTGTTGAAGGAGCTGGCGTACGTCGCGCCGACGACCTGCTATCTGTTCGAGAAGCTCGAGCGGGCCGGGTTCGTGATCATCGGCAAGACCAACACGCCCGAGTTCGGACTGGTGCCGACCGCGGAACCCGAGGCCTACGGACCAACGCGCAATCCGTGGAACCCGAACCACAGCTCCGGTGGTTCGAGCGGCGGCTCGGCGGCGGCGGTTGCGAGCGGGATGGTGCCGGTGGGTCACGCGGGTGACGGCGGTGGCTCGATTCGGATTCCCGCGAGCATGTGCGGCCTGTTCGGGCTCAAGCCGTCGCGCGGTCGGGTGTCACTCGGGCCCGACGAGAGCGAGAGCTGGGCCGGACTCGTGATGCGCCACGTCGTCACCCGAACGGTTCGCGACAGCGCGGCCGTCCTCGATGTCCTCGAGGGCTATATGCCCGGCGACTTCTACACGGCGCCCCCACCTGCGCGCGCGTATCGCGACGAAGTGGGTGCCGAGCCCGGCCGCGTGCGGATCGGGCTACGAACCGAGGCGGCCAGCGGGATCGCCCCGACCGACGCCGAGTGCATCGCGGCCGCGGAGGACGCGGCGCGGCTGCTCGAATCGCTCGGGCACGCGGTAGAGCCCGCGTCACCGGCCGCGCTGGACGAGGCGGGGCTCCTCGAGCTCTTCGGCGCAGTGCTCATGTCTTCGCTCGCGGCCGACTTCGCCCACATCGCCGAGATCGCGGGCCGACCCGTGACCGCTGCTGACGTCGAGGCGTCGACATGGATGTACGCCGAGATGGCGCCGACCGTCACGGGTGGCGCGTACGTGCAAGCGCTGCACGCCGCGCACGCGTGGACGCGTCGTGTCGTCTCGTGGTGGTTCGACGGCGGGTACGACGTGCTGCTCACGCCCACGCTGTGTGAACCGCCGCCGGAGATCGGCGATATCGCGGCGCGCCCGGGCGAGCCGCACCGGGCCGCGGGCCGGGCGCCGCCGTTCGCGGCGTACACCGCGCCGTTCAACGTGACGGGTCAGCCCGCGATGTCGGTACCGACGTACGTGTCGGCCACCGGATTGCCGATCGGCGTGCAGCTGGTCGGCGCACCCAACCGGGACGACATCCTGATCCGGCTGGCGGCGCAGATCGAGCAGGCCCGTCCGTGGGCGGACCGGCGCCCGGCCGTCCACGGCTGACTGTCGACGCATGACCGATCGCGTCGTCACGGTCGCGGGCGGCCAGGGCTTCTATGGCGACACGCCCTCGGCGGTCGACGCCCTACTGGCCGACGGCATCGACTATCTGTGCCTGGAGGCACTCGCCGAGCTCACGCTCGCGATCCTGCAAAAGGACCGCCAGCGCGACGAGACACGCGGGTACACGCGCGACCTGCCCCTCTACTTGGCGCGGGCGCTGCCGTTCGTGGCCGACGGGCGCACGAAGGTGATCACCAACGCCGGTGGCATCAATGCGCCGGCTGCGGCGCGCGCGGCGATCGAAACCGCGCGCGCAATGGGCATAACCGGCATCAAGGTCGCGACCGTGCTCGGCGACGACGTGCTGCCCCGCCTCGAAGCACTGCACGCCGACGGCAATGAATTCGCGCACCTCGATACGGGCGAAGCCTTCGCTACGTTGCCGTCCGCGCCGTTGCTCGCGTCGGCGTATCTCGGCGCCCGCCCGATCGCGGATGCGCTCGCGGACGGTGCGGACATCGTCATCACCGGTCGCGTCGCCGATGCGTCGCTGTTCCTCGCGCCGCTGGTGTACGAGCACGGCTGGGCGGGCGACGACTGGGACCGGCTCGCGGCGGGGATCCTTGTCGGTCACCTGCTGGAGTGCTCGGGTCAGAGCCTGGGCGGCAATTACTCCGGAGACTGGTGGGCGCTGCCCGAGCCCTGGTCGCTGCCGTATCCGATTGCCGACGTTACGGCCGACGGCACCGCGACGATCCGCAAGCAGCGCGGCTCCGGTGGGCGCGTCTCGACCGACACGCTGCGCCATCAGCTGCTGTACGAGGTGCACGATCCCGCCGCGTACGCGTCGCCCGACGTCGTGGCCGACTTCACGTCGGCGCGCTTCGAGGATCTCCCCGACGACCGGGTGCGGATCACGGGCGTTCGGGGCGAGCCGATGACCGGCACGTACAAGATGCTGCTGGCGTACCACACCGGCTGGTCGGCCGAAGCGCGCGTTGCGTTCTCGTGGCCGGACGCGTACGAGAAGGCGAAAGCGACGGCGGCGATCTTCGCGAAGCGCGTCGAGATGGCCGGGCACGCCGTCGACGAGTGGTGTGTCGAATACTGGGGCGTCAACGCACTCGGTGGGCCGACTGTGCCGACCGTCCCTGGGTGTGAACCGCCCGAGTGCGTGTTGCGGGTCGCGTGGCGCTGCGCCGACCAGCGCACCGCGGGGCTGGTCGGACGCGAGCTCGTGCCTCTCACGCTGTCGGCGCCGCCCGCGGGCATGACCGGCTCGGGACGGGCCGGCGGCGGGGGCCCGACCGAGCTGCTCGGCATCTGGCCCACGCTAGTGGACGCCGAGGCCGTCGACGAACGGGTGCGGGTTGTGGTCGAGGAGGTGCGCTAGTGGCTCGGCTCCCCTTGCGTGAACTGTGCGGTTACCGCGCCGGCGACAAGGGTGACGTCGCGAACGTCGCGCTGTTCGCCGACGACGACGAGACGTATGCGCTCATCGTGCGTGAGGTGACTGCGGCGCGCGTGAAAGAGCATTTCGCGACGTTGGTGCGGGGGCGCGTCGACCGCTACGAGGCCGCGAACGTCCGGGCGTTGAACTTCGTGATGAACGGCGCATTGGGCGGCGGCGGGCCCCGGTCGTTGCGCGCCGACAACCTCGGCAAGACGTTGGGTGGCGCGCTCGTGCGCATGCAGATCGACGTTCCAGATGCGATGGCGGACCGTCGTCGTCCCCGCCCCGATGTCGCGTGGGCAGACGACGTCCTTTTGCATCTCGACGACTCGTAAGCCGGCTCGTTCTGTCCTTTGGGGACACGGCGCGCCCATCAGCGTACCGTTCTGTCCTTTGGGGACACCGCGCGCCCGCCAGCGCGCGCTCGCGCGTCGCGGTTAGCCGCGGACGGTGAGGAATCCGGCGAGGTTTTCCTGGTCGCGGGCGACTTCTTCGAGCAGGGCCTGCTCGCTCGACGCGGGGATCTCCAGCGCCTCGAGCGCCACGCCGATCTCGATGTTCTGTTCCGAGGTCAACCCGTCGACCGTGAGCGCCAACGCGTCGCCCGCGATCAGCAGACGGCCCAGGAGGCTCGTCACCTCGCTGGGGTGGTGGTGGTGAAAGTTGATCGCGTCGACCATCTCGGCCGGGAAGCGCATCACGCCGAGCGCGGCCGAACCGACCTCCGCGTGGGTGACACCGAACTCCTCGCGCTCGGCGTCGACGACCGTGAGCGCCGCGTTCTGGGTCATGCGGTCGAGTACCGCGTCGTAACGGCGGGGTGCCCGGCGGAACACGAGTGCGGAGCCGATGTCGTGGAGCAATCCGGCGCTGAACGCCTCGTTGCTCTGCACGCCGACGCGGCGAGCCAGCGCCGCGGCGGCGGCGGCCGACGTGACCGAGTGCGGCCAGAAGTCATCGGGAACCGACCGACCTTTCTCGGAGAACAGATCGAACGCCGCAGTCGTTGCCAGCGCCCGCACTGTCGCAAGGCCGAGCACCGTCACCGCGCGCCACGCGCTCGAAACCTTGCCCGACAGGCCGTAGAACGCCGTGTTCGCGAGCCGGATCACCTGCGTCGACAGGCTCGGGTCGGATTCGATGAGGCGCCCGAGGTCGGCTGCGGACGTCCGCGGGTCCTCGAGCATCCACAACAGCCGCATCGCTGCGCCGGGCTGAACCGGCAGCTGCGTCACTTCGACGATTAGATCGTTGGTTTCGGTCGTCATTCCGCGCTCCCGATGGCCCGACCCGGGCGTGCAACTCACACCTATATCGGTCACCGGAGCCCGACCCTGAGCGCGGATAGTGACCGTGGGCACATACGCTGCCCGACCAAACTGCCATGACCGACGCCGCCCGCCTCTCCCGATCGGTGGTCCCCCACCGCTACGACCTCGAAATCGCCGTCGACCTGGACGGCGGGCGCTTCGAGGGGCGGGTTCGGATCACGCTCGAGGTCACCGAGGCGGTGACCGCCCTGACCCTGCACGCCCATGAGCTCGACCTGGACCTGGTCGCGGTGGAGCAGCGCGGCCAGCCGCGGGCGGCGCGGCTCGTGCTCGAACCCGAAACGGAGCGGGTCACGATCGCGCTCAACGACGGTCTGGACCCGGGCCCCGCCCGCTGCACCCTGGCGTTCAGCGGCAAGATTGCCGATGGGTTGGTGGGCATCTACCGCAGCACCTTCGTCGACGACGACGGCCGCGAGCGCACGCTCGCGGCAACGCAGTTCGAGGCGCCGCACGCCCGGCGGGCGTTTCCCTGCTTCGACGAACCAGAGTTCAAGGCGGTCTTCGGGGTGACGCTCGTCGTCGATGACGGTCTCGTCGCGCTTTCGAACGGACCCGAGATCGAGCGCATCCCGACCGGCGACGGTCGGGTCGCGATCCGGTTCGCAGACACGATCCCCATGTCCACCTATCTTGCGGCCTTCGTCATCGGTCCGTTGGAGATCTCGGGGCCCGTCGAGGTCGACGGCGTTCCCATTCGCGTCGCGCACGTTCCTGGTCGGGGCCACCTGGCGAACTACGCACTCGATGTGGGCCCGTTCGCGCTGCACTGGTTCCGCGACTACTACGGCATTCCGTATCCGGGACAAAAGTACGACCTCGTCGCCCTGCCGGACTTCGCATTCGGAGCGATGGAGAACCTCGGTTGTGTGACCTTCCGCGAAACATTGCTGCTGGCCGACGAGCACACGGCGACGCAGGGTGAGCTCACCCAAGCCGCCTTGACGATCGTGCACGAGACGGCACATATGTGGTTCGGCGATCTCGTCACGATGAAATGGTGGAACGGCATCTGGCTCAACGAGGCGTTCGCGACGTTCATGGAGCACGCCGGTGTCGACGCGTACCGTCCCGACTGGAAGACGTGGGAAGACTTCGCCGTGGGTCGCGCGCTCGCGATGGATACGGACGCGTTGTCGAACACCCGCCCGGTCGAGTACGAGGTGCACACGCCGGAGGACGCCGACGGGATGTTCGACACGCTCACCTACCAAAAGGGGGGCTCGGTCGTCCGCATGCTCGAACAGTGGATGGGCGCCGACGCCTTTCGCGACGGAGTGCGCCACTACCTCGACAAGTACCGGTTCGCGAACACCGAAACGACCGACCTGTGGGACGCGCTCGAGGAAGCCACGGGCCGGCCCGCGCGCCGGATCATGGACTCGTGGATCCTCCAGCCGGGATTCCCGAAGGTTGTCGTCGAACGCGGGTCGGGCATGGTCCGCCTGTCGCAGCGGCGGTTCGCGTACGGACCGACCGACGCCCGCGCGCGCTGGACGATCCCGCTGCTCGTACGGGTCCACACCGATGAAGCGGTCGAGACGCGGTCGCTCCTACTGGACGCGGATTCCGAAACCGAGATTCCGGTCCCGGACGGCGCGCTCGTAGTCGTCAACGCCGGCGGCGAGGGCTTCTACCGTGTCGCGTACCCACCGGAGTGGCGCTCGCGTCTGGTCGATGCGGGCGTCCTCGGCCCGCTCGAGCGATTCGCGATCGTCGACGACGCGTGGGCGGCGCTGCTGGCCGGAACTTCGAGCGCACGCGGGTTCCTCGAACTGGCCGAGCGATTCGCCGGCGAGCGTGACCTCATCGTGTGGCGAGCGCTGGTCGCGCGCCTTCGAGACCTACTGCGGCTCGTCGACGGCGATGCGCGCACAGCCGCACGGGCACGCATCGGCGCGCTCGCGCGTCCTTCCTTTGACGCGCGGGGTTGGAAACCGGCGGCGGGCGAAGCAGTTCGCGACAGCCAACTCCGTGCGCTGCTCGTCGACGCGTTGGGCACAATCGCGCACGACCGCGAGGTGGTCGCGCGTGCCCGTGAACTCTGGCGGTTCGAGGGGATCGACCCCGACTTGGTCGCCGCGAGCATCGCGGTGGCAGCCAGCCACGGGACCAAAGCGGAGTTCGACGAGTTCGTGGTTCGCGTCGAGTCGGCGGCGACGCCCCAGGAACAGCTCCGCTTCTTGCACGCACTCGGGCAGTTTCCGGCGGCCGAGCTGGTGCTTCGCGCGAGCGAGTTGTCGCTGAGCGACGAGGTGCGAGCGCAGAACGCACCGTTCGTGCTGCAGCGGGCGCTTCGCAACGTCGAGCACGGTCGCCGCGCGTGGGAGGTGGTCGCCGAGCACTGGGACCACGTTGAAGCACGCTTCCCGAAAAACCTCATCGGGCGGATGCTCGAAGGCGTCACCTGGCTCGTCGACGATCGTTCGATCGTCGAGATCCCCCAGTTCCTCCATGCACACCCGGTGAGAGAGTGCGAGAAGGTGATCGACCAGCACCTCGAACGTCAGCAGACCCACCGAGCGGTGTGGGACCGCGACCACGACCGCCTCGCCGCGTGGCTCGCGCCGAAGTGAGTTGCGCTAGCGCACGCGGCCAGTGACGACACCGTCGAGGAACTCGTCGAGCATCGGCAGGTTGATCGCGTCGATCTCGATGCCGTGTCCTGACTCGGGCGCAAGCTGCGCCCACACGGCGTCGCTGCCACCCTTGGCTTTGGCCCACTCGATCGCGAGCGGTATCTGCTGTTCGAACGGCGGAAACAATGGGTCGTTGCTCCCGTGCACGAAGAACGCAGGTGGCGCCGCGCCCTTGAGGTGGTTGCGCACCGTCGCGGCGTCGGCCCGCCCAGGTGGACACGAGAGGGGAAGATCGACGGGGCCAGGATCGGTGCAGCCGAGGTAGTCCTCGGCGACCATTCGTGCCCACCAGTTCGTCGACCGCGCGAGGCGCACGAAGTCGTATCCCCCGGAAATCATGAATGCACCCGCGACGGTGTCGTCGTACGGCACCAGCGCGTCGGGAATGACCGGAGGCGTGAACTGGCCCGGTGTGACCGCGACGAGCGCGGCGAGCTCGGCGCCCGCCGAATAGCCCGCGACGATGACGCGCGCGGGGTCGAGCCCGTAGTCGTGGGCGTGGTGTTTCAGCCAGCGGATCGCGAGCTTGACGTCCTCGACCGAGGTCGGAAAGAAGTGCGCCGGTTCGAGGCCGTATTCGACCGACGCGACCGCGTACCCCCGTCGGACCTCGTACTGCGCGACCGGCATCGGATCCTTGCGGGATCCGCTCGTGAACCCACCCGCGTGCATCCACACGATCACCGGTCGTGGGCCGGAGAACGTGGCCGGGTCCGGGAGGTAGAGGTCGAGAAGCTGGTCGAGACGGGGGCCGTAGGGCACGTCGACTGTGGGCGGAGCGCCGCTGGGGCCCGCACCGACGTCGACACCACCCGCGGGCCGATCGGGCGCCAGAATGATTCGACAGCCCGCGAGCGCCGTGACGGCGAGCGCGATCGCGACCAAACGCGAAGAGGCAAGAACGGTGCGGCGCACGGGGGAAGAAGTCGACCCCCGACCGGTTGGTCTTGAGGTTTGTTGTGAAAGGCGCCGGTGGCGTGTCGTCTACGATGCCGAGGCCTCGCGCCGGGCGAGGACGAGTTCCCGCGTCGGTACCCGGAATGTGATGTAGGCGGCGCCGACTGTGACGAGCGCCACGATCACCAGGACCAATGCCGGGTGGTCCACGCCGAGCAGCACTCCGACCGTCGCGAATACGACCATCGTGGCGATTGCCCACACCTTTGATCGGCGCGCCATACCGAGGCCGGCGCGGTGATCGCGCACCAAGGCGCCGATGCGAGGCAGGTCGAGCACCCACTGCTCGAAGCGGGGGCTGCTGCGCGCGAAACACGACGCCGCGACGATGAAGAACACCGTGGTCGGCAAGCCCGGAACGACGATGCCGATCGAGCCGACACCGACGGCAACCCAACCGAGCGCGAACCACAGCCAGCGACGCGCGCGTCGTACTCCGGTGATCTCAGTCGACGAGGGCGACAACATCGATGACCGCCTGCGCGATCAAGAGGACGAGCACGACGCCACCGATCGCGGTGTACTTCCACCGGAAGCGATGGTCGGCCGCGAAGAACCGCCGCATCGACGCGACGATCGCGACCATCGAGACTGCGCCGATTGCGAGACCGAGCGCGGGCCCAACGGAGCCCGAAAGGTTCACGACAGGGCCGAGCAGTGGGACGACGACGTAGGTGAGCAGGCAGCGCACTGCCGAGATCAGAATCGATTTGCTGAACGCGTTCTCGGCACCGGTCGTGCTCGATCGGGGCGCGTCGTCGCGCAGCCGCAGCAGCGCACGCATGCGCCGATCGCCGTCCGAACGGAGGGGAGCCGGCAGCGTCGCACTCACGGGCGCAACGCTAGGCGCGCCGGGCGACGCCCGCCGATACGGGCGTCTCTGCCCACCGGTGGAGCACCCGCTCGGTATGGTCACCACGCGCGCGCCCGCGGCGCCTCCTTCCCCCGAACAGATTGGTTGCGCCGGTGAAGGAGGGCATGGATCATCGCCGTTGATGAGCGCGGTCGCCACGAGTTGTACGACGCCGCCCGGCGCGAGCTGGGCCAGCGGGCCGCGGACACCCTGATGGCGCCCCCGCCGCCCGCCGGCTGGGCCGACGGCGCCACCCGCCAGGACCTCGACGCGCAATTTCATCGCGTCGAAGCCCTCGTGCATCGCGAGATCGGCGGGCTGCGCACGGAGTTGCACGGCGAGATCAGCGCGCTGCGGACGGAGTTACATCGCGAGATCGGCGGCATCCGGGACGAGATCGTGCGTCAGACGCGCACGATCATCGCCGCGAACGCTGGGATCCTGGCGTCGGCGGCCGGACTCGCGATCGGCTTCGCGCAGCTGTCCCGCTTAGCTCACCCAGACGCCCGCCAGACCCTGACATCTCCTGACAGGGCTCGGGGGGTTCGGTCCCGTGGCGATGCCACTCGATCGCTTCGCTCCCCGGGTGCGGGCCCTCGGGTCGACGTCGAGAAGAACCTGCGGGCGCCGCTCGCGAGAAGAGAGCCCGCGGTGGAGCGGTTGGGCCATCCACTGCTGCGCACGCCGAGCGTCGGGCTCCGCACCGGCGACACGCCCGGCCAGGACCGCCAGGCGTTGCCAGTACAGTCGCACGCCTCACCGCTGCGAAGGAGTTCGTATGGGTTTCCTGGACAAAGTGAAGGACGCCGCCGGCAAGGCCGCGGACTCGGCGAAGCACGCGACGGCCGTGGGCAAGGAAAAGATCGAGGACGCCAAGCTCAAGAAGAAGATCGGCGAGCTGTTGGAAGAGATCGGTGCGCTGGTCGTCGAGCAGCGGCGGGGCGAGGCGGCGGCTGACGCCGACGCGCAGATCGACGCCAAGGTCGCGGAAATCGCCGAACTCGAAAAGCAGATCGAGGAGAACGACGTGAAAAAGGACGACGAGGCCGAGAGCGCCTGAGCTGCGACTGACGCGAACCTGCGCCGGCAACAATGCCGGCGCAGGTTCTGTTGGGGGCGCGGGCAGATCCTCTAGGGCAACACGATTTCCTTGACCGACGCGAGGACGTCGCAGTCCCGGCCGGACTCCTTGGCGGTGTAAAGCGCTTCGTCGGCACGCCGCAGCGTGTCCTGGGGACGTTCGCCGGCCTCGTGAACGGCCACGCCCGACGAGAACGTCGTGACTGGGTCGGTTGCGGCCCACGCGCGCCGCACGCGACGCAGCGCTGTTTGCGCGCCCACCTCGTCCGCCCCGGCCAGCACGATCGCGAACTCCTCGCCGCCGTAGCGGGCGACACAATCGACCTGACGGGCAACCCTGCGCAGGCAGCGGGCGAGTGAGCGCAGCGTGTCGTCACCGAATTCGTGGCCGAAGCGGTCGTTCACGCTCTTGAAGTGGTCGAGGTCGACGATGACGATCGCGTCGCCCGGCCCGAGCGTGCGCAACGCGCGCGCGAACGTCCGCCGGTTGGCGAGCTCGGTGAGTGCATCCGTGTCGGCATCGTGCGTGAGAGCAGCCGTTGCGTGCAGGCGCTGGAACATGCGACCCGCTTCTTGGGACAACAACTCACCGGCATGACTCGCGGGATCCGGCAATGATCGATGCGTCGTTCCCCACATCGCGACAACCACACCGAGCGGCTGCGCACCGGAACCCGGCAACGGCAACAGCGCGGCCGAACGAACCTTGCCCGCGGCGCCTGGCGCGTGGAGCAACGGCGTCGCCGATGCGTCGGACAAGAACCGCGTGCCGCCCGGGCGGAGCAACGCCGGATCGGCCTTGCGATCAATCACCAGCGGTGCCGCGTCGGCGAGTGCGGGATGGCCGAACCACGCGCGGTTGCTGAAGCGCCCCGATCGAGGCCGATCGGCGATCAGCACCGCGACGGCGTCAGCGTCGAGCAGCTGTGCGGTCAGGGACGCGACGAGTTGCGCCCCCGCGCGCTCTTCGGTGACATGCGCGAGGACGCGCACCGCGTGGAGGAGGCGGTCGATGTGTACCTCGGCGCGCGTGCGACGGCGCAACGCTTGGGCGATCGCCTCCCCGACGAACACCGAAACTGGAAGTGCGAACACGAGCGCCGCGACCAAGGTGTGCGTGATTTCAAACCGCGCACCGAGGATCAGCGCGGTCGCGCCGACCGGCGCCAACGCGATGGCGGCATAGGGGCGCTGCGTGAAACCGGCGAACACGAACGGCAGCGGCAAGACTGCGAGGAACGGCGCTGACGCGGCCTGCGTCGTCAGCCCACCCCACGCGACGAGCCCGAACATGGCAACCGGGATCGCGAGCTGGGCGCGGCCCGGCCACGTGCGCCACGGGCACAGCACGAAGACGGCGCCCGCGCACACGGCGACGATCGGGACCGGGAGGTTGATGTCCTCGAGCGTCGCATCGGGCAGGACCATCCCGACCGCGAGGGCGAGCAGGCCGCCGAGGAGGAGCGTCGCGGCCGCGATGCGGGGGACGAGCGCGTCGACGTCGGGGTTCGGTCTGGCGAGCCGAACCTCACGCCGCGCCGTTCCGACGGCGCGGCCCGACCTCCCAGAAGGCATACGCATCCCGACGATCTATCGGCACGCCGATCCCCCACCTTGAGGGAATTAATCGGAGATTTCTCCCGGTGCCGCAATTCCCTGACCGACGGCCGCGGCGCGCGTCGCCGGCTGTGGGCGCGTTCTGTCCTTTGGGGACAATGGGCGCCGGTGGTGGCGCGCGGCGAGCTGCTTCACCGACGTCGGCCCGGGTTCTCGCTCGGACTACAGCCCGGCGAACGCCGGGGCGGCCCGCACGACGTCGCGCGCCAGCTCCACCTCTCCGTCGGCGCGGTAAGGCGTGGATTCCGGCGTCAGCCGGTCCGCGAAGCGCCGGCACAGCTCCACGACGGGGGCGTGCATGACGACGTCTGCGACGGGGCCGGGATCTTCGCCCGGTGCGAGGGCGATGGTCCACTCGCCCCCGCCCGCGCCGGTGAGCACGATCCGCGCCGACTTGCCGGGATGCGCGACGCCTCGCATCGCGAGCGCGGCCGGAAGCGACCGGATCGCGAGCTCGGCCATCGACCGCAATACCGCGGGGGCCGGGGGCGAGGGCGACCGGCCGAGCGTCGCGAGGATGTCGTCGCGGTGCACCCACGCTTCGAATGCGCGGATAACGAGCACATCTTTGGGGGCATAGCCGGCAGCGCGCTGGTCCGGGTCGGCGTTCGCGGCCCGATCGGCGAGATGACGGCGCGTCGCGCGCCAGCGATCGCGTAGTTCAGTGAGCGAGTGTGCGGACGCACTGGGCAATGCGTCGCGGGTGATGCGTTCCACTTCCGCCGCACCGATCCACGGGAGCGTGGGTTCGACGAGTTCGTTCGCGAACGCGCCGTCGATGATGTCGACGTGCGCGACGAGCTCGCGAATCGTGAGTCCATTGTGCGTCGTGCGGTGCAGCACGCTGTTATCGAGCGTCGCGAGCAGGTCGTCGAGTCGATCGGTCTCGGCGATATACGCCTCGACGGGCGTCACCGCGCCGACGCGTTCGGACGCCGAGACCAGCACGCGATCCCGCAGGTTCGCCGGTGGCCGGGACGCGCCGATCGCGCCGATCCATGCCGCCGCCGCCCGCAGGCGCTCGGCTTCGCCGGCCGCAGCGTCGTCGCGTGCGACGTACGCTTCGAGCGCGGCCGCTTCGTCGGGCTCGACCGCGTCGAGCGCAAAGGCGCCGACCAGGTCATCGAACTGGTTTCTGGTTACGTCCATGCCTGCTCCAGCCCGCGTGCTTCCAGGGCGTCCGCGATGCGCCGCAGCCCGAGCCGCATGCGGGACTTCGCCGTCCCTTCGGGGATTCCTAACTCAGCGGCGACCTGGCGGTACGTGCGGCAACCGAAGTACGCGAGCTCGATCGCTACGCGCTGCTCGCTCGGTAGCCGTTCGACTTCCGCCCGCACGTGCTCCGCAGTCACCAGCGCCATCGCGAGCTCGTCCACGTCGGGGATCGGCAAGAACGCGGCTGCGTCCCGCTCGGACCGGCGCCGGCGCGCTTCTTCGCGCCGCACATAGTCGATGGCACGACGGTGCGCGATCGTCCCGAGGAACGTTCGCAGCCGCCCGCGCTCGGGATCGAAGCACTCGGGCCGTTCCCAGATCGCGAGGAACACGTCCTGCGTGACGTCCTCGGCCGCGCGGCGGTCATTGATGACGCGCGCCGCGAGCCCGAACACATACGAGCCGTACTGGTCGTAGAGCTCTCCGAGCGCGGCGTCGTCGCGCGCCAGGAGCCGGGCGCGTACGGCGTCCTCCCAGCCCGATTCGTGCTCCATCACCGGTCTTTCGTCCTCGTGGCGGTTGTGGATCACAAAGATCCAGAATTCTTCCCGCAGCGTAGATTTCGCGTGGTGCGCCACGACTTGGTGATCATTGGGATGGGCTCCGCGGGCATGATCGCGGCCGAGTTCGCAGGCACGCTGCAACTGAAGGTCGCCGCCGTCGAACGTCACCGGGTGGGCGGCGACTGCCTCTGGACCGGGTGCGTGCCGAGCAAGGCGCTGCTGGCGGCGGCCAAGGTCGCCCATCACGTCCGCCACGCAGACGAGTTCGGAATCCTGGCGTCCGGCCGGGTCGATCGGGCCGCGGTGTGGAAGCGGGTGCGGGCGATCCAGCACGAGATCGCGACGACAGACGACAACCCGCAGAAATACGAGCAGCTCGGTGTCGAGTTGATGTTCGGTGAGGCGCGCATCGCCGGGCCGCGCCGGGTCGAGGTCCGCGACGCGGACGGCACGACGAAGGTGCTCACCACGAAGTACATCCTGTTGTGCACGGGCAGCAGGCCCGCGACGCCAAACGTGTCCGGGCTGGCGGAGACGGGCCACCTGACCAGCGAGAGCTTCTGGGACCTCGACGATCCGCCCGCGAGCATTGTGGTCCTCGGCGGTGGGCCGATCGGCACCGAGATGGCGCAGGCGTGTGCCCGGCTCGACATCGCGACCACGCTGCTGCAGAAAGGCCCGCGACTGCTCCCGCGCGACGACGCCGAACTGGTCGCGCGGCTCTCGAGCGTGTTGCGCAACGACGGCGTCGACGTGCGCACAAACGCCGACGTCACGCACATCGCAACTGGCGACGGCAAGAAGGTCGTACACGCGACTGTCGACGGCGGCGCGCACACATTCGCGGCCGATGAGATTCTGGTCGCGGCCGGGCGCGCGCCGAACGTCGAGGGGCTCGGTCTCATCGAAGTGGGCCTCGTCGTCGGTGGGCGCGGCGTCGCCATCGACGACACGCTGCGTACCTCGATCCCGACGATCTACGCCGCCGGCGACGTCGCCGGCCGTTACCTGTTCACACACTCGGCGGGGTACGAAGCTGTACGCGCGGTGCGCAACATGTTCTTCCCGGGACGGGGCAAGGCCGCGGCGGGTGTTCCGTGGGCGACGTTCACCGATCCGGAGCTGGCGCACACTGGGCTCGACGCCGCCGACGCCCGCGCACGATACGGCGAGGAACGCGTGCGCGAACTGCGATGGGACCTCATCCACAACGACCGGGCCCGCGCCGACGGCAGCGCCGACGGGCAGATCGTCATCATCACTGGCCCGAAGCGGCGTATCGTCGGCGCGCAGATACTCGCTCCGGGCGCGGGTGACCTCATCCACGAGCTCGCGCTCGCGATCGAGCAGAAGTGCACGATCTCGGATATCGCATCGCTCGTGCACGTCTACCCGACGTTCGCGACCGCGGTCGGTCAACTCGCGGCCGAAGCCGCGTTCGAACGAGCGGTCGCGTTCCAGCGGTTGGCCCGACACCTGCGCATCTGGCGCGCGTGACGAGACGGGGGTCCGGCCCCGACGGCGACAATTCTCGGGCTGACGAGCCCACCCCCGCGGCATTTCGGAGCTCACCGCCCGACCTGCTCTAACTTGCCGCCATGTCTGATCTCTTCTCGATCGCCGGCAAGGTCGCGCTCGTCACCGGCGGAAGCCGCGGCATTGGATTGATGATCGCGCGCGGATATGTCGAAGCCGGCGCCCGCGTGTACATCTCGTCGCGCAACGCCGCCGTGTGCGACGAGGTGGCCGCCGAGCTCTCGAATGTGGGCGAGTGCATTTCGCTCCCCGCCGACGCAGCGACCGAGGCCGAATGCGAACGGCTCGCCCACGAGATCGCCGCGCGCGAGGACAAGCTCCACATCCTGGTCAACAACGCGGGCGCGACCTGGGGCGCCCCGCTCGCCGAGTACCCCGCGAGCGCGTGGGACAAGCTGGTCGACGTCAACCTCAAGGCGCCCTTCTTCTTGACGCGCGCGCTGTTGCCGCTGCTCGAGAAGGCGGCGACGGCCGACGATCCGGCGCGCGTCATCAACGTCGGTTCGATCGACGCGATCCAGGTGCCGATGCTGGAGACGTACGCGTACTCGTCGACCAAGGCAGGAGTCCATCAGTTGACCCGCCATCTGGCGCGTCAGCTGGGGCGCCAGCAAATCACGGTGAACGCGGTCGCGCCGGGCCCGTTCGAGTCGAAGATGATGGCCGAGACCTTGCGGAACTTCGGCGACAGCATCGCGGCGTCGTCGCCGCTCGGCCGCATCGGTCGCCCCGACGACATGGCCGGCGTCGCGATCTACCTCGCGAGCCGGGCCGGTGCGTATGTCACCGGCGCGATTATTCCCGTCGACGGCGGCATCGCCACGACGAAGTAGCGCCGCTACTCGTGCGGGTCGGTGAGCGTGCCCCGTTGCACGAGCACGAAGAGCCACACGAGCGCGGGCGCCAGCAGGGCGGTGCCGACGCCGAGTGTCGCGAGCATGGCCGTGAGCGTCGCGTCTGCGCCCGCGCCTTGCTCGATCGTGAGCGTCGGCTCCAACAGGTACGGATACTGGCCGGCGGCCCAACCCCAGAGTACGGCCGTGACTGCGAGCGCCGCCCCGTAGCGTGCAGGCGCGTACTTGCCGCGCGCCAGCAACCACAGCGTCCCCGCGCCGGCGACCGCCGACGCGACGATCAACGGCGCGCCCCGATGGGTGAGGCCGTGGTACAGCTCGGGCGCGTCGTGTCGGAGCACGAACACGCCGACGAGTGCGACCAGCCCGGCGACCGTGCTGCTCGCCGATGCGCGAACGACGAAGTGTCGGACGAGGTCGGGCCGCCCGCGGCGCTGGGCATCGGCGACGAGGTAGACCGCCGCGAGAAACGCGCACACGACGACCGCCATCAGGCCACCGAGGATCGACGTCGGGTTCCACCAACTTCGCCATACGTCGCCGCGCCCCTCGGACGGAACGCGACCCGAAGCAACACCCCCCACGACGGCACCGAGAAAGAACGGGGTGATCACCGACGACAGCGCGAACGTGGCACCGAACAGCCGCTGCGTGTTCGTCGATCCGGGTGCCTTGCGGAACGCGAACGCGGAGCCGCGCAAGATGATCCCGATCGCCGCCAGCGTGAGCGGGATGTAATGCGTCGCCATGATCGCCGCGAACGCAGTCGGGAAGCCCGTCCACAACACGACGAGCACGAAGATGAGCCACACGTGGTTCGCTTCCCACACGGGCCCGATCGAAGCCGCGATCAGCGTGCGCACGGCGGCGCCCCGGCGCGCGCCGCCAGCGACAAGATCCCAGACGCCGGCGCCGAAGTCCGCGCCGGCGAGCAGCGCGTAAAGAGTGATCCCGACGAACATCGTCGCCGCGACCGCCTCGGCGAGGGTCACGCCTCATCTCCAGAACTCTCGACCGGAAGAGGGACGCGCGCGAGGCGCCGCAGTACTACGTACGTCGCAACGGCCAACACGACGTACACGGCGACCAGCAAGAAATAGCCGTAGCGAATATTCGGCGAGTCAGTGACCGCATCGCGCACGCGCATGACCTCGTACACGATCCACGGCTGGCGTCCGACCTCGGTGACGATCCACCCGGCCTCGAGCGCGATCACCGACGCCGGGCCGGCCATCACGGCGGTCCGCAAGAACCACCGCGACGCGATCGGCAGCGCTCCCTTCCGCCGCCACGACCACGCGCACCAGGCACCCAGCCCGAGGAGAGCGAAACCGATCATGACCATCAGCTGGAACGCGGTCCGGACCATGTTCACGGGCGGCCGATCCGAGGGCGGCACCTCTTCCAAGCCCGCGACCGTCGCGTCGGGATCGTGGAACGCGAGCGTCGACAGCAACTTCGGTATGCGGATCCCGAAGCGGATCCCGCCGTCGTCGTAGAAGCCACCCAGGTAGAGGGCGGCGCCGTCCTCGGTCTCGTACACACCTTCGAGCGCCGCCAGCTTAACCGGTTGCTGCTCGGCGACGTGACGCGCCGCCCAGTCTCCGACGACGAGCTGGACGGGCACCGCGACCATCGCGATAACGAACGGGATCGTGAGCCCGAGTCGGTGATACCGGTCGTTCTTGCCGTGCAGCAGCGCCCAGGCGTAAGGCATGGCGACCAGACAGCCCGCGACGATGAACGCGGCGAGGATCATGTGCGTCGCTTCGGGCCAGAGCGCGGTGTTGAAGAACGCGGCCCACGGATCGACGTTCGTCACCGCACCGCTCGCGTCGATGTCGAACCCCGTCGGCGTGTTCATCCAACCGTTGGCGGCAACGACGAAGAAGGCCGAGCACACGCCCGCGATCCCAATCGGGATACCGGTCAGCAGATGCACCCTCGGCGGGAGCCGGTCCCAGCCGTACAGGTAGATGCCTACAAAGATCGCTTCGAGAAAAAAGGCGAACCCTTCCATCGCGAACGGAAGGCCCATGACGTCGCCGAACTTCGCCATCCATCCCGGCCAGAGGATGCCGAACTCGAACGACAGGATCGTGCCGGACACCGCGCCGACTGCAAACAAGACGCCCAGCGCCTTCGCCCAGCGGCGCGCGAGGACGTCGTACGTGCGATCACCGGTCCGTTGTGCCCGCCACTCCGCGATCACGACCATGAACGGAAACGCCATGCCGATGCACGCGATGACAATGTGCGTCCCGAGCGAGAACGCCATCTGTTGCCGGGCGTAGAAGAGGTCCGGCTGCTCGACGGCAACGAGCACGCCGCAGTATTACCCTCCGGAAGGCCAGGCGGAGACCGCAGGCGCGCTGCGCATGTGCGGTCAGTGCGGTGATCGAGCGCCGGAGGACAGCGCCGAGTGGAAATGACGGACGACATTGCGAAGGTCGACGCCCGCATCGACGACCTCTTGGCCGCGCACGATCCGCGCACCACCGAGACGCACGAGTTCCGCGGCGCGCAGTACGACCGGGGCCTGGCCTGGGCGCATTTCCCTGAGGGCGACGGTGGGCTCGGCCTCGCGCCGAACGTGCAGCGCCACGTCGATCGCCGACTTCGCGAAGCGGGCGCGCGGGCGCCGCACGGCACGCTGTTCTTCGGGCTCTCGCTCGCCGGCCCGACTGTCGCGACGCACGGAAGCGCCGAACTGCGGCGACGCGCGCTGCGCCCGATGTTCACCGGCGAGGAGATCTGGTGCCAGCTGTTCTCCGAGCCGGGAGCTGGTTCCGACCTGGCCGGCCTCGCGACCCGCGCTGTTCGCGACGGTGACGAGTGGGTAGTGAACGGCCAGAAGGTGTGGAACACACTCGCGCACGTCGCCGATCGGGGCATGCTCGTCGCCCGCACGGATCCCGATCTCCCGAAGCACAAAGGATTGACGTACTTCATGGTCGACATGCGCGCATCCGGCGTCGAGGTCAGGCCGCTGCGACAGATCACCGGCGAGGCGGAGTTCAATGAGGTCTACCTCACCGATGCGCGCATCGCGGACGCCGACCGGATCGGCGACGTCGGCGACGGCTGGCGAGTGTCGATGACCACGCTCATGAACGAGCGAACGACCATCGGCGGCGCGACGGGCGGATCGTCACGCCGTGCGTCCGCGGTGGAGGAAGCACTCGATCTGTGGTCGCGGCGCGACCACCGCGATCCGGTACTCCGTGATCGAGTCGTGCGGGCATGGATCGACTTCGAGGTGTTGCGCTTGACCAACCTGCGCGCCGATCACAACCGCCGCGTCGGCAATCCGGGTCCGGAAGGGTCGATCGCGAAGCTGGCGCTCGCGAACGTGAACAAGAACGCGTACGAGCTGTGCGTCGACCTGCTCGGCGCGAATGGCCTCGTCGAGTACGACTACACGTTCCGACGACCCGACGAGGCGGGCCTCGACGCACCGCTCGGATCGGCACGCAAGATGTTCCTGCGGTCCCGCGCCAATTCGATCGAGGGCGGAACGTCCGAGATCATGCGCAATATCCTCGGCGAGCGGATCCTCGGGCTCCCCGGCGAACCTCGCACCGACCGCGAACTGCCGTGGTCCCAAGTGCCGCGGAACTAACCGTGGACCACGCGCCGGTCCGTGCCTGGATTGACACGTACGAGCGCGCCTGGCGCACCGCCGGCACCGACACGCTCGCCGCCCTGTTCACAGACGACGCGACCTATTCGATGGAGCCCTACGACACGCCGGCGCGCGGCCTCGACGCGATCGCAGCGCTGTGGGAGCGCGAACGCCAGGGATGCGACGAGGTGTTCACGATGAGCGCCCAGATCGTGGCGGCCGAGGGCAACACCGCGGTCGCGCGCGTCGAAGTGCGCTATCAGCGCAACCAGCAGCAGTACCGCGACCTCTGGATCATGCGGTTCGCGCCAGACGGCCGCTGCGCGGCGTTCGAGGAATGGCCGTTCTGGCCGCAGAAGGGCACACTTTCGGCCGAGCACACCCCGAAGGAGGGGCCATGAGCGAGCGAGCCGTCGACGGGCTGCGAGCTGAACGCGACGCGATCCTGGCGGTCGCCAAGAGCCTGACCGAGGACGAGTGGAATGCTCCCTCCGCGTGCGCGGGCTGGTGCGTCCGCGACGTCGTCGCGCACATGGGCGCCGTGTTTCACGGCGCGATCGATCCGACGCTGATGCCCGATACGACGGGCGGCACCGAAGCGGCGATGGAAGGACCGGTCGCGGAGCGGCGGCAGTGGACGATCGAAGAAGTCGTCGCGGAGTACGAGACGTTCAGCGGACAGGTTGTCGACCTCGCCGCCGCGGCGCAGCAGCCACCGCTCGCCGACACGATGATGCCCCTCGGTGATCTCGGGACCCACCCGCTGTCGGCCCTCGCCGGTTGTTTCTGCTTCGACGCGTACTGCCATCTGCGCAACGACATCCTGGCCCCGCTCGGCCCGATCGACCGACCCGAACCGCCGCGCGACGAGCAACGACTGGCGCCGACGGTCGAATGGATGCTGGCCGGACTGCCGTGGATGTCGGCCCGCACGTTGGCGTTCCTCGATCGGCCGGTCACCCTGACACTGACCGGGCCCGGTGGCGGGTCGTGGACGCTCGCGCCGGGCGGCGAGGACGGTCGCGTGCGCGTCACCCCCGGCACCGCCCCGGCGGCGGCCGCGACGATCACCGGCTCCGATCACGACTTCGTGCTGTGGGCCTCGAAGCGGGCCGACGCGCGTGACCACGTGACGATTACCGGCGACGAGGAGTACGGCGCGCGCGTCGCCGTCGCCATGCACGTGTTCTGACCCTGGGTCGAGCGACCTAATTGCCAATAAATCCCAGGTCTCTCGGCCCAGGTCTGTCGCGGCGCGTGGGCACTACCCTGCGCTTCGCGGGCCACGGTTGGGCATTGAAAACGAAGGACCTTGGTTTTTCGCGTCGATGGCCGACCGGGAAGGGTTCGTCGAAGGGATCGCGGCACCCCCGCGACTCCATGAGGGGGAAAAGACAGCATGAGGTGGTCGCTATGTGTCGCGACCGCGATCGTTCTGATCGCGTCGACCGCACCCGCCGAAGCAGCACCGCGCCCGAAGGTCCAAACCCCTTCGTTCCGGGTGCACATCCTCGACTCGACCATCAACCAGACCTATAAGCACGGCTCGCTGCGGTTCATCGCGACCGCCGGCTCGGACGGCAAGTACGCCACCGACGCGATGGTGTTGACTGCCACGAACATCACCACGAAGAGCCCGCCCCTCTACGTGCCGTTGCCGACTTGGTAGCAAACAAGATCTCGACGTAGAGAGTCCCGCCAAACCGGCGGGTTCACGGATGAATGGAAGGAACGTCAGGATGACGAAGAAGACACTTGCAGTCTGCTTGGGGCTGTTGGCTGCGGTGGCTTCGGCCGCTCCGGCCGCCGCCGGTCCCCGCAGGACGAACAGTGCGCCGGGCGCCTATGTCGACAACGACGACAGCGGCACGTGGAGCTCCGGCGACACGAACCTCGACGCGCACTTCCGGAAGAATGGCGACTACCGCGCGCCGAGCACGGGTCGTTCGGCGACGGCCGACATCGTGATCACGAAGGCGGGCATCAGGTCCGACGCCGCGATTGTTGCCGGCGGCAACGTGCTCGTGAGCGGGCGAGCGTTGTCGAAGGGCAGCTTGTACGTCATCGCTCCGGCGGGGACGATCGAGGTCACGAACGGTGGCGCGCTCGCCAGTGGCGACGGCGTCATGAACCTGCGGGCCAAGTCAATCGTGCTGCGGTCGGGTTCGAGCCTCGTGCACCGCGAGGAGGGCAACGGTCTCCTGGCGCTGAGTGCCGCGAGCATCACCATCGAGTCCGGCGTGTCGATCACGAGCCTCGTTCGTGACACTGGCTACTCCCCCGACTACAAGTACGGGGGGGTCCAGATCGCCGCGTCAGAACACCTCGACGTGGCCGACGACCTCGAGATCAACGCTCCGAAGAGCACGATCTCCATCCAGGGTCCGGCGTAACACCGACGCTCTCTAAGCAGTGTTCGTCGCCGGGCACAGACATTCCGAACTGGCGTGACACAGGCGCGGCCAGCGCGCCTTTGTCACGCCAGTTGGCGTTAGCCGCCCGAGACGTCTTGGGGCTTGGCCTTGCCCGCCGAGATCCACGGCATCATCGAGCGCAGCTGCGCGCCGATCTTCTCGATCGGGTGCGCCGCGGTCTTTTCCCGCATCTTGGCGAAGTTCGGGCGGCCGTTCTCGTTTTCGGCGATCCACTCCTTGGCGAACGCGCCGGACTGGATCTCGCCGAGAATCTTCTTCATCTCCGTCTTCGTCGCGCCGGTCACGACGCGGGGACCGCGTGACATCTCGCCGTACTCGGCGGTGTCGGAGATCGAGTAGTTCATCGACGCGATACCGCCCTCGTAGATGAGGTCGACGATGAGCTTCACCTCGTGCAGCGTTTCGAAGTACGCGCTCTCGGGCTGGTAGCCGGCCTCGACCAGCGTCTCGTAGCCGTTGCGGATGAGCTCGACGAGCCCGCCGCACAGCACGACTTGCTCGCCGAAGAGGTCCGTCTCGGTCTCCTCTTCGAAGGTCGTGTCGAGGACACCTGCGCGCGTGCCGCCGATCGCCTTGGCGTACGCGAGCGCGGTCTGCTTGGCCTTGCCGGTCGCGTCGTTGTGGATCGCGACGAGGCACGGCACACCCCCACCCTCCTCGTAGGTCCGGCGTACCAAGTGGCCGGGACCCTTGGGCGCGATCATCCACACGTCGACGCCCGCGGGTGGGTGGATCTGCCCGAAGTGGATGTTGAAGCCGTGCGCGAACGCGAGCGAGTTGCCGTCGGCCAGGTTCGGGGCGACTTCGGCCTCGTACACCTTCTTCTGCTCGGTGTCCGGCAACAACACCATCACGATGTCGGCCTCGCGCACGGCGTCACGCGTCGGCAGCACGCGCAGCCCGGCCGCTTCGGCCTTCGCCTTCGACGCCGAACCCGCGCGCAGTCCGACGATCACGTCGACGCCCGAGTCCTTCAGGTTCAGCGCGTGCGCGTGCCCCTGCGAGCCGTAGCCCAAGATCGCGACCGTCTTGTCGGCAATCAAACCGGAGTCGGCGTCGTTGTCGTAGTACACGGTGGCATGCATCGCGAACTCCAGTCGCGTCGGGCGTCGATAGATCCTCAAAAATTTAGGGTCTATCGACGCATCGGAGAAATTCAGGCGCGGGCGGTCTTTACCGAGCGGAGCTTGGTCGACTGGCGGGACAGCTTCGGGAGGGCGATGCGGCCGGTGCGCTGCACCTCGACGATGTTGAACGGCTTCACCAGGTCCGAGAATGCGTCGAGCTTGTCGGGCTCGCCGGCCACCATGATCGTCAGCGCGTCGAAGCCGACATCGACGATCTTGGCCTCGAAGATCGCGGTGAGCTCGGTGACGTGACCGCGCGCTTCTGCGGTCGCCTTCACCGTCACCATCATGAGCTCGCGCTCGACGCCGTCGTTCGGCGCGACCTCCGTGATCTTGATGACGTTGATCAGTTTGTTGAGCTGCTTGACGACCTGTTCGAGCGGCGCCGACTCCGCATCGACGACCAGCGTCATGCGGCTGAACCGCTCGTCGTCGGTCGGGCTGACCGCAAGCGAGAAGATGTTGAACCCGCGCCGCGAGAACAGACCGGCGACGCGCGACAGCACACCGGCCTTGTTCTCGACGAGCACCGTGAGAATGTGGTGACCCGCGCCGTTATTCATTGGTCGACTCCGCTCCGCGCCAAGCGGCCGTCCGGCCGGCGCTCCGCTGCGTCTCGTTGCTCATCGTCATCGGCCGCCCTCGCCGAACTCGGGGCCGAGGATGACGTTGTCGTTCGAGCCGCCCGCGGGCACCATCGGGTACACCTTCTCGCGGTAGTCGGTGCGAAAGTCGATGACGACCGGACGGTCGTCGACCTCGTTCGCCTTTTCGATCGTCGTGACGACGTCGTCGGGATTGTCGACGCGCATGCCGACACAACCCATGGCCTCCGCCCACTTCACGTAGTCGGGGAGGTCGGGCGAGAGATACACCTCGCTGTACCGCTCCTCGTAGAACAGCTCCTGCCACTGGCGCACCATCCCGAGATACGCGTTGTTCAGAATCGCCACCTTGATCGGGATGCGCTCGGCGCTCGCCGTCACGAGCTCTTGCGCGGTCATCTGGAAGCAGCCGTCGCCGTCGATCGCCCACACCATTCGATCGGGACGTCCGACCTTGGCACCGATCGCGGCGGGCACCGCGTAGCCCATCGTGCCGAGCCCACCCGAGTTGATCCACGTGTTCGGGTGGCGGAACTTCCACAACTGGCTCGCCCACATCTGGTGCTGTCCCACGCCGGCCGCGAGGATCGTGTCGTCGGGCGTGTTCGCGCGCAACGCTTCGATACAGAACTGCGGCTTCAGCGGACCGCCTTCCTCCTGCTCGTACTTGAGCGGGAAGCGTTCCTGCCAGTCGCGCAGCTGCGCGATCCACTCGCTGATATCCGGCGCGTCCCGCTTCTCGCGCTCGGCCCGCACCGCCTTGAGCAGCTCGGTGATCACGATCTTGGCGTCGCCGACGATCGGCACGTCGGGCCGTCGCACCTTGCCGAGCTCCGCGGGATCGACGTCGACGTGGATGATCTTGGCGCCGGTCGCGAACGTCGTGGGATCGCCGGTGACGCGGTCGTCGAAACGAGCGCCCATCGCGATCAGCAAGTCCGACTTCTGCATCGACGTGATCGCGGTGTAGTTGCCGTGCATTCCCGGCATCCCGAGGCAGAGGGGATGCTCGTCGGGAAGCGCGCCGCGCGCCATCAGCGTCGTGACGACCGGTATCCCCGTGAGCTCGGCGAGCTCGCGCAGCTGCGCGGCCGCACCCGCCTTGAGGATTCCGCCGCCGGCGTAGATCACGGGCCGGTGCGCTTCGACGATGAGGCGGGCCGCGTCCTTGATCTGGCGGGGGTGCCCTTTGACGTTGGGCTTGTAGCCCGGCAGGTCGACCTTCTCCGGCCAGTACCAGTCCATCGACGCGTTCGCGACGTCCTTGGGAAAGTCGATGAGCACCGGCCCGGGTCGCCCCGTGGTCGCGACGTGGAACGCCTCCCGCACGACCCGCGGGATGTCGGCGGGGTCGGCCACGAGCCAGTTGTGCTTCGTGACCGGCATCGTGATACCGACCGTGTCGCACTCCTGGAACGCATCGGTGCCGATCACCCGGTACGGAACTTGCCCGGTGACACACACGACCGGAACCGAGTCCATGTACGCGTCGCACAGCGCAGTGACGATGTTCGTCGCGGCCGGCCCGCTCGTCACCATCGCGACGCCCGGGCGCCCGGTCGCGTGCGCGTAGCCCGAGGCCATGTGGCCCGCGCCTTGTTCGTGGCGCACGAGGATGTGACGGATCGACGAGTCGATGAGCGGGTCGTATACCGGCAGGATCGCCCCGCCGGGAAGGCCGAACATGACTTCCACCTGCTCCATCTCGAGGCTCTTGATGAGGGCTTGGGCACCGGTCAGCTTCATGGCTTCCTCATTCGGACTGGTCGGGCGAACATGTGATGAGTGACGGATTGCGGACGTGAAAAACCCCTCGCTGTGGGCGAGGGGTGAAAAGCGCACGGGCGCGCGAGGCGACGACCGTGCGCTACGTAACTACTACGCCGAGCGTCGGGCCGAGCGTCGGGCCGAGCGTGGGCAGGAGGGCGGCGGTCATCGGACGAACAGTATCACGCGGAGCTCGGGTTCTGGCAAGGGAGAACTCCGCCCAGTGGCCGGTACTGTGCCGGACCAAGGAGCGACGAGGGCCCGCGCGATTCGCCCCTCGACGACACGTTCGTCGAGGGCGCACGCTACCACGAGCCGTCGGCATCGAGCGCGTGTTGGGCCAGCACGGCGCGCGCGGCCTCGACCTCGAGGATTTCGGGCATTCGTCGGCTACGCGTTGGTGATTGCGCCCGTTTCCGCGCCCTGCGCGAGTCGCGCGTACTTGGCGAGGAAGCCGCTCGTATACATCGGCTCGGGCATTTTCCAGTCGTTCTTGCGCGCCACGAGCTGCTCGGCGTCGACCATGAGGTCGATCGTGTGCGCCCCGGCGTCGATGACAATGCGATCGCCGTCGGCGACGAACGCGATCGGACCGCCGTCGACGGCCTCCGGAGCAACGTGGCCGACGCAATAGCCGTGGGTTCCGCCCGAGAAGCGACCATCGGTCACAAGCGCCGCGTCCACACCGCGCCCGGCGCCTTTCATCGCGCCGGTGATCGCGAGCATCTCGCGCATACCCGGCCCGCCTTTTGGACCTTCGTAGCGGATGACGACGACGTCGCCGGGCTTGATCTTGCCGGCGAGTATCTCCTCCATCGCCGCCGCTTCGCCGTCGAAGACGCGCGCGGTGCCTTCGAAACGCAGCTCGTCGATCCCCGCGACTTTTACCACTGCGCCCTGGGGGGCCAACGATCCGCGCAGCACGGCGATCCCGCCCTGGGTGTGGATCGGTTCGGAGAGGAGCCGCACGACGGAGCCGTCGGGCACGGGCGGCAGCAGACCGGCGAGGTTCTCGGCCATGGTCTTCCCGGTGACCGTAAGACAGTCGCCGTGCAGCATCCCGTTGTCCAGCAGCAACTCGAGCACAACGGGCACGCCGCCCACCGCGTCGAGGTCGGTCATATGGAATCGACCGTGCGGTTTCATGTCGGCGATATGCGGAACTCGCGCGCCGATGCGGTTGAAGTCCTCGAGTTCCAGTTCCACGCGCGCTTCGTGCGCGATCGCAAGCAGGTGCAGCACGGCGTTGGTCGAGCCACCGAGCGCCATCGTCACCGCGATCGCGTTCTCGAACGCCTCCTTCGTGAGGATCTGACGCGGTCGCAGGTCGAGTTCGAGCAGCCGCATCACGGCCCGGCCCGATTCGTATGCAAGGTCATCGCGACGGCGATCGACAGCAGGCGGTGCGGCCGAACCCGGTAGGGCCATGCCGATGGCCTCGCTGATCGATGCCATCGTGTTCGCGGTGAACATCCCCGCGCACGAACCCTCAGTGGGACACGCGCGCC
This sequence comes from Actinomycetota bacterium, assembly GCA_052390615.1. Classification (GTDB taxonomy): domain Bacteria; phylum Actinomycetota; class Acidimicrobiia; order IMCC26256; family PALSA-610; genus JBQTGT01. Next base: position 45,733 of record JBQTGT010000007.1, read on the forward strand.
GTTCGATCTCACCGAGTTCGTTCTCGGTGAGCGTTCCCGCCGCGCACGCACCGACCGCCTCGAACACACTCACGACGTCGAGCGCCTGATCCTTGTAGTGACCAGGCAGGATCGAGCCGCCGTACAGGAACACCGACGGCAGGTTCACGCGCGCGGCGGCCATCAACATTCCGGGGAGGCTCTTGTCGCACCCGGCGAATGTGACGAGCGCGTCGAGGCGTTCGCTGTGCATCACGCACTCGATCGAGTCGGCGATGATTTCTCGCGATACGAGGGAGCCGCGCATGCCCTCATGGCCCATCGAGATCCCGTCGGAGATGGCGATCGTCATGAACTCGAGGGGAAACCCGTCCGCGTCCCGCACTCCCTGCTTGGCGCGCTTCGCGAGTCGGTCGAGCGGGAGGTTGCACGGTGTGAGCTCGTTCCACGACGACGCGACGCCGACTTGCGCCTTCCCCCAGTCGGCGTCGGTCATGCCGACTGCCCGCAGCATCGCGCGCGCCGGCGCGCGTTCCATACCGTCGGTGACTTCACGGCTGCGGGGCTTCATGTCGACCATGACTGCCAGGGTAGCGTCGGTCCATTCTGACGCTACATTTCGTTGACGACCTGCTCGCACTGCTCGCACGCGGCGCGGGCGCGCGGGACGAAGCGACGCTCGATGTGCTGTCGCACTCGCTCCAGTGCGCGGCAATTCTCGCCGCGGAGCACCCGAATGCCGACGAACTGGTCGCAGCGGGGCTGGTCCATGACATCGCAGACGCCGCGACGCCCGACGATCACCGCCACCACGACGAGCGAGGCGCCGCGCTTGTCGGGCCGCTCCTTGGCCCCCGCGTCGCGAGACTGGTCGGTGCACACGTGTTGGCCAAGCGCTATCTCGTCACGACCGAGCCCGCGTACCGCGGGACGCTCAGTCACCGAAGCATCGAGACGCTGCGCGCGCAGGGCGATGACCTCGCCGACGACGAGCTCGCGCGCCTCGCTTCCGACCCCGACCTCGACGCGATCCTTACCCTGCGACGCGCCGACGAGCGCGCGAAGACGCCCGGCGCGCGCGTTCCCGCCCTCGACTCGTGGCGACCGCTGTTGGAACGAGTGGCACGGCATCAATGACCGAGTCGGTGTCGTTCGACCACGCCGCCGCCACATGCGAGGCCTCGCGCGGTGGCGTAGAGCGGCGGGCCCACCGCTTGCTCGCGTACGAGCGCGCGTGATGGAACCGTTCGACGTCGTCGTGGTTGGCGGTGGCCACAATGGTCTGGTTGCGGCCGGCCTGCTCGCGCAGAAGGGCGCGCGCGTGGTCGTGTGCGAGCGGCGCGCGCAAGTCGGCGGGGCGGCGGTGACCGAGCAGCCGTGGGGTCCCGAGTACCACGTCTCCGCGCTCTCGTACGTCGTGAGCCTGATGCCGCCGAGCATCGTGCGCGACCTTGAGCTCGAACGGCACGGCTACACGGTGTATCCACAGCACGACTACTTCGTGCCGTACCGCGACGGGGGCTACCTGCAAATGACCGACGATCGCATCGCGCACTACTCGCGGCGGGACGCGGCCGCGTACCCGCGCTGGAACGAGTGGCTCGGCGGCTTCGCCGACGCGCTCGGTCCGCTGCTCACCGCCGTGCCACCTCGTGTCGGTTCGCGCCATCCGCGTGATCTTGTCGACCAGGCGCGGCTGGCATGGCGGCTGCGCGGCCTCGGCGTCCGCGGCGTCGGCGACGCCACCCGCTTGTTCGCGTCGAGCATCGCGGATCTGCTCGACGATTGGTTCGAGTCGCCGCAGATGAAGGGCGTCCTGTCCGTCAGCGGCGTGATCGGCACGTGGGCCGGTCCGCGCTCGGCCGGTACCGCCTACGTGATGGCGCACCACAAGATCGGCGACGTCGGCGAAGGCCAGATGGGGCAATGGGGGTTCCCCGCGGGCGGGATGGGTAGCATCACCAGCGCGCTGCGCGCGGCCGCCGAGTCGTTCGGCGCGACCGTGCGTATCAACGCGCCGGTCGCCAAGATCGACGTCCGCAATGGCCGCGCGCGTGGTGTCGTGCTCGCGAGCGGCGAGGAGATATCCGCGGATGTCGTCATCGCGGCGACGCACCCGCAGATCACGTTCCTCGAACAGATCGACCGCCGGGAGCTGCCCGCCGACTTCGTGGACGCGCTCGCGCATTGGAAGACACGCAGCGGCACCGTGAAGGTGAACGTCGCGGTCGACCGACTGCCAGAGTTCCGCGCCAAGCCGGGATTCGACCCCGAGGTGCACGGCGGCACGATCGTGCTCGCCGAGTCGCTGGACGACATCGAGGGCGCGTTTCAAGACGCGGTTGCGGGTCGCGCGGCGGCGCTTCCGTTCGCGGATATCTGCATCCCGTCCGTGTTCGACCCGACGCTCGCCCCCGAAGGTCACCACATCGTGTCGATGTTCACGCAGTGGGTCCCCCACAGTTGGGCCGACGTCCCGGACGCGGCTGGGCTGGCCGCATACGCCGACCGCGTGATCGGCCGCGTCGACGACGTCGCACCGGGATTCGCGAGCTCGGTGTTGCACCGCCAGGTGATCGGTCCGCACGAGATGCAGCGCGACTATGGCCTGGTCGGGGGCAACATCTTCCACGGCGAGCTGTCGCCCGGCCAGATGTTCCACATGCGCCCCGCGCCGGGCTACGCCGATTTTCGCTCGCCGATCGCCGGCCTCTATCAGGCGAGCAGCGCGACGCACGGCGGCGGGGGCGTGACCGGGATTCCGGGACTCAACGTGGTACGCCAGATCGGGCGCGATCGACGGCGGCGAGGGCGGCGCCGGCGTGCGTAGCGTCGCGTTCGTCGCCACGATCGCGATACTCACGACCGCGACACCCGCGGTCGCGGCTGATCCGCTTCGCTACACGATCGGCGTGGCGGCGCCGATCGGGTCGATCGACATCACCGACGGGACTAGCGCGGTCGCGCGCGAGATCTGGCGGCTCCAGTATCCGACGCTGACCGCGCTTTCGAGTGACGGCCTCACGCGCGTGCCGGGCTTGGCGGACGGCTGGACGACCGACGACGCGGGCCGGAGCTGGACGTACACGATCCGCGCGGACGCGACGTGGTCGGACGGCACACCGGTCACCGCGACAGACGTCGCGTATTCGCTCGAGCGCGCGCGCGACGAACGCTGGCCGTACGCGGGCGCGACGCTCGACGGGCTGTCCGCGATCATCGTCGACGAGCGCTCGGTGCGCATCACGACGGCCGAGCCCGGCACGCTGCCGACACTCCTGTTGCACGTCGTTCCTCGTCACGTGTTCGAAGCAGGCACCGATGTCGATGCGAGCGGCATCGTCGGGAGCGGCGACTGGCGCGTCGTCGAACGGACAGAAACCGAGGTGCGGCTGACCGTCGTGGAGCGGCCCGGGCGACCGGCGCTGGACGAGATCGTGTTCCGCGCCTACGCGGACAGCGACGAGTTGATCGATGCCCTCGACGACAGTGAGGTCGACGTCGCCGCCGCGCTCCCGGCGGACGCCTACGACGCCGTGCGCCACGTCTCCGGGGTCACCGCGATTCACGCCAACGACGGTGACCAGTGGGTCATGCGAGTCCGGATGGAGGATGCAAATCTGCGCGGTGCGATCGTCCGCGCTGTCGATCGTGATCGGCTCGTGCGAGACGCTGTCGCCGGCGTGGGACGAGCAGCGACGCTTCCGGTGGTCGCGCGCAGCTCGGAATTCCTCCTCGACCCCCGCGCGCTCGCCAATATTTCCTATGCGCCGGGAATCGCCCGGCGGCGGCTCGAGCGCGCGACGGTGATTCCTGACCTGATCACGCTGCGCGTCCCGTCCGACGCGACCGCCGAGCGCATCGCCGCGGACATCGAGTCGATGCTCGGCGACATCGGCCTCAGTGTCGAGCGGACGACGGATCCGGCGGCGCATCTCGAACTCGTGCGGCGCGACCCGGACGACAATCCACTCCGCGAGCTCTCCGTATATGTGTGCGCGGGCGACACGTGGTGTGACGCGACCTACGACGCGGCGTATGATCGCTATCTCGGCACGACGGACACGGCCACACAACACGCAGCCGTTCGCGACATGGTCACGCGCCTCGTGACCGAGACCGCGGAGATCGTGCTGCTCGCACCGGACGAGCTCCAGGCATTCCGGCGCGACGGTGTCGACGGCGTGCTGCGCGAGCCGTCCGACGTCCGGCTGGTGACGCTGTGGCCGGGTATCGAGCACTACCGCGAGATCGTGGTCGCGCGAGAGCCGGCGGGCGAGGAGCTACCGACGACGACATTCGTTGCGATCGCGGCGGCAGTCGTGGTCGCGTTCGCGGCCGCGCTCGCCGTCGCGGCGCGCCTCGGCCGGTCACGGTCGCCGGTAGACCGAGACGTGCAGCTGGCTGTCGACGGTGAACGGCTCCCGCGCGACGGACCCCCACCGTGATTGGAACTTCAGCCCGCCAGTGGTACCCGCTGCCGTAGACGTCGGCGACGCGCTCGCCGTAGGTTGCGGGTCCGTAGTCGGCCATCGAGACATCGAGACATCGAGACATCGAGACATCGAAGCAGACGGGACGGGTCCACGCTGTGAAAATCGACGCCGCGCTCACGACAACGGAGCTGATGGCCGTCCCCGAAGCGGCCCGCCGCCTCGAAGCCCTCGGTTACGACGGCATCTACACGTTCGAAAGCGCGCACGACCCGTTCTTCCCGCTCTTGCTCGCGGCGGAGCACACCGAGCGATTGGAGCTCACGACGGCGGTCGCAATCGCGTTCGCGCGAACGCCGATGACGCTCGCGAACGTCGCGTACGACTTACAACTCGCATCGAGAGGGCGCTGCAATCTCGGGCTCGGTACCCAGATCAAGCCGCACATCGAGAAGCGCTTCTCGATGCCGTGGTCGCGGCCAGCGGCGCGTATGCGCGAGCTCGTGCTCGCGATTCGAGCAATTTGGGCGAGCTGGCACGAGGGTGCGCCGCTCGACTTCCGCGGCGACTTCTACACACACACGTTGATGACGCCGTTCTTCAACCCCGGGCCGAGCCCGCACGGGATACCGCGCATCTTTCTCGGCGGCGTCGGACCGCGCATGACCGAGGTCGCCGGCGAGGTCGCGGATGGGTTCATGATCCATCCTTTCACGACCGCGAAGTTCATGCGGGAGACGACCGTGCCCGCTCTCGAACGGGGGCTCACGCGTTCCGGACGCACGCTTGCCGACTTGGAGATCGCGTTCCCGGTGATGGTCGTCGCCGCAGACAACGAGAAGGAGCGCGACCAAGGCCTGAACGCGATGCGGCCGCGCCTGGGGTTCTACGGATCGACACCCGCATACAAGGTCGTGCTCGACGCGCACGGGTGGGGCGAACTGCAACCCGAACTCAACGCGCTGTCGAAGCGGGGCGACTGGGGTGCGATGGCGGGGCTCATCACGGACGCGATGGTCGAGGAGCTCTGCGTCGTCGGCGCTCCCGAGGAGATTCCCGGTCTCGTGCAGAAGCGCTACGGCGACATCGTCCAGCGCGTGTCGTTCGACCTGCCCGACGGGTTCGATCCGCAGCGCCAGGCTCGGATCTTGGCGGAGTTCAAGCCCTGACAGTGTTTGTACCCGGACGGCTACACAGCCGCCATCGCGGTACGAACGCTACAACAAGCGTTCGTCGAGGAGCTGGTTGAGAAGCTGCGGGTTGCCCTTGCCCTGGAGTCGCTTCATCAACTCCCCCATCAGGAAGCCGCGCTTCTTCTTGCGCTCCTTGTCGTCGGCGGTGCGGTACTCGTCGACGACGCTCGCGTTCGCCTTCAGCACTTCGTCGACAACCGCCGTCAGCTCGCTTGTGTCGCTGAGTTGCGCGAGCCCGCGCGCGTCGACGATCTCGCGGGGCCAGCGCGACTCCTTCAACGACTCGTCCAAGACGTCCTTGGCCTGGTTGCGAGAGATCGTTGCGTCGGCGACGAGGCCGACCAGCTCGGCGAGCATCTCGGGCGCCAACACGGCCGGCGCCAGACCGGTTTCGTTGAGGTACGCGAGCACCTCCTGGCGCACCCAGTTCACGACGTCCTTGGGCGCGCCCGACCGCAGCGCCGCGACTGCCCGCTCGGCGTAGTCGGCGAGCCCGGGTACGCCGACGAGAATGCGGCCGTCCTCCTCCTTGATCCCCCATCCGTCGATCAGCCGCTGGCGGCGAGCGGCCGGGAGCTCGGGCAGCGTGGCGTGCACGCGGGCGCGCATCTCGTCGGTCGGCACCACGGGCACGAGATCAGGTTCGGGGAAGTACCGGTAGTCGTGCGCTTCTTCTTTCGAACGACCCGAGATCGTGCGCCCGTGCGCTTCGTCCCAATGCCGGGTCTCTTGCACGATCGAATCGCCGGCCTCACGCACCGCGATCTGGCGCTCGGTTTCGTGCTCGATCGCTCTCACGAGCGAACGCAGTGAGTTCAGATTCTTGATCTCGCAGCGCGTGCCGAACTCGATCGAGCCCGCGGGCCGCACGGACACGTTGGCGTCGACGCGCAACGAGCCCTCTTCCATCTTCACGTCCGAAACTCCGATAGCGAGCAGCGCGGCCCGGAGCTCCTCGACGTAGCGCTTCGCTTGTTCCGCGGAACGGATGTCGGGCTCGGACACGATCTCGAGCAACGGCACGCCGGCACGGTTGTAGTCGACGAGCGAGTACTCGGCGTCGTGGATGCGACCGCCACCGCCCATGTGCAGCGTCTTACCGGTGTCCTCCTCGAGGTGCGCTCGGGTCACACCGATGCGCTCACCGTCGACCTCCAGCCAGCCGTTGATCGTGATCGGCTGGTCGTACTGCGACGTCTGGTAGTCCTTCGGCATGTCGGGATAGAAGTAATTCTTCCGCGCGAACAGCGATTGCGCGGGCACCTCGAGGTTGCAGGCCTCCGCGACCCGGAGCGCGAACTCGACTGCTCGCTCATTGAGCACCGGTAATGAGCCGGGGAGGCCGAGGCACACCGGACACACGTTGGTATTGGGCTCGTCGCCGAACGCGTTCGCGCATCCGCAGAACAACTTGCTTGCGGTTGCCAGCTCGCAGTGCACCTCGAGCCCGATCACCGTCTCCCACGACTGGGCCGCCGACATGGGGGCCAGACTACGGGACATGGCCGCGGCACCCGAACCCAATCAATTCATGATATGCACCGCCGCGGTGCGCAACGGCGTGACGATCGCGTTCGTGCGCGAAGCCTACGTCGTGCTGCCGTCGTTCCCGCGGGAGGCCGCGGCTGCGTGCTTCGACTGCACCCGGCGGCTGCGATGCGTGTGCTGTTCGAGGGCGTGGGCGACGCGGAACATCACGGGTTCGCCCAGCGCGGGCGCGAGCACCTGCACGCCAATCGGGAGGTCGCCTTCGCCCGTCCCGAACGGCACCGACATGGCGGTGTGGCCGGCCAGGCTCGACGGCACTGTCGCGACGTCGCAGAGGTACATCGCGAGCGGATCCGCGGTCTTGGCGCCCAGCTCGAATGCGACCGACGGCGACGTGGGCGACAGGAGCACGTCGAAGCACTCGTACGCGCGCGCGAAGTCGCGGATGATCAGGGTCCGAGCCCGCTGCGCTTGGCCGTAGTACGCGTCGTAGTACCCGGCCGACAGTGCGTAGGTTCCGAGCATGATGCGCCGCTTCACTTCCGGTCCAAACCCGGCGTCGCGCGTCGCCGCGTTCATCGCGGCGACGTCATAACCGTCGACCCGCAGCCCGTAGCGCACCCCGTCGTACCGCGCGAGGTTCGAGGACGCCTCGGCCGGAGCAATGAGGTAGTACGCGGAGATCCCGTACACCGTCGACGGCACCGAAACTCGATCGACTGTCGCGCCCTGACCCTCGAGCACCTGCGCCGCCCGTTCGACCGCCGCGCGCACTTCGGGTTGCACCCCTTCGGCACCCATCAGCTCCTCGAAGAGGCCGACGCGTAGTCCGCGCACACCGTCGTCGAGTGTCGCCGAGATCGGAGCCAGCGGGGCTCGGATCGACGTCGAATCGCGCGGGTCGTGTCCCGACAGCACTTCGAGCGTACGCACGGCGTCGCGCACGTCGTTCGCGAACGGGCCGATCTGGTCGAGAGACGACGCGAACGCGACGAGACCGTAACGCGACACCGCGCCGTAGGTGGGCTTGACGCCGACGACGCCGCACAGCGCGGCGGGTTGGCGGATAGAGCCGCCGGTGTCGGAACCGAGTGCGATCGTCGCGAAACCTGCGGCGACGGCCGCGGCCGACCCGCCGCTCGACCCACCCGGGACGCGCGTCACGTCGTGCGGATTGCGGGTCGGCCCGAACGCCGAGTTCTCGGTCGAGGACCCCATCGCGAACTCGTCGAGGTTGGTCTTGCCGACGACGACCGCGCCCGCCCCCCGCAACCGCTCCACGACAGTCGCGTCATACGGCGGACGCCACGAGCCGAGGATCCTCGACGAGCACGTCGTGGGAATCCCGCGCATGACCATGTTGTCCTTGAGCGCGACGGGGACACCCGCGAGCGGTCCGGGGTCGTCACCCGCCGCCACCACGGCGTCGACCGCGTCAGCAGCGGCGCGTGCTTCGTCGGCCAGGACGAGGTTGAAAGCATGGATCTCGTCCTCACGAGCGTCGATGCGCGCGAGGTGCTCCTCGATCACGTCGCGGGCCGAGCGGCGCCCCGCGCGGACGTCGTCGGAGATCGAGATCGCGCTCATACGCTCACGGCGCCTCGCCGAGAATGCGCGGCACGCGGAAGCGTCCGCCTTCGGCGGCGGGCGCCTCGGCGAGTACTTCTTCACGGTCCACGCCGGCGCGGACCTCGTCGGCGCGAACAACGTTGACGAGCGGGAGCGGGTGCGCGGTGGGTGGCACGCCGTCGGTGTCGAGCGCGGACACCTTTGCCGCGTGTTCGAGGATGCCGGCGAGCTCGACGGTGAGGCTGTCGATCTCCTCGGCGGTCAGCGCGAGCCGGGCGAGGCGCGCGACGTGCTCGACGTCGGCGCGAGTGATCCGTTCGGAGTCCGACACGGGGAGCGAGGCTACCGACCGCCCCACCGCCGCCGTCCCCGATTGTCCCCAAAGGACAATCCGCGCCCGCCCCGGTCCTGCGCTGTCCCCAAAGGACAATGCAGGACGCGCCGGCGCGCCTCCCGGCCTACTTGTAGGGGTCGAGGCGGCTGAGCGGCAGCGCCCACCACTCGTCGGGGGCGGGGTTCCAGTCCGGATCGGGGTAGATGCAGTTCACGGGGCAGACCGGCGGGAGGCATTTGTTACAGCCGCTGCACAACTCGGGAATGATGACGACGTCGGCGCCGTGGTTGAAGATCGCCCCGAACTGGCTCGGGCAATGGCGCAGGCAGGCGTCGCAGTTGATGCACTCGGACATCTCGATGCGCAGGGGTACGTTCTTCCACTTGGGGTTCCGCGCCCGCGCCTCGATGCGGTCGAGCCTCGTGGAAGCGCCCACGGGTCGCACTGTAGGCCGCGGTCGTGCCAGGGCCTGCCGCGCCGTCTACCGTGGTCACCAACGTGACGGTTCGGGGGTTGCGGTGAAGGTTGCGGGCAACGTTTCGGCGGCGCTGGTCGCGCTGTTGGCATTGGCACTGGCCGTGGGCGCGACCATGCTCGTGGGCGACGATCCCGACGCGCCCGAGGCCGAGCCTGTGCGCGTCGCCGGCGCCACGGCCGCCGCCGAAGTGAGCGCCGAGGACGCGAAGGCCGCGGCCCGCCAGGCGCGCCTCGAGGAGCCGGTCGGCCACCACGGCGAGTACGCGGTGCAGTACGACGATCTGCCCGCCGCGACACAACAACAGCTCGACGTCGCGCAGGCGATCATCGAGAAGTACCCGACCGTCGCCGACGCAACGGCCGACGGTTGGACCGCGGCCACGATCAACCTGCGCGGCATCGCGGCCCACTTCCTGCGGGGCGGCCTGCGCTCCCTCGCGGGCGGGCTCGACGACACGTTCGACCTGAACGAACCCGAAGCCCTGCTGTACGACGGCATCGAGCCCGAGGCGCCGATCATCGGCGTGAGCTACCTCGTCGCGGGTGAAACGGCGCCGGAAGGTTTCGAAGGCAAGTGGGACGTGTGGCACCGCCACGACGCCGTGTGCTTCGCGGACGGACTTGTGATCGCCGAAGTCGGCGGCCACCGGGACTCGAAGATCGACATCGCCCAGGAAGAATGCGATGCCCAAAGCGGGATCACCGCCCCGATTTCGTACCTGTCGATGATCCACGTTTGGATGAAGGCGGACAATCCTTCGACAGCCGGCGTGTTCAGTCACGACCACCCTGCACTCGATTAGGAAAGGGGGGCGACATGTCGCCAGCCCAGCTGGCCCGCCGGAACCGCAGCGACCTCGAAGCGATGTTCGTCGCGTTCTTGGCGTTGGTCCTTGCGATCGGTACGTTCGCAGCCCTTGGCGCCGCGTTCGATGACGACTACGACGGCGTGCCGCTCGCCGCGGACCGCGCGAGCGACGCGCCGCGCGAGGCGCGCCTCGCAGTGGCGACGGAGTCTTCGGACGAGCACGCCGACGGCCACGACGCCACCGCCGCGGGCGCCGGCCACGCCGAGGGTGACGACCACGGCCACGACGCCACCGCCGCGAGCGCGTCCCACGGCGACGGCGACGACCACGGGCACGACGCCGCCGCGGGCGCCGGCCACGCCGAGAGTGAGGACCACGGGCACGACGCCACCGCCGCGGGCGCCGGCCACGCCGAGGGTGACGACCACGGCCACGACGCCACCGCCGCGGGCGCGACCCGCACCGATGACCACGCGCACGACCCGGCCGCGCCCGGTGCACCCCCCACCGACAACCACGCCCACGACCCGGCTCCGAGCGGGACCGGCCCGACCGTGCCGCACGACGACGGTCACTCGCACACACCGCCGCCCACCGGCACCGGCACCGGCGACACGACGCCGACGACCAGCCACGACCACGGCCCGCCGCCGACGACCGTGCCGGGTCAGCCGACGCCCACCACCGATCCGCACGACCACACCGACGGCCCGAACGTGCAACTGGCCCAGCTCCCGGCCGACATCCAAGCGCGGATCAACGCCGCGACGCAGTGGGCACTGCAGTACCCGACCGTCGCGCAGGCGCCGCCGGGTTACCCGCGTTTGACCGCGTACTTCCCCGGCATTGCCGCGCACTTCGTCAACATCAACCTGCTCTTCGACAACCAGCCGTTCAACCCCGCCTTGCCCGAAGTGCTTCTGTACAACGGCACCGGCCCGAACGCCAAGCTCGTCGGCATCAACTACATCGTGTTCGGGGGCGACAACCCGCCCGAAGGCTTCCCCGGCAACTACGACGGGTGGCACGAGCACGCGAACCTATGTCTTCGGAACGGCATCGTGATCGGCGAGGTGCCCGCGGGCCAAGTGTGCCCGGCCGGCCAGACGACCTTCTCGTTCAAGGGCTACTGGCTGCTGCACGTCTGGTCGATTCCCGGCTGGGAGTCCCCCGACGGCATCTTCTCGCACTACAACTCGAAGGTCTGACAGCTCGAAACCCGGTCCCCTACGATGCCGCGGGTCGCGGGGAGCGCCCGCGGCATCACCATGTCGTTGCACAGGAGGCAGGAAGTGGCCGACAAGCACCCGTTCCTCTCGGACGCCTGGTTCGACGCGGCCGAGAAGTTGATCTCAGAGCACGACGCCGGCGCGCCTCCCAACGCGAGCCTCCTGATGAACCTCGAGGTCACCGACGGTGACCGCACCGTCCAGTTCTACATGGGCTCGCGTGACAGCGCGACCCTGTTCGGCAAGGGTCGCGACGAGAGCGCCGACGTGACGCTGTCGACGGATATGGACACGGCGCGCGCCGTCTTTCTCGACGGCAACCCCCAGGCCGGGATGCAGGCGTTCATGGCGGGCAGGGTCAAGGTCCAAGGTGATATGACCAAGCTGATGATGGCGCAGGCCGGAGGCGGCGGCGGGAACCCGGCGCTGAGCGAGGCGCTGCAATCGATCACCGAGTAGCGGTCATACCTGCGCCGCAAAACTCGGATAGTTCTCGGTTTGCGGCGCAGGTTCGAGCTGGTGCAATGCGGCAGCCTCGGTGGTTGCCCGCCGGGCGCCGAGCCGGGTGTGCTATGCCGGTTGCGTCACGTCCACGTCGTGCGCTGGCGCCAGGATCTCGAACGGATCCCGTCGGCGCGCGTGCGCAATAACCTCGCCGCACCGCCACGCCGCGACCGGCCCGGAGCGCGAACGCCGCCCGTATCCATTGCCCGGCCGCGTGAGCGGCGGTCGGCTCGTGCCGCCATGCGGCAGCCGACGCATCACGCCACGCCCCCGCGCGCCCGCAAATTCGTCATGTCGCCCTGACCCCCACTGGTCCGCCCGGAGGCGGGGGAAAAACCCCATCTCGCCGTTGCCCTGCACACCCCGGCGCGCCACCACGTTCCCACCACTTTCCCACCACTTTCGGTGAGACCGAGCGGGTGGTCGTGCGCCTTGGCGACCCTAAGCCTCACTCCGGAGAGTGACAAGGCTTGCGCAAGCGATTCTCGTCTCTCGCGCCAACATAGGGCCGCGAGGCCCAGAGTAGAACGCGTTGAGTGCCCGAGTTGTCCGCGCGGTACGCGCCAGTATGAGGGGTGCGACCCATTCGCGCGCTCCGGGCACATTACTGGACAAAGCTCGCGTATTACCCGGACTTAGAGTCCGGTCTGCTGGTCGTCGGCGGCTCAGGATTGGGGCACAAGCCGCGGCGCTTCCTGCGCCAGCTCGGCCACCGACCACCGTTGCGTGCGCTCGATGCGCTCGGCCGGCGCCCACGGCGCGACCCGTTGCACCTTGCCGCCCTGCACCATGAACGCCTCGCCGGTGATCGTGCAGCCGGCGGTGGCGAGGTACGCGACGAACGGCGCGACGTTCGCGGGATCCCACACGTCGAAGCCGTCGTCGGGTGCCCTGACGATCTCGCCGAGCCCGGGCGTCGCTTCCGTGAGCCGCGTCCGGGCCGCCGGCGCAATCGCGTTCGACCGGGCGCCGTACCGGCTGAGCTCCTTCGCACATACTTGCGAGAACGTCGCGATACCCGACTTGGCTGCGTCGTAGTTGGCCTGACCCGGATTTGCGAACAGTCCCGAGGTCGACGTCGTGTGAATGATCGACGCATTGACCTCGACACCGGCCTTGGTCTGTTCGCGCCAATAGGTCGCGGCGTGGCGGGTCGGACAGAAGTGTCCTTTCAGGTGCACCGCGACGACCGCGTCCCACTCGGCCTCGGTCATGTTGATGATCACGCGGTCGCGCAGGATGCCGGCGTTGTTCACGAGGACGTGCAGATCGCCGAACGTGTCGATCGCTTGGCGTACCAGACGCTGCGCGCCGTCCCAGGCGGCGACGTTGTCGCCATTGACGACCGCAACGCCGCCCATCTTCTCGATCTCGGCGACGACATCCTCGGCCGCGGTCGGATCGCCGCCTTCGCCTCGCATATCACCACCGAGGTCGTTCACAACGACCTTGGCGCCTTCGCTGGCGAACAGCAGTGCGTGCTCGCGTCCGAGGCCGCGACCCGCGCCGGTGATGATCGCGATGCGACCCTCGAGTGCACCCATTGTTCAGACCCCCGAAGTCGAACGGCGGCTCATCGTACGAGCGCACGCACGCAGCCGTGCAATCGTCTGCCTTGATCAGTCGTCGTTGCCGTCACTCAGCACGAGGACGACTGTCGAGCCTCGGACGATCTGGGTGCCGGGGTCCGGGTCCTGAATTCGCACGACCCGACCCGGGCGGAAGCCCCGGACCTCGTTGTCGAGGCCCACCGCGTCCAGCTCGGCGACGGCTTCCTCCGCGGTCATCCCTTCCAGGTCGGGGACGACGACGAGGTCGGGCCCCTTGCTCACGACCACCTGTATGACTGATCCGAACTGTGCCTCGGCGCCGATGGCTGGGATCGTCTCGACGACGCGGCCCGCGTCGACCGTGTTCGAGAAGGCTTCGCCCTGTTGGACTTGGAAGCCGCCAGCCGTCAGCGTCGTGTGGGCATCGGCGAACGTCGCGCGCGCGACATCGGGGACAGGAACCGGTGCATGACCTTTGCTCTTGACGACGACCACGGTCGAATCCGGTGCAATTTCGGTGCCCGGCGACGGCTCCAGCGCGATGACGTGATCGAGCGGGACCGTGTCGTGAAACTCCTCGCGTGGCGCCACGACGAGTCCGGCAGCGTTGAGCGCGGCATCGGCCTCGGCGATCGGCACCCCAATGAGGTCGGGAACTTCGACGTTCGCGGGCCCAGTGGACACGACGACGTCGATGCCGTCACCGCGCGTGAACGACCCTGCCGTGGGATCCTGGTCTATGATCGTCCCCGCCGCGTCGGGCGCGGCCCGTTCTTCGACCACGTCGAACGCGAGTCCCGCGGCATCGGCGCGGGCGCGGGCATCGTCGACGGCGCGGCCGACCAAGCCGGGCACCTCGACCGACGATGCGCCGACGCGGCCGAGCGCGGCCGCCGAGAGCGCGACGGTGGCCACGAGGACCGCCGCGACCACGAATGGAACGAGCCGGCGGGGCGCCCGGGGTGCGACGACGTCGGGAATGATCTCGATCGCGTCCTGGTCGAACAGCGCGGCCGGCAACAACACGGTCGGGTCGGTGGGCGCCGTCGTCGCGGTGTCGCGGGGCTGGGCGCGCGTCGGATGCGGATCGGCGCCGTCGACCATGCCGGCGAGGGTCAGGGGCATCGGGGGCGGCAAGGATTCGCCGACGTCGGCGAGCGCGGCGCGCATCGTCGCGGCGTTCGGGTAGCGCTCGGACACCTCGACCCGGCCGGCGCGCTCCACGACGACACCCAACGCGCCGAGCTCGTCGGGCGCGGTGATCGGGCGCAGCGTCCGCGCCGTCAGCATCCCGATCGTCGTGTCGGCGGCGAAGGGCACCGTGGCGGTCACTGCCTCGACGAGCACCAGCGCGAGCGAATACAAGTCGGAACGACCGTCGAGCTGCACGCCGAGGGCCTGCTCGGGAGACGCGTAGCGCGCGGTTCCGAAGACGGCGCCGGTCGGCTCGGTCCAGCTCGCCTCGGCGAGGGCGCGCGCGAGGCCGAAGTCGCCGACCCGCACCGTGCCGTGCTCGTCGAACAACAGGTTCGCGGGCTTGACGTCACGATGGAGGATGCCGCGCGCGTGTGCGTACTCGAGCGCGGACGCAACGTCCCGCCCGATGCGCGCGGTCTGCGGAACCGTCAGCGTGGTTCCGTCGTCGAGCATCGACCGCAGGCTTCCGCCCTCGAGCAGCTCGAGGACCATGAACGGCACGTCGTCTTCACCCCAGTCGTGCACCGTCATGATGTGCGGATGGTGCAACGAAGCCGCGACTTGCGCTTCGGCGCGGAAGCGACGCAGGAACGCCGAGTCGTCGGCCAACCCTGCGTGCAGCAACTTCACGGCGACCCGCCGGCGTAGACGCGTGTCGTCGGCCGCGTAGACGCGACCACTCGCGCCCGCGCCGATGGCCTGTTGGAGAACGTACCGGCCCGCGAGGATCCGGCCCGCGAGATCGGACGCGATGCTGCGCGCCATGCGAACACGGTACCGGGACGACCTCCCGCGATTGCGGCACGCGACTACGGACCGTGGCGCGACAGCCGATAGCGTCGCTCCCGATGGAATTCCGGCGGCCGAAACATCCCGAACGGGTGGCAATCGTCGCGGTCGCGTTGCTCGTCGCCGCCAATCTCGCGTTCTGGGGCCTGCGCGCAACCAACACGAGCACGGCCGCCGACGACCGTCCCGACGCGATCGAGGATCTCTTTCCATCGGAGGGCGCCGTCGCGGGTCCGCGGGAGGTCGTCGGCGCGAATCTCCGCGATCACCTCACGGGCGTGCTGTACATCGACGGTGTTCGTCTGCCCGAGGATCAGTACAGCGGTAGCCCCGAGGTCGGCGAAGTGCTCTTTCGGCCCGGTGACGACCAGGACTACCAGGAGCTGCCCGAGGGCGAGCGCGTCGCGATCATCGAGTTCTGGGATCGGGCCAAGAATGAGGACGATGCACGCGCGGGTAGGGAGGTCTTCTCGTACACCTGGCGCTTCACCGTCGGCTTCTAACGATGCGTCGATAGACCCTAAGGATTTAGGGTCTATCGACGCATCGTGCGTTTAGCGGCGAGGGTGACAATGGGCGCGCCCGCGCCGTCGGTACGGATGGCGCACCGGTTGACGCTCCCCGGTGGATCACGCGTCCCTTCATGTCGATCATGCGGTAGCCGCCGGGCACAACCGACAGGCCGACGATTGCCGAGTCGGACGGCCACGGCGCGTTGCCGAAGTAGCGGGCGTCACCGAACGCGTAGACGTTGCCGTTGACCTGCGCGTACGCGGTGTCACCGAAGACGAACAGGCGCCGGCCGTCCGGCAGCTGCACCATCGTCGTGAGGTCGCCGGCGCCGAAACTGGAACTGCGAGCGTCGGCCACCGCCTGATACTCGGCCGCGGTCTGCGGCGCGCGTGCGAGGCAGACGCCCGCGGCGGCGGGTGACGCGAGCCGGACGACGGGTAGGGCGACCGAGGCGGCCACGGCGAGCAGCGCCAGCCTCCGCACGAGCTCGCTCAACTTCCCCCACATGTTCTATTCAGACGCTCTTCGACGCCGATCGGTTGCCGGCATTCTCGCGCTCGTGGCGCGCGGTCGGCTCGGACCCTCGGTCAAGAGGCGGTCGAAGCCCTCGTCGTCGAGGATGGGCACGCCGAGGGACTCCGCTTTCGCAAGCTTCGAACCCGGACTTTCACCCGCCACGACGAAGCTCGTTTTCTTCGAGACGCTGCTCGTCACCTTGCCACCGCGCGCTTCGATCTCCGCCGCGGCTTCCTCCCTCGTGCGGACGGCCAGTGTTCCGGTGAGCACGAACGTGAGTCCGGTCAGTGTCTGGGCGTCGCTCGGGGTCGCGACCGCCGGGCCCTCGAAGTTCACGCCCGCGGCGCGCAGCCGGTCGACGAGGGCGCGGTTGTGATCGACCGAGAAGAAACGCCGGACGCTCTGCGCGATAGTGGGTCCGACCCCTTCGACTTCGGCGATGTGCTGCTCGGTCGCGTCGGCGATGCGGTCGAGATGGCCGAGGCTCCGCGCCAGCGCCTGGGCTGCGGTCGGCCCGACGTGGTTGATCCCGAGGCCGACCAGGAGCCGCGGCAGCGGACGCGTCTTGGACGCGGCGATGGCATCGATCAGCAGTTGCGCGCTGCGCGCCCCGATCCGTTCGAGTGGTACGAGGCGGTCGGCGGTGAGCGAGTAGATGTCGCCGGCATCCTGCAGGAGCCCGGCGTCGACGAACTGGTGAACGCGCTCTTCGCCGAGACCTTCGATGTCCATCGCGCCGCGGCTCGCGAAGTGGACGATCCGCTGCACTCGTTGCATCGGGCAGTCGACGTTCACGCAGTAGTGGTTGGCCTCGCCCTCGACCCGAATGAGCGGTTCGCTGCACTCGGGGCACGCCGACGGGAACTTCCAACGCCGGGTTCGTTTCGGCCGTTTCGTGAGAACGGGGCCGATGACCTCGGGAATCACGTCGCCCGCGCGGCGAACGATGACGGTGTCGCCGGGGCGGACGTCCTTGCGGGCGACGTCGTCTTCGTTGTGCAGCGTCGCCATGGCGACGTTCGCACCGCCGACGAACACGGGCTCGAGCACGGCAAACGGGGTCGCGCGGCCGGTCCGGCCGATGCTCACGGCAATGCCTCGGAGGAGCGTCGTCTTCTCCTCGGGGGGGAACTTGTACGCGATCGCCCACCGCGGCGCGCGGGAGGTGGTGCCCATCTCCGTTCGCTGCGCGAGGTCGTCGACTTTTGCCACGACGCCGTCGATGTCGTACCCGAGCACGTGCCGTTGCGCTTCCATCTCATCGAGGTACGGCACGGCGTCGTCGAGCCCGTCGAAGTCGCGGATCTGTGGGTTCACCGGGAATCCGAGCTCGGCGAGCCACGCCAGCGTTTCGCAGTGCGACCGCAGCTTCGGACCACCTTCGACCGCACCGACTTGGTAGCAGTACACCGCGAGGTCGCGCGTGGCGGTGATCTTCGGATCCTTCTGCCGCAGGCTGCCCGCGGCCGCGTTGCGGGCGTTCACATACAGGCGGTCGTCAGCCGCGGCCTGGCGCCGGTTGAGCGCCTCGAACGCGGCGATCGGCATGAATACCTCGCCTCGCACCTCAAGGAGCGACGGGACCCGCTTGCCCTTGAGCATCTGGGGAATCGCGCCGACGGTGCGCAGGTTCTCGGTGACGTCCTCGCCGGTGACACCGTCGCCGCGCGTCGCGCCGACCGCGAAGCGGCCGTTGTCGTAATGCAAGCTGATCGCGAGGCCGTCGAGCTTCGGTTCGCCGACGTAGCGCACGGTCTGGGGCACGAGTTTTTCGACGCGCGTTGCCCACGCGCGGAGCTCGTCGACAGTGAAGGCGTTTTCGAGCGACAGCATCGGCACGCGGTGCACGACGGGCGCGAATGTCGACGCGCCCCGTCCGCCCGGTCGCCGCGTCGGCGAGTCGGCCGTGACGAGATCCGGATAGTCGGACTCGAGATGGCGTAGCTCGCGCACGAGCGCGTCGAACTCCGCGTCGCCGATTTCCGGATCGTCGAGCACGAAGTACCGCTCGTTGTGGTACTCGATGAGGTCGCGCAGCGCCGAGACGCGTTCGACGATTTCGGGCGGTGCCGGCGCAACCACGCGGGGAATCTACCGACCGATCAGATGGAGCCTTCAGGCGCCGACGGCGAGCTTGGTCGCGGCGGCCTGGTCGCGCACCATGTTGCCGAGTTCACGCGCGAGCAGCATCGCGCGCTCGGCTTGGCTCGGTCCGTGCCCGGCCAGCCCACACGCGGGGGCCACGAGCGCCTGGTTGCGGAGGCGGACCGGGTCGCACCCGCGTCGGGTCAGCTCGCACCACACATCGACCAGGGCCTTCCACAGTGGCGCCGGATGTTCACCGATGGGCCCGTGCGTGGGAACCGCGCCCCACGCGACCCATCCGCCGCCGTCGACGAAGCGTGTCAGCGCGGTCGCGTCGTCGAGTGAGAAGGCGTCGACGTCGAAATGGACGACGTCGGGGCCGGCCGCGAGCGCCATGCGCAGATCGCCGGCACCGCAGACGTGAACGCCCCCGATGGAGGCGATCGATGCCAGCGCGCTCGAAAGCATGTCCGTCGCAACTTCGCGATCGAGCGGCGGTTCGCCATCGCCGCGCCAGCAGACCAGCGCGGGCTCGTCGAAGAACAAGACCAGCGCAGCATCCGGCAACCGCTGCGCGAACAGATCCTCGACCGCGCGGGCCCAGGTCCCGGCTGCGCGTGCCGCGAGCGGGAACGCGTTCGTGGGCGCCAGACCAGCCGCTGTGAGCGCAACTCCGAGTGTGAGTGGACCTGTGACCTGGGCCTTGACGCGACGCGCCGCGCGCGGCACGGTGGCGATCTCGTCGACGAATGCGAGCAGGCCGCCATGGGTCGCGACCGTCAGGTCGGTGCAGACGGGCGCGAGCGGATCGCCGTGCTCGGTGAGAACGAGGGTGTCGTCGTCGAGGATCTCGACGCCCGGCACACCGTGCAGCCACTGCGTGACGACGCCCTCGCGCCGATTCGGGAGCTGCGGCGCCGCGGGGAGTTCCGGTAGGCAGCGCGTTACGAGCGCGGCCGCCGCGCGCGCATCATGGTGCGCAAGGCTCCCGATGGCCGTCGCGATCCCCGCTGTAAGCACCGTCGAGGGCATGAGGTTCGTAGTATACGAATGCACTCGAGACCGACAGGAATGCAGGGGCAACTGTTGCGGTGGTTGTGGTTCGCGCGCATGGCATGGATCGCGCTCCCGTTGACGGCCGGCACGGCATTGGCGGACATGCTCGACGAGCGATCGTCGCCCGTCGCCATCAGTGCCGCGACACTCTGCTGGGTGAGCTGGGGCAGCGGGCTCGTCGGCCTGCTCGCGCCGCGTCCGTGGGGTCTGACGGTTGTGCGCGTCGTCGCCCCGATCGCCGTGGTACTCGGCATCGCCGCGGCGTTTGCCTCCGCCGACGGTGTGGGCGCGCTCGCGGCCGGCACTACGCTGTTCGCGGCTGCACTCGCGCTCGGTCCTCCCGTCGCCCAAGCGGCCGGGAACGCGCTCGCGTACGGAGACGAACTGCGGTTCCCGTTGCGAATCCCGACGCCGCTGCTCGGCACCGCCGTCCCGCTCGCCGTCGCGTGCGTGGCGGGCGGCATCGCGAGCGGTCCGTTGCTCGCGGCCGCGGGTGCGCCGCTCGCGGCGATCCTCGCCGCGGGTTTCGGGTTCCCGCTCGCCGCGTTCCTGTTCCGCTCGTTGCACACGTTGTCGCGACGATGGCTCGTGTTCGTACCCGCCGGGGTCGCGATCGCCGATCCGCTCATGCTGCTCGACGCGGTGCTCATACGCCGCGCCGCCATCGCGCGGTTTGCGCCCGCGTCGCGCGTCCTGGCGCCGGGCACTGTCGACCTGCGGCTCGGGACGGCGCGGGGTGTCCTCATCGAAGCGCGCGAGGTCATCGAGTTCGGCCGTCGGCGCGGCCGGTCGGGCGGCACCGTCGTCCGCTCCGCGGGAGTCGTGGTGGCGCCGGTGCGACAGTCCGAAGTGCTGCGGGTCGCGCAGGCGCGCCGGATCCGCACGGATCCGACGACCCCGACCTCGGCGACGACTCAGTCTTCGTCGTCGGGTCGGGCGATGCCGCCGCCGAGCACGACATCACCGTCGTAGCACGCGACGACCTGGCCGGGCGCGACCCTCGTGGCCGGCGCGACGAACGAAACTCGATCACCGTCGACCCGCGCCGGCACTGTTTCGCCGTGCGCGCGCCACTGCGCCAGCACAACGCCTCGCGGCGGGGCGCCGAGCGTCCAGGTCGCATCCGTGATCGTCACCCCGTTTCGCAGCAGCGCGTCGTGCGGACCGATCGTGACCGTCGCGGTGGCGGCATCGATGGCGACAACGTATCGGCGCGATCCGGCCGCGACCGCGAGCCCACGCCGTTGCCCGACCGTGAACCGATCGATCCCGTCGTGCGAACCAACGACGGTACCCTTCTCGTCGACAACCGCGCCGGGCCGGCGTGCGATCCGCGCGCCGAGGAACGCATCGCGACCGTGGCGGGTGATGAAGCAGACGTCCATGCTCTCGGCCTTCTCCGCAGTCCGCAGTCCGAGCGTCGCGGCACGGGCTCGGACGTCCGCTTTGGTGAGCTCACCGACGGGGAGCAGTGTCCGCTCGAGCTCGCGCGGCCCCAACATGTACAACACATAGGACTGGTCCTTGGCGGCATCGGCGCCGCGCGCGATCGCAGGCCCCGCCGCGGTGCGGACGACCCGCGCGTGATGTCCCGTGGCCACCATGTCGTAGCCGAGCTGCTCGGCTCGAGCGAGGAGGCGCCCGAATTTCATCGTTCGGTTGCATTCCACGCACGGATTCGGTGTCCGGCCGCTGGCGTACGCCGCCACATAGGGCTCGACGACGTGCTCTCCGAACCCGTCGGTGAAGTTGAACACGTAGTGCGCGATGCCGAGCTGGGCGGCGACGCGTCGGGCGTCTTCGACGTCGGCAACGCTGCAGCATCCCGAATCGCTCTCGCCACCCCAGAGCTTGAGCGTGACGCCGGTGACATCGTGACCCTGTTCCAGTAACAGCGCGGTCGCGACCGATGAATCGACGCCGCCGCTCATCATCGCCATTACGCGCATGACACACCGGCCAAACGGCTTGCTTCGTCGGTCACGATCTCGAGCGCGCGGTCGACGTCATCGTCGGTCGACGCGTAGCCGAAACTGAACCGGACACACGAGAGCGCGCGCTCGCGCGTCATGCCCATCGAGAGCAGCACGTGCGAGGGATCAACGGAGCCCGAGCTACAGGCGGAACCCGAGGCCGCGCACACGCCGCGCTGATCGAGCGCGACCAGGAGTGTCTCGGTCTCGATGCCCGCGAACGCGGCGTGCACGACGCCGGCCACCCGCGCGTTCGTGTCACCCGTCACCGCCAGGCCTGGCACCGTGTCGAGCAGGCCGCGCTCGAACCGGTCGCGCAATGCTGCGATCTGCTTGGACTCCTCGGCGCGTTTCGCCTCCACGACCGAGAGTGCGGCGGCGAACGCGACGATCGTGGGCACGGCGTGGGTCCCCGCGCGTCGGTCGCGCTCGTGGCCACCACCTTCGACAAGCGGCACGAGCGGCACGTCGCCGCGCGCGATCAAGGCGCCCGCGCCTTTCGGGCCGCCGAACTTGTGCCCGGAGATCGCGACCAGGTCGGCGTCGGCAGTCGCGACACGAAGGTCGAGCCACTGCGGCGCCTGCACAGCATCGGTGTGCACAACGGCACGCGGCGCGCGCTCGCGCACGAGCCTCGCCACTTCGGCAAGAGGTTGGACGATCCCGGTCTCGTTGTTGACGAGCATCACCGATACGACCGCGGTGCGGTCGTCGAGCGCGTCGGCGAGCGCGTCGAGATCGACAATCCCGTCGGGCCGCGCAAGCACCGTCGCGACGCGGAAGCCCTCCCGCCCGAGGCGGGCGGACGCACCTAGCACCGCCTTGTGTTCGATACCAGTCGTGACGACACCGTTGAGACCGGCGCGTTCGCGTGCGGCCCACGCCGCGCCCTTGACCGCGAGGTTGTCGGCTTCGCTCCCCCCGGCCGTGAACACGACCTCCTCCGGCCGTGCGCCACAACTCTCGGCGATCGTCTCGCGGGCATCCTCGATCGCGTTCTTCGTGGCGCGCGCCTCCGCGTGCGCACCCGAGGGATTGCCGTACGACTGCGCCAAGAACGGCTGCATCGCGGCGATCGCCTCGGGCCGCATCGGCGTCGACGCGGCGTGATCGAGGTAGACCAACACGCCGCAATGCTACGGGGGCCGGTCGCCCCGGCCCCCGTCGATGGAATGCGGCGGGCCTACCCGGTGACGCGGAAGCTCTGGATGATCCGGTCGAGGGCCTCCACATCGGAATCGCTCAGCACCTGCACGACGACCCGGACCGAGAAGCTCTGGTCGGGCGGCTCGGCCGCGATGACGGCCAATACGGCCGCGCCCGTGGGTCCGCACGAGGTCCAGTACTGCACGAGCCCTGTATAGGCGGGATCCTCGTACGGTTCGGCGCCGTCGCTCGCGCAGTCGGCGCTGAAGTCGGACAACCCGATCCAGTCGTCGATGGTGGTACTCGCGTCGACCGAGATACCGAAGCTCATTCCTGGCGTGTCGTAGGTGTTCAAGAAGGCGTCGACGCTCGGCGCCGCGATGATCTGCGGGAGCGAGCCGCCGTCTTCGAGCTCGATCGTCGAGGTCTGGAGGTCCGACCAGGCCGTCGGCACGTCGACGATCAACAGACCGGTGTCGTCGGTAACCGTCGTATAGTCATAGGCCTCGCCCGCGGCGAGGGTCCCGCCCGTCTGTTCCTCGACGTCGTCGACGAGCGACTCGCTCGGCTCGAGCGGGTCGCCGTTGAACTCGCCGCTGTACCGAGTGAGGTCGGCGAACCGCAGCACCTGCACCGACAGTTGGTCGGTCGCGTCGTGGGAGCGGAGGATGTCGCAGTAGTCCTTCATCGTGCCGTCTGTGCCGAGCGCAAGCCCTTCGATCTTCTCGATGATGTCGCCGCCCTGGATTCCGGCCTCGTCGGCGGGGCTACCCGACTCGACGCCCGCGACCCACACGCCAACCGCGCCCGTCTCCTCGTCGAAGATCGAGTAGCCGTTGATGCCGAGTGACAGCACGTTGTCGCCCTCTTGCATCTGCTCGACGACGTCACGCGCTTCGCTCGCGCTGATCGCGAAGAACTGGTTCGTGCCCGTTCCGGGGTCGTTCGTCGCGTAGTTGACGGCGACGACACTGGCGTCCTGCGCGTTGACGAGCGGACCACCGGAGTTGCCGGGCTGGATCGCGGCGTCGTGCTCGATGGTGAACGGGATCGATGCCCACGGCGTATCTCCGTCGGCTTCGGCCTTGGTGACGATGCCGCTCGTCACGGTGTACTCGGGATCGCCAAGCGGGAAGCCGAGCGCGCGCACGTCGGTGTTGGCGGTCGCTTCACCGTCAGCCCATTGCAAGAACGGGTACCCGTCGCCCTCGAGGTCGATCACCGCGAGGTCGTTGCACTCGGAGACTCCAAGCACCTTGGCCGGAATCCCGTCGGTCTCGTTTTCGCCGATGAAGACCTCGAGCGACGCCGCGCCGGTGACGACGTGGTTGTTGGTCACGGCGATGCCGTCGGAGTTGAGCAGGAACCCCGAGCCGGAGCCGATCCCCGTGACCTCCTCGAAGCTGACCGCGCCTTCCGGACCGGGCTCGACGAACGAGCCGTTGGCGGTGATGCGCACCACCGCGGACTGGACGTCGTCCATGCTCGCAATCGCGCCAGCCGCGTCGTCGTCGGGCGCGTCCGTTTCGTCGGTGGGTTCGTCGGCGCCCTCGGGCTCGTCGTCGCCGCCACACCCAGCGACGACGAGCGCGGCGGTGACAGTGAACGCGCCCAGGCGGTGCCAACGCAACATGTTCGGGTCCTTTCGAGGTGGCGTCCGGCGCGCAGTCTGACACGGCCGGTTCGCTGGCGCGGGGACGGGACCGACACCGAAGAGTCGTTGTTTTCGCAAGAACGGACAAACGACCCGGGCGTTGTTGTCGCACCCGGTGGGCATACTCACTACGTGAGGAATCAGCCCCACCCGGAGCCCTCGGAAGGCGTGCAGCTGAGGCTGTTGCCGGGCCGTCGCGAGCGGCCCGACTGGCGCCTCGACGAGCGCACCCGCTCAGTCGGGCGGCGGGGCGTGGCCGAGGCCCGGGAGATCCTGCGCCGGGCGCGGCCCCCGGAGAAGCCCCGGCGGAGCTACAGCCGGGCGAGTTAGTGCTCGACCGTCTCGAGGAGTCGACGGGCCGCCGCCGAGGGGGACACGCGCCCGCTCGCGACCTCGGGCTCGAGGGCAACGATGGCGGCCCGCACCGTGGCATCGGTGCAGAACCGATCGACGAGGGTGTCGGAGATCTCCGACCACATCCATTGGGTTGCCTGCCCGGCGCGCCGGCGCGCGCGGGTGCCGTCGTGGTCGGCGGAGTCCACGAATCGCTCGACCGCCGCCCATACCGCGTCGATGCCCGTGCCGGTGAGGGCCGAGCACGTGAGCACGGGAACGGGCGTGGTGCGCACGACGTGCAGTGCGCTCGCGTACTCGGCGGCGGTGCGGTCGGCGGCCGCGGCAAGGTCGCCATCGGCCTTGTTGACCACGACGATGTCCGCGACTTCGACGATCCCGCGCTTCACACCCTGGAGCTCGTCGCCCGCGCCCGGCGCGAGGAGCAGTACGAACACGTCGACCATCGACGCGACCGTGACCTCGGACTGCCCCACACCGACCGTCTCGACGATGACCGCGTCGCACCCGGCGGCCTCGCACACGAGCATCGCTTCGCGCGTGCGGCGGGCGACGCCGCCGAGCGTCCCGGACGACGGCGACGGCCGGATGAACGCGAGCGGTTCGCGCGCGAGTCGTTCCATGCGGGTCTTGTCGCCGAGGATCGAGCCGCCGCTGCGCGTGCTCGACGGGTCGACGGCGAGCACCGCGAGCTTCGTTCCCTTCCCGGCGAGCTGGAGTCCGAGCTCCTCGATGAACGTCGACTTCCCCGCGCCCGGCGCGCCGCTGATTCCGACGCGCAGCGCCCGGCCGGTATCCGACATGAGCTCGTCGAGCAGCGCGAGTGCCTCTTCGCGATGGTCGGCGCGGGTCGACTCGACAAGGGTGATCGCTTGCGCGAGTGCGCGCCGATCACCCGCGCGAACGGAATCGGCGAGGCTCACGCGGCGCGCCGGCGGGCGCGTACCAACGCAAGGATCGCCGATGCCGCGCGCGGGATGTTGCTGCCGGGGCCGAACACGGCGCTCACGCCGGCGTCGCGAAGGAATTCGTAGTCGCTCGCGGGTATGACGCCGCCGACGACGACCACGACGTCCCGCGCGCCTTGCGCGTGCAACGCCTCGATGAGCTGCGGCACCAGCGTCTTGTGCCCGGCGGCCTGGCTCGACACGCCGAGGACGTGGATGTCGTTCTCGACGGCGTCGCGCGCGGCCTCGTCGGGGGTCTGGAACAGCGGGCCGATGTCGACGTCGAACCCGAGATCGGCGAACGCGCTCGCGATCACCTTCGCGCCGCGATCGTGGCCGTCCTGTCCGAGCTTGGCGACGAGGATGCGGGGGCGGCGCCCCTCCTCGTCGGCGAACTCGTCGACCTCCTTGCGAATGCGCTGAAATTCCTCGTCGTCGGCGTACGCGCCGCCGTAGACGCCCGAGATCGAACGGACCACGGCCCGGTACCGACCGAATACCTCTTCCATCGCGCTCGAGATCTCGCCGACGGTGGCGCGAGCACGGGTCGCGTCGACGGCCAACCCGAGCAGGTTCGCGTCGCCGGCGGCGCCTCTGGTGAGCGCGTCGAGCGCGGCGCGGACGCGCGCGTTGTCGCGATCGGCCTTGATCCGTTCGAGCCGAGCGATCTGCTGGCGGCGCACTTCGGCGTTGTCGATCTGGCGGGCGTCGACCGGGGGCTCGTCCGTAAGTCGGTACTTGTTGACGCCGACAATCGTCTCGTCGCCGCGGTCGATCGCGGCTTGGCGGCGCGCCGCGGACTCCTCGATGCGCAGCTTCGGCATGCCTGACTCGACCGCCTTGGTCATGCCGCCGAGCCCTTCGACCTCGTGGATCAGTGCCCACGCGTCGTCGGCGAGCTGCTGGGTGAGCGCCTCGACGTAGTACGAGCCGCCGAGCGGGTCGACCACGTGGGTGATGCCGGTTTCCTCGGCGAGGATCAGCTGCGTGTTCCGTGCAATGCGCGCCGCGGCCTCGGTCGGCAACGCGATCGCCTCGTCGAAGCTGTTCGTGTGCAGGCTCTGCGTTCCGCCGAGCACGGCGGCGAGCGCCTCGTAGGCCGTGCGAACGACGTTGTTGTATGGATCTTGCTCGGTGAGCGAGACCCCCGACGTCTGGCAGTGCGTGCGCAACATCAGTGAGTTCGGCTTCCTTGCGCCTTGCTCGGTCATGATGCGCGCCCAGAGAACGCGCGCCGCGCGCAGCTTGGCCACTTCCATGAAGAAGTTCATGCCGATCGCGAAGAAGAATGAGAGTCGCCCCGCGAAGTCGTCGACGTCGAGACCGCGTGCGGTGGCGAAGCGCACGTATTCGAGACCGTCGGCGAGCGTGAACCCGAGCTCCTGCACGGCGGTCGCACCGGCTTCTTGCATGTGGTATCCCGAGATCGAGATCGAGTTGAACTTCGGCATCCTCCTCGCCGTGTACTCGATGATGTCGGCGACGATCCGCATGCTCGGCGCGGGTGGATAGATGTACGTGTTGCGGACCATGAACTCTTTGAGAATGTCGTTCTGGATGGTGCCGCTGAGCAGTTCGGGCGCGACCCCTTGCTCCTCCGCCGCGACGATGTAGCCGGCGAGCACGGGCAGCACCGCGCCGTTCATCGTCATCGACACCGACATCCGGTCGAGTGGGATGCCGTCGAAGAGGATCTTCATGTCTTCGACGGAGTCGATCGCGACACCCGCCTTGCCGACGTCGCCAACGACGCGCGGATGGTCGCTGTCGTAGCCGCGGTGGGTCGCGAGGTCGAACGCGACCGACAGGCCCATCTGTCCGGCCGCGAGGTTCTCGCGGTAGAACGCGTTGGATTCCTCGGCGGTGGAGAACCCCGCGTACTGGCGGATCGTCCACGGCCGGTTCGCGTACATCGTCGCCCGCACGCCCCGCACAAACGGCGCGAAGCCCGGCAACGCGCCGGCCGCTTCGACGCCCGCGAGGTCGGCGGCGGTATACAGCGGTTGCACGTCGATGCCTTCGGGCGTGTGCCATGTGAGCCGGTCGGGGTCGGTCCCCCGCAGTTCCTGGGCCGCGAGCTCCCGCCAGTCGTCGGGTCCGGGCGCGTCGTCCGCCATCGGCAAAGCGTACGCACGCCGCGCGCCTGGCTTCGCCTCGACGCAGAAGCGGCGACCGCGCGGTGAGCGGAGCCGAGTGGCGTAGCGAACTCGCCGGGAGCAGGCGAGCGGCCCGCAGGGCGGTGCCGGGTACCCCGGCGCCGAGCGAGCGCGACCCAGAAACAAAGCGAAGCGCCGCCCGGGGCAGGGCGGCGCTTGCACAACTCGGGCGACCGATCTGCCGGCTGGGTGGTTCCGGCACCTCGGTGCATCCCGTATGTGGGGCGTTTCGGCGAGCAGGAGGACCGTCGAAACATTGACCGCAGGAGCGCTGTCGGTATCTCTATCGGTGCCGGCCGGGGGCACCTTGAACGGGAATCTGAGGAAATGCCCGAGTCCCCGTGCCCATCTCCAGCAATTCCCTCTTGCCCCGGAGTCGCCGAGGATACACTATGCAAGACAATGTGACGTGATTTCAGACATCGTTAGGAGCTGCCGATGCCGGCAACCGTTCGCTGCACACCCTGGCCGGATCCGGTGGTCGACATCCTCGGACACGATCCTCGCTCCCTGTACGCGGAGACGTTCTGGCTCCCGACCCTGGGCCCGACCGCACTCCTTCTCTTGCGCCACCTCGCCGACCGGTTCGAGCGCCAACCCAACGGCGTCGCCCTCCCGATCGCCGACACCGCCGCCGCACTCGGGCTCGGCCCGCGCCAGGGTGAGAACTCGCCCCTGCTGCGTACGCTCGCGCGGCTCGTGCAGTTCGAGCTTGCACATCGGGCATCACCCGAGGCGTTCGCCGTACGCCGCGCGCTCCCGCCGGTGCACCGCCGTCATGTGCGCCGGCTGCCGGCCGCGCTCCAAGCCCGCCACGCCGAGTGGATTGCCGACCAGACGCCGAACGGACCGGTCGACCTCGCCCGGCGTCGGGCGCGCCGCGTCGCATTGACGTTGTTCGCGCAGGGCGAGCCGATCGACGCGGTCGAGCGCGCGCTGCACACGGCCGGATTCCATCCCGCGCTCGCGCACGAGGGCGTGCGATGGGCGAAGGCCCGCTATCAGGAGATCACCGCAGCCGACGGCGCCGCCGCGGGGTGAACCGGGTCCGTCGTCGCCTCGCGCTCCCCCCGCCCGCGGCGACGGAACCCGGTCTCCCGGCGCGCACTCCCCGAATGCCGGTGATCGGTAGCCTCCCCGAACGCATGACCGCCGATGTCGACGTCGTCATCTCGTGGCTGCGCGACGCGCGCTACGTCGTCGTGCTCACCGGCGCCGGCATCTCGACCGAGTCGGGCATCGCCGACTTCCGCGGCCCGAACGGCGTGTGGACGAAGAATCCCGCCGCGGAGAAGACCGCGACGCTGGAGTACTACATGGGTGACTCCGAGGTACGCCGCCGCGCGTGGCAGAACCGGCTCGGCAGCGAGGTGTGGAAGGCGGAACCGAACGCCGCGCACCACGCGCTGGTCGAGCTCGAGCGCAAGGGCCGGCTGCACACGCTCGTCACCCAGAACATCGACGGCCTGCACCACGCGGCCGGCCAGTCGCCGGAGATCGTTGTCGAGATTCACGGCAACGTGCGCGAATGCAAGTGCATGTCGTGCGGGCGGCGCGGCCCAATGGCGGACACGCTCAAGCGGGTCGAAGCGGGCGAGGAAGACCCACGCTGCGTCCACTGCGACGGCATCCTGAAATCAGCCACGATCAGCTTCGGCGAGAACCTCGTCCCCGAAGATCTTCAGCGCAGCGAGCGCGCCGCCGCGCGCGCGGACGTGTTCCTCGCGCTCGGCACGTCGCTCGGCGTGTACCCCGCGGCCGGACTGCCCGAGATCGCGCGGCGCGCCGGTGCGCGTCTCGTCGTCGCCAACGCGCAGCAAACGCCCTTCGACACCGTCGCCGACGCCGTTTTCCGCGACCAGCTCGGAGCGCTGCTCCCCGAGCTGGCGCACCGCATCTGATGTGCTCCTCGCACGGGACCGCGGGTGCGGGAAGACTCATGACCAGCGGGCGTTGGGGAAACCCGACTGATCTAGTAGCATTTACGCACTCCCGCCGTTCGGAGGGCTCGATGCCCAGTTTTCGCGACCTGCTGAAGCAAACGAAGGCCGAGATCCGCGAGATCGATGTCGCGGACGCCGAAACGCGTCTCGCCACGTCGACGTTCCTCGACGTGCGCGAGCAGGACGAGTTCGAGCAGGGGACGATCCCCGGCGCGGTGTTCATCCCGCGCGGTCACCTCGAAAGCAAGGTCGAGAACCAGATCACCGATCGTTCTACACCGGTCGTCGTCTACTGCGCGGGTGGCACGCGTTCGGCGTTCGCTGCCAAGACGCTGCAAGACCTCGGCTACACCGACATCGTGTCGATGGCCGGCGGCTTCGGCCGGTGGAAGGACGAAGGCCGACCCTGGATCACACCCGCGGTGCTCGACGCGGAACAGCGCAACCGCTACCACCGGCACATCCTCTTGCCGGAGGTCGGTGAAGAGGGCCAGCAGAAGCTGCTCGGCGCCAAGGTGTTGTTGCTCGGCGCGGGCGGGCTCGGTTCGCCCGCCGCGCTGTACCTCGCGGCGGCGGGTGTCGGCACGCTCGGCATCGTCGATATGGACGTCGTCGACCACTCGAACTTGCAGCGCCAGATCCTGCACAACATCGAACGCATCGGCGAACGCAAGGTCGACTCCGCCAAGAAAACGCTGACCGCGCTCAATCCCGACGTCGACGTCGTCACCTACGACGTGCGGTTCGGCGCAGACAACATCATGGAGATCCTCGACGGCTACGACGTCGTCGTCGACGGCACCGACAACTTCCCAACGCGCTACCTGCTCAACGACGCCTCGCTACTCGAGCGGATCCCCGTCGTGCACGGGTCTATCTTCCGGTTCGAGGGCCAGGTCACCGTCTTCGATCCCTACAACGGGCCGTGCTACCGGTGCCTGCTGCCCGAGCCGCCGCCACCCGAGCTGGCGCCGTCGTGCGCCGAGGCGGGCGTGCTCGGCGTGCTGCCCGGCATCATCGGATCGATCCAGGCACTCGAAGCGATCAAGATCATCCTGGGTCTCGGCGACCCGCTGCGCGGCCGGCTCCTCGCGTACGACGCGCTGGAGCAGAGTTTCCGAGCGTTCAAGGTCCGCCGCGACCCGAACTGCCCATCGTGCGGCAAGAACGCGAACATCGTGATCGCCGAGTACGACGACTTGTGCCTCCCGCACGCAGTGCTGGCCGACGGGACCACCACGCACTGAGCCAATCCCCCGATGCGTCGATAGACCCTAGATTCTGACGGTCTATCGACGCCCGAGAAATACCGGTGGGGTGACGTGCAAGTCCCCTGCGCCGTCGCCGATGATGTCTGCGTGCCCCGCCTGACGGTCGTCGTCGCGCTCCTCGTCTCGGCCCTGTTCGGTCCCACGAGCCCGGCCGCGGCCGGTCCGAGCGTCGACGTGCGCGCGTTCGGTTCGGCGCCCGCGCTCGGCGCGCCCGAAATGGCGCTGGCGTCCCGAACCGTTGACATCGCCGCGCATCCGACCCGCGATGGTTACTGGCTCCTCGGCCGCGACGGCGGCGTATTCGCGTACGGCGCCGACTTCTTCGGCTCGACGGGTGGCACCGCGTTGAACCGCCCCGTCATCGCGATGGCTCCGACTGCCACGGGGAACGGCTACTGGTTCGTCGCCGAGGACGGCGGCGTCTTCTCATTCGGCGATGCCCGCTACCACGGCTCGACCGGTGCGCTCGAGTTGAACGCGCGCATCGTCGGAATGGCGGCGACACCGACGGGCAATGGTTATTGGTTGGTTTCCGAGGACGGTGGGGTGTTCGCGTTCGGCGATGCCGCGTTCCATGGCTCGACGCCGTCCGCGTTCGGTGGTGTGCGCGCAGTCGCGATCGCGAGCTCACCGAGCGGCCGCGGGTATGTCTTGCTGCGCGCCGACGGTGCGCTTTTTTCGTACGGAGATGCGATGTCGTTCACAACGACGCCGATGCTCGGCGCGTCCGACTTCGCGTTGAACGCCAGTGGCGCGGGCGCGTGGGTCGTCGGTGTCGACGGTGGCGTGTACGCGTACGGCGACGCACCCTTCGTGGGCGCCGCGACGGGCAGCGGCCGCGACGGCACCGCGATCGCCCGCAACGCGACCGGCAGCGGCTACTGGATCGTGCTCGTCCCGCGTTCGGCTGACGGACCCGCGGTTCCGATGAGCGCGGGCGCGGGCCGCCGCGTCGTGTACTCGAACTCGATGCAACGGGTGTGGTTGATCGAAGCCGACGAGCGGATCGCCCACACGTTCCTCGTTTCCGGCCGGGCCGGGGTGCCGCGCCCGGGCACCCATCGCGTGTTCTCCAAGACCGTGATGTCGTCCGCGCATGGCGGCGATCTGCGGCTCCCATACATGACGCGCTTCGCGCACGGACGGTCGCTCGCGATCGGCTTCCACGGCATCCCGCTGCGCGGCAACGGGACGCCGATCCAGAGCGACGCCGAGCTCGGCCAGTACCGCAGTGCCGGCTGCGTCCGCATGAACCAGCAGCAGGCGCGGGTGCTGTGGGACTTCGCGCCGGTCGGCACTCCCGTCATCGTGCTCGCATAGCAGCCCCGCGGGAGGGCAACGGCACCAAGGTCGACTCCCGCGGGTCGTCGTCATCGCCTCGGCACGCGCCGACCAGCAGCGCGAGCGCCCAAACTGCCGGCAATGCTCGGTTCACGGGCGCGGAGTCTTGAACGCCCGGGCGACCTCGACGAGCGTGCGGACACCGAAGCCTGTGCCGCCCTTGGTGAGATAGCCGTCGTCGCTGCCCGCGCGTGCGGGTCCGGCGATGTCGAGGTGAGCCCAGGGACGGTCGTCGACGAACTCCTTGAGGAACAAACCCGCGGTGAGCGCGCCCGCGTGCGGGGCGCTGCCGGTGTTGCGGATGTCGGCGACCTCGGCATCGATCAAGCGGCGGTACTCGTCGGGCAGCGGGAGGTGCCAGACCAGCTCACCCGCGCGCGCGGCCGCGTCGCGCACCTGCCCGATCCACGCGTCGTGATTGCCCATCAACCCCGCGACCTTGTCGCCGAGTGCGACCACGCACGCGCCGGTCAGGGTGGCGAGGTCGATGATCGCGTCGGGCTCGTCGTCGGACGCGTACGACAGCGCGTCGGCGAGGATCAGGCGGCCTTCGGCGTCGGTGTTCAGTACTTCGACGGTCTTGCCGTTGCGGATCCTCAACACATCACCGGGCCGGATCGCCCGGCCGCTCGGCATGTTCTCGACGAGCGGCACATAGCCGATCACGCGCGCGCGGACGCCGGCCTCGCCGAGCACGGACATCGCGGCGAGCACCGCCGCGCCCCCGGCCATGTCGGTCTTCATCGTCTCCATGCCAGCGGCGGTCTTGAGTGACAGCCCGCCGGAATCGAACACGACGCCTTTGCCGACGAACGCGATCGTGGCACGCGCGCTTTTCGGTGCGTACTCCATGCGAACGAAGCGAGGCGGACGGTCCGAGCCCTGGCCGACGCCGAGCACGCCCCCCATGCGCTCGCGTTCGAGCTGTTCGGGACCGAGGATCGTGACCTTCACGCCCGCCTCGCGTCCGAGCTTGCGCGCGGCCTTGGCAATGTCGTCGGGCGATTTCTCGAGCGCGGGCTCGTTGACGAGGTCGCGTGCCCAGATGACGGCGTCGGCGACGCGGTCACCACGTTCAAGCGCGGCCTTCACGCGCGCGCCGCCGCGGCCGAGCACAACGACCCGTGCAAGCTGCGACGGCTTCGCGTCCTTCTTGTACCGCAGGAACTGGTACGCGCCCAGGCGAACGCCTTCGGCGAGCGCTTGCGCGGCGTCCGTCTTGTCGACGGTGTCGGGAACGGCGTCGAGCAGCGTCGTCGCCGCCGACGAGACGTTCGACGCGCGCCGCGCGAGCGCCGCGCCCGCGCGCCGGACCGCGTCGGCGTCGAGCTTGTCCTGCTCGCCGACGCCGACCAGGATCACCGCCTTGGCGCCGAGCCGCCCTTGGGTGGGCACCGCGAGGGTCTCGCCGCGCTTACCCTCGAAGCCGGTCTCGGCCATGAAGTCGGCGAGCGTGCCATCGACGGCGCGATCCACGGCGTGGGCACCAGGTCCGAGCTGCCGGTCGGCGTAGACGGGGACGGCGAGCAGGTCGACGACGACGCGGTCGACGGGCGTGGATTCGAGTTCCAGCGTGACGGGCACGACGCGGGAGTCTACGAGAGGTTCCCAAAGCTTCGTGACCGACAGGCGCTGCGACGTAGCCTGTTGTGATGGTCGATCCCCGAGGAACCGCGTCTCCCGTCGCGAGCGGCGCGCAGCACCCGTTCCTGGACGCCCTCCGTGAACGCGTCCTCGTGTTGGACGGCGGGTTTGGAACGTGGATGCAGGGCCAGGACCTCGGCCCCGACGATTTCGGTGGTTTGGCGCTCGAGGGCTGCAACGAGATGTTGGTGCTAACCCGTCCCGATCTCGTCGCGCAGATGCACTCGGAGTATTTCGAGGCCGGTTCCGATGGCGTGGAGACCGCGACGTTCGGCGCGTTCGCGCTCGTGCTGAACGAGTACCAGATTCCTGAGAAGACGTTCGAGATCAACAAGCGCGCAGCTGAGATCGCCAACGAGGTCGCGACCAGCTTCGCAACGCCCGACCGCCCGCGGTTCGTGATCGGCTCCATTGGCCCGGGCACGAGGCTGCCGTCGCTCGGCCACATCACGTACGAACAACTGCGCGCCGACTTCGAGGAGCAGGTAGGCGGGCTGCTCGCCGGTGGCGCCGACGTGTTGCTGATCGAGACGGTGTACGACCTGCTCCAGGCGAAGGCCGCGATCAACGGCGCCCGGCGCGCGATGACCAAGGCGGGTGTGCTGCTCCCGATCATGTGCCAGGTCACGGTCGAGACGACCGGGCGCATGTTGGTCGGTACCGAGATCGGCGCCGCACTGACCGCAATCGAGGCGATGCAGGTCGACGTGATCGGCATGAACTGCGCGACCGGTCCGGCCGAGATGACCGAGCACCTACGCTACTTGTCGCAGCACGCGCGCACCTTCTTGTCGTGCCTGCCAAACGCGGGGTTGCCGTCGGTGGTTGACGGCCGAACACACTACGACCTCACGCCTGAGCTCCTCGGCGACGCGCACGAACGATTCGTGCACGAGTTCGGTGTGAACATCGTCGGTGGCTGCTGCGGTACAACGCCCGCGCACCTGCGCAATGTGATCGAACGGCTCGGTGACGCGCGCCCGCCGATTGTCCGCACGCCGGAGTTCGAACCGGGTTGTTCGTCGATCTATTCGCACGTCCCGTTCCGTCAGGAGCTCGCGTACCTCGCGGTCGGCGAGCGTACGAACGCGAATGGTTCCAAGAAATTTAAGCAAGCGATGCTCGACTCCGACTGGGATACGTGCGTGCAGATGGCACGCGAGCAAGTGAAGGAAGGCGCGCACGTGCTCGACGTGTGCGTCGACTACGTCGGCCGGGATGGCAATGTCGACATGCACGAGATCGCGGGCCGGTTCGCCACGCAGGCGAGCCTGCCCCTCGTGTTCGACTCCACCGAGCCCGACGTCGTCGAGGTCGGGCTTCGCCACCACGGCGGCAAGGCAATCCTGAACTCGGCCAACCTCGAAGAGGGCGAGGACGAAGACAAGCGGATGGACCGCGTGTTCAAGTTGGCACGCGAGTACGGCGCTGCGGTCATCTGCCTGACGATCGACGAGGTGGGTCAGGCACGCGACGCCGACTGGAAGCTGCGCGTCGCACGCCGCCTCTACGACCTCGCGACCCAGAAGTACGGACTCGAGCCGACCGACCTGATCTTCGACTACTTGACGTTCCCGCTGTCGACCGGTGACGAGGATCTCCGTCGCGATGCGATGGAGACGATCGACGCGATCCGACGCAGCAAGGATGAGGTTCCTGGCGCGGCGACGATTCTCGGCTTGTCGAACGTGAGCTTCGGGCTAAAGCCCGCGGCGCGCCACGTGCTCAACAGCGTGTTCTTGCACGAGTGTCGCGAGGCTGGTCTCGACGCCGCGATCGTGCACGCGGCGCGCATCCTGCCGCTACACAAGATCGACGAACGCCAGCGCGAGGTCGCGCTCGACCTCATCTACGACCGTCGCAAAGACGGCTACGACCCGCTGCAAGAGTTCATGGCGCTCTTCGAGGGTGTCGAAGCGGGGGCGGTCGAGCGCGAGGACCGCTCGGGCTGGTCGGTCGAGGAGCGGTTGAAGCACCGCATCATCGACGGTGACCGCGACGGTCTCGAAGCCGACCTCGACGAACAACTCCGAACGATTCCCGCACTCGCGGTAATCAACGACGTGTTGCTGTCGGGCATGAAGGTCGTGGGCGAGCTGTTCGCCACCGGAGAGATGCAGCTCCCGTTCGTGTTGCAGTCGGCGGAGACGATGAAAACGGCGGTCGCGTATCTCGAGCCGCACATGGAGAAGGCCGACAGCGGCGGCAAGGGCACGGTCGTGCTCGCGACCGTAAAGGGCGATGTCCACGACATCGGCAAGAACCTCGTCGACATCATTCTCACGAACAACGGCTACATGGTTTACAACTTGGGCAT
Source organism: Actinomycetota bacterium (assembly GCA_052390615.1). Taxonomy (GTDB): domain Bacteria; phylum Actinomycetota; class Acidimicrobiia; order IMCC26256; family PALSA-610; genus JBQTGT01. The sequence continues at coordinate 82,200 of JBQTGT010000007.1, forward strand.
CAAGGTCGCGATCACCGAGATGATCGACAAGGCGTTGGAAGTGGACGCCGACGCGCTCGGTATGAGCGGGCTGCTCGTGAAAAGCACGCTCATCATGCGCGACAACCTCGAAGAGTTGAATGAGCGCGGTCTCGCCGAGCGCGTCCCTGTCCTTTTGGGCGGCGCCGCGCTCACGCGCACCTACGTCGAGGTCGACCTGCGCGACAAGTATCAAGGCCGCGTGTTCTACGGCAAGGACGCATTCGAAGGCCTGCGCACGATGGACACGCTCATGGAGGGCAAGAAGTCCGGTGCGCTCGACCCGGCCTTTGGCCGCGAGCCCGGCACCCGCAAGATCGGCACCCGCCGCAGCGAACAGCCCGTTGACGAGAGCATCGAGATTCCCGTGCGCTCCGACGTCGCGCTTGACGCACCTGTCTTCGCCCCGCCCTTCCTCGGTGCAAGAGTCGCGAAGGGAATTTCTCTCGACGAGATCGCCACGTTCGTCAACGAGACGGCGCTGTTCCGCAACCAGTGGCAGTTCCGTCCCGACAAGACGCAAGATGAGACGGACGACGAGTTCAAGCTCCGCGTGCGCGCGACGTTTCGCGAACAGCTCGACACCGCGAAGCAAGAAGGGTTGCTTGTTCCCGCGGTCGCCTGGGGCTACTTCGCGGTCAACGCCGTAGGGGACGATCTTGTGGTGTGGAAGGACGACACGCGCACGCAGGAGTGGCTCCGCTTCGTCTACCCGCGCCAGCGCAAGGCCCCGTTTCACTGCATCAGCGACTTCTTCCGCGGCAGCGACCCCGACTACGCCGCGTTCCACGTCGTGACCGTCGGCGCCCGCGCGAGCGAACGCGAGAAAGAGTTGTTCGCCGCGAACCACTACCAGGACTATCTGCTACTGCATGGTGTCTCGGTGGAGATGACCGAAGCGTTAGCCGAACTCTGGCACCGCCGCATCCGCGAAGAATGGGGCTTCGCCGACGAAGACGGCCCCTCGATCGCGGGCTTGTTCCGCCAGCAGTACCGCGGGTCGCGCTACTCGTGGGGCTACCCCGCGTGTCCCGACCTTGAGGAGCAAACGAAGGTGGCGGAGCTATTGGAAGTCGACCGCATCGGCGTGTCGTTGACCGAGGAATGCCACCTCGTGCCCGAACAGTCGACGTCCGCAATCATCGTCCCGCACCCGGAGGCCAAGTATTTCGTGGTGTAAGCAGGGCTTCGAGGGCTGACGGCGCGACATCGACTCTGTGGAGAAATTCGGACGACGAGGATTCGCGCGAACGCGCAGTTCGCCATCGCTCTATTCCGGGGAGTGGCAGCACGCTTCGACGTTGTTGCCGTCGGGATCGCGAACGAACGCGCCGTAGTAGTCCGGGTGGTACTCGGGCCACACCCGCGGCTCGTGCAACACTTCGGCGTCCGCGCCAACCGCGGCATCGAAGAAGGCTCGCACTGTCGCGCGATCAGACGCCGCGAAACATATGTGCGACTCGCGAAAGCCGTCGCCGGAACTGAAGGTGCCGATCCAGAAGTCGGGTTTCGGGGCGATGCCATATCCGATCGCGACACCGAAGTCCATCAGGCGCTTGCCGCCGAGCGGTGCGAGCACCGTGTCGTAGAACGCGGCGCTGGCGTCCATGTCGGCACACTGGATCCCAAGGTGATCGATCACGACCTTCCACCTCCCCTTTCGTCCGTTCGAGCGTCGTGCACGAATGCTACGGCGCGAGTACCGCGCGCGCGATGAGGTCGACGCCGAAGGCGGTGAGGATCGCAAGGTACAGCAAGCCCGTCGCGGCCATCACCGCCGAGTAGTACCGCTCTCGGAGCGCGAACCACGTGAGGATCACGAGCCCGATCGTCGTGATCGCACACACAATCCAGATCCAGCCGAGCAGACCGCCGTAGCCATCGTCGATCGTGCCGTTCAGCGCCTGGATCATTCCCGTGGGCCACAAGAACACGGCGATCTCGAATGGCCACATGAGCCCCGTCGCGAGGACGAGCTCGTTCACCGGCTCGCGCCGCAGTCCCGGCTGCACGAGGTACCAGTGGCCGAGCAGCATCGCGTCGGACACTGCGCCGAGGAAGGCGGCGCCGACAACGAGGCGCGCGGCGGCCAGCAGGTACGGCCCGCCCGCGAACTCGGCGGCGACCAACAGCGCCACGAACGCGACCAGCGCGGCGACGAGGTCGAGCCCGGGTGGGAACTCCGGTCCGTCGGCGTGTGATTCGGGCGCGGCGCGGTTCAACATCGCGGCGACGCGCGCGCGACGGGATGCACGCTGCTCCTCTCGACCTCGGGCACCGACTCGGCGGCGCTGTACCGAGACGACGAGCGCGACCGCGGTAACCACCGCAGCGAAATACGCGGCACCAAACGCAACCATGCGCGCCGCGGTCATGTCGTCCGTCAACCACAACGAGCCACCGAGAACCACCATCACTCCGAACACGCTGCGGATCAGCCACCCGTAGCCGAGACTCACCTCGCGGCGGCGGCTCGTCACCCATCCGAACAGCAGACCGCCCGCGGCCCACTGCGCGAGGAACGTTCCCGCGTCGAGATCCATCGGTGCTAGCCGACAACCGCGAGGTCGCGCGCCGCGGCATTGAGGCGGCGCGGCCCGTCGCCAGTCGCGACGACGATGTCCTCGAGCCGCATACCGAACCGGCCGGGGAAGTAGATGCCCGGCTCGACGCTGAACGCGTGCCCGACGGCGAGCGGCGTCGCGTTGCCGGCGACCATGTACGGGTCCTCGTGTGCCTCCTGGCCGATGCCGTGACCGACGCGGTGAACGAAGTAGTCGCCATACCCAGACGCGGCGATCACGGCGCGCGCGGCCGCGTCGACGTCTTCGCACGGCGTCCCGATGGTCGCGGCGCGCACGCCCGCCTCCTGCGCCTCCGAGAGCACGGCGTAGACATCGCGCACTTCGGTCGAGGGTTCGCCGACATGGAACATGCGCGTGATGTCGGAGCAGTAGCCGCGCATCGTGCCGCCGAAGTCGCACAGCACGATCTCGCCGTCTTGGATGGTTCGATCGGACGACGGCTCGTGGTGCGGGCTGGCCGCGTGCTCGCCGGCGGCGACGATTGCGAAGTTCGAGCGCTCGTGGCCGAGCGCGAGCATGCGCTCGACGAGCTCGCGCTGCACGTCCAGCTCGGTGCGGCCCGCGAACGGGCGCTGCCGCATCTCGGCCGCGACGGCATCGACCGCGTCGGCGGCCCGGGCGAGCGCGTCGATCTCAGCCGTGTCCTTCACCATTCGCAGCGGCGCGAGGACGAGCGACGCCTTCGAGAACGCGGTTGTCGGGAGTGCGCGCTGGAGGTCGAGCACGAAGCGGGCCGACGTGTGGTCGCCGATAGCGGCAGTGCGGGCCGCGCCGACCACGCGGGCGACCAGCGCGACGGGGTCGTCGGTCTCCTCCCACGCCACGATCTCGAAGAGGTCCGGGTGCGGGTCGACGCGGGGCGCTTCGAGACGGGGAACGACGAGGTACGCATCGCCCGCGCGCGGGAGCACCAGCATCGTCAACCGTTCGAGCGGCATCGCCTCGTAGCCGGTGAGGTAGGGCAGGTCGGCGCCGACCGACAGCAACAGCACGTCGACGTCGAGCTCCGTCATGCGCTCACGGGCGCGGCGGACGCGATCGGCGGAGCTCATCGCGGCGTCATCGGATTCACGAAATGGCTTTTGATGGCAATACCCGCGCGTATAGCGCGCCTACGGGCTTTTGATGACAGTTGGTGGGATGTGGATACGCGAGCGGGAGCAGTCACGACACTGCGACGGACGCGCCTTCGATCGCGGCGCGGGCGTGATAGCTGGAGCGCACGAGCGGGCCCGCTTCGACGTGACGGAACCCGAGGGACTCCGCGTACTCGCGCAGCGCGTCGAACTCCTCCGGCCGCCACCAGCGAACAACCGGCAGGTGCTGCGCCGACGGCCGCAAGTACTGACCGACGGTGAGCACTTCGACGCCGACGCCGCGCAGGTCGACGAACGCGGCGCGCACTTCGTCGAGCTCTTCGCCCATGCCGAGGATGATCCCCGACTTGGTGACGAGTCCGGCGTGCTTCGCGCGTGCCAGCACGGTGAGCGAGCGGGCGTAGCCGGCCGACGGTCGCGCCGCGCGCTGCAAGCGCGCCACCGTCTCGAGGTTGTGGTTGAGGATGTCGGGTCTCGACGCGAAGATCGTCGCCAGTGCGTCGGCGTCGCCTTTGCAGTCCGCAATCAACAGCTCGACGGCGGTATCGGGACTCGCCGCGCGAATTGCGTCGACCGTGCGCGCGAACACATGCGCGCCGCCGTCGGCGAGATCGTCACGCGCGACGCACGTCACGACCGCGTGCGCGAGTCCCATCGCGACAACGGCATCGGCGACGCGCGCGGGCTCGTCGTCATCGACGGCGAGCGGCTTGCGGGTGTCGACGAGACAGAAGCCGCACGCGCGCGTGCACCGGTCGCCGAGGATCATGAACGTCGCGGTGCGATCGGACCAGCACTCGTAGATGTTCGGGCAGCCCGCTTCTTCACAGACCGTGTGCAGATCTCGGTCGCGCATCAGCTGCTTCAGCTCGAGGTAGCCGTCGTCGAACCGGGCGCGCACCTTCATCCACTCGGGGCGCTCGCGCGCGAGGTCGACCGACATCGGCACGCCGGCCTCGGCCAGGCGGCCCAGCAGCCTGACCGGCTGGGACGCGACCGCGTCGGGATCACGCCACGCGACGTCCTGGCGCTCAATGGAGTGATGGCCGAACGCCGCCGCGAACCGCGCCACGACCTGTTCGACAACCGCGCGCATGGCGGGTGCCGCACCAAGGAGGCGCGCCATGGACGTCACGCCGCGATCGCGGATACCGCACGGGACGATGTGGTCGAACATTGTGAGGTCGGGGTCGACGTTCAGCGCGAAACCGTGGCGGGTGCGACCGAGGGCGACACGCACGCCGATCGCGGCGACCTTTTCGTCGCCAACCCAGACGCCGGTGTAGCCCGGCGCCGGCGCGGCGCCGATCCCGAAGTCCGCGAGCACACCGACCAACACGGACTCGAGACGGCGCACGTAGGCCACGACGTCGCGTTGCCCCGCACGCCACTCCGCGAGCGAGATGATCGGGTAGCCGACGAGCTGACCGGGACCGTGGTACGTGACGTCGCCCCCGCGATCGGCCTCGACCAGCTCGGCACCGACCGAACCGGGATCGGCGAGGACGTGCTCGAGCTTGGCGCTCGACCCGAGCGTGTAGACGTGCGGGTGCTCTTGGAGGAGCAGGTAGTCGTCGTGGGAGTGCTCGTGCAGCGCGCGCTGCAACACTTCGGCTTCCTGGTAGGGCACGCCGCCCAACCAGCGCGCGCGCAGCAGAGTCGTCACGCGAGCTCGGTGTCCCAGTCCCGCGTGTCGAGCACTTTGCGGATCTCGCTCAAGAACGATGCCGCGTACGCACCGTCGAACGCGCGGTGGTCCCACGCGAGCGCGAGGTGGCCGACGTGGTGAATCGCGATGGTGTCCTCACCGTCGGGGCCTTCGACGACAACTGGATCCTTGCGGATCCCGTCCGAAGCGAGGATCGCAACTTGGGGTTGGTTGATGATCGGCAGCGTGATCTCGGTACCGAACGGGCCCATGTTGGTGATCGTGAACGTGCCGCCGACGACATCGTCGGGGCCGAGCTGCTTGGTCTTAGCTCGCGCCGCGAGGTCACGGATCTCCCGCGCGATGAGTCGCAAGCGCTTGCCGTCGGCGTTCTTGATCACCGGCGCGACGAGTCCCTTGAAGTCGAGATCGACCGCAATGCCGAGGTGGACGTCGCGGTGCACGACGAGGCTGTCGCCGTCGACCGTCGCGTTGACGTGCGGGTAGTCGTGCACGACGTCGCAAAACGCGCGCACGATGAACGGCAGATACGTGAGGCCGAATCCTTCGGTCGCGCGCCACTCGCTCTGATGGGCAGCTCGCGCCCGCTCGATCCGTTCGAAGTCGACGCGGACCGAGGTATACACGTGCGCACTCGTCGCCTTGGACCGGACCATGTGCTCGGCCGTGCGCCGTCGGATGTTGTCGAACGCTATGACTTCGTCGCCAGTGCCGCGCGCGACTGGGGCGGCGGCGGGCGCCGCCGGTGCGGACGCCGGCGCCGGCGCGGACGCAGGCGCGCGCGCCGCGCCCCCACCGTTGGCGCGCGCGGCGGCCATCACGTCGTTGCGGGTGATGCGCCCGCCCTCACCCGTCGGAGTGATCAGTGCGGGGTCGAGGCCGTGCTCGGCAATCAAGCGGCGCACGATCGGTGACGCGACCACGCCCGCCGGCGCCGGCGCGGCGGCCGCGGGTGCGGGGGCCGGCGCCGGCGCGGGCGCGGGTGGTGGCGGTGCCGCGGCCGCGAGTGGCGGTGCGGGCACCGCCTCGGGTGCGGGTGTCGGTGCGGGCGTGGATTGCGCGGCGGGCCCGGGAGCACTCGCGCCGCCCGCGGCATCCGAGATCACCGCAAGGCGCGCGCCGACCGGGACGGTCTCGCCTTCGGGCACGAGGATCTCCGAGACCACACCTGCGGTCGGCGCGGGCACCTCGGAATCGACCTTGTCGGTCGAAACCTCGAAGAACGGCTCGTCGACCGCGATCTGCTCGCCGACCTGCTTGAACCAGCGGGTGATCGTGCCCTCCGTGACCGTTTCTCCGAGCTGCGGCATCGTCACATCCACTCTGCATCCTTTGTCGCTCGTCGGGCGGACCGGGATACCCGGCCCGCTGATCCTTCTCGCTCCGGCCAGTGCGCTCGCTGCTCTCGCGCACGGCGCGGTTGGCGGTTGTCGGCGGAACTCATCATGCGTGCAGGCTGCGGCCGGTGAGGGCGAGCGCGGATTCACCGAACAACTCCGACAACGTCGGGTGCGCGTGGATCAACAGCCCGAGATCGGCCGGCGTCGCTTCCCAATTCACCGACAGGTAACCCTCGGTCACCAGCTCGGTCGCCCACGGCCCGGCGATGTGTACACCGAGGATGGGACCGTCGCGCTCCGCCACGATCTTCACCATGCCGTCGCTCTCGCCGACGATCAGCGCCCGGCCGTTGCCGACGAACTTGTGCACCGAGGTGACGACGTCGTACCCCCGCTCACGCGCCTGCTCCTCGGTCAGCCCACAGAACCCCACCTCGGGGTGACAGTAGATGCCCCACGGCACCTTCTCGTAGTCGACCGGCAGCACGTGCTCGCCGAGAATCGTCTTGATCGCGACGATCGCCTCCGCAAACGCAACGTGCGCCAGTTGTGGTGTCGCGACCAGATCGCCGACGGCGTACACACGGTCGGCCGCGGTGCGCAAGTTGCCGTCGACCGCGACGAACCCTCGCTCGTCGATCTTCACCCCGGCTTCCTCGAAGCCGACTCCGTCGCTGCGCGGACGGCGGCCGACGCTCACGACGACCTGATCGACTTCGAGGCGCGCTTGGCCGTCCTTGCCTTCGAACCGCACCGCTGCGCCCGCTTTCTTGCCGAGATCGAGCGTCACGACCTTCACGCCGGTCTGCACCTGCATGCCGCGCTTCGCGAACGCGCGCGCGACGGTTTGCGCCACCTGCTTGTCGACCCCGGTGAGGATCTGGGGCAGGACTTCGAGCACGGTGACTTCGGCACCCACATCGACGAGGAACGACGCGAACTCACACCCGATGGCGCCACCTCCGACAACCGCGACCCGCTGCGGAACCCGGTCGATCGTGAGCACGTGATCGGATGACAGGACGCGCTCGCCGTCATAGTCGAACCCCGGCAGCGGCAACGCGCGCGGCGTCGAGCCGGTCGCGAGCACGACGCTCCGGCCGCTCACTTCGGTCCCGTCGGACACGCGCACCGTCCGCGCGTCCGGCGCGAGCATCCCTGTTCCGGGCACGACGGTCACCTTGCGGTGCTTCAGCAACGATTCGAGTCCGCCCGTGAGCGTGTCGATCACTTGCTGCTTGCGCGTCTGGGTGATTGACATGTCGAGCGACGGCGCCGATGACTGCACGCCGAATGTCGCCGCGTCGCCGACAGTGCGGTATACCTCCGCGGTCTGCAGCAGTTCCTTCGCGGGGATGCAGCCGCGGTGAAGACACGTGCCCCCGACCCGTTGTTCCTCGACCATCGCAACGTTGAGACCGGCCGAGGCGCCATAGAGCGCCGCGGCATAACCGCCCGGGCCGCCCCCAAGCACCACTACATCGAACTCGTCCGCCACGCGATCACCTCTATCGTCGACAGCGCAGATTCATTGATCGGCGAGCACGGTCACTTGCAGCGCAAATGCCACCAAGATCGCGAGACCGGTGACGGCTGCGAGGATCAGCAACATCCGCGTGCTCACGTACCGAACGGTACAGCGGTCCAACCCCGCGAGGGCCGTTCGGGCGGCGGTGTCCCGTTGTACGGCCGTCGCGCCGTACAATTCGCACCTTGTCAGCCGCGCGTGAGCGAGGAGCCCCGGCGCGTGAGCACTCCGAGCGCGATGTGTAGATCATGACGCCCTCCGACCGCGACGATCGACCGGCCAGCTCGCGCGCCAGCCGCCTCGTCGAGGCGCTGCCGGAAGGCACCTACGCGATCGGTGCGGGTTTGCTCGTCGCGGGCCTGACCGCGTACGGGTTCCAGATCCTCGCCGCCCGCCAGCTCACCGGAACGGAGTACGCGGCGCTCAATGGGCTGTGGGTGATCGTGTTCATCGTCGCGCCGGGCTTCTTCCAGCCCATCGAGCAGGAGGTCAGCCGGGCACTCGCCCATCGCCGCGCCCAAGGGATCGGCGGCGGGCCGTTGGTCAAGCGGGCGGCGTTCCTCGGCGGGCTCCTCGCGGCCGCGGTCATGCTAATCGGACTGGCCGGGTCGCCGAAGCTGATCGACGAGGTGTTCCACGACGAGTCGTTGCTCGTCTTCGCGCTGCTCGTCGGTGTGTTCTCCTTCTATCTGGCGCACACCAGCCGCGGCGTGCTGTCCGGCAACGGCCGCTTCGGTGCCTACGGGATGATGCACGCGTCCGAGGGACTGCTGCGCATCACTTTCTGTCTCGCGCTGTTCGTATCCGATGTCGGAACGCCATGGCTGTACGGCCTCGCGCTCGTGCTGCCGCCGCTCGGTGCGATCGGGATATCGCTGCGGGGACAGCGCGACCTTGTCACCCCCGGGCCCGAGGCACCGTACTCGGAGCTGTCGAGCGCGCTCGGCCTGTTGCTCGTCGGTTCGGTGCTGGCCCAGGCGCTGTCGTACGCGCCGTTCCTCGGCGCCAACCTGCTCGCGTCGGGGAGTGAGAAGGACATCGTCGGCAAATTCATCACCGGCTTGTTCCTCGCGCGCATTCCGATCTTGCTGTTCCTGGCCGTGCAAGCCGCGCTCTTGCCCAAGCTCGCCGCGTTCGCGAGCGCCGGGCGTCACGACGATTTCCGCATCGGCATGCGTCGACTCGTGCTCGTCGTGGTGGGACTGGGCGTCATAGGGGTCATCGGGGGCGGCACGCTCGGACCGTGGGGAGGCGAGCTGTTGTTCGGCGAGGAGAAGTTCATCCTCGGGCGCCGCGACCTCGCATTGCTCGCGGCCGGGAGCGGCGGCTTCATCCTGGCGCTCACCCTCGCGCAGGGACTCATCGCGTTGCGGGCGTACGGCGCGGCGATGGTCGCGTGGATGGTGGGCATCCTCGGCTTCGTGGCGGTGACCGCGCTCGGCGACGACCTGTTCCTGCGGGTCGAGCTCGGGTCGGTCGCCGGAGCCGCGCTCGCATCGGCCGTGATGGCCACGATGCTCGCGCTCCGGATGCGCCATGGCATCCCGAGCGGGGCGCTCGAAGAGCTGGTCGACACGATCGGCCACGAACCGCCCGAGATATAGCGCCTTCGTAGACTGGAACACGCGTGAAGGCCCGTCGACCCATCGAATCCGCCAATGTCACCCAGTCGGCGCGCGACGAGATCGTCGTAATGGGGACAGCGACGCCTGCGTCCAACCCGTCGAAGGTCCGCGCGCTCGTGCGACTCGCGCGCCCGAAGCAGTGGGTCAAGAACGTACTCGTGGTCGCCGCGCCCGGCGCCGCCGGCGTGCTTACCGAAGCCGAACCCGCACTCGACACCGCGATCGCGTTCGTGTGCTTTTGCCTCGCGGCCAGCGGTACCTACTACCTGAACGACGCGCTCGACGCCGACGCCGACCGAATGCATCCGACCAAACGGACCCGCCCGGTCGCGTCCTCGCAGGTTTCGGTTCACACCGCGGTCGTAGGTGGCGTGCTCCTGCTGCTCGCCGCGGTCGCGCTCTCGTTCGTGGCGCGCGCCGAGCTGGCCCTGGTCGTCGTCGGCTATCTCGGGCTCACCATTTCGTACAGCGTGTGGCTGAAGCACGAAGCTGTGCTCGACCTCGCCGCGATTGCCGCCGGCTTCGTGTTGCGCACGATCGCGGGCGGCGTCGCCGTCGGCGTCACCATCTCGCCGTGGTTCCTCATCGTCGCGGGCGCCGGCTCGCTGTTCATGGTGACGGGAAAGCGGCACGCCGAGCTCGTCGAGCTGGGCGACGACGCGTCGACGCACCGGCCCGCGCTCGAGATGTACTCGCGGGCGTATCTGGGTTACGTGCGCGCGGTGGCGTCGAGCGTCGCGATCCTCGCGTACTGTCTGTGGGCGTTCGAAAAAAGCGACGCGGTCGGCGAGGAGATCTGGTTCGAGCTGTCGATCGTCCCGTTCGTCCTCGGCATCTTGCGGTACGCACTGCTGCTCGAACAGGGCCGCGGCGGCGCACCCGAAGAACTGGTGCTCTCGGACCGAACGCTGTTCTTGATCGGCGTCGCGTGGGCCGCATTGTTCGCGGTCGCCGTGCACTATGGCTAAGTCGAGCCGCCACGGGCCCGGTATCCCGGGGAGCAGCGAGACGGGCGCCGACGAGCTGCTGGCCGGCTGGGGTCGCACCGCCCCGACGCGCGCGCACGTCCGCGAACCGCGACGTCTCGACGAGGTCGTCGCGCGCGTCACCGACGCCGGTCCGCGCGGCGTGATCGCGCGGGGGCTCGGTCGTAGCTACGGCGACGCCGCACAGAACGCCGGCGGCGACGTTCTGCGGCTCACCGAGATGGACCGCGTCCTCGAGCTCGACGTCGGCAAGGGGACGTGCACCGTGGAAGCGGGGGTCAGCCTCGACACACTCATGCGCGCGCTCCTGCCGCTCGGCTGGTTCCCGATGGTCGTGCCCGGCACCCGATTCGTCACCGTGGGCGGCGCGATCGCGTCCGACATCCACGGGAAGTTCCGTCACGGATCGTTTTGCGACTACGTCGAGCGCGCCCAGCTCGTGACCCCGGCGCGCGGCGTCGTCACGATCGGTCCCGGCAGCGAACCGGACGCCTTCTGGGCAACCGCGGGCGGCATGGGCATGACCGGCGTCGTCACCGAGGCAACATTGCGGCTCCAGCCCGTCGAAGGTTCGCTCATCACCGTCGACACCGAACGGGCCAGCGACGTCGACGACTGCATGGCGCGCATGCTCGCCGACGACGACCGCTACCGCTATTCCGTCGCGTGGATCGATTGCCTCGCGCGCGGTTCCGATCTCGGCCGCTCCATCCTGACCCGCGGCAATCACGCGCCGGTTGCGGCGCTCTCTCCGAAGGAGCGCGACCGAGCCCGCGTGTTCGCGCCCCGCAACGTCGTCAAGGCCCCGCGATGGGTTCCGGGCGGCCTCCTCAATCCGTTGACGATCGCCGCGTTCAACGAGGCGTGGTTCCGGCGCGCACCTCGTCACCGCCACGACGAGATTCAGACGCTGACACGCTTTTTCCATCCGCTCGACGGCGTGACCGGATGGAACCATGTGTACGGCCCACGCGGGTTCTTGCAGTACCAGTTCGTGGTGCCCTACGGCGCCGAGCAGGTCGTCCGTACCACGCTGGAACGCCTGAGCGACGCCCGCTGTGCGTCGTTCCTCGCCGTGCTCAAGCGCTTCGAGCACGCCGCGAACGGGATGCTCGGGTTCCCGATCGAGGGATGGACGCTCGCGCTCGACATCCCGCTGGGCGGAGACGCGCTGGCCGCGCTGCTCGACGAGCTCGACGAGCTCGTGGTCGCGGCGGGCGGACGTGTCTACCTCACCAAGGACTCACGCCTGCGGCCCGAGCTTCTGCGCGCGATGTATCCAAGACTGGATCAGTGGCGGGACGCGCGGACCGCCCTCGACCCCCGACACCACCTGCGTTCCGACATGGACCGCCGGCTCGACCTCACAGGGCAGGGACAACGATGAAAGACGCGCTCGGATCCGTGCAGTCGGTGCTGGTGCTCGGCGGAGGTTCCGACATCGCGCTCGCGACGTGCCGCGAGCTCGCGCGCCGGCGAAGCATTCGCATCGTGCTGGCCGGCCGCAAGCCGGAGGCGCTCGATGCCGCGGCCGCGGCGCTGCGGGCGGCGAGCGCGGAGGTCGACTTGGTCGAGTTCGACGCGACCGACTTCGGGTCGCACGAATCGTTCGTCGAGAAGACGTTCGACCGGTACGGTGACTTCGACGTCGTGCTCGTCGCGTTCGGCGTCCTCGGCGATCAAGACCGAGCGGAGACCGACGCCGCCGCCGCGCTGGAGATCGTGCAAACCAACTTCACCGGCGCAGTCTCGGTCGCGGTCTCGCTCGCGCAGCGGCTGCGTACGCAGGGACACGGCACGCTCGTATTGCTGTCATCGGTCGCCGGCGAGCGCGCGCGGCGGTCCAACTTCGTGTACGGGTCGTCCAAGGCCGGCGTGGACGCCTTCTTCCAAGGGCTCGGCGACAGCCTGGCCGGGAGCGGCGCCCGGGTGATGATCGTGCGGCCTGGGTTCGTGCACACCAAGATGACGACTGGTCTGGCGGCGGCGCCGCTGTCGACGACATCCGAACGCGTGGCGACCGCGATCGCACATGGCCTGGCGCGCGGCCGCGAGACTGTGTGGGTGCCCATGCCACTGCGATTCGTCATGTCCGTCTTGCGCCACCTTCCTCGATCCGTCTTCCGCCGGCTTCCGATCTGACGGTGCCGCGCACGGTCGCCGCCTTCGATTTCGACGGCACACTCTCGCGTCGCGACACGCTCCTCCCGTTCCTTGCCTGGGTGGCGGGTTGGCGGCGTGTCGGCACCGCCGCGATCGCCGAGGCGCCGCGCCTCCGCCGGTCGGATCGGGACACGGCCAAGGAGCGGCTCCTCGTCCGCGTCCTAGGCGGGCTGCGTCACGACGTCGTCGCCCGCGAAGGGCACGCCTACGCGACCCAGGTGTTCGAGCACAGGCTGCGGCCGAGCGTCGTCGCCAAACTCGAACGGCACCGAGCGCAGGGCCACGAGGTCGTCATCGTGTCGGCGTCGCTCGACGTCTACCTCACGGAGATCGGACGTGATCTCGGCGTCGCGGCCGTGCTGTGCACGCGCTTGGAGGTCGACGAACGCGGTCGTTGCACCGGCCGCATGGTCGGCGGCAACTGCCGCGGCGAGGCGAAGGCAGAACGCTTGCGCGCGTACCTCGGTGACGAGGAAGTCATGCTGTACGCGTACGGCAACAGCGCCGGCGACGATGCAATGCTCGCGCTCGCCGACTTCCCAACGCGCGTCTAACGCACGACCACCGAACTGGCGTGACAGAAGCGCGCCACACGCGCCTGTGTCACGCCAGTTCGCAGGGCGGTGCACTACCTCGGGACCAACTTGCCGGCGAGGCCGACGGCTTCGAATGTGCGACCGGCGGCGCTGCCGAGGAACGGCGCATCGCCAAACGAGAGCAAGCCGCCGTCGCGCACGAGCAGCGCGTAACCGGCGCCGGTCGTCGTCGGGATCATGCCGACGACGGGACCGCGCAACGTGTAGTCGGCACCCGAACCGTAGAAGCCGGCGTTGCCGAACGCGAACACGCCGCCGTCTTCGGCAACCAGCCAATAGCCGTCGGCCTGCGGCCGCGCCGCCATCGCGACGATGGGCCGGTTCAAACGAATGCCGCCGGTCGAACCGAAGAACCGCGCGTCGCCGTAACTGAAGATGCCGCCGTCGAGCGCGTAGAGCCAGTAGCCGCCGCCCGTAGGTGTCGGACACATTCCGAGCACCGGCGCGTTCAGACGCAAGCCGCCGGTCGAACCGAAGAACCGCGCGTCGCCGAACGAGAACACGCCGCCGTCCCGGGCAACCAGCCAGTACCCGCTGCCCGTCGGCGCCGCGGCCATGCCGATCATGGGCGCGTTGAGACGCATGCCGCCGGTCGAGCCGTGGAAGTGGGCGGCACCGAACGTGAACACACCGCCGTCGCGCGCGAACAGCCAGTATCCGAGCCCGGACGGGTGGGCGGTGACCCCCGAGAGCTGCACCGGCAACCCCAACCGCCGAGTGTCGCCCTGGTCGGGGAGGTTGCCGAACGCGAACAGCCGCCCTTCGCGCGACGCGATCCAATAGCCAGTGCTGCCGTCGCGCAGACGGTCGGCGACCCGGTTCCGGATGTCAGGAAGCATCGACCACAGGGGTGCGCCCGGGCACGTGGTCGCCTTCGTGTCGCGATGACCGCAAATGTTGGGGATGACGACGGTGTTGCCGTCGCCGTTGACGTAGGGCGTGGCCCCGAGCGGATCGATCCCCCACCGCGCGCACTTCCACGTGAGGAATGTGATCAACGACTCGATCGCGGGCCCGGGCGGGGCCACGTCGGTGTAGGTCCCCATGAACGCAACACCGATGGTGCGCGAGTTGTGCGCGAGCGCGTGACCACCGCGCACGTTCGCGCCGTTGCGCTCACCGGTGTGCGCGACACCGGACGGATAGTCGGTTGCCCAACGGCCCTCGTACAAGCGGCCGTTGTGGTCGATCATCCAGTTGTACTGGAGGTCGATGTACTCACCGGCGACCGCGTGTTCGTAGATGCTGCGCAGGACGCCCGCGGGGTCGCCGGGATTGTTGGGCGTGACCGTGTGGTGGATCACGAGCTTCTCGACCCCGCCGTCGAATTCCTGACCTCCTTCGCGGATCGCCTCGTTGGCGCCCCACTCGCCTCGGGTGACGATCGCCGGCGCGGGCCAGTCGGGACGGGGCGAGAGCACCGGGCGGGCGCCGGCGATATCGACCGGTCGCGCACCCGAGGTGCGCAACACCGGGGTGATCGCGAGCGCGACCGATGCACCGCCCGCGAGCCGCAAGGCCCCGCGTCGGTTGATCGTTACGCCGGTGTTCTGATGCTCCGGCTGTGCTCGGCACGCCGGACAGTCGTCGTGCCCGTCGGGCTCGCGACCTTCGCTTTCGCTCACGGGTTCCCCCAGCACGTCCGCGAACTCGATCGGCAGGGCCCCTCCGCTTTGCAGGCAAGAGGCTTACATACGCGAGGCCCACCTCCAAACCTCGAGCGCAATATCCGGCTCCGAGTGCGAACAAATCGTGCACTGTGTGTGGTACGAACGAGCGATGCCGGGCACCGCGCGACCCACGGTGGCGATCGACGTCACGCCGCTGATCGGTCTGCGGACCGGAATCGGCAACGCGGTCGCCGAGGTAATGACGGCGCTGGCGGAACTGGACGCGGCGCCCGATCTGGTGCCGTATACGCTCAGCTTGCGCGCCCGGCAGTCTTCTGACGACGTTCCCGAGGGCACGCGTTTCGTCCCGCTCCCGGCCCGGGCGCTGCTCGCGGCGTGGGGCCGCTCGAACACACCGCGCATCGACCGGTGGATCCGTCCGGCGCGCGTGCTGCACGCGACTAACTATCTCTGCCCGCCGAGCGCGCTCCCGTCGGTCGTCAGCGTCTACGACTGTTCGTTCGTGCGCTATGCCGAACTGTGCACGCCCGAGGTGCGGGCGGTCGGTCCGATCGTGCGCCGCGCGATCGCGCGCGGCGTGACCGTTCACACGACTTCGCAGTTCGTGGCCGACGAGATCGAGGACGCTTTCGCGCCGGGTTTGCGGGCGGCCGGACGACTCGTCGTCGTTCCGCTGGGCATTCCGCCGATCGGGAGCGTGGCCGAGATGCCGACCGGGCTCGACGCGCGGATCGCCGGGGCGCCGTTCGTATTGGCGATTGGCACGATCGAGCCGCGGAAGAACTACGCGCACCTCGTGGGCGCGTTCGTGAAGATCGCGACCCAACATCCCGACTTGCGTCTTGTCATCGCGGGGCAGGACGGACCCGCCCGTTCCGACGTCGACGCGGCCATCGAGCGGCTTCCACCGGATGTCCGCGCGCGCGTCGTGCTCCCGGGGTCGGTGAGTGATCCCACGCGCCGCGCGCTACTCGACCGTGCCGCGTTGCTCGCCTACCCGTCGATCTACGAAGGCTTCGGCTTTCCCGCGCTCGAAGCGATGACCGCGGGCGTACCGGTCGTCGCTGCGCGCGCGGGCGCGATCCCCGAGATCGCGGGCGACGCCGCGCTACTCGTCGAGCCGACTGACGAGAACCAGATCGCCGACGCGATGCACCGCGTGCTCGCCGACGCCGACACCCGCCGCGAGCTGGTCGCCCGCGGCCGCGACCGCGTCCGCGAGTTCTCGTGGCAAGACACCGCGCGCGGCCTCGCGGCCTGCTACCGACGCCTCGCCGCCTCGCCATGAGGCGCCCTGCATGAGGGTCGCGTGCCACGCCGGGCAGCTGCTGCAGCCGGTCCCGGGCGGGATCGGCCTCTACACGACCGCGCTGCTGGCCCGACTGCGTGTGATGGGCGTCGACCCGGTGGCGTTCGCAGCCGGCCCTCGCCCCCGCACGATGCCGGCCCACGTTCCGTGGATCGACCTCGGTTGGCCGCATGGGAGCGTGCGCTACGAGTTGTGGCACCAGCTGCGGCGTCCGCGCGTGCACATCGACGCCGACGTCGTCCATGCGCCCAGCCTGGCCATTCCTCCGGTCGTCGGCGTTCCGCTCGTCGTGACGGTGCACGACATCGCGTTTCTGCGCATCCCGGGAGTCACGACTCGACGCGGGACGTCGTTCCATACGCGTGCCCTCGAAATCGCACGACGCGATGCAACGCTGGTGCTGGCGCCGTCGGCATTCACGCGCCTCGAACTCATCCGCGAGGGATTCGCAAGTGAGGACGTCCTGCTCACGCCCTTGGGTGTGAATCCTCCACTCCGTCGTGGACCTGAAGAGATCGACGCGACGGTCGAGCGCGCCGGCTTGGTCGGTCCGTACATCTTGACGGTCGGCACGATCGAACCGCGCAAGGACCTGCCGACGATCGTGGCAGCAGCCGAACGCCTCCGTCGGACGCGCACCGACCTCATGCTGGCCATCGTGGGTCCGCACGGTTGGGGGTCGGTACCGGGACTCGATCGCGCGGGCGTCAAGGTGCTGGGCGAGTTGCCGTGGCGCATCGTCGACGCGCTGTACCGTCGCGCCGCCGCCGTGTGCGTCGCGTCGCGCTACGAGGGATTCGGTTTGCCGGCGCTGGAAGCACTGGTGCGAGGCGCGCCACTTGTCGCCGCCGACAATTCGGCGCTCGCCGAGGTGGTCGGCGGCTCGGGCTTGCTGTTCCCGACGAGTGACGTCGACGCGCTGACGAACGCGCTCGATCGCGTCCTCGATGACCACGCACTCCGTACCGACCTCGCCCGACGCGGGCGCGCTCGGGCCGCCGAGATGACGTGGGAAGCATCGGCCGAGGCCCATGCCCGCGCGTTCGAGCTCGCGGCGGCCCGGCATCTCGAACGCGCCTGAGCGGCAACCCCGATTTTGTATGGTGGCGCGGTGCGCGTGCTGCTCGACGTATCCGCGGTACCCGCGCATCCCGTCGGCGCCGGTGTCTACACGATTGCGTTGACGGCGGGGCTGGGTGGTCGTGACGGAATCGACCTGCACTTGCTGACCCGGCACGACGACGCCGACCGGTGGATCACGTTGGCACCGCGCGCCACGGTGCACGCGGCCTCGCCCGCGAGTCGGCCCCTGCGGCTGGCATGGGAGCAGACCGGCGCCGCTCGTTTGGCGCGTCGCGTCCGGCCCGACGTGTGGCACGGCCCGCACTACACACTGCCGCTCGCGGTCGGCGTGCCGACCGTGGTGACCGTGCACGATCTGACGTTTTTCGACCATCCCGAATGGCACCAGCGAGCCAAGGTCACGTTCTTCCGTCGCATGATCCGAATGAGCGTCCGCCGCGCGGCCGCGGTTGTCTGCGTGAGCGAACACACTGGGGGGCGTCTCCGTGCGATCGCACCGCCGACCGGCGAGATCGTCATTGCGCACCACGGCGTCGACCGGCTGCGCTTCCACCCCGACGGAGACGACGATGCCGACCGCACAGTTCTGCTCCGACACGGGGCAACACCGCCGTATGTCGCCTTCGTCGGGACACTCGAACCACGCAAGGACGTGCCGACACTCGTGAGCGCGTTCGCTCGAGTGGCGCGTCGAGATCCCGATCTACGGCTGGTTCTCGCCGGGAACGACGGCTGGGGAGTCAACGCGGTGCGGGATGCGATTGCGACGAGCGGCGTCGCGACGCGGATCGTCCGCACCGGCTACCTCCCGGATGCCGTGCTCCCACCGCTGTACCGCCACGCCGCAGCCGTCGCGTACGCATCGCAGGAGGAGGGCTTCGGCGTCCCGGCCCTCGAGGCCTTGGCGTGTGGCGCGCCGCTCGTGACCACGACGGGCTCGGCGCTGCAGGAGGTCGTCGGCGACGCTGCCCTCACCGTGGCACCCGGCGACACCGACACGCTCGCGGACGCACTCGATTCCCTGCTGACAGACGACGAGCTCGCGCGCCGTCTCCGAAAGGCCGGACCTGAGCGCGCCGCCGACTTCACATGGACGCGCACCGTCGACATCCACGTCGAGTGCTACCAGCGCGTCGTCGCGAGCGCCCGCCGATGAAGGCGCTCGTCACCGGCGCGAGCGGATTCGTCGGACAACATCTGTGCGCGCACTTGCGCCAAACCGGCGACGATGTCGTCGCGTGCGACCGAGATGGACCACACTCGTTCGACATCACCGATCGTGAAGCGGTGCATGACGCGTTCACCCGCCACCGTCCCGATGTCGTATTCCACCTCGCCGCGTTCACGCACGTCGGCAAGTCGTGGCAGCGTCCGCGAGAAGTGCTGCGCGTCAACGTCGAAGGTACGGCCAACGTGCTGGACGCCGCGGGCGCGTCGGACGTCGCACGGATCTTGTACGTCGGCAGCGCCGAGGAGTACGGCAAGGTCGACGGGAACGACGGACCGCCGCTCGCGGAGACGGCGCCGCTACGTCCTTCGACCCCGTACGGCGCGAGCAAGGTTGCGGCGTCGTTCCTCGCGTTGCAGGCGTGGATCGGATCGGAGCTGGCGGTTGTGCGGGTGCGGCCGTTCGGCCACACGGGGCCGGGGCAGCCGGACCAGTTCGTGGTGCCCGGTTTGGCGCACCGCATCGCGCGGGCCGAGGCCGACGGCGGCGAGCAGATCACGGTGGGGGCTCTCGATCCCGTTCGCGATATCGGCGACGTCCGCGACTTCGTCGTCGCGTACCGCCTGGCGGCGCTCCGGGGTGAGCCGGGCGAGGTCTACAACGTGTGCACCGGCACGGGGGTTTCGATCGCGGAGATCGCCGACAAGCTTCTCGCGCGCGCGCATCGCCCGCTGCGGATCGCGCAGGATCCTGTGCTCATGCGGCCCGTCGAGGTGCCCCGTCTCGTCGGCGATCCAACCAAGCTGCAGGCCGCGACCGGATGGGCGCCGCGGTTCACGCTCGACGACACCCTTACCGCCGTGCTCGACGAGGCGCGGCAGAGTTACGGACCCTGACGCTCCAGCCAACCGAGGAGCGCGGCGATCGCACGAGGATCGTGACGCAATCGGTGCGGGCCGTTCGGAACGACCCGCAGCTCGACATCCCCACCCGCGTCGGCGAGCTGGGAGGCGTCATCGACTGGCACGACGTCATCCGCCGAGCCGTGTATCAGGAGCCACGGTCGAGGCGCGATCTCTCGCGCGGCCGCGATGACGTCGAGGTTGGCGATCGCGCGGATCCACGCGTCGGGATTGCTCGGAAACCCGACGGTGCGCAGCACGCCGGTGCGCCGCGCGTACTCGAGGAACCACGCGGGGTCTCGCACCCACGCGCGCAGCGATGCCGGCGCGGCAAAGGTGGCGATGCCGCGCACGCGCGAATCCTGTGCGGCGGTGACGATCCCGAGCGTTCCGCCGAGTCGGAAGCCGGCGATCCACACGCCACTCACGTCGGTGCGCGCGTGCAGCGCGTCGATGGCGGCGCGGATGTCGGCCAGCCAGCCTTCGATGGAGAAGTCGCCTTCGGACGGCCCTGTGCCGCGGTACGTGAACGTCAGCCCGGCCCACCCTGCTTCGCGCGCGACCCGGTCGACGAGACCCGGATCGGTGTTGCCAACCGTCGCGGCTCCGCCCGGACCGCGCGGGAAGCCCGTGAGCACGAGCAACGCCGGCACGCGCGTCAACCCGGGCGGGCGCGCGAAGTGCGCGCCGAGGCGTAGACCCTCCGAGACGATTTCCTCCACGAACTCGTTATCCTGACCGCCGTGAGCGCTTCGTCTCATATCGGCACCCCACCGGCACTCAAGGAGTGGGCGGTCGTCGTCCACGCGCTCCTCGCGGGCGAGCAGGTCATCGATCTGCGCAAGGGCGGACTGCGCGAGGACGGGCGGCACTTCGATCTACCGGACCGGCGCTTCTGGCTGTATCCGACGGCCGAGCACCAGCGGCCGGAACTGTTGAAGGACGCGTACCGGCACTGGACGGATCTCGCGACCGCCGCGCCCGTCGGCGAACCGATCCCGATCCTCGGCTACGCCGACGTCGTCGACGTCGCGACGATCTCTGAACCCGAACACCTCGATGCGATCGAGGGCAAGACCGTCTGGTCGAGCGAGTACGCCGCGTCGCGACTGAAGTGGAAGCCGCGCGATCCGCTGTGGGTGCTCGTGCTGCGCGTGCACCGCCTCGTCGAACCGATCAATGTCGCCTGGAACGACCGCTACGGCGGCTGCACCTCGTGGGTCACGCTCGACGGACTCGCGGACGATCCGACGACGCTCGCGTCCGAGCCGGCGCTGCTCGATGCCGCGTTCGACGCGCGCCGCAAGAGCACGCGTGACGCGCTCCCGGCGGGGTGCTGGGACGGCTGAGGAACGCGCACGCGCGACTCAGCCGGCCGCGCGCGCGATCGAGCGGTGCGGACGGAAGCAGCGATTGCGCGCTTCCGCCAGCGTGTCGGGACCGAAGGCGAGAAATGTCTCGGCCGCCATGATGTCGTCGACGGCCGCCGCGACTTCAGTGTCGGCGTCGATCAGGTCGAGGTCGTACACCATCTGCGTGCGCTTGTCGCCGAGGTAGCGGTTGTGCTCGAAGCAGATCGGGCGCGCCACGGGCCGAAATCTAACCGGTCTGGGCCGGCCCGGCCGCGCTGCGTCGACACCCCATCCTAGTGTCGCCGCGAACGCGAGCGCCGCGAAACAGTCGAGCACACTTTTCGTTGCGAGGAGGTCGATGTCCTCGCCGAGGCCGTCTTGGATCGAACCGAGGATCGTGAGCGGCCCGACGCAGAATACGAGCGAGGCGACGAGGAACCCTTCGACGAAACGTGACCGATCATCCGGGTCCGAATTCACGCGGCGCTCTATGCGGGCACCAACCGCCGCCAGCCGTTCTTCGATGCCGAGCAGCTCACCGAGCAGGCCACCGCCGAGCAACGCACCGAGCAGCAACAGCGCGTTGTGCGTGTTCGTCGCCTCGCGAACACCGAGAAAGAGTGTGAACAGGCCGAGGCCCTGCATGACCGTGGCGCGAATCTGCAGCGGGAGCCGGCCGCCGAGGACCACGCCCGCGGTGGTGCCGAGCGCCACGGTGGCGATGTTGAGCAGCGTCCCGAGCCCGCGCACGCCGTCGTTCTAATGGCGATGGAAGCGCACCTGCGTGAGTTGGCGGGGCGAAGACGGCGGAACGAGGGTCGGGGGCCGCAGCTGCGACCCCCGACCCGGTTCGACTGTCTTTCGCAATTCACTTTCGGAATTCGCCTGCGCCCCTGTTCATCAGTGGGACCAAGGCTGACGGCGCCGACGACGGTGCAGCGGTTGGATTCCGCTGAGGCGGTCCAGTCGGTGCTTGAAATGCTGGCCTCTAACGGCCGCGCACCTCCGGGGTCCCAGATTTATCATGCATGTGCTGGACCACCTCCCTTCTCCGGTAGGGAAAGTTGTACCAGATTCCGCGGCTACTCCGAACCCGTTTCTGGCGCCGGGGCGCCGACGGCACCGATCGCGCGCAAGTACGCCAGCTGCGTCTCGACGACGGCGTGCACCTGCTCGGGCAAGTACTCCTCTCCCGTCTCGCGGGCGCGATCGAGGATGTACGCGACGGTCTCGGAGCCACCCACGACCACGTCGCCGGGCGCGGTGGCGCTCGACCCGTTCCCCGTCACCCCCTTGCGGCGAAAGAATTCGAGCTGGAAGTCGAGGATCCGGCGCACATCGTCGGGCGTGAGCGTCGCCGCGACAATGTCCGATACGTGCTCGACGACCCACTCGTACGCCTCGTCTAGGTCGAAGACCGGTAGGGGCGGTTCGACGGAGAGGCGGGCCGCTTCCCGGGTGACGAACCACGCGGCGACGGCGCACGCCGCGCCGAACACGAGAAGCGCGCCTACCCACAGCACATGCGCACGCTACCTCCCTCATTCTCGACGCCACGGTAGGGTCGGCCGGTGGCGGAGCGACGCGTCAACACGATCGTCGCCTTCGTGTACGCAGTGCTCACGTACGCGCTGCTGTTTCCCACCTGGCCCAATCGACTGCGCACGCACATCCCCGGCGACGCGGGCGACGCGCTACTGAATCTTTGGATTCTCGACTGGGTCGGCCACCACATCGACGACGGGTGGGGCTCGTTGTGGGACACGACGATCTTCTTTCCGTACGAGAACACGTTGGCGTACAGCGAGTCGCTCTTGCCGGTCGCGATCGTGCACCGCGCGGTCGCCGTCGTCCTCCGATCCGACGTCATGGCGTTCAACCTGATCCATCTCGCCGCGTGGTTCGCGTCGATGTGGTTCACATACCTGCTCGCTCGCCGGCTGACGGGAAGCGTTGCCGGCGCGTTCGTGGCGGGCCTCGTGTACACGCTGGCGACGCCGCGCCTCGCGCATTACTGGCACTTCCAACTCGCGTTCGGGTTCCTGGTCCCCGTCGTGATCTATGCGATCTTGCGGTTCTTCGAGCAGCCGACACGGCGTCGCGCGCTGGCACTCGGATTCGCGGCGGGCGGGATCGTGTTGTCGACGAGCTACTACGGCCTGATGACGGCCATCGCCGCCGCGATCATCGTCGGCGGGCTGTTGGTGTGGGGTCGTGGTGAGGGTTGGCGCGCGCCCGTCAAGGGCTTGGCGGTGGCCGGCACCGTCGCCGCCCTACTCGTTGCGCCGGTCGCGTATCAATACGCGCAGCTGCAACGCGACGACCACTTCCAACGCGGCTACGAGGCGGGCGGGTCGGCGCACGTCGGCGACTTCACCCGCGTGACGCACGACCACTATGTGCTCGGTGAGTACGGGCCGCTGGCGGCGCGTTCGCAGCCTGCGGACGGCTCGTTGGAACGACGGCTGTTCCCCGGTGGCGTCGCGCTGGGACTCGGCGGAGTCGGCGTGATGATCGTCGCACGCGATCTGTGGCGCCGTCGGCGCCCGCGCGACCGCGACCTTGCACAACGACTCCTGGCGCTGATCGTCCTCGCGGGTGCGGTGTTGTTCGTGCTGTCGTTCGGCGACAAGACCACGATCGGCTCGCGCACGATCTGGATGCCCTACGCCCTGCTGCGCGAGCTTCCGGGGTTCGCGGGCATCCGCGCGCCCGCCCGCTTCGTCGCGTTCTCGATCCTGGCGCTGGCGCTGCTCGCCGCGATCGGGTTCGCGCGGGTGACCGGACGACGATCAGTGCGCGTCACGATCACTGCGCTCGTCCTCTGTTCGGGGTTGCTCGTCGCGGAGTCGGCGTTGCAAGTGCAGTTCCTGCGCGTTCCCGACCGGAACAGAGCGCGTGCGGTCAACGAAGAACTCGCGACGCGGCCCGACGGCACGGTCGTCGAGCTGCCGATCACGAGCCCGGCGGACGGCGCGACCTGGGCGTTCGTCGAGACGCCGCGCCAATGGTTGGCGCGGATCGACGGGAACGAACGCGTCGGCGGCTACAGCGGGTTCGACCCGCCTGGTTTCGTCGAGCTCGTGGCCGCGCTCGACACCTTCCCGGCCGCCGACGGGCTCGCGACTGCCGACCGGCTCGACGTTCGCTACGTCGTCGTGCGCACCGCGTTGCCGGGTCCGCTCCCCGAGTTCTTGGCGCGTGTCGTCGATCGAGACGGCGTCGGTTGGTACTCCGACGCCTACGCCGCGGAGCTCGTCGGCGACATCCCACCCGAACGGGTCGCGAACGCCCGCCGCTACGGCGACGCCTGGCTGGTCGAGCTGCAGGACTGATCCCGGCACGCACCCGCGAGCAGGCACGGGACCCGGTTCGCGGCAGCCACCCGCCTACACTTCGGGGGCCATGAAAGCTGTGCTGCTCGCAGGCGGCCTCGGTACCCGCTTGCGGGAGGAGACCGAGTTTCGCCCGAAACCGATGGTCGAGGTCGGGGGCAAACCGATCCTCTGGCACATCATGAAGGGCTTCGCGCACCATGGCATCCGTGAGTTCGTGCTCGCCATCGGCTACCGGGGCGACGTCATCAAGGACTACTTCCTCAACTACGAGGCGCGCACCAACGACTTCACCGTCCACCTGGGCGACAGCAAGCAGCTCACCTACCACGGCGCCCACGACGAGCACGACTGGACCGTGACCGTCGTCGAGACTGGCGCCACCACTCAGACCGGCGGTCGGGTGAAGCGGGTGGAGCCGTTCGTCGACGGCCGCTGCATCGTCACCTACGGCGACGGCCTCGCCGACGTCGACCTCGGGTTGCTGCTCGACTTCCACTCCGCGCACGGCAAGCTAGCGACGGTCACGACCGTCCGGCCGTTGTCGCGTTTCGGCGTCATGGACCTCGCCCGCGACGGCACGGTCGAGCGGTTCCGGGAGAAGCCGCTCACCGAGGACTACGTGAACGCCGGGTTCTTCGTGTTCGAGCCCGAGGTCTTCGAATACCTCGACGGCGACTGTGTGCTCGAACAAGCGCCGCTCGAAGCGCTCGCGCGCGACGGGCAGCTGGTCGCGTACCGCCACGAGGGTTTCTGGCAGCCGATGGACACATACCGCGAATCGGTGATGCTCAACGAGATGTGGGATCGGGGCGACGCGCCGTGGAAGGTGTGGAAGCCGTGACGACACCCGATCGCGAGTTTTGGTCGCAACGGCGCGTGCTCGTCACGGGCGCGACCGGCATGGTCGGCTCGTGGCTGACGCGCTGGCTCGTCGAGTCGGGCGCGTACGTGGCCGCGCTCGTATGCGACTGGGATCCGCAGAGCGAGCTGATTCGCAGCAGCAGCATCACCCGTGTTGCGGTCGTCAGCGGGCGGCTCGAAGACTTCGACGCCGTCGAGCGCGCCGTTAACGACAACGAGGTCGACAGCGTGTTCCACCTAGGCGCGCAGGCGATCGTCGGCGTCGCGCACCGCTCACCCCGCCAGACGTTCGAGAGCAACATCCAGGGCACATGGAACGTGCTCGACGCGTGCCGGCTGCATTCGAGCCTCGTACAACGCGTCGTCGTCGCATCGAGCGACAAGGCCTACGGCACGCAGACGGCGTTGCCATACACCGAAGACATGGCGCTGCAAGGCGACCACCCCTACGAGGTGTCGAAGAGCTGCACTGATCTCATCACGACGACGTACGCGCAGACCTACGGCCTACCGGCTACGATCGCGCGCTGCGGCAACATCTACGGTGGCGGCGATCTCAATTGGAACCGCATCGTGCCGGGCACGTTCCGGTCGCTGATTCGGGGCGAGACGCCGATCATTCGCAGTGACGGAACGTTCGTGCGCGACTACTTGCACGTCGATGACATCGTGCACGCGTACTTGGTGCTCGGTGAGCAATCTCACGAGCCCGAGCTCGCCGGGCAGGGTTTCAACTTCAGCGACCAGTCGCCGTTGAGCGTGATGGAGATCTACGAGGCCGTGTGTGTCGCCGCCGGCAAGTCGGGCACGGAACCGCGCGTGCTCGACGTCGCCGCGGGTGAGATCAAGGACCAGTACCTTGACGCGACCAAAGCCGCGAAGGTGCTGGGATGGCAGGCGTCGACCTCGCTGACCGCCGGGCTGGCCAACACGTACCGGTGGTACGCGGATCTGCTCGAGCGCGATCGATGAGCGACCAGGACCGGCTGCGCAAGGAGATCCTCGACCTCGTCGAGCAGTACTACGAGGCTGCCTTTCCTCCCAAGCCGTTTCTCGGTGGCATCTCGGCCGTGCCGGTGTCGGGCAAGGTCTTCGACGCCGACGAGTTGAAGCTGCTCGTCGACTCGTCGCTCGATTTCTGGCTCACGACCGGGCGTTACGCCGAACTGTTCGAGAAGCGCTTCGCCAAGGTGATGGGCGTCCGCCACGCGATGCTGTGCAACTCGGGGTCGTCGGCCAACCTGCTCGC
This sequence comes from Actinomycetota bacterium, assembly GCA_052390615.1. GTDB lineage: Bacteria > Actinomycetota > Acidimicrobiia > IMCC26256 > PALSA-610 > JBQTGT01. Next base: position 108,700 of record JBQTGT010000007.1, read on the forward strand.
CGTCAGCGCGCTGACGTCGCCCCGCTTGGGCAAGCGCCAGCTCAAAGAAGGCGACGAAGTGCTGACGGTGGCGGCTGGCTTCCCGACCACGATCGCGCCGATTCTCCAGAACCGGCTCGTGCCGGTGTTCGTCGACGCACAGCTCGGCACGTACGACGCCGACATGGATCGTCTCGCGGACGCGATCGGCCCAAAGACGCGTGCAATCGTCATGGCGCACACGCTTGGCAACCCGTTCGACCTTGGCGCGGTGATGGCGCTCGCCAAGGAGCACAACTTGTGGGTGGTCGAAGACACCTGCGACGCGGTCGGCGCCCGCTACGACGGCAAGCCCGTCGGCTCGTTCGGCGACCTCGCCACGACGAGCTTCTATCCTGCACATCACATCACGATGGGCGAAGGCGGCTGCGTGCTGACGCGCAAAGGTGCGCTCAAGAAGATCGTCGAGTCGTTTCGCGATTGGGGCCGCGACTGCTGGTGTGCCCCCGGCAACGACAACACGTGCGGGCGGCGCTTCGACTGGCAGCTCGGCGAACTGCCGTACGGCTACGACCATAAGTACACGTACTCCCACGTCGGTTACAACCTGAAGGCCACCGACATGCAGGCCGCGGTCGGTGTGGCGCAGCTCGACAAGCTCGACGGCTTCATCGACGCCCGCCGCACGAACTGGCAACACCTGCATGACGGCCTCACCGATCTCGAGGAGCACTTGATCCTCCCCGAGGCCACGCCGAACTCCGAGCCGAGCTGGTTCGGGTTCGCGATCACCGTGCGGCCGGACGCGCCGTTTACTCGATTCGAGCTGGTGCAGCACCTCGAGAGTCGAGGGATTGCGACGCGCCAGCTGTTCGGCGGCAACATGATGCGTCAGCCCGCGTACCTGGACCTGCCGCACCGCGTCGTCGGCCCGTTGACCAATGCCGACATCATCACCGAGGGCACGTTCTGGATCGGGGTGTTTCCCGGCCTGTCCAAGAAGATGATCGACTTCACCCTCGAAACGTTCCACGAGTTCGTGACGCCCACCGCACCAGGGAGCAAACGATGAGCATCCGCCGCGACGTCTTCGAAGACCTCTTCGTCTTGGAGCTGGCGAACAACCACCTGGGAAGTGTCGACCGCGGCCGTCGGATCATCTCCGACTTCGCCAAGGTCGTCCGCTACAACAACGTGCGTGCGGCAATCAAACTGCAGTTCCGCGACGTCGACTCGTTCGTGCACCCTTCACACCGCGACCGCACAGACATTCGCTACATCAAGAAGACGCTCGACACCAAGATGACATTCGACGACTTCGCCGAACTGACGCAGCTCATCGTGAAGAGTGGCTGCATTCCGATGGCGACGCCCTTCGATGAACAGTCGGTCGATATGTGCGTCGAGCTGAAGATGCCGCTCCTCAAGCTCGCGAGCTCCGATCTCAACGACTGGGTGCTCATCGAGAAGATGGCGACAACTCGCCTACCAGTGATCGCGTCGACCGGCGGGTCATCGTTGAAGGACATCGACGACCTCGTGACGTTCTTCGAGAACCGCAGCATCCCGCTCGCACTGAACCACTGCGTCTCGCTGTATCCGAGCGAGGATTCCGAACTGGAGCTCAACCAGATCGACTTCCTCAAGCACCGCTACCCCACCGTCACGATCGGCTTCTCGACGCACGAGTACCACGACTGGAGCGCGTCGATCATGATGGCGTACGCGAAGGGTGCGCGCACGTTCGAGCGTCACGTCGACATCGAAGCCGACGATGTCACCGTTTCGCCGTATTGCAGCCAGCCCCATCAGATCGACGAATGGGTCCGCGCGTTCAAGAAGGCGAAGGAGATGTGCGGCACCCCCGGCACGTACAAGCGCATCCCGTCGCAAAAGGAAGTCGACTACCTCGACGCGCTCGTGCGCGGCGTGTACGCCAAGCGCGACCTATCGGTCGGGCACCGCATCTCCGACGGCGACTTCTTCCTGGCGATCCCGCTACTCAAGGGCCAGCTGTCGTGCCGCGAGCTGATCGCAGGCGAGGAGCTGGCGCGCGAAGTGACGGCGGGCGCGCCGGTGACGATCGACGACCTCGACAACCCGTACTCGCGTACCGACTCGCTGCGCGAAACGATCGCGCAGCGAGGCCTCGAACCCGCGTGAGCCAACCTTCCTCGCCGCAGAAATACGCGGACCTGGTGATGGCCTGGCTCGCAGAACTGGGCTACACGCACTGCTTCTTCGTCGCCGGCGGAAACATCATGCATCTGCTCGATGGCGCCCGAAAGACGATGACCTGCGTGCCGGTGGTCCACGAAGTCGCGGGCGGCATCGCGGCCGAGTACTTCAACGAGTCCGGTGGCGAGGGCCGCGCGTTCCTCTTGGTCACGGCCGGGCCGGGCATCACGAACGCGACGACCGCCATGGCGGGCGCGTGGCTCGAGAGCCGTGAGCTGCTCGTCGTCGGCGGTCAGGTGAAGTCGACCGACCTCGCCACCGGTGGCGTGCGCCAGCGGGGCATCCAGGAAATCGACGGTGTCGCGATCGCGGCGCCGCTGTGCGTGGAGGCCGTACGCATCGAGGAACCGTGGCACCGCAAGCAGTTCGCCGACGCGGTGTTGGCCGGGCGCCGCGGCCGACCCGGTCCGGTGTTCATCGAGATGTGCCTCGACGCGCAGGGCGCGCCTGTCGACGCGACCGCGCAGGGGACGGCGGACGCCAGCGACGCGCATATCGGCCCCCCGGCGAAGGCTGTCACCGCCGCGGCCGTCGCGGCCGACGAGATCTACGCGCGCATGCGCGACGCGCGACGCCCGCTGTGGCTGATCGGCGGCGGCGTCACGCGCGCGACCGCGGCCGCGGCCCTCGACCGGCTCGTCGCGACCGGCGTCCCGGTGATGACCACCTGGAACGGAACCGACCGCGTCCCCCACGGCACGCCGACATACCTCGGCCGCCCGAATACGTGGGGCCAGCGATCCGCGAACGTGCTGGTCGCGCAATCCGACCTCGTCGTCGCGTTCGGGACTCGGCTCGGCTTGCAGCAAACGGGTTTCAACTGGCAGGAGTTCGGCCGAGGCGGCACCGTGGTGCAGGTCGACATCGACGCCGCCGAGTTGGAGAAGGGCCACCCGCGCGTCGACCTTGCGTTCGAGGCCGACGCCAACGCGCTGCTCGCAGATCTCGTCGGGCGTGACTATCCCGACTACTCGGAATGGCTCGCGTTCGGCCGTGAAGTGCGCGAACTGCTGCCCGTCAACGAACCGTGCAACCTCACTGGTGACGGGTTCGTGTGTCCGTACGAGTTCTATCTCGACCTGTCGGCGCTCGCGACGTCCGCCGACGTATTGATCCCGTGTTCGAGCGGCGCCGCCAACTCGGTGGCGATGCAGACGATCGTGCAGAAGCGCGGCCAGGTGATCGTGACCGACAAGGGCCTCGCCAGCATGGGCTACGGCCTCGCGGGCGCGATCGGCGCCGCGCTCGCCCACCCGAATCAGCGCACGATCCTCGTCGAGGGTGACGGGGGGTTCGCGCAGAACCTCCAGGAGTTGGCGACGGTCGCCGTGAACGACCTCGACCTGAAGATTTTCATCCATGCCAACGAGGGCTACGGGTCGATCCGCACCACGCAGAAGAACTACTTCGGTGGCGCCTACCTCGGCTGCGACACGCAGACTGGCCTCGGCTTCCCCGACTGGCTGCAACTGTTCGCTGCGTACGGCGTACCCGCGATGAATCTCGCGCCCGGTTGGAACACGGACCCGGCCTTCCGCACCGAGTTCGACGCACGCGGGCCGCGTGGCTTCATCGTACCGATCGACACCGAGCAGACCTACTGGCCCAAGATCACGAGCCGGGTCACCGAGACCGGCAGCATGGAATCGCAGCCACTGCACCTCATGTCGCCCGATCTCCCCGAAGACCTCGCGGCCCGCGTGTTCAAATACCTCTGATGTCCGACCGTGCGCTCGTCTCCGTGGCGATTCCTGCCTACAACGAGTCGGACAATCTCGACGAGCTGGCTTCGCGGCTCCAAGCGGTGTTCGCAACCCTGGCCGAGAAGTACGACTTCGAGGTGGTGATCTGCGAGAACGGTTCGCAGGACGACACGTACGACAAGCTGTTGAAGATCCGCGAGAAGGATCCGCGGTTCAAGATCGTGCAGCTCGTGCGGAACTTCCACATGGAGGGTGGCATGGGCGCCGCGCTCGCGCACGTATCTGGTGACGCGTGCCTGATCATGAGCGCCGACCTCCAAGATCCACCGGAGATGATCCCGACGTTGATCGAGCAGTGGGAACAGGGCTACGAGAACGTGTACACGGTCATCACGAAACGCCACGGTGAGGGCCGGTTCCGACGCGGGATGGCCCAACTCTTCTACTGGGTGATCAACAAGGTGAGCGACACGCCCGTGCCCCGGAACGCGAGCGACTTCCGGCTGGTCAGCAAGCCCGCGTACGAAGCGTTCAACGCGCTGCCGGAACGAAACCGGATGGTGCGCGCGCTTTGGGGCTGGCTCGGGTTCCGATCGATCGGTGTCGAATACGAACGGCTGCCGCGCAGCGGCGGAAACTCGAAGTTCAAGCCGTTCGCGACCGCCGGGTTCGCGGTCCGCGGCATCCTCTCGAGTTCGTACACGCCGCTGAAGGCGATCCCGTTGCTCGGCGCCGGGCTCTCGATGCTGTCGTTCGTGGCACTGGGGGGCATGGTCGTGCGCGCGTTCGTGTGGGGCGTCCCGTTCCCCGGCTTCGGTACGATCGTGTCGCTCATGCTCTTGCTGTTCGGATTCTTGTTCTTGCTGCTCGGGGTCGTGAGCGAGTACATCGGCATGATCTTCGAAGAGTCCCGCCAGCGCCCCGGCTATCTCATCCGTCAGCGCCACGGCATCGATTCCGACACGTGATTCCGCATCTCGAAGGAGCAGCGTGAGACCGGTGAGCGCGCGAATCAGGGCGACGCTGTTGCGTCACCCGCGCCTGCTGGCGTTGGTCGTGACGGCCGTCGGGTTGCGGCACGGCGTGCGCGTGCGCTGGCTCGCAGATCACTGTTGTTTCGCAGTTCTCAAAGGCGACACCGACGTACTGGTCGCTCGTCATCACGGCGCGTATCTTCCCGACCTGGTCAACAACTTCGTGATGATGACCGAGCGCATCCTCCCCGACGTGCGCGACGGCCGCAGGGTGTACGACTTCACGACGCCAGTGCCGCATCGGTTCGTCGATGGTTCGTCGTGGTCGTTCCCCGGCTTGCCCGAGGTCGACGCCACCAGTGACCACTACATCGAAACGCTGGGCGTCAAGCCGGGCGACGTCGTGTGGGACATCGGCGCGTACTCCGGTCTGTCGACCAAGGCATTCGCCCAGGCAGTCGGGACCGCGGGCACGGTCGTCGCCGTCGAGGCCGACCCGACCTGTTTCGGTTGCGTCGCTTCGAATCTCCCGCGCGATTCCTTCCCCACGGTCCACCTCGTCCAAGCCGCACTGTGGGACGACGACGGCACCGTCGAGTTCCAAGCCGAAGCCAATCAGGGCTCGACGATCGCCACCGCGGGCACGCGCGCGACGAACGTGATCGACGTGCGCGCGCTGACACCCGAAACGCTGTTCAAACAGGTAGGCACCGATCGAGTCGACGCGGTGAAGCTCGATATCGAGGGCGCGGAGTACCGCGTGGTCCCGGCGTTTGCGGCGCTGTTCGCGACAGTTCGGCCGAAGTTCCTCATCGAGGTCCACAAGAACGGCGACGAGAAGGTGGACGCCGGCGCGCTGATCCAGTTCTTCGCGCAACACGACTACGAGGCAACCGCGATCTCCCAGCCGGAGAAGAGCCCGTTCCCGCTCGTGTTCGCGCATCCGCGCGCCTGACTCGCCGGCGCGCCCGCGCGCCGCGAAACGACTACGCGCGGGGGATCTTCACGAGGCGATTGCTGCCACCAAGGGCGGCGCACGCCTTCAGGATCGACGCCTCGTGGTGCACGGACGTGACGACGATCGGTTCCGATGACCCGACGATCTTCTCCGGTGCAACAATCGGAACGCCGCGCAGATGGAGTCCGTGCTTCTGCGGCGAGCCGTCGACGATGGCGACGACCGGCACGCGCGCGAGAACGGTCGAGGTGAGCAGCTTCATCGCGAGCTGACCCGCCCCCCAGACGATGACCCCGTCGGCACGGCCGATCTCGGCGGTCAGATGATCGTCGATCGTGTGCATCAACTGATTCGACGCATCGATGTAGCGCGCGATCCCGGCGGCGAGCGCCTCGTCGAATCCGAGCTCGTCGGTGGTCGGCCCGCCGTCGACGCGTCGCCACAAGCCGTAGATCGCCGGATACGGGTCGACCGCCGAGCACCGGACGATCTTGTGATCGCTCGTGACCTTCTCGAATCCCTGTGCGGCCATGAATCGTTCGAGCAGTCCGAGCGAAAAATGGTTGATGTGTTCGGTGTTGAAGTCGTGGAACGGCGCAACGAGGTGATCGGCATAGTGCTCGGCGTCCGGCACCTCGAGGTACACCACGCCCCCAGGCTTCGTGAGCGCGCGCATGGACGACACGGCCGCGCGCACGTCGCCGAGGTGTTCGAGGACATGCGAGAGCGCGACCACATCGAACTGGCCGACATCCGGCGGCGGTGTGATGAACGATCCCGTGACCGCTTCGACACCGTGCACACGGCGCGCGGTGTTCGTGGCGACCGGCGACGGATCGAGCCCGACAAGATTGTCCCAGCCGCGCGCCTTGAGAAACCCGAGCAACGATCCGGTTGCACAGCCCGCGTCGAGCAGCCGAGCGTCGGCAGGGAGTTGCTCGTCGAGCCACGCGGCAACGCCGTCGAGGCGTTCCAAGTCCCACGGCGCCTCGGGCGGCGGCGGCGGCTCGTCGGCGGCGGCCTCGCCGCCGTACAGCGACGTATCCGCATACTTCGAATGTTCTTCATAGGACTTGTCGAGGTCCTCTTGCGCGGTCGGGATATCGCTGAACACGAAGCCGCAGCGCCCGCACGACACGATGTCGACCTGGTCTTCGACACCCAGCTCATCCACCGACGCGAACGATTGCGCGTGCAAGACGCGTCCTGCCGTTCCCAGGCAGAGCGGGCAAGGACGCACAAGCGTCTTCGAGGGCATGCGCACGTTCCTCAGCTAGCGAGCGATGTGGTGCGCGAGCGTACGACGGATGCCCTCGTCGAGACCGACTCGGTTGGAAAGACCCAGCTCTTTCTGGGCTCGGGCGATGCTCGGCACGTACCGTTCGGGAATCCGACGCGGGTCGGCGGTCCCGCGCTGCTCGACCACGACGCCGGGCGCCGCCGCCGCGATCCGATCAGCCAGTTCCCGGATGGACACCGCGTCGTCGGCACCGACGTTGTACGCCCGGCCGGCTTCACCGCGCACCAACAGTGCGAGCAGCCAGACGACCAGGTCGGCCGGATACTGGTAGGAGCGGCGCGGCGTCCCATCACCACCGATCACGATCGGACCGCTCGCGAGCGCGTCGCGCACGAAGTTCCCGGCCGCGAAGTGCGCATCGAGTGGAAGATGCGGCCCGAGAAATGCGAAGAGACGGCCGATGACGACGTCGAGGGCACCCGCGGCCGTCGCGACGGCGGCCAACAACTCCGCCATGCGCTTGGCCTCGTGATACGCGTTTTCGGGCGCCAACGGATCGGGCGCGCCGCCGTACTCTTCGGAGACGTTGTCGAGATCCAGGGGCTGGCGGCCGTACACCGCGCCCGAGCTGGTGAACAGCACTCGGATGCGCCCCCATTCTTCCGCCCGTTCGAGAAAGTGGCGCATGCCCTCGACCACGGTGTCGATCATCGTGTGCGGCGAGTCGCGGTTGAGCGCAGCGCTGGCGGCCGTCGCGGCGTGGATTGCCGCGTCAGCACGAGGAAGCGCGGGAAACGGTACCAAGACGTCGCCGCGATGGAACGTGATCTTCTCGTGCGCGGCGACGATCGGCAGCCTCGTCGCGGCTGCTTTCGGATCCCGCGTCAGCACATCGACGTGCACACCCAAGTTGAGACTCGTGTTCGCCCACGCGACCGTGTGCAACAGCCACGTGCCGACGAAGCCGGTTCCGCCGGTGACGAACAGCCGCGTCCCGCGGAGCTGTTCGAGGTCGTCGCGGGCGGCCTCGCCGATCTCGATGAGATCCTCGGGACTCGTCACGGGTCGACCAGCGCCGCGGTCGGCTCGTAGACCCGGAAGCGCAAGTCGCGCGGGTCGCGCGGGTCGCTCGGCTCGTCGAGCCGCGGCGCGTCGGTCCACAACTCGATTTCGACGCCGTCGTCCGGCACCGAGATCTCGAACTCGACGACCGTCCCGTCGGTCGTGATCGGGTACGACGCCTCGATCCCCGGCGCGCGAACTATGAGCCGGTGCTGCCCCGCGACGGCGCTGCCCGCCGAGAAACGGACGCGCGCCGGCGCACCAGACGCGTCGAACGACTCGACCCGCAGCTCGGCACGGTCGCCTTCGGCCCACGCGAACGTCCCGTCGGGCGCGGTCTCGACTCCCGAGAAACCGTCGCCGTACTCGATGCGAGTCCGATCGGTGATCGCGGCGGCGCGCTCCTCGAGCTCAGCTTCGCTGAGACGCGCGTCGAGCTCGGCGCGCCGGCCCGCGGTGTCGTACAGCGCCAGGCGGCTGAAGTGGTCGACGAGAACGGGCCGCCCGAACGCGTCGGTGAGTGCCGCTTCGATCGCAACGCGGTCGGGCTCGAGGTACCCGGCACGATCGAGCCACACACCGTCGAACCCCGCGAGCACGATCGCGTCGGGTTGTTCGTCGAGCGGCAGATCGGCCAGTCTCTGTTGCCACGCGTCCTCGCGTCCCTTCACGCCGCCGTAGCTCCACGACAGCGAATCGGAATGCAGGTAGCCGCGCAGGTGGTCGTAGTCGGTCATGTGGTTGACCGGCGGGTTCTCCGGATAGGGCACGACCGGCAGCTGGAACACGCTGGCGTCGCCGCCGAGGGCGCGCTCGACGCCGCCGACGAAGTCACGATCGACGCCCCAACGATTCGCGGTGACGTCATAGTTGGGCATCACGTGGGTTGGGGTCATGTCGGCGACGCCGATGGTGACGATCGCCGCTGCCGCGAGCACCGCAACCAGCGCGCGGCGCGCGAAGCGGGCTCGCAGCACGTCGAACGCCATGCCCGCGGCGACGAGGGCACAGAACGCGATCACGACGGAGATGCGGCTCCAGGCGCGCAGCTCGGTGAGGTCGCCGACGACGCCGATGATCATCGAGATGCCGCCCGTAGTTCCCAGCAAGAACGCGATCGTGGCCACGACCGCGAGCGGACCAAGCCGGCCGGCCGGGTCGCCGCGCAACGCGCGTATCAGCACCGTGCCGAAGAGCGCCAGCAATCCCAGCGCGCCGACGAACCCCAGCGCTTCGGTGCGCTCACCGATCAGCAAGACCTGCTGTGCGTCGGCCTGCCACTGCGACAACGCGTCGATGCGGTGACCTCGTACCGGCAGCAACATATCCGAGAGCTTCAACGAGTAGAACTCGATGCTGTTCACACCACGGGCGACGATGTCGTTGCTGCCGTGTCGCTCGTGGTACGCCGCGACCGGGAGGTACTGCGCGGCAAGCACGAGAAATCCCCCACCGATGAACGGCGCCATCGTGAGACCGCGGCGCCAGGACTTCGCCGTGGCCGCGAGGATGACGGCGACGAGCCCGCCGATGAGAACGAAGAACACGCCGTAGTAGAGGCCGGTCGTCGTCGCGAGAATGCTGATCACGGCGGCACCGACGACGGCGGGAGTTCGCAGCCACGCCCACCATTCGCGCCACGCGCGCGTCGCGGCGAGCGGCGGAATGACCGGATGTTCGCCGAGCTGGCGCGCGAAAAGAGCAACCCAGAGCGGTACGGCGAAGTACGAGGACAAGAAGAGGTGACCGGGGCCGTGCTGCCAGTGGTACGGCAGGAATGCGTAGAGGACGGCGATGACGACGGCCGCGATCCGGCTGACCATGAGCATGCGCGCGCCGATGTAGGCGCCGAGAAAGACCGACATGAACGACCCGAAGAAGAACACGTTCAACACCAGGCCCGGCGAGTCGAACAGCGAACCGAGCGCCGTCAGCTCGAGCACGTGCGCCGCGTCACCGACCGGCGGGTAGTCGTGAAGGTCCTGACCGTACGGGGCGCCAAGCTGCGGAGTTTCGACGAACCAGCCATGGAGCTGGATGTTGCGGATAGCGCCCATCGCGAGGTTGGTGTCGCCTGAATAGACGATTGGGACGCGTGGGTGAACACCACCGAGGTCGTACACGACGAAGAGCGCGAGTAACACCACCGCGAGCCCGATGACGATCGCACCAAGATCGGGCCGCAATCTCCGCCACGTCGTCGAGAATCGACGACGATGCGCAATTGCAACGCGCGCGTCCTCTCCTTCGCTGGACGCCGGGTCGTGATCCGCGGCATCGGACGCGCGAAGCTGTTTGTCTGCGGCCACGACGTCGCTCACGCGGGGCCCATCGTATGCGCACCGTGACGCATCTTCCGATCAGGTCGTCAGTTTCCCCAGGGGAAGGGTCATGCGATCGCCGGTTGTACTCCCTTGTCGGCGTCCGACCGATCAGCTGAGTGCAGCCGCGCGACGACCTGGATCGCGAACAGCGTTACTCCCATGACGATCACGACGCCTCGGAACGAACGCAGCTGGTCCCACCCGTACCACGACTGCGGCGGCAGTTTCTTCCACGAACCCTGCAACAGGCAGTGGTAGTAGTAGTCGGGATCGGCCTGGTAGATCGCGGGGTCGGGGCAGCTCGCGTCGGGCAGGAAGAACGCCGCGAGGGAACCGGGTGACAATGCGTACCCGAACGACGCGGCGGCAGAGACGACGCAGGCGAGAACGAACAGCCCCGTCATCATCCAATGTCGTCGCGCGAGATCCAACCACCACGACAGCGCATCGGCGCAGAGCGCCACCGCAAGGCAGGCACCGAGCGCGACCGTCGGGATCATGAGCCGTGGACCCCACGCGGCCCAGCCGTACGGCGCGAACCACGACGCCAGGCCGGCCGTCTGCACCGCGCTCGCCAGGAGCAAGAGCGCCGGCGCGAGTTGCGCGACGCGGTTCCGCCGCCGGAGCAAGAGAGCAGTCAGCGGCACGCCGAGGCAGATGACGCCGCCGAGCAACCAGAACACCAGCACGCCGCCGCCGGGAGCGGTCCAGACTCCGGCCGCGAGGTTGGCTCGCACGACGTTGTTCTTGACCCGGAAGATCGGGTCGCCTTGGACGAGGTTGCGCCAGGTGTCGTAGCGCCAGTAGTTGAACGCGATCGCGCCCAGGGCGCCCATGACCAATCCGCCTCCAGCCACGGCGCCGGCGCGGATGGTGCGCGCGCGATCTCTGACGAAGTCGTCGACGAGCCCGGCCGCGGCGAAGCACAACAGCGGGAAGATCGCCGGTTCGCGTGAAACTGCCGCCAAGGCGCCCAATACGAACAACGGCAGCAGGTGACGGCCGACCAACGCGGCACCGAAGCCGACGAAGACGAATGTCGTGAACATCTCACCTAGCGTCGACACCGCGTAGGCCACAAGCGGTCCCAACACCATCGTGGCGACGAGCAAGATGCGACGGCGTGGCCCGCACGTCGGGAACCGTGCTGCGATCGCGAGCATGCCGACGTACGAGAGCGCGCTAATGATCGCCAACGCGACGAGGATTCCCTGGGCGTCGACACCCTTCGACGCGAGGAACGCGGCCGGGCCGTGCTGGAGTACGCCGTACTGCGCAACCCCGGGGCAGCCGTGCCATTGGTCATTGCGGGCGCATTCGACGAGGGCTTGGGCGCTCCCGGTGAGCACCGTCGAGTCGCCGTTGACGATCGGCAACTGCTCTTCGAGCGTGATCCCGAGCACCAGGATCGCGACACCGATCACGGCCAGCGATACGACGTTCACACCCGTGCGTACGGACGCACGCGTTGTGCTCCCCGCCGCGGGCGCGTTCGCCGCGACGGTCGGGTCGTCGCCCGGAAAAACGTCCGCCAATCCGTCGGAGGTCGACGACTCGTTGGTTATCGGCACCACCGCTTGCCTCCCGGGGGGACAGTACCGCCAGTCGTGGCCCCGGAGCCGCCTCACAGTCAGGGAGCCCGGCGCTCGACCAGCTAAGTTCAACGGACGATGTATCAGGGGTTGTCCATCGCGGCAGTGATTCCGGTCTTGGACGAGGAAAGCAAGATCGGCACCGTGCTGTCGCGCATTCCACGCGACATCGTCGACGAAATCGTCGTCGTCGACGACGGATCGACCGATTCCTCGCCGAAGATCGCGGTCGAGAGTGGGGCAACGCTGATCACGATGCCGCGGACCGTCGGCGTCGGCGCCGCGCTCCGCCGCGGGTTCGAACACGTCTGCGAGAAGGGTCACGATGTCACGGTGGTGATCGCGGGAAACAACAAGGACAGTCCCGAAGAGATCCCACTGTTGCTGGACCCCATCGTCCGCGGTGACGCAGATTTCGTTCAGGGTTCGCGCTGGCTCACGCGGAACGCCCAGCTCGGACCGATGCCTCTGTACCGGCGCATCGCAACCCGCATTCATCCCTTGATCTTCTCGCTCGCGGCGCGCCGGCGAACGACAGATTCGACGAACGGGTTCCGAGCCTTCTCGAACCGGATCCTTGCGGACGAAACGATCTCGCTCGATCAGGCGTGGCTCGATGGTTACGAGCTGGAGCCGTACCTGTACCTGCGCGTCGCTCGCAGCAGCTACAAGACCATCGAGGTTCCAGTGACGAAGACGTACCCGCCGAAGCACCTCGGCCAGACGAAGATGCCACCCGTCGTGGGCTGGTGGGAGATACTGCGCCCCGTGGTACTGGTCGGACTCGGTCTGAAGCGATGATCGGAATCGCCGTCATCGGAGTGGGCCATTGGGGTCCGAACCTGGTCCGCAACTTCCAGGAAGATTCGCGCACGTCTGTTCGCTGGGTGATCGACCACGATCCCGCTCGCCTGAACGAAGTCGGTACCCGCTACCCCGACGTTCACCTCGGGAAAGATCCTTCCGACGCGTTGCGCGATCCGACCGTCGACGCCGTCGTGATCGCCACGCCCACATCGACCCATCACGATCTCGCGATCATGGCGCTCGAAGCAGGGCGCCATGTCCTCATCGAGAAACCCCTCGCCGCATCGCTCGCCCAGGCCCGGCACCTGCAGGAAATTGCCCATGCCACCGACGTCGTGGTCATGGTCGGTCACGTGTTTCTGTTCAATGCCGCGATCGAACGTGCGAAGACGCTCATCGACGAATCTATCGGCCGTCTCTACTACGCGACGATGCAAAGGACGAACCTCGGTCCGATCCGCACCGATGTCAACGCGGCATGGGATCTCGCGGCGCACGACATATCGATCGCTCAGCACTGGCTCGGCGTCGCACCCGAAGCCGTCTCGGCAGTCGGGCAATCCTGGATCAACCCGGATGTCGAGGATGCAGTGTTTGCGACGATGCGCTACCCCGGTGACGTCCTCGTCGCGAGTTCGGTGTCATGGCTGAACCCGCAGAAGGTGCGGAGCATTGCCGTGGTCGGCGAGCGACAGATGCTGACGATCGACGACATGGACCTGACCCATCCGTTGCGGGTCTACAACTCACGTGTCGACGGGCCGGCTGAGCAGGCAGGCTTCGTCAATACGATGATCGACTTCCGCAAGAGCATCCGGCAAGGTGACGTGACGATCCCGCGGATCGCACATTCGGAACCGCTCCGCTCCGAATGCGAGCATTTCGTCGACTGCATCGAACACAGCCGTCCGCCTCGATGCGGCGTCGACCTGGGTTTCGAAGTCGTTCGCGTCCTCGACGCGATCGAACGTTCGCTCCGTTCGGATGGCCGCGAGGTAATACTCTGATGATCCCGCTCGTCGATCTGAGTCTGCAACATCGCGAAATCGCCGCCGAGGTGAACGACGGTTGGCAGCGTGTCCTCGCGGCGACCAACTTCATCCTGGGCGAGGATGTCGCGCGCTTCGAGGAGGAATACGCTCGATTCTGCGGCGTCGCGCACTGCATCGGTGTCGGTTCGGGGACCGACGCGCTCGAATTCGCACTTCGCAGTGCAGGGGTCGAGCCTGGTGACGAAGTCTTGCTGCCGGCGAATTCCTTCGTCGCGTCCGCACTGGCGCCGATGCGCATGGGCGCGCGCCCGGTTCTCATCGACATCGATCCCGCAACCCAGCTCATCGACCAGCGCGCCGCGGAAGCAGCGATCGGCCCTCGTACCCGAGCAATCATGCCGGTGCATCTGTATGGGCAGGTCGCGCCGCTCGACGACATCGCGCCCATGCTTGGAGAGCGCGGGATCCCCGTTGTCGAGGATGCGGCGCAAGCCCACGGCGCAATACGGCACGGCATTCCCGCGGGAGGGCTCGGGCTCGTCGCCGCAACGAGTTTCTATCCCGGAAAGAACCTCGGCGCATACGGCGACGGTGGCGCCGTATTGACGAACGACGACGGTATCAATTTGGCGGTTCGACGCCTCCGCAATTGGGGAGGCAACGAGAAGTATCGGCACGAGATACTCGGATTCAACTCGCGGCTCGACACGATTCAGGCAGTCGTACTGCGAGCCAAGCTTCGGCGCTTGCACACGTGGAACGAGGATCGACGTTCTGCCGCTGCGCACTACGACCACATGCTCAAGGCTCTCGACGAAGTCCAGCGTCCATCCGTCGTCGACGGCAACGAACACGTCTGGCACTTGTACGTCGTGCAGGTGCCGAACCGCGACGCGGTACTCGAACACCTGCAGCGCTCCGGCATCGGTGCCGGCGTACACTACCCGGTGCCGATACACCGCCAACCCGCGCTGGCACACCTCGGGTACGCCGAGGGCGACTTCCCCCGCGCCGAGGCCGCGGCCGGTCGTCTACTTTCACTGCCGTTGTTCCCAGGCATAACGATCGAGCAGCAGGACAAGGTGGTCGAGACACTGGCCGCCGCGCTCGAAGTGGGCGTCAAGGCCACGCGTGGCGCCTGACGGCGTCTTCGTGCACGCGCTCGCGCTGTGCGAGTCTGCGCAGGTCGGCGCCGGCACCCGAGTCTGGCCGTTTGCGCACATCATGGAGGGCGCTGTCGTCGGCGAGTCATGCAACATCGGCGAGCAGGTGTTCGTGGAGTCGGGCGCCGTCGTCGGTGATCGGGTCGTCCTGAAGAACGGCGTCGCAGTCTGGGACCGCGTCGTGCTGGGCGACGACGTCTTCATCGGTCCGTATGTCGTGTTCACGAACGACCGACTGCCGCGGGCGGCATTCAAGAAGCTCGCGTCCGACTTCGAGACCTCGATCGTCGAGAAGTACGCATCGATCGGAGCGAACGCGACGATCCGCTGCGGGGTGCGCGTCGGCGAAGGAGCCTTCGTCGGCGCCGGGGCTGTCGTCGTGATGGACGTCCCGCCCTACGCACTGGTCGTGGGGAATCCCGGCCGCCCCGTCGGCTGGGTCTGTGCGTGCGGGCTACGACTCGCGGCGAGCCTCTCGTGTAGCTGCGAGCGCAGCTATGTCGATACCGGAAGGGGCTTGCGGCTCCGACGAGACGACACCTGATCTCCGGTAGCGTCTCAGCAGTGACAGACGACGCCGACGCCGATCCGATCGACCTCGCGCTCCGCGAAATCGAGGCGAGCGCGAGCGCGAAGCTCGCCAGCGGCGAGATCTCGACCGAGCTCGAAGCGACCCTCGACGCCGAGTTCCGCGATATTGCGGGCCATCACGGGCCGCGTCTCGACGAGGTCGCGCGGCGCATAAAGCAGCTGCGGGAACTCACGTTCGAGGTGCCCGATCCCGCGAGCACGTCCTCGATGCCCGGTGGCGCGCTCGTGCACCGGGTCGTGTCCACGACGGTACGCCGGCACAATCAATACCAAGCCGACCAGATGAAGGTGCTGCGCAATCTGACGATCGAGGCGATCGAGGCGCTCGACCGGCGACTGACCGAGGGACTCGACGATCTCGAACGGCGGCGTCGCCGCGCCGTGAACGACCTGCGCGCGGAACTCGCAGCGTTGTGGCACGCCGTCGGGGCGGCCGACGGAGCACCCTGAGTGCGCCTGCTCTACGTCGTCCACCGCTATCACTCGGAGATACCCGGCGGGGCCGAGATCGCGTGCCGGCTCTTCGCCACCCAAATGGCCGGGCGCGGACACGACGTCGCAGTGGTCACCAGCTGCGCTCGCGACTACGTCGACTGGGCCGATGTCTATCCGGCCGGCACCACCAACGAGGACGGCGTCCTGGTGCACCGCTTGCCGGTTTCGGCGCCGCGTGACATTCAACGCTTCAACCGGATGTGCGGCTCGGTGCGACCGGACGCCGAGATAGTGCCGTGGGACCGGCAGCAGCAGTGGCTCGTCGAGCAGGGCCCGCACCTTCCCGACCTGGCGCGCTGGCTCGACGCCAACTACGGCCGCTTCGACGCGGTCGTCGTGTTCACCTACCTGTACTACCCGGCGTCCGTCGCGCTCCGGACACTCGCGGGGCGCGTGCCGATCGTCTTCCACCCGTGCGCCCACGAAGAATGGCCGCTCCATCTCTCGTTGTACGACACGCCGTTCCGCATAGCCGACGCGTTCGCCTACTTCACACCAGAAGAGGAACAGCTCGTGCGCGAGCGCTTCGACGATCGCGTTCTGGGCGAGGTGCTGGGTATCGGGCTCGACATCGGAGCCGCGACGCAGTTCGACGACGGCGGGGCGCGCTTCCGAGCCGAAACCAGGATCGGCGATCGTCCCTACATCACCTATGTCGGGCGCCTCGACCGGAGCAAAGGCGTCGCCGAGCTCGCACAATGGTTCCGCATCTTTCGAGAACGCACCGGACGCGACCTCGTGTTGACGTTGCTGGGCGACGAGGTGCACCCGATCGAACGTGCGGACGACGTTGTGGTCACCGGCCCCGTGTCGGAGGAGCTACGACAGTCCGCGGTTTCGGGCGCGGCCTGCCTCGTGCACCCCTCGTACTTCGAAAGCTTCTCGATGGTGCTGACCGAGACCTGGGCTCTCGCCCGGCCGGTGCTCGTGCAGGGACGGTGCGACGTGCTCGCGGGTCAGGCGCGACGCGCGGGTGGGGGTGTTGCGTACCGCGGCTACGCCGAATTCGAAGCAGCCCTCGAACGCGTTCTCGACGACGAAGCACTCGCCACGATGTTCGGACAACGCGGCCACGACTATGTTCGCCGCAACTACGACTGGGACGTGTTGGCGCCCCGTTACGAGCGGTTGCTCGAGAAGGCGTGCTCCGCTAACGGTACGTGAGCGACGCCGCGTCGATCAGCGACGAGGACAGGCAGAGGTCGACGATGACACCGTCGCCGGCGCGTACGGTCTCCACCACCGCGCCGCCGGGCAGCACCTCCAGGGGCGCATCCAGTGCGTCGAGAAACGCGCGGGCGGAGAACTCGGGGATCGCTTCGCGATCGGGCACGAGGACGCGCAGCCGGGCCGAACCGACGATGGGCGGCGCGGGGGCGGGATCGACCGGTGGCGCGACCCCGTCGGGACGTGCCAACACGACGAAACCGCCGCGCTCGAGGTCGAGTGGCGGTTGGTAGGTCGACGACGACAGCTCGCAGCGACCAGCACCGGCGATCGGCCCTGTCAACGTCGCAGGATCGGCGACGGTCGTGACGGTCGTCGCGCCGTTGGCGCGCAGGTACAACGGGATGAGCCACGCCCGATAGTCGGCCGCCACGAGCGTGCTGCCGTCGGGCAGCGCGTCGTAGAGTCCGTCGCGGGCTGCGCGTTCGACCGCCTCTTGGCGTATCCCTTCGGGCCGGCCGTAGGCGTTCACGACCCATTGGTTGTTGCGGGCGGTGGTCGCAACCAAACCGCCGGCCGTAAGACCGACGACGACTGCGAACGCGACGCGCGACGGACGTACGTACCGAGTCTGGAGGCGCGAGAACGCGGTCACCGCGGTCAACAGCAGTGCGATACCGACAAGCGCGAATCCGAACGACTGGAAGTAGACCCCGAGGTACGCCAACCCGAAGCCCAACTCGTCCTGCCAACGTTGAGCGATCGCGACGGTGACGACTGGCGCGATCCACAAGGTCAGACCGAACAGTGCGAGCACCAACCGGTCGCGCGCGGCCGCCGACCGACAGCGCGTCACCGCGACGGCGACCGCCGCTCCGACAACGAGCGCCAAGAAGAGTGATCCCAGCTCGTGACCCGAGAACAAGTCGCCGAGCGACGGCTCGGAGCGAAAAGCCGGCACATTGCCCGGAACGGCGCCGACGAACTGATAGATGGACGCCGGCAACATCTCCGACAGGTGAAAACGGGTCGTGTACGCCGGCTCCAATGCTTCCGCTTCGTCGCGCAACGACAACACGACGCCGAACAGCACCACGGTCGGCACGACAACGATCGCAGTGCTGACGACCCGGCGCCGCACGTCGCCGGCCACGAGCCAGAAGCTCAGAACTGCGGCCGGCGCGACGAAGAACGCGATTTCGTACGAGGTCAATGCGAAAAACCACAGCAGCGCCGCGATCGGAAGCAACCACCAATCGCCTCGCACCTGCCAGCAGTTGAGCGCGAGCACCATGCCGAGCACCGCCGCGAGGACGACGGGCAGAAGTCCGCTGAGCGACAGCACCGCGTCGTGGAACAACCGGAACTGGATCGAGCTGAGCGCGAGGGCCACGGCGATGAATGCGGGCGGCCACTGTCGGGACACCTGACGGATCAGTAGTGCGAGTAACGCGAGATCCAAGGCGACGACGAGGATCTGGAACGCCTCGTAGTGCGCGCGATCGTCGAGGAACCACCACACCGCGGAGCCTTCGGCGATGGCGCCCGGGAAGAACCGCCCCTGCTTCTCCATCCAATCACGCGTGTAGAAGCGCATGTGTTCCCACACCGACGAGTCCGTCTCTCGCAGGCTGTCCCGGAACAGCACGTTGATCGCGTCGTCACCGATGAAGCCGCCGTGGCGGAGTGGCCCAATCACCGCCATGAGTGCGATCACCAGGACGACGACGCCGATGACCGGCGGGAGCCAACGCACGAGGTCGGGGAAACCCGGGCGCGCCGTCGTGACCTCGAGCTCGTCGGTCTCGGGCGTGGCTTCGTCCTCAATCAGCATGGCGTCGACCCGACCGCACACCGGCGAGCAACTCCTCGTACCGTTCCATCACCGCGTCCCAGCGGTAGTGCCGCTCGACGTACCGACGGCCGGCCGCACCCAGGGCGGGCCCGAGCTGTTCATCCTCTTCGAGCATCTCGAGTGCGACCTCGAAATCGGCGAACGAGGAGAACGGGATCGCACCACCCGAACGCAATGCTTGGCCGCGCAGCACCGCGCAGTGTCCTTGCACTAGAGCGGGCTTGTGTTGCGCCCAGGCTTCAGTGAGTGCCATCGAGAAGCTCTCGAAGTATGACGGCTGCGCCAGCGCGAGGCAGCCGTCGATCGCGTCGCGCGTGAGTTGGTCGTCGAGGAAACCGAGGATCCGGATGTCGTCGCTCTCGGGCATCGGCATGACCGGATCACCGATGTAGACCAGCGCGAGATCAGTATTGTGACGCTTTCGGTACCAGCGAAGGAACAGGTGGAGCTCGTCCGCGCCTTTTCCGGTGTCGAGCCGGCCGAGGTACAGCAGGTACGGCCGATCACCGAGACCGAACCGGCGTCGGAACCGCTGGCCGTCACCCGTCGCGTCGAGGTCGGTGCCGATTCCGGTGATGACCGACGGACGCACGAGACCGAAGCGCTCGTGGACGAGGTCGGCCTCCTCCTCCGTCAGGAACCCGAAGGCGTCCGCGGACGCGAACACGGAATCGAACGCGCACATGTAGAGCGGCGGCTCATGGTGCGCGGTGGGGTGCAGCACGACGGGCCGGATGCGCGCCGCAACGGAGATACCGCTGGTCGTGCTGGTATAGAGGTACGTGAAGAACACGCACAGGTCGTAGCTCGACGTGTTCTCTGTGAGCCATGGCACGAGATCGGGCATGCACGGGCCGATCATTGTCAGCCACGAACGCTCGACGGGAGGCGCGACGGACAGACCCGAACGCAGCGCGCGTTGGTCGAGAGGCCCGAACAACCCTGGGTCGCGCGGCGCCTCGACCGACAATCGGTGCAACGTGACTCCGCCTTCGACGGTCGTTCCCGGCGGGAGCGCGTTGGCCCAGTCGACATAGCTACGCGCACAGCTGGTGAGGACGTCGACCTCGTGTCCCCGAGCGACCAGATGCTCGGCGAACTGCCGGCACATCGTCTCGGACCCACCGGAGATGTCGGTTCCGTACCGATGGACGACGAAGAGCAGCTTCACGAGAGCACGGGCGCGACGGCCCGCAGGAAATCTCGGATGCACTCGGCGTCGTCGAAGTGGCGGCTCCGCTCGAGCGCGCGCTCACGCAACAATGCCTGAATGGCAGGTTCACGCAAACACAACGCGATCGCTTCGGCGAACGCCAGCGGGCCAGCGCTCTCCGGCAGCAAGAAACCACCGGTGCCGACCGTCTCCGGCAGCGCCGCGACCGCGCGCGCGATCACCGGCACGCCGAACGACATCGCCTCGATTGCGGGAACACACAAGCCTTCGTGATGGCTCATCGTCACCAACAGGTCGGCGCGCTGATACAGCGCGGCCAGCTCCGGCTCCGGCACTCGCCCCCGCACCTCGACCGCGGGTAGCACGAGTTCACGGGCGAACTCGCCGAGCGCATGCGCGTACGCGGAGTGATGGTTCGGGCCGACGAAGAGGAACCGCACGTCGCTGCGGTGATAGGTGGTCACGATGTGCGCGGCGATGATGAGCTCGTGCAGTCCCTTGTGCGGCAACATCTGCGCGACGCAGAGCACGAGCGGGCGAGGGTCGGCCGTGAGTACCTTGGCTTCGGCCTCGACGTCAAGACGGTGGAGCCGCAGGACGCCGAGCGGCGGCGTGACGACGATCGGATCGGGGAAGCCCGCGTCGATCAGGTCCTTGGCGTTGCACGCGCTGTCAGCCATCGCGAGCGCCGTGCGACCGCGCAACACCTCGAGGTCGCGGCGGCCCATGTCGAGGAGGTACGCGAAACCTGGTTGCGACGACTCGAAGAACGCCGCGGGCGTGATGTTGTGGTACTGGAGAACGAGTTGGGCCTTGGTATCGAGCAAGAACCGCACGAGCTTCTGTTCGCCGATACTCAAGTGGTACAGCACGGTCGCGTTCCGCAACGTCGCCGGCTCGACGTCGTCGATCAGCTCGACCCGGTCGGCGAGGTCGACGTGCCTCGCCGCCGCGAACACTCGACTCTCACCCAGGCGTCCGAGCACCTCTTGATACCGCAACGTGATCTCGGTGATCGCGTCGCCGGGGTAGGCGTACACGATCGCCTGGTGCAAACTCATCGCACCGCGATCACTGCGTAGTCGCACGCCGCGAACACGACCTCGTTGAGACGCAAGACATTGCGCGTCGCAAGGTTGTCATCGGGATCGGTTTCGAGCAGGGTCGGTTCGGGCAGGTGCGATCGGTACTCGATCTCGACTTCGCCAAACCCGGCCATGTCACACACCATCGCGAGATACTCTGGATCGACGAGTCGAACATGAGTCGCGTCGAGCCAGAACGATGACGCGTGCACGAACAGGGACCGAGGGTTCGGCGTCTCGAGCACCAGCAGCCCGCCCGGGCGGAGGACGCGGCGGACTTCGTCGATGAGGTGCAGCAGCACTTCACGTTCCATGTGCTCGATGACTTGGAGTGAGACGAATCCGCCGAGCTCGCCTGCCGGGATCGCCGCGAGCGTGTCGAAGCCGTCGCCGCAGACGACCGGCAGGCCTTCCTTTTGTGCCACGACCGCGATGTTCGGATCGAGCTCGACACCGGCTGCGACGACTTCGCGAGCAGCCAGCAGGTGCAGGAAATCGCCCCGCCCGCACCCGAAGTCGAGAACCGGATCCTTGCCGATGAGCCGATCGGCCAGCGCCTCGTACTTGTACATGATGTCGTCGCGAGCGCCGCGAAATTTTTCCAGCGCGATCGGGTCGAACCACGACGGGTCCTCGCCGAACGAATCACGGCCAAGGAACCGCAGTCGAGTTTCGACGCGACGCGTCAGCTTCTCGAGCCGCGATTGGAGCGCGTCGACACGCGCGTGCAGGTTCTCGATCGTCCGCGACAGCGAGAGATCGGTCGACGCGAGTTCGTGCACGACGCCCTTCACTGCGTCGGCGTACTCCTCGACGAGATGAAGCGCGCCCTGGACCTGGCGAGCAGTGATACCACCGATCGCGCGATGTGCGATCTGGCCCCCCGGCACCTTGGATTCGATAGTGATCCGCGAGCGGGGAAACCAGCCGGTCGACACGAGCGGCGAGATGACCTGATCAGCCAGACGCGGGCGGGGCGTGTCGGCGGTGACACGGAATTCCTGCACCCGCTCGAAGTGCTCGGCGAGATCGCGCTCGAGGTCGGGTGGGTAGGCCGCGGTCTGTCGGCGAGCCGCCACCGCCGCTTCGATCTGCTCGAGAAGCTGCGAGATCTCGATCGACTGGGGCTGATCCACGTCTCCCTCGAAAATGCCGGGAATCCGGCGAAATCTACTGGACAGGATGCACCGCTACCGGACGACGCCCCTCAGGGAGGGCGACGGCTCAGGCGCCGGACTCCTCGACCTGCATCTCCTTTCCGGCGAAGCGAATGTCCACGGGAAACGAGACGCTCCCGGCGGCGCGACCAGGATTCATCACGGCGAACGACCATTGTTGTTCACGCCAGTCATAGACGGTGCCTTCGTCACGAGTTTGCGCCGCGAGCGTCACGAGATATGTGCCATCGAGCAGCGGAACACGATCGAACTCGAACGCGACCTCGCCCGCCGCGCCGCCGTCGATTGTCGGCACGCGCGTCTCAAGGATCTTGGTGTTCGTCCCGAACAGGTGATTGCCGTCTTCGTCGTGGATCGCGATGCCGAAGAGCAGATCGTCGGTGGACTCGCGCGCCGCGTACGACACGCGTATGGTCAGCGCCTCGTCGGGAAGTAGGTACGACCGTCCGACGAGGCGACCGGGATGGTCGAACGCGACGTCGGCGATGTGCACTCGACCGGTCGCCGACTGGGCCATGCGCTGGCCGTGCGACAACTCGACCCCCACTGCTGCCGACGTCGTGGCACTCGACGGGGGCGCGTCGTCGTCGTAGCTCTCGCCCATCTGGAGATGCTCTCGGAACGACCGCACGGCCTCGCCGGGCGGACCGTCGACAACCATGCGACCGTGGTCGAGGACGATCGCACGATCGCAGATGCGGCGAACGAGGTCGGCCGCGTGCGTCACGAACAGGATCGTGCGGCCCTCGCGCTGGAAACGAGCGACGCGCTCGAGGCACTTCCGCTGGAATGCTTCGTCGCCGACGGCGAGCACTTCGTCGACGAGCAAGATGTCGGGATCGACATTGACCGCCACCGCGAACCCCAAGCGGACGTACATGCCCGACGAGTAGTGACGGACCTGCATATCGATGAAGCGCTCGAGCTCGGCAAACTCGACGATCTCGTCGAAGATTCTCTCGGTCTCCTTCTTCGACAAGCCGAGAATCGACGCGTTCAAGAAGATGTTCTCGCGCCCTGTCAGTTCCGGGTGGAAGCCGGCCCCCAACTCGAGCAACGCCGCCAACCGGCCCCGGGTGACGATCTCGCCGTGCGTGGGCTGGAGGATGCCGGCGATGCACTTGAGCAGCGTCGACTTGCCCGACCCGTTGTGGCCGAGCAGCCCGACGGTTGCGCCCTCCGCGACTTCGAATTCGCAGTCGCGCAGCGCCCAGAAGTCCTCGTACGGCACGCGACCGAAGTGGATGACGCGCTCTTTCAGCGACGAGTAGCGCTCGTGCGAGAGACGAAACCGCTTCGAGACGCCCCGAACCTCGATGGCCGCCATGGCGGTTACTGCTCCTGCGCGAGATTGGGCCCGATGGGTCGAAGATAGTCGATCGGGCCCGCTGTTCCGGGGTCGTGCGCGCCGGTGACGGCCCGTCAGCGAGCGGCGACGACGGCGTCCAACAACTGTTCGTAGCGGTCGAGGACGACGTCCCACGAGTACGCCTGCTCCACATACCTACCGCCGGCCGCGCCCATCGCGTCAGCTCGCGCGGGGTCACGCGCCAGCGCGTCGACCGCATCGCCGAAGTCATCGGGGCTCAGGTAGGCCACTCCTCCACCGCTGCGGTCGACATGACCGAGCGTGACCTCGCACCGCCGTTGCACGAGAACTGGTCGCGCTTTCGCGAACGCCTCGGCGACGACCATCGAGAAGGACTCGAAATGCGAGGGTTGCACGAGCGCGAGCGCGCCTGCGAGCGCGCTGTCGCGTATCGTCGCGTCGACGAAGCCGGTGACCACGATGTCGTCTCGACGAGGAACGTCGAGAAGCGGCGCGCCCAAGAGCACGAGTTGCATGTCACCACCTCGCGCGGCCTTGTACTGCGTGAAGAAGTGGAGCAACTCCGCCGCGCCTTTCCCGGCGTCGACGCGACCCACATAGACCAGGTAGGGATGATGTCCCACTGCCGGGAACTCCTGCCGGAACTGTGCATCGTCGGCGTGGCGCACGTCGACACCAATACCGACGACGGACCCGACAGGCTCGATCCGGAAGCGCCGGCGGATCAGCGCGCGTTCCTCGGGCGTCGACAACGCGAATGCGTCCGGCAACCGAAATACCTCGTCGAACGGGACAAGGTGTAGCGGCGCTTCGTCGTGCACCGTGGGATGCAGCACCGTCGGCACGAGTCCCGCGGCCGCGCGCAGGCCCGCCCACGTCGGCCAGTAGAGGTAAGTGAAGAAGATGACGCAGTCGAACCCGCGGCCGTGAGCAGCGAGCCACGGCGGCAGATCCGGGACGACCGGACCCTGACGTTCGAACCATTCGTATTGAGCGGCGACGGACCGAGGCGCTCGGCTGTCGAGCAGCTCGTTCGTGAGCGCGTCGAACGAGGCCTTGTCCCGCTTGGCCGCGACCGGCAGGCGATGCACGGCGACACCGGCCAAGTCGGACGTGCCGGGCTGGAACTCGTTGGCCCAATCGACGTTGGAGCTCGCGCACGTGGTCGCGACCTCGACCTCGTGGCCGCGCGCCGACAATCGTTGCGCGAACTCCAAACAGTGCTGTTCCGCGCCACCGGCGACGGTCTCGCCGTACCGCTGGACGACGTAGCACAGCCGCATCATCCGTCAGGGAGTCGGGAGCGCACGCGTTGCTCGAGATCATCGATGCGGCCGCGCATCTCCGTGATAGTGCGCCGCTGCTCGGCGATTCGCGTCTGCAGGTCGTCGAGTTGTTCGACGACGCCAGTGCCGAACTCACGACTCCACGTGGCCATCAACTCGACGACGTTCTCGAGCACACGATGGACGCCGTGCGCGTATTCCTGGGACTGCGCGAGCACGCCTTGCACCTGGCGAACGACTGTCTTCGCCACGAGCCGATGCACGACCGAACCGACGGGACGGCTGCTGGTCAGGTCGATGCGTTGCGCGTTGTACTCGAATCGCGACAGTGCGTCGACCGCGTCCTCGAGCGCGGCGTAGACCGCCGGCGACAGCAACGGCGGATCGTCGACGCGCGGCATACCCTCCGCGCGACGCGCCGCGACCTGCGCACCGAGCCCGCCGAGCTCGTCGACTTGCGGCGACTCCGGTCCGCCCATGCGCCAAAATGTACTGGAGTCCTACGGCCGCACCGCCATGTCGACCGCGTGCCGACCGAGCGTCAGACCGGGCTGGCTTCCGTGGAACTTCGCGTCGCCGAACGAGAACACTCCGCCGTCGGAGGAAAGGACGTAGTAGCCGTTGCCGGTCAGCGACGGGCGCAGCTGGACGCCGGCCGGCGCGCGGCACAGACCGGTCCCGGGGATGCTCCCGAAGAAGGGGACGCCGAAGCTGAACACGCCGCCGTCGAGGCCGACGAGCCAGTAGCCGCCGGCGTTGCTAGTCCCCATCGAGATCACCGGCGCGTTCAGCTTCGTGCCACCGGTCGAACCGTAGAAGCGCGCGTCGCCGAAGCTGAACACGCCGCCGTCGGACGCGAGCATCCAGTAGCCGAGGCCGGTCGGCGTCTGCGCCATCGAGATGACCGGCGCGTTCAGACGTTGGCCACCCATCGAGCCCCAGAAGCGCGCGTCGCCGAAGCTGAAGATGCCGCCGTCGCGGCCGAGCAACCAGTACCCGCCATTGCCCGGCGTCGGCGCCATCCCGATGATCGGCGCGTTCAGCGGCTGGCCTTCCATCGAGCCGTGCGAGCGCGCGTCTCCGAAGGTGAAGACCCGTCCCTGGCTGGTCAGGATGTAGTAGCCGTTCCCGGTCGGCGACACCTGGAGCGCGACCGCGGTCTCGCCCGGTCGCAGCGACCCGGCGACGCTGCCGAAGAACGGGGCGCCCCCGAATGAGAACAGCCCGCCGTCCGCGCCGAGGAACCAATAACCGCGGGGCGCGGACGCGTCGGAAGCAGCGGCGGGCGGGTTGACGGCGCGACGGCACATGCCTGGTCCGAGGAGATTGCCGCCACTCTTCGGCGCGCCGTAGTGACGCGCGTCCTTGCGGAACATCGGCCACGGTGGCGTTCGTCCGGGCGGCGCGATGTTGTACGCCTGGATCGTTGTTGTGTTGTTCGGCGTGTTGAAGCCGGAAACGATCAGCTTCCAGCCGTGCGGGCCGAAATCGCCAACCGCGCCGGCCGCTTCGAAACTGGTCCACGTGTTGAGCGCGGCGATCTCTCCGCCGGTCGGTCCGTCGAGGACGAAGAATCCCCAGTTGTTTCCGACGCCCACGTCGTTGTCGCCATCGCCGTCCATGTCGGCGATGATCGGCGACTGGACGCCACCACCGGGACCGGTGTTGAAGCGCAGCCCGGACTGCCAGAGGAGCTGGCCGTTCCCGCGAATGACGCGCAGCAAGCCGTCGTGACTGCCGGCGACCACGTCGACCACACCATCACCGTCGACGTCACCCAAGGCCGGTGCGGGCATCGTCGAGCCGCCGGTCGCGAACGGGAACCCGGGCTGGTTCGAGCCGTCCTCGATGTTGAACGCCCAGATCTTCTTGCCGTCGCCGCGGTTGTAGAAGTGGCCGGCGCCGGTGACCACTTCCATCGTCCCGTCGCCGTCGATGTCGCCGATGGCGGGGCTGGAGAAGAACGTGTCGTCGATGCGGCGCTTCCACCGCTCGGTGACTCTGCCGTCGTTCCAGTCGAGCGCGCGGAACTCACCACCGGAGTGGTCGATGTATCCCCCGATGAACTGGTCCGAGCCGATGAAGATCTCCATCCGGCCGTCGTCGTCGACGTCGTAGAGCGCCGGAGAGCTCCACGTCGAGTCCTCGACGTTGATCGGGAAGCCGGACAGCTCGTTGCAGTTGCGGTCGATCGCGTGGACGTGGAGGTCCCACGCGCCGAACACGATGTCGGTCATGCCGTCGCCGTCGACGTCGCCGAGCGACGGTGACGAGTACACGCCGTTGTCGTTGGGCTGATAGTTCAGCGCCTCGAACCGACACTTGACCGAACCGTCGCGGCGGAACACGATCACGCCGCCACGCTCGCGACGCCACGTCGAGCCCGCGCCGACGATCACTTCGTTGGCGCCGTCCGCGTCGATGTCTCCGACGGCGGGCGAACCATCGATCGGAACCGCGAGCCCGGGACGCACCGACGCCGGCTGCGGCCAGCCGGGCAAGTTGTTGCCAGTGCTGGCATCGAGCACGCGCACGTAGCCGTCCTGGTGGCCGTGCACGATGTCGTTCACACCGTCGCCATTGACGTCGGCGATCGTCGGCGACGAGCTGCGGTTCCAACCGCCGTAGGTGTGACTCCAAGCGAGCTGCGGCGCGGTGCCGGCGGCGACAGGGGTCGCGGCCACCATCGGCAGCGCGGGCGTCAGGAGTGCGATCAGGGCGGCAGCGGTACGGAAGCGCACGAAGACCTCGAGGAACGTCGGCGGGAGCAAGTCCTGTATCGGCAGCCCAGCGGTACCGGTGTAGCAGCCGTCCCGACCCCGACCGGCGCGGTCAGACGCCCAGCCGACGCCCGGTCCGACTGTGATCGCTCTCTAGACTCCCGCCGTGTCCGCCAGAAGCTCATCGCTGCGTCACGATGTCCGCTCCGCGCTCGCCCGCGTCGCCGGACCTCGAGGCCGGGCGCTCTACCGCCGCGTGCGCGGGCGCACCCGGACGACGAACCCAGATCGGACGATCGCACCAATGGCGGCTCGCGTCCCGCCGGTCGTCGTGCACGACGAAACCGGCGCGCACATCGCCCCCGAACCGTCGCTCACCGCCCCACGATTCTTGTGGCCGAGCTATCCGCCGTCCGGTTACCTCGGCCAGCTCGACGACGGCTACCAGGCGACCCTGCGCAGCGAACGCTCGTACATCACCCGCGCCGACTGCGACTTCTACCACACGTCAGAGCTGCGTGACGGCACCGTCGCACGCGGACCGTGGGACCTGCGCGGCCACGAAGCCGAGTATCTCGGCGGTGTCGAGGTGGGCGGACTGCGGGTCCTCGAGCTCGGACCCGCAACGGGTCACTTGAGCTTCTGGATGGAACAACAGAACGCCGATGTCGTGGCCTTCGACGTCGGGTACGACCGCATGATCGATCTGATGGTCTACGGCCGCGAGGACCACCGCGCGCTCAAGATGGACCACGTCGGCCTCATCGGCGGCGTCCAGAACTCCTGGTGGTACCTGCACCGCGACAAGGAATCGCGCGTGCGCAAGGTGTACGGCAACATCTACGACCTTCCCGGCGACCTCGGCACGTTCGACATGAGCATCTTCTGCGCCATCTTGTTGCACCTGCGCGACCCGTTCACCGCGCTCGAACAGGCGGCGCGGCGCACCCGCGACGCCATCGTCGTCACCGAAGCGGTCGACCACAAGATGGCTTCGGATGTCGATGCAATGCGATTCGATCCGAGTGACCAGCCCGACAACCGCACCGTCTGGTGGTCGTTCAATCCCCTCACGATCGAGAAGATGCTGCGCCGCCTCGGCTTCGCGCGAACTACGGTCATCTACCACGTGCAGAAGCACCACTTCGGCCACGACATGGACGCACCGGCGGGCGACTACCCGATGTTCACGGTTGTCGGCCGGCCATGACCATCGACATCCAGCGGGTCCGGGCCGAAATCGCGGAGGACGTCAGGCAGCGGCGCGCCGAGGGCGAGTACCCGGCCGGGTTCGAGCGCGAGCTCGATCTCCTGTTCGCACGTTTCGCACCCGCGGACGTGGCCGAGAGCATCGACGAGGCGCTGGAGCGAGCCGAGGACGCCGCTGGCATCGATCCGGAGATACCGATCGCGTCCAACAACGCCGTGTTCGGCATCGTCAAGCGGGTCATGGCGAAATTCCTCGGCTGGTATCACGTGTTTCTCGCGCAGCAGATCACGTCGTTCACCGTGACCCTGCACAACGTCGTGCGGCGGCTGGTCGACAAGGTGCAGCACCTCGAAACCGTCACCGGTGCCATGGAACGCACGCGCACCGAAGGGGCCCGCGTGGTCGCCGAGCGCGACGACGCCGCTTGGGCACCGCTCGTGGTCGAGACCTTGGCGAACCAGAACGGGCGCGTGCTCGTCGCGGAATGCGGTGACGGCGCGCTCCTCGCCGCGATGGTCGCAGCCGGCATCGACGCCTACGGAGTCGAACCCAATGCCGAGCTGGCCGACACCGCCGTCGCACGCGAGATCGACGTGCGGGTCGACGAACCCGACGCCCACTTGCGATCGGTGGCGGCCGGCGATCTGTCCGCTGTCGTGCTGCGCGCGTGCGTCGAGCGGCGCGCCCCCGGCGAGCTCCTGGCCCTGATCGACCAGTCATTGCTCACGCTCGCTGCCGGTGGGCGACTCGTCGTCTGCAGCGCGCACCCGCAGTCGTGGGGCCGCGACCGCACGACCGTCGAGGCCGACCTCAGCCCCGGTCACCCGCTGCATCCCGAGACATGGTCCGACGTGCTCACCCGGCGCGGGTTCACCGACGTCACGATCCGCGAGCTCGGCGCCCAGCCGCTCCCGCCGCTCCCGGCGACGAGCTCCGACGCGACGGTGATGAACGCCAACTTGGCGCGCATCTCCGAGGCGCTGTTCGGCGCGGAGTCGTTCGTGCTCGTCGCCACCCGCCCGTGACCGCGATCCATCAGTTCGTGCCGTCGCTCGCGCCGCGCGATGCGATCAGCAGCCATACGCTCGCGATCCAACGGGCGCTGCGCGACGTCGGCTTCGGTTCGGAGATCTACGCGCTCGAGGCGAAGGGCGAGTACCGAAAGCGCGCAAAGAAGTACGGGTCGTTCCGCGGGAACCGGCGGGCCGAGCCGACGTTGCTGCTGTACCACCACTCCGTCGGTTCACCCGTCGCCGAATACGTCGCCAACCGCCCCGAACCACTGATCGTCGACTATCACAACATCACTCCGGTCTCGCTGTTCGTCCACTGGGAACCGCTGGTGGTCGACAAGCTCGCCGGTGGGCGGCGCCAGTTGCAGTCGCTCGCGTCGAGAGCTCGCCTCGGTCTCGCCGACTCTTCGTACAACGCGCAGGAGATGGACGACGCCGGATACGAGCACACGCGCGTCGTCCCGATCCTCCTCGACTTCAACGCACTCGAACGCGAACCCGACGTGCCCACCGCCGGACGTCTCGCCGAGCGCAAGGCCGCCGGGGGTGCCGACTGGCTCTTCGTCGGTCGTATCTCACCCAACAAGAGCCAGCACGAAGTGCTGAAGGCATTCCACACGTTTCGCCGCACCTACGACGCGCGCGCCCGCCTCTCGCTCGTCGGCGGCACGTACTCGCACTGCTACGAGATGGCGCTGCGCAACTTCATCGACGCCCTGGGGCTCACCGACGCGGTCGAGCTCACCGGTTCGGTGAGCGACGCCGCCCTCGCCGCGTACTACCGGAACGCCGACGTCATGGTGGTGTGCAGCGAGCACGAGGGATTCTGCGTGCCGCTCCTCGAAGCGATGCACTACGGCGTTCCCGTGGTTGCACACGCGGCCGCCGCCGTCCCCGAGACACTCCAACACGGTGGCTTGTTGCTGCCGACGAAGAACCCCTGCACGGTCGCCGCCGCCGTCGACCGCGTGCTCACCGACGCGCCGCTCCGCGCGCAACTCATCGCCGCCGGGCGCGACCGGCTCGCTGCCTTCGACCTGGCCCGGTCTCGCGCGGCGCTGCTCGACGCGATCGGCACCGTCGCCGCCGCATGACAAAGCCCGCCGTGCACCAGTTCGTGCCGACGCTCGAACCGGGCGCCGTCGCCGCGCACACGCGAACGGCTCGCGACCTGCTGCGAGCCGCGGGCCACGAGTCGGAGATCTACGCGAACCACGTCGGCGCCGGGTGTGCCGGTTGGGGTGCGCGCCCATACCGTCAGTACGGACGTCGCGGTCGCGGTCGACGGGACGACGTGCTCGTGTATCAGATGGCGATCGGCTCGATCGTCGCCGACTTCCTGGTGGAACGACCGGAAACCTTGATCGTCAATCACCACAATCTCACACCCGGTCGCTTCTTCGGCGGCTGGGACGCGACCGCCGCGCACGGTGTCATGTGGGGGCGCCAACAGCTGCGCGAACTTGCACCTCGTACCACGCTCGGGATCGCCGTGTCGCAGTTCAACGAACAGGACCTGCGCGATGCCGGCTATCGCGCGACGACCGTCGTCCCGTTCCTGTTCGACCCCGCGGACATCCCCGCGGATGCCGACGCGACGACACGCGCGCGGCTGGATTCCGACCGGGAACTCGGCACCGCGAACTGGCTCTTTGTCGGTCGCTTCGTGCCCAACAAGCGTCAGCACGACGTCGTCAAGGCCTTTGCCGCGTATCGCCGTGTCTACGATCGCCACGCGCGGCTGCATCTGGTCGGCGGCGGGCTCAACGGTCGCTACGGCCGGGCCGTACGCGCATTTGTCGGCGCGCTCGGCCTCGACGACGCCGTCGAACTGCAAGGAAACGCGTCGCAAGCAGAGCTCGCGGCCTACTACCAACACGCCGACGTGTTCGTGATCGCCAGCGAACACGAGGGATTCTGCGTTCCGCTGCTCGAGGCGTGGCACCACGGGGTCCCGGTCGTGGCATTCGATGCCGGCGCGATATCGGAGACCCTCGACGGTGCGGGCGTCGTGCTCGGAACCAAGGAACCGGAAACGGTCGCGGCCGCGGTCGCACGAGTCGTCGACGACGAACTGTTGCGCAAGCAACTTCTCGACGCGGGCACGGCACGGCTGGCGTT
The DNA here is from genome assembly GCA_052390615.1 of Actinomycetota bacterium. GTDB lineage: Bacteria > Actinomycetota > Acidimicrobiia > IMCC26256 > PALSA-610 > JBQTGT01. The sequence continues at coordinate 140,957 of JBQTGT010000007.1, forward strand.
CTTCGACCTGGCCCGCACCGGGCCCGCGTTCGTTGCCGCGATCGAGAGCGTCGGCGCATGAAGCTCGCCGTCGTCACACCCCGCTATGGCGCCGAAGTCACCGGGGGCGCCGAGCTGGCCGCGCGCCTGCTCTCGTCGCGGCTGGCGGCGACCTCGAGCTGGGAAGTCGAGGCGCTCACCACCTGTGCCCGTGATGCGACAACTTGGGCCAACGAATACGCACCGGGAACCGAGCAGCTCGACGGCGTAGCCGTCCACCGATTTCCGACGTCGCGCACCCGCCGTGCCGGCTTCGATCGGATGACGCGACGAATCGTGTACCGCCGTCGCCAGGTGACGCTCGACGACCAGGTGCGCTGGATGGAAGACCAAGGACCGTTGTCGCCGGCCCTGATCGCTGCGATCCGAGAGTCCGATGCCGACGTCGTCGCTTTCCATCCGTATCTCTACCACCCGACCGTTGTCGGACTTCCGTACGTCGCCGGGCGCGCCGTGTTGCACCCCGCCGCGCACGACGAGGCGCCCTTGCGACTGCCCATCGTGCGCGACGTCTTCCTGGCTGCGGCCGCGCTTGGCTTCTGGAGTGAACCCGAGCGACGCCTGGTTCAGCGCCGGTTTCCGATCGCCGCCCGCCGCCAGGCCGTGATCGGGCTCGGCGTGGAGCCGGCCGCCGGCGACCCCGACGCCGCGCGCCAGACCGTTGGGCTCGGCGACCGGCCGTTCTTGCTGTGCCTCGGCCGAGTCGACGACGGCAAGGGTGCACGCGTCCTGTCGTCGTGCTTCACCGCATACAAGCAACGCCGCCCGGGGCCGCTCGCGCTCGTCTTCGCCGGCCCGGTTGTCGACGCCCCCGTCGCACACCCGGACGTGATCCTGGCCGGGACGGTCGACGAGGCGACGAAGTGGGGGCTCCTGCGGGCGGCGGAGGTGCTGGTTTCACCGTCGGCCTACGAATCGCTGTCGATCGTGCTCCTCGAGGGTTGGAGCGTCGGCGCGCCCGCACTCGTGAACGCGTTGTGCGACGTGACCGCCGAGCACGTCGGACGATCGGGCGGCGGACTCACGTTCGGCGGGTACTCCGAGTTCGAGGTCGCGCTCGACCATCTCCTCGGGTCGGCCGACCTCCGCGCCGAGATGGGCGAGCGCGGTGCGGCCTACGTCGCGCAGCACTACCGCTGGACCGACTTGGTCGAACGGTACGCTGCGTTCCTCGAAACAGTGAGCACGCGAGGAGTGCGACGGTGAGCGAGCGGCCATGGTGGCGCCAGCAACTTTCGCGCTTGCGGCTGCGGGAACGGCTGGCCGATCGAGACCCGTGGCGCGAACGACGCGACATCAGACGCGCCGCGACACCGAACTTCGTGCGAACCGCGTACCAGATCATGCTGCGCCGCGACGGCGACGCCGACGGCGTCGAGAACTACGTCACCCAACTCCGCGACGGCAGCCTGACCCGCGACGGCGTCCTCGACGAGATGCTCACATCCATGGAAATGCGCGCCATCCCCTACGAGAACGGGCTGCGTTCGCTGCACCTGTCTCGGTGCGACTTCGTGCGCCTACTTCCCCGCGCGTCGCACATCCTCGACCTCGGCGGAACCGACCAGGACGACCCGGCCGGCTCACTCGTGAACATGGGATACCCCTACTGCTTCGACCAACTCACGATCGTCGACCTTCCTCACCACGAACGCCACGAGCTGTACAGCGGCAGCGCGCGCGCCGACGCCATACACACGCCGTCGGGTCCCGTGCAGTACCGGTACCACTCGATGGTCGACCTGTCGTCCTACGACGACGCGGCGTTCGACCTCGTGTTCTCGGGCCAGAGCATCGAACACATCACGCAGGCCGAAGCGGAGAAGATGCTGCACGAGATCCGCCGCATCCTCGTACCCGGCGGCCATTTCGCGCTCGACACACCGAACCGGCGCGCTACGGCGGCCGAGCTCGGGGCCTCGCTCATGAATCCCGACCACAAGATCGAGTACACCGACGGGCAGCTCCGCGCCATGCTCGTCGATGCGGGATTCGAGATCGTCGGTGCCTACGGCCTGGCGTACGCGGGCGCCGCGCTCGAACAGGGCGTCTTCGACGGCGCCGCGGTGGCCCGCAATCACGGCGTGTTCGCCGACGTCGCGAACTGCTACCTCCTGGCGTACGTCTGTCGCGCTACCGGTCCGAGTGACCACGCTTGAGCGTAACACAGTTTTCAACCGTCATGATGAGGTGATACTATCAACCACCAGGACGGAGGAACACTGAGTTTCAATGCTGTTATTCGACACGCCCGACCCCGGTGCTGCCGAACTCGACGTGCTGGCTCAAATCGAGTCGGTCCGCGATGGGCTCAGGGAGCGTCTGCAACCCTTCGAGCCCCGCCGATGGCTTGGCTCACTACGTCGCGCGTCATTCGCGCGCGCCATTCAAGGTTCCAACACGATCGAGGGCTACACCGCAGAGGTCGACGACGCCGCGGCAATCGACCTCGGTGAGGAGCCGCTGTCGGTCGACGAGGAAACGCGCCTCGCCCTCAAGGGCTACCGCGATGCCATGACCTTCGTTCTGCAGCTCGCGATCGAAGTCAACTTCCAATACGGCGAGCAGCTGCTGAAGAGCCTTCACTTCATGATGACGAGCTACGACATGAAAGCGCGGCCCGGGCTGTGGCGGCCCGGGCCAATCCACGTTACGAACGAATCGACCGGAGAAATCGTCTACGAGGGTGCTGACCGCGACGACGTTCCGCGCCTGATGGGCGAGCTCGTCCTCGGTTTGAATCAAACGAACGACTGCCCCGTCATGATTCGCGCCGCGATGGCGCATCTCAACCTCGTCCTCGTGCATCCCTTTCGCGACGGGAACGGCCGCATGGCCCGTTGCCTACACACGCTCGTCCTCGCGCGTGAGCGCATCCTGGATCCGGCCTTCTCCAGCATCGAGGAGTACCTCGGAGCCAACACGGCGAGCTACTACAACGTCCTCGCGAAGGTCGTCGGCGGGAGTTGGCAGCCACGGCGCGACGCGCGTCCGTGGGTGCGATTCACGCTGACGGCACATCTTCGCCAGGCCCGCACGATCTTGCGACGCGTCAAGGAAAGCGAGAGCCTGTGGGAAGCGTTGGAGCGTCTCACTTCTGAGATCGCCCTGCCGGAGCGAACTGTACCGGTCTTGTTCGACGCCGTTATCGGGTTCCGCATACGCAACGCGACGTACCGCGCGATCTGGCGAGGCGAGCTCACCGACCAGACCGCCAGTCGTGATCTTCGTGCGCTCGTCGAACACGACCTCGTCGTGCCGCACGGCGAGAAGCGAGGCCGGTATTACACGGCGAGCCCTCGGCTGGCGGCCGTTCGCAACAAGATCATCGCCGCACGCGATCCGCGCGACGACTCAGATCCCTTTTCCGGATCCATCTAGAGCGCGCGCCGATTGGCGAAGCCCGCGACGCGCCCTCGGGCCCGAGCCGCCCGGCGGCGGAGCCACCAAGAGCGAAGGTAACGAAGAACGAGCGCCCGTCGGGCGCTCGTTCATAGATCGTCGAAACAATCGTCGCCAAGAACGGCCCGCACGCGCGCGACGTCCTCGGGGTCGGCCGGCGTCGCGGCCAACCCCCACTTCTGTTCGACCGCCGCGACCTCTCCATCCCGGCATTCGCCGGTCGGCTCGGGCGCGTCGGGCACACGCAACACGTACAGGTTCCAGTACTTGGTGAGACCAAAGCGCGCGAGATGCGGATGGATCCGGCGTTCCACCTCGCCACAGCGCACGAAGCCGGCCTCCGCGAACCGTGTCGTCCACCACCCGAAGGACGCGATCGTGAGGTGCCCCTCGATCGGCGCGCCCTGTTCGTCGCGGTACAAGTCGTCATACTCGACCGGTCCCTCGTAGGCGTCGCCGAGGGCGCGGTAGTGCTCGAGCCGCTCCGGTCTCACCTTCACGTCGAACCAGCCGCCGGGGCCATGCTCGTTCGGACCGAACGACGGAATCGTCGCGACGAGATAGCCAGAGGTGACGCGCCGGAGCTCGGCGAGCGCCTTGGGCACGACTTCGGGCGGAAGGTGCTCGAGCGTTTCGAACGCGCTGACGAGCTGATAGGCGCCGTCCTTGACTGGGAGCCGATGGAGCAGGTTCCCGTAGCGAACGTGGCCGCGCGCGCCGAGGGCCGCGTGGTCGAGCGCGAACCGGCTGACGTCGAAGCCGTCTGCTTCGATGTCGAGTTCGCGTTGGGCTTCGACGAAGAACCCGAACGCGCAGCCGACGTCGGCCGTGCGCTCGACGGGGAACCAGCGCCAGATCAGGTACGCGCCGGCGTCGGCGTGGGTCGCCTTCCGGGTGTAGGTCGCCGTGCCGATCGAGTCGGGTCGTCCCTCACCACGGCTGCCGTAGTAGCTGCCGTCGTAGAGATCGTCTTGCAGCGCGCGGTCGAGTTCGCGCGCGCCGATCTCGACCAGGCGACGAAAGCGCGGCCAACGCGCCGCCCCGTCGTGCAGCGCGCGCCGAAACGGTGCGACGATGCGCGGCCGACGAGTCGGCACGGTCGCTAGAGCTCCTCGGCGAAGTTCGGCTCGATCCGGCCGAACACGCTCATGGCGATCGCGAGCATGACGAGCCCGACCGCGAACGAGTAGCCGAGATACAGCGCGTAGTGCGACCAGTCCCACGCCGGCAAGATCTTGTCGTCGGTGGTCGTGACCCTGGCGTATAACGCCCGCTGGAACACGAGCACGATCGGCGTGATCGGATTCAGCATGAATACCGTGGTCGCCCAGTCGTCGCGGACGCCGATTTTCATGAACTGGTACACGATCGGCGTCATCCAGAACCATGCGAGGAGTGCAAGCTCGAGAAAGTGCTGCGTGTCGCGGAGGTACACATTCGTCGCCGAGAGCAGGATGCCGAGCGCCGACGCGACGAGCAACACGGCGAGCAACGCAGGAGGCAGCAGCGGCAAGTATTCCCACGCAATGTCCCAGCGCACGACCGTGAGGACGACGACGAGCACGGTGCCCTGAAGGAAAAAATGTACGAGCGTGCTGCCGACCGCCGCCAGCGGGAGAATCTCGCGCGGGAACGCGACCTTCTTCACGAGGCCCGAGTTGCCGACGACCGAACCGGTGGCCGCCCCCAGCCCGACCGAGAACAGGTTCCAGATGAGCAGGCCCGACAGCAAGTAGATCGGAAATGCGTCGATCCCCGAGCCCAAGATGATCTCGAACGCCACGTAGAACACGACGAGATACAGCAGCGGGTTCAGCAGCGACCACGCGAACCCGAGGACACTGTTCTTGTACTTGACCTTGAGCTCCTTGCGGATCATGCCGACGAGCAGCTCGCGGTATTGCCATATACGGGAGACGCGTTCGCGCAGCGTGAAGCGCGCGCCGACGACACGCGCGGCCGACATATTCACGCTGCGCTCACCCGGACTCGACGTCGCCGCCATCGTCGCAACGCTACCCGACGGGTTGCGCGATCATCGGAGCGCCAATCGCGCGCGGACCGGCCGGTGGTCGGAGCCGTTCTCGGCCAACACTTCGCCCGCGAGCACTTCGATGCGCTTGCTGACGAGTATGTGGTCGAGCTGGCTGTGCGGTCGATGGCCGGGCCACGTGCGGCCGCGCACGGCGCGCCGCCACCCGGGGAGCAGCGCGCACACTCCCGGTCCCCAGAGATTGTGATCCCCCGCAATGACCGCGGGGGTCGAGAGATCCGGGAGCGCCGACCTGAGTGAGCGCAGGTGCATGACGGGTCCGGCATACCAAAGCTTCGAAGACGTGTGCAGCCCGACGATCGGCACGCCGACACCGTCGACGTCGACAATCGCGACGATCGCGCGGCGGATCTCGTCGACGTGATCTCGAAACACGCGCGCCATTTGAATCTCGCGCCACTCGCGCACGGCCAAGCGCGAGCAGACGGCCAACTCCCAATGCCCATCGACCGGCGGGTTGTCCTGGTGGCGGTTGTGCGTGCCGAGCCAGGAGAATTTTCTCGACTGGATCTCGTAACCGTCGGCCGCGATCCCGTCGAGTACGGTGGTGCCGTCCGCAAATCGGAACGACTCCGGAACGACGACGACGTCGGCGTCGAAGCCGCGGACCAGCGCGCTGACGTCGAATGGTTCGCCGCGCCGAGCCGCGGCGCGCACGAAGCCCCAGTGCGCGTTGAACGCCGCGACGGTAAATGCCCCGGATGCGTCGATAGACCCTAAGTATTGAGGGTCTATCGACGCCGCCTGCGGATCTGTCCTAGATACCGATCCTTTGCGCGAGAAGCTCGCGGTGATAGGTGGCGTCGCCGAGATAGATCTCGGAGCTCTTGGCCCGCTTGAAGTACAGGTGGGCGGGGTGTTCCCACGTGAAGCCGATGCCGCCGTGGATCTGGATGTTCTCGGCCGTCGCGTGGAAGTACGCCTCCGAGCAGTACGCCTTCGACAACGCGGCAACGACCGGCAACTCGTCGTTGTCCTCGGCCGCAGCCCACGCCGCGTAGTACGCGGCCGATTTTCCGGACTCGACTTCGAGCAGCATGTCGGCGCACTTGTGCTTGATCGCCTGGAACGAACCGATCGGCCGACCGAACTGCACACGATCCTTGGCGTACTGAACCGACATGTCGAGGACGAACTGTGCGCCGCCCATCGACTCGTTCGACAGCGCAACCGCGGCCTGGTCCATTGTCTTCGAGAACGCAGCCCAACCCTGGCCCGGTTCACCCAGGGCCTCGGCGCCGACCTTGTTGAACTCGAGCTTGGCTTGCTTGCGCGTCATGTCCATCGTCTGGAGCGCGGTGCGGGTGAGACCCGACCCATCGCCGGGCACCGTGTAGAACGAGATGCCGTCGGTCCCGCTCGTGCCCGCCCTCCGGGCAACGACGACGATCACGTCCGCGGTGTGGCCGTCGAGGACGAACATCTTCTCGCCCGAGATCTTGTTGTCGTCGCCGACTTCGAGCGTGATGCCGGCCGCGTCCCACTTTCCCGACGGCTCGGTGAACGCCAGCGTCGCGACTGTGTCTCCCGACGCGATCCCTGGGAGCAGATCCTTTTTCTGCGCGTCCGTACCCGCATTCAGGATCGCGTTGGCGGCAAGGACGGACGACGCGAAGTACGGCGCGCACAGAAGCACGCGGCCCATCTCCTCGAGCACGATGCCGAGCTCGATGAACGAGAATCCCTGCCCGCCGTATTCCTCGGGGATCGCGAGCGACTGCAACCCGAGCTCTTGGCCCATCTGCTTCCACACCGCGGGGTCGTAGCCCTCGGTGGTTTCCATCAGACGCCGGACCTCGGTCTCGGGCGACTTGGCCTCGAGGAACTGCCGCACCGTGCGCCGCAGCTCTTCTTGTTCCTCGGAGAAGGCAAAGTTCATGGTGTTCGTCTCTCCCTTACCGGGGTTCTCTCGGAAGTCCGAGTACCCGCTCACCAATTATGTTCCGTTGAATCTCGCTCGAGCCGGCGTAGATGGTCTCCGCCCGGCTCGCCATGAAGATCCGATGCAGCTCGTCGAGGTCGTAGACGCCGTCGCTCGCACGCGCAACCGCGAGCGCATCAGTGCCGAGCACCTTCATCGCCGTCTCGCCGAACGCGCGGTGCCACGACGTCCAGAACAGCTTGCCGATGCTCGCCTCGGGACCGAGCGCACCCCGGTGAACCAGGTTCGTCAGCATCCGCATGCCGTTGTACTTCATGACCTGCAGGCCGATGTAGCGCTGCGCGAGCTCGTCACGGACGACGGTGTCGCCAGCCGAACCGTTCTTGCGCGCCGCCGCGAGCAACGTCGACATCTCCTGCTCGAACGACAGCTGTTGGGACAAGAACGCCGTGCCGCGCTCGAACCCGAGCGTGGCCATCGCGACCTTCCAACCCTCCCCGACCGGGCCGAGCACGTTCTCCTTGGCGGTGCGCGCTCCGTCGAAAAACACCTCGTTGAACTCCGCGCTGCCGGTCAGCTGGCGCAGCGGTCGCACCTCGATTCCGGACTGATCCATCGGGCACAGCACGTACGACAGGCCGTGATGGGCCGACGACTCCGTATCGGTGCGGCATACGACGAAGCACCAGTCGGCGCGGTGGGCGAGCGTCGTCCACACTTTCTGGCCGGTGATCACCCACTCGTGACCGTCGAGGACGGCTCGCGTCTGGATGTTCGCGAGGTCGGAGCCTGCGTTCGGTTCCGAGAAGCCTTGGCACCACAGCTCCTCGACGGTCTGAATCTTTGGAAGAAAGCGCCGCTTCTGCTCGTCGGTGCCGAACTGGATGAGCGTCGGGGCGAAGAGCCCTTCGCCGAAGAACGAGATCCGCGCCGGGGCGTTCGCCTTCGCGTACTCCTCGTTGAAGATGATCTGCTGGGCGACATCGGCGCCGCGGCCGCCGTACTCGACCGGCCACGACACGCCCACCCAACGGTCGCGGCCGAGGAGCTTCTCCCACTCGAGCCGGACGTCCCAACCGGTCTCGTCGGCGGGCCCGCCCGCCGATCCGAGCGCGGCGAACTCGCCGGTCAGGTGCTCGGCCAGCCACGTGCGCACCTCGTCGCGGAATGCCCTCTCGGAAGCTGAATCGCGGAAATCCATGAGCGTTCGGACGCTACTTGACCGACCGGTCTGGTTTCCAGGTGGTGCGCCGAGCCCGGGCGGACGACGCGCGTTCCATTGGTACGGTCGGCTCTGGCATGCCCACCGCGGTTCGAACGCTTGCCCGCCGGGCGGCCCCGGTCCTCATCCCGCTCGGGATCCTGGCGGCCGGCGTGTTGGCGCACGTGTTCGCGGTGTGGACGGCCATCAAGATGCCCCCGGAGCTGAGTGTCGCGAGCCAGCTGAGCGCCTGGGACGGAGCGTGGTATCTCGAGCTCGCTCGTGAGGGCTATCCGAGCGACTACGCCCGCGGTGGCGAGGGCGCGGCCGCCCAATCGACGCTCGCGTACTTTCCCCTGTATCCCGCGCTCGTGCGCCTCGTGTAGCGGGCGACCCCGCTGGGCGAGATCCGCGCCGGCCTGTTCGTCGCGATCGCGGGGTCGGCGGCGGCGATGGGGGTGTGGGCGGCTCACCGCGCGATTGTGCGACGGCGCGACGGCAACTCGCGCGGTCGCACTCCTGGCGTTCGCGCCCGGCGCCCTCGTGCTGTCGATGACATACAGCGAGGGTGTGTTCATCCCCGCCGCCGCGGCCAGCCTGCTGGCGCTCGACGAACGGCGCTGGATCGTCGCTGGGCTGTGGGGTGCCGCAGCCGGCCTCGCGCGTCCCAATGCGATCGCGAGCCTCGTCGGCGCGATCGTCGAGCTGCGACGCGACCGCCGAACGCTGGCACCGCTCGCAGCACCTGCGCTCGCGTTCGCGGGCTATGCGCTGTATCCGCTGTACCTCTGGTTCCGCGTCGGTGAACCGTTCGCGTACTGGGAGGTGCAACGCGACGGCTGGGGCTGGCACTTCGACCCGACAGCGACAATCGAGAAGATCTTGGACGTGATCGGTGATCCGGGCGCGGACTTCAACGTGCTCATGTCGGTGCTCGCAGTCGCGTTCATCGCCGGCGGCTTCGTATGCATGTACCGATGGCGACCGCCGGCCCCGATCGCGACTTACACCGTCGTGCTCGTGTTGCTCGTGCTGTCGTCGGCGAACCTGGCATCGACGTGGCGGTTCGCGATGACCGCGTTCCCGCTCGTAATCGCGTACGCGCGGGTCTTGCCCACGAACGGCTACGCGATCGCCCTCGGAACCAGCGCGACCGCAATGGGCGTCCTGTCGATCGCGTCGACATCCGCGCTCTACCAGCCCTGACGGTTCCTCGGTAGCCTGGTGGCATGAAGCGGCCCGCGCACTACGAATCGACGGATGTTCGCATCGACAAGCTCGTCGTCGGGCCGTTCGAGAACAACGTGTTCGTCGTTCGGTGCAAGGGCACCGGCGAAGCCGCGATCATCGACGCCGCCAACGAGCACGAACTGCTGTTGCAGGTCGCGCGGGCAACCGGCGTGCGCCGCGTGCTCACGACCCACGGCCACTGGGATCACATCCAAGCGGTCACGCAGATGCGAGACGCCGGCATCGACGTCGGCGTCGCGTCCGAGGACGCGGCCATGCTGCCGTCGTACGACTTCACGATCCCTGACGACGACGTCATCGCGGTGGGCGACATCCGGCTTCGCACGATTCACACGCCCGGACACACGCGTGGCTCCACGAGCTTCCTGATGGAGGGCCATCCGGTGCTGTTCAGCGGCGACACACTCTTTCCGGGCGGGCCGGGCAACACGTCATTCGAGGGTGCCGACTTCGACACGATCATCCAGTCCATCGACCGGCGACTCTTCCCGCTGGCGGCCGAGACGCTCGTGCTGCCCGGCCACGGCCTCGACACGACGATCGGTACCGAACGGCCGCACCTCCAGGAGTGGGCCGATCGCGGCTGGTAGCGCAGTGTTGTGTTTGTTCCTCGGTGGTCGCTGAGCGACCACCGAGGAACAAACAGCCAACGGTTAGCAGGGTGCCCGCGCACGCGCCGTCGACGCGGCGCCCATGACAATCCTGGACACGTCGGCTCCCGCCCCACCCCACGTTCCGTGACACCGCGGGCGCGTAGGGCTAGAAGGTCACGTCGTTGCGGCGCGCGGTTGCGACACGATCTCCAGTCCGTCGGGGACCGCGAGGGCGTGCACGACCTCGCCCTCGACGTCGATGCTGAGGTCACCTCCCATGACCGGGATGCGCTCGAGTCGGAGGCGGCCGATCCACGGCGGGATCGCGGGTGCGAGGTGGAGCTTCGAGTTGCGAAAGTCGGGCTCGAACCGCAGCATCGTTCGGAGGAACAGCAGCGGCGATGCGGCCGCCCATGCCTGCGGCGAGCACGACGTCGGGTACGGGATCGGGAAGTGCACCTCGGATCGCGGCATGCCCGAAAAGAGCTCCGGCAACAGGTCACCGAACCATGCGGACGAGTCGACCAGACCGAGCATGACGCGGTGCGCGTCCGCGATGAAGCCATATCGCATCAGACCCGCCGCGCACAGGGCATTGTCGTGCGGCCACACGCTCCCGCAGTGATACGACAGCGGGTTGTAGCCCTCGACGCGCTCCGACAACGTCCGGATTCCCCAGCCGCCGAAGAGGCCCGGGTCCATCAGCGCGCGCGCAACGGACGGCGCCTTGTCCTCGTCGACGATGCCGGTCCAGAGGCAGTGACCCATGTTGGAACCGATGCCGTCGATGACCCGCTTGTCGCGATCGAGACCCATCGCGAAGTAGCCACCGTCGGCGTGATCGACCCAGAAGTCCTCGTTGAAGCGACGCTTGAGATCCGCGGCTCGGGCCCGCAACGACACACTCAGCTCGGCGTCGCCCGCCTCGGTCGCGATGTGAGATCTGGCGCGGAGCGCGGCGTAGACATAGCCCTGCACTTCGCACAGCGCGATCGGCGTCGGCGCGAGCGCGCCGTGGATGTAGCGCATCGAGTCCCAGGAGTCCTTCCATCCCTGGTTCTGCAGCCCTCGATCGCTGCTGCGGTGGTACTCGACGTAGCCGTCGCCGTCCTTGTCGCCGTAGTTCGTGATCCACTCGAGCGCGCGATCGGCCGCGGGTAACAGCGCGTCGACTTCCTCGCGGCGACCTCCCCACCGTGACAGCTCGCCGAGGAGCATCACGAACAGGGGCGTCGCGTCGGCGGTGCCGTAATAGATGTGGCCGCCGCCCAACGCGAGTGACGCTGTCTCGCCGAATCGCATCTCGTGGAGGATCCGGCCGGGCTCTTCTTCGGTCAGCGGATTGACGTCGTTCCCCTGGAAGCGCGCGAGCGTCTGGAGCGTCCCGAGCGCAAGGTCGGGGTTGACCATCATCGTCATCCAGGACGTGAGCAGCGAGTCGCGCCCGAACAGCGTCATGAACCACGGCGCGCCCGCCGCGACGACCGCGCGGTCCGGGAACTCGGGATCGAAGATGCGCAGCGCCGCGAGGTCTCGCGTCGATCGTTCGAGCAGTCCCCGGAACTGGTCGTGGTCGCTCGACACCGCGGGAAGGCGGCGCTTCCACTCTTCGAGCCGGGCGACGGGGGTCGAATGGTCGACGGGCTGCCCACACAGGTACCGAGGCACGATCTCGATCGAGTCGATGACCGGCGTCACCTGCATGCATGTGCCCCAGGTACCCCGCGGCGGCACGATGATCTCGTACTGAACGTGCGCACCGGCGAGGCGGGGCCGCTCGCTGAAGTCGACGTGGGTCGCCCGCTGAAACGGGCCCCGCTGATAGCTGAAAGTGACGCGTGTGTGATCCGACGCGACGGCGAGCTTGCCGGACTTCTGGACGCGGCCCTCCTTGACTTCGAACACATCGGCAAAGTCGGCGCCGAGTTCGAGCTCCAGTGAACAGAACGCGGGCTCCTCGCCGAAGTTCTGGATCTCGAGGTCTTCGCGCATGCCCCGCCCGACGTACCGCCGCCGCGTCAGCATCAGGTGGGAATCGGCCCGCCCCGCCGTTGGGTGACCGCGGAGCACGTACACCGCGCTGAACGGATCGGTCGTGGTCGCCGCCAGCGACTCGGGCTCCTTCCCGTTGAGCCGCAGCCGGAGCGTCGACAGGAACCGCGTATCGCGAAAGAAAAGACCGAGTGGACGATCGGCGTCGATCTCGCCGGATCGGCTGGAGATACAGAACGCCGAACCCTCGACGAGCGTGACGAATCCGGCCGCGCCCGAGAGGCTCGCGCTCGCGTTCGTCGTCCACGGCTCGGGCATCGGCACTTCACGCTACCGCGCCGGGATTAGCGTGCGTGCCGTGCGCATCGCGATCGTCGCGCCGGTCTGGTTTCCGGTCCCGCCCACCGGCTACGGCGGGATCGAGCTCGTCGTCGCGCTGCTCGCCGACGGGCTCGTCGGAGGCGGCCACGACGTCACGTTGTTCGCGTCGGGCGGTTCGAAGACCAAGGCCCGCCTGGTCTCGCCGATGGCGGAACCGCCCGATCCCCGCGAGCTCGGCAACCCCTGGTTCGACGCGTTCCATGCCGTTTCCGCGTATACCGCGATCGATGGCTACGACCTCGTGCACGACCATGCGGGCGTGGTCGGCCCCGTGTGCGGCGCGATGCTGCGCGGATCGCCGCCGGTGGTGCACACGCTGCACGGACCGTGGACGGATCCCGCACGCTTGTTGTACGGCGCGCTCGCGCCGCACGTGCACCTCGTCGCGATCAGCCACGCGCAGGCCGCCGAGAACGGCGACGTGAGGTACGCGGGCGTCGTGCACAACGGCATCGACCTCGACGAGTACCCGCTACGCACCGAGAAGGAAGACTTCCTCGTCTACATCGGGCGCGCCAACCCCGACAAAGGACCGGCCGAGGCGATCCGCATTGCTCGCGACGCAGGGTTCCCCTTGAAGATGATCCTCAAGCGCAGTGAACCTCCGGAACGCGCGTACTTCGAGCACGAGATCGAGCCGCTGCTCGGCCACGACATCGACCTGTTCGAGAACGTGGCTCACGAAACCAAGGCCGACCTGCTCGGGCGCGCGGCCGCGATGCTGTTCCCGATCCGCTGGCCGGAGCCGTTCGGCCTGGTGATGGCGGAGGCGATGGCGTGCGGCACGCCGGTCGTCACGACGAACTGGGGCGCGGCACCCGAACTCGTCGAGGACGGGGTCACCGGGTTCCGGCGAGAAGGCGCGGACGAGCTCGCGGCCGCGCTCGGCCACGTGCGGGAGCTCGACCCCGCCGCCTGCCGGGCGCGGGTCGAGGCCGAGTTCTCGGCCCGGTCGATGGTCCGCGGCTACGAAGCGGTATACGCCCAGGTCACCGGGCGCCAGCTCCGGGGCGATTGATGGCGATGGATGACGGCGCTACTCGCCCCTTCGCCACTGATCGAGACCCGCCAGAGGTCCCGCTTCCAGCCACGGGCGGAATCGTCGTTCAACGGAGGCGGGGTCTTCCTTGTAGTTGATTTGGAAGAGTTCGCTCGAGATAGGTTGAAGCTCGATGATCTGGTGCTCGATGTCGTCCGCTTCCTGCCTTCGGTAGAACGAGATCGAAACCCCGACAAGGCCTCGGTAGTCGACACCGATTCCGTGGAACGACACGAGAATCTCGGCGCGACCGTTCTCAGTGATGAGCCCGAGGCGTGCCCACTCATGAAACTCACGTGAGTTCGCGTAGTAGCCGAGCGCCGTGGCCGTCTCGACGATCTGATAGCGGTTCCAGATCCTCCTCGCGGTGTCGTCATCGGCAGCTGAGTCCGCGAATATGCGCCGGTCCACCATGGCACGGGCGAGTCGGGCTTCGTGTTCATCTTTGATGGCCGCGCCGGAATGGAGGCGCCGTCGCTCGACGGCGCGCACGCGGTCCTCGACCTCGACGGCCGGGACGTGACGGAGGCCGAAATGGCGGCGCCGTCGCTCGACGGCGCGAACCGACGAGCTCGAACCGCTCGCCCTGTGGTGGTTCGCGCCGCAATGGAGGCGCCGTCGCTCGACGGCGCGAACCCGGGTCCGCCAGGACACCGGCGCGAACATGCAAATGCCGCAATGGAGGCGCCGTCGCTCGACGGCGCGAACGTGAACGCCGTGTTCGCCGCGCGCGCGGTCGTCGCGCCGCAATGGAGGCGCCGCCGCTCGACGGCGCGAACCAGTCGACGACGTCGATCTCGGGGTGAGGGTCCGTGAGCCGCAATGGAGGCGCCGTCGCTCGACGGCGCGAACCGGCTATGTGCAGGGCCTCCCCGTCTACATCGATCCGCCGCAATGGAGGCGCCGTCGCACGACGGCGCGAACCTCGCCGACGAGTTCACTGCCCACAGCCAGAGCTCGTCGCCGCAATGGAGGCGCCGTCGCTCGACGGCGCGAACGCGGTCCTCGACCTCGACGGCCGGGACGTGACGGAGGCCGCAATGGAGGCGCCGTCGCTCGACGGCGCGAACCAAGAACAGCTCGACCATGCCGCGGTAGCCGAGCTCGCCGCAATGGAGGCGCCGTCGCTCGACGGCGCGAACCGGTCGGGATCGGCGGCATGGTCCTCGCGCTCGACGAGCCGCAAGGGAGGCGCCGTCGCTCGACGGCGCGAACGCGACAACCCCGTCGAGGCGGTTCAGCAGCCGGCGGCCGCAATGGAGGCGCCGTCGCTCGACGGCGCGAACGTGCGACGTTCGCGACCGCCGACGCTAACTTCGTCTGGCCGCAATGGAGGCGCCGTCGCTCGACGGCGCGAACCGCGAAATACAAAGCCGAGGCGCATGAACCCTACAAGCCGCAATGGAGGCGCCGTCGCTCGACGGCGC
>JBQTGT010000008.1:0-94847 GCA_052390615.1 Actinomycetota bacterium
GAAGGCCGCGTAACCATGTCAAGAAGACCGTCGGAAAGCCGTGTGCGGGAAAACCGCACGCACGGTTTGAAAGGGGGATGGGGAAACAGACCCGCTATGCGGGCACTGCGCCCCTGACTACCAATGCCTGGCGTCCGCATCGTCGTCGCCTCGTGGGTCAGCTGTGCGTTGTTCGTGTTCGTCGCGTTCCCTGATCTCCTCGGTGTCGACGCGTTCGAGGACTCGGCGGTCGGCGTCAGCGCGACGCTGTTCCTCGCGTCGCTTCCCGTGTGGATTGCGGCGCTGGTGTTGGCGGTCGTCCGCTCCGCGCGCGGCGACGAGATCGCGGTGACGAGCTTGTTCTTCCTCTCGGGCTCCGCACCGGTGATCCTGCGCAGCCACCTGCTGCGCGCGATCGCAGCGTCGGTCGTCGTCGCGGCCGTGACGTGCGCGGCGAATCCGGCCGCGGTGCTCGTGCCGATGTTGCCGCTCGGGTTGGCCGGTCTCTGGGGCGCCCGGCACGGCACGTTTCCCGCGCGCCAGGACGTGCCGCATGCTCGCTGACCGAGTTCGATTCGCCGGCCGGGTGGCCTGACGTCGCCGACCGGGCGTTCCTACACTGCAGCCCGCCCGTCACGCTCATGGGAGGCACGATGACCGAGACCGCCAACGAACGGATTCGGGTCGAGGCCTCTGCCGCCCGTTGCTTCGACGTGGCGATCGACTTCGAGTCGTACCCCGAATGGGCGCGCGACGTTCGTGAGGCGAAGGTCGTCGAGACCGACGAGGAAGGTCGCGGCACCCGGGTCGAGTTCCGCGCCGCCGCGCTCGGCCGCAGCATCCGCTACGTCCTCGCCTACGACTTCTCGGAAGCCCCCGATGCGTTCTCGTGGCAGCTCGTCGAAGGCGACATGTTGCGGCGACTCGACGGAACGTACCGGTTCGAGCCCGAAGGCCCGGCGTCGACGCGCGTGCACTACGAACTCGCGGTCGACCTGTCGATGCCCGTTCCCGGACTGCTCAAGCGGCGGGCCGCAGGGCTGATCATGGGCAGCGCACTCAAGGAGCTGAAAAAGCAGGTCGAGGCCGTCGCGTAGCCTCTCGTCGCCCTCGCTGCTCGATGCCACGCCGCTTTCGCGATCGCTGCAATTGCACGTATCGCGAAACCTGAATCGGCTGTCATAGCGGTTGCCGTTCGGTCGGTGTCCCCGCCGGGTGGGGCGTGCCGGACCCCGCCGTAGGTCGGAGTCCGCCTCTGCCCACAGGCGGACTCGAACTCCGACCTCGGGGCGGTGAATGCGGTCTCGGTAGGTCGCACGGTTCGGTCGCCTGCCGGATTGATCCGCCCTACGAAGTCTTGTTCACTGCATTGACGGACACGCGCCGAACGCAAGTCCTGAACGAACGTGGCCGGCCGCGTGGAGGGCGGCCCGCCGGACGGCCCTGGCCGTTCGACGGGCGCGCGGTCGGTCGCGAGAACGCAATACCGGGAGGCCCGTGGCGACCGGGTCCCCACCACGCCTGTGCCGACGCCTTCGGGTGTTGCGGGCGAACAGTGGCGTCCCGACATGGACTCCCCCTCCCCCTGTATGGAGTCATGTCGGGACCGCCACCACTCGCGTTGCGAGGCGTGGCCGTCGCGGCCGGCGCAGTAGCCTCGCCCGCCGATGCGCATTCTGTTGTTCACCGGCAAGGGCGGCGTCGGCAAGACGACCGTCGCCGCGGCGACGGCGGCGGGCGCGGCCGGCCGCGGGCAACGCACGATCGTGTTGTCCACCGATCCTGCGCACTCGCTCGCGGACGCGTACGACGTCGTGTTGGGCGACCAGCCGACGCCGATCGCGCCGAATCTGTGGGGCCAGCAGCTCAACGCCCGGGTGCGGTTCGAGGACGCGTGGCAGGACGTGCGGAACTACATGGTCGGCGTGCTCGACTGGGCCGGTGCCGACACCGTCGAAGCCGAAGAGCTCGCGGTAATCCCCGGCTTGGACGAAGTCTTCGCACTCGCCGACATCAAGACGTTCGCGACATCCGGCGAGTACGACGTCGTGATCGTCGACTGCGCACCAACCGCCGAGACGATCCGGTTGCTCTCGCTCCCCGACGTGCTCAGTTGGTACATGGATCGCATGTTCGCGACGCAACGCCGGCTGACGAAGCTGGCGCGTCCGCTGCTCGACCGTGTCACGACGCTGCCGATCGCCGGTGACGGCGTCTTTGCGGCCGTCCGACGTTTCTACGACCGCATCGACGGTGTGCGCGACATCCTCACCGATGGCACGGTGACGAGCGCCCGCCTCGTCGTGAACCCCGAAAGAATGGTGATCGCCGAAGCGCGCCGCACGTACACGTATCTGTCGCTGTTCGGCTACCACGTCGACGCGGTGATCGCGAACCGGATGTTGCCGGCGACGATCGCAGATCCCTGGTTCGACCGTTGGAAAGCGACGCAGTCGGCGCACTTGCGGTCCATCGAAGACCTGTTCGCGCCGCTTCCCGTGCTCGCAGCCGAGCTGGCAGATTCCGAGCTGATCGGCCGGGTCGAGCTGCTCGGATTCGCCCGCAGTCTGTACGGCGACCTCGAGCCGACGGGCCGGCTGGCCGAGATCGAGCCGCTCCGCGTCGACGCCGTCGGCACAGCACTGGTGCTGTCGGTCCACCTCCCGGGGACCGCGCGCGCCGACGTGCAGCTCGGCCGAACCGACGAAGAGCTGCTGTTGACGGTCGGCCCGCATCGGCGCGCGCTCGTGCTGCCCGACAGTCTCAACCGCCGCGAGGTGGCCGGCGCCCGGTTGGCCGGCGATCGATTGGAGGTCGACTTCGTATGAGTGAGCACCCCGAACCGACCACCGGCGATCCGGTTGCCCACTTCTGGCGGGCCGCGCACGAGCTGCTGATGGCAACGCGGGCCGTGATCGACGCCGCCGACGCGGTCGTCGAGCACCAGCTCGAACGCACAGCATCGCCGCCCGACGCATCGCCGCGGCTGCGACGCATCGACGTGCAGTAGCAGTCGAGCGTCCGTGCCGACGATCGGTCTCGACATCGGGGGCACGAAGGTGCTCGGCGTCGTGCTCGACGACGACGGCACGATCGTGCGCGAACGGCGCGAGCCATCGCCCGTCGGTGCGCTCGATCCGCTGGTCGAGGCGTGCGCGTCGATCGTGGCCTCGCTCGACGCGCCGGACGCGCCGGACGCAGCGGTCGGTGTCGGCGCCGCGGGTCTGGTCGACCTCGACGGTCGCGTCATGTACGCACCGAACATCCCCGGGCTTCGCAACGCCCCGCTGCGCGACGCGATCGGGCGCGCCACCGGACGGGCGGTTGTCGTCGACAACGACGCCAACGTCGCCGCGCTCGGTGAGGTGGTGTACGGCGCCGCGCGTGGCGCGCACCATGCGCTGATGGTGACGCTCGGGACGGGAATCGGCGGCGGCATCATTCTCGACGGCCGGATCCACCGCGGTGCGCACGGCTTTGCCGCCGAGATCGGCCATGTCACCATCGATCGGGCCGGCCCCCAGTGCGCATGCGGTGAGATCGGCCACTGGGAAGCGATCGCTTCCGGCAATGCGCTCGGCCGCATGGCGCGCGAGCTCGTCAAGACCGGGCGCGGCAAGGCGATTCTCGAAGCGGCGGACGGCGACGTGTCCGTCGTGAGCGGCGAAGAAGTCGCGCAGGCGGCCCGCGCTGGCGATCGCGACGCGCTCGAGCTCGTCGCGCAGTACGCGGACAACGTTGCGCTCGGGCTCGCGAATCTCGCCAACATCCTCGACCCCGAACGCATCGTCATCGCGGGCGGCATCGTGACGATGGGCGCCCTGCTCTTCGACCCGCTGTGCGTCGCGTTCGAGTCGCACTTGGAGGGCACCGAGTACCGACCTACCATTCCGCTGGTTTCCGCGGATCTGGGTGAGCATGCGGGCGCGGTCGGCGCGGCCGTGCTGGCCCGCGATCTCCGCACCTCCGGCCCATGAAACTGGGGTTGACGCTGCCGTCGTTCGTCGACGATCCGGTGATCCCGATCGCGGTTGCGCGCGCCGCCGAAGCGGCCGGTCTCGATGGCGTGTTTGTCTACGACCACGTGTGGCGCGGGGATCCGCCGGCGCGCCGCCCCGCACTCGAATGCTTTTCGCTGTTGGGTGCGGTCGCGGCCGAGACGACCCGTGTCCACGTCGGCACGCTTGTCGCCCGAGCGACGCTGCGGCCAGCGGCCACGCTCGCGCATTGCTTCGAGACCGCGAATCGCGTGAGCGGCGGCCGGGTCATCGCGGCGATCGGCGCGGGTGATTCCCAGAGTCGGGAAGAGAACGAGTCGTTCGGTCTCGACTTCGGGACGCTGGCCGATCGCGTCGGTGCGATGCACGCAGCCGTGCGCGCCACCCGTGAACGCGGTGTTCCGGTGTGGGTGAGCGGCCACTCGCGTCTCGTACGCGAGATGACCGCGATCGCCGACGGATGGAACCACTGGGGTGGGACTCCCGAGCAGTTCGGCGCGCGTGCCGCGACCGTGCGCGCGATCAATCCTGACGCAGTGCTCACGTGGGGGGGCCTGGTGCTGTTGGGCCGCGACGACGACGCCGCCCGTCAGAAGGCCGCCGGCCGGCCGATCGGCGACAACGTGATCGTCGGCGGTCCGCAGCACGTCGCCGACCGGCTGCGCCCGTATGCACAGCTCGGCGCGCAGTGGATCATCGCCGGGCCGATCGACGCGTCGGATCCCGACAACGCCCCGCTCCTCGCCGAGGTCCGCAGTCGGCTCTAGCTGCAGTGCCCTACTCGAGCGTGGCGTAGTTGGTGCTGCGGTCCTCGACGCGCGTTCCCGCGACCTGGGCGACCGCCTCGCCGAGATCGGCGACGAACTCGTCGATCACCGCGGCGTTGCCGGCGCTCACCGTGAGATGCAGGTTGGCGGGCGGACCCTGGCGGTCGACATGCCACCCGCCGACGTGGAGCGCGTCGCCGACCGAGAACACGTCGACGTCGCCGCGCCCAGCCGCAGCCGCGATGGCGACGATGTGGGCTTCGGGTTCGCCGAGCACCGCGAGCTCGGGGAGCGCGCCAATGCCGGCGATGAGCGTGCGGGTCGCGTCGATCGCGATCTGCACGAGTTGGCGATAGCCGTCGACACCGAGGTGGTGCAGCACCGCCCACGCCGCGGCCATCGGAAGACCGGCACGGGAGCCTTGCATCCCTGGCGACGCATAGAACCCGCCGAGCCAGTCATCGAACACGAACGTCTGGTAGCGCCGCAACTCCTTCGAGCGGTGCAGGATGACCGACGCGCCCTTCGGCGTATAGCCGAGCTTGTGTAGATCGGCCGAGATCGTCGTGACGCCGTCGACGCGAAAATCCCACGGCGCGACGCTCTCGCCGTTCATTTCCATGAACGGCAGTACGAGGCCACCCATGCACGCGTCGACGTGCATGGACGCGCCGACACTTGTGGCGAGCGCGGCGAGCTCCGGGATCGGGTCGATCACGCCCTGCGGATACTGAGGCGCAGATCCGACGACGAGCACCGTGTTGTCATTCACGTGCCGTGCCATCGCGTCGACGTCCGTGCGCCAGTCATCGCGCACCCCGACCTTGTGCACGCGGACGCCGAGGTAGTGCGCAGCCTTGTGGAACGCCGCATGCGCACTTTCTGCGAGCACCATCTCCGGTTGTGTGATCTCACGTTCGTTGCGGCCGCGTTCGCGAGCGGCTGTGACGGCCATGATGATGCTCTCGGTACCGCCCGAAGTCATGAACCCCGACGCACTCTCGCCGTGGAACAAGTCGGCGAGGGCGCCGACGACCTCCGACTGGATCTCGGCCAGGCTCGGGAACGCGCGCGTGTTGAGCGCGTTCTCGTGCAAGAACATCGTTGCC
Organism: Actinomycetota bacterium; assembly: GCA_052390615.1. Lineage (GTDB taxonomy): Bacteria > Actinomycetota > Acidimicrobiia > IMCC26256 > PALSA-610 > JBQTGT01. The sequence goes on from JBQTGT010000008.1 coordinate 5,854, forward strand.
GCCGCCTCGGCGACCTCGTGCACCGACGAACCGCCGTCGTACACCATCCCGAACGTGCGACCGTCTTGCCAGCGCGCGTCTCGCGAGCGTTTCCGGGCGAGCTCGGCGACGACTTCGTCCTTGGTCAACCCGTGCTGCGGGAGCGGCATGGCCGGACCGTAGCGGGTCAGCTCGCGAAGAACTCTTCCTCCGGGGGCACGACGTCGTCGGGGATGTCGAGCCCGAACTCGGGCGCGAGCGGAACGCCACCGCCGCCGAGCGCGTTCAGTCCTTCCCAGCCGACGGTCGGAGCACGGTCGGCCCGGCACTCGCCCGAGGTGCGTACCGTGACGGTCTCCAGCGTGCCCATCAGGTCGATGCGGGCGAAGGCACAGATCCCGGCGTCACCCGCAACCGCAACGACAGCACGGTCTGCGGTCGTTGTGAGTGATGCGACGTTCGAGCCGGTCGACGCTGTGTTGCCGGCGACGAACCGCATGGACGGGTCGTACTGCGCGAGCGTCTCGGGCGTGAGCAACGCGAGGTCGCCGGTTTCGGCGACGACCATTTGTAGCGCGACCGTCGCCATCCGCAGGTTGGCCTCGGCCTGCACGCGGAACGCGTCGTCGAGGCTGATCGACAGCTCGCCCGGCTCCGGACGGGGCAGTATCTCCATGCCCCCGGTGTCGCCGCCGCCGGTGCCGTTGCCGCGCGGCCACACCGCCCACGCGAGCGCGACGAACATTACGATCACGCCGCTCGCGACGATGGTGCCGAGCGGCAATCCGCGTGCGGGCGCCGGCGCCCGCAGCGGCGGCGCGGGTGTCGCGTACGGCGTCAGCGGCGACAGCGGCAACAAGTCGTTGGCATCGCGCGGTCGAGGCGGTGCGTTGGAGTGCCCGGGGAGCAGATCGAAGGCGCCCGGCGCCGGCGGCGCGCACGTCGGGGCGGGGGGTGCGGCGCGCGCCAACCCCGGTGCGGGGGGCCGCGGCCGTGCGCCGGCGGCGACGCCGACTGGTGCCGCGGCGGTGCCCATGGCGGTGCCGCAGCGGCGGCACGCGTCCCACGCGGGCGGCACGAGGTACGAACAGCCCGGGCACCGAATCACCCAGAAGTGATCGGCACGTTGGGGCCGCCAACTTCACTTGTGGGGGCGAATCCGCGATCAGTCCTCGTCGTGGGCGCCGAAGTAACGGGCGGCCAGCTCGGGGCGGGGTTGCACGAACAGCCCGTCGGCCTCGGCCGTCAGCGTGGCGCCGTCGAAGACTTGGGCCCGGGACATGATCCGCCGCCCGACGACCCGGTCGACCCATGCCGCAAACCGCAGCGGGCGAAACAAGGGTGTCGGGCGGCGGTAGTGGACGGTCAGGCGGGCCGTCATTCCGGGGTGGCCGGCGGCGATGTTCGCGATGCCGAGCATCTCGTCGAACGCGCACGCCACCCATCCACCATGGACGAACCCGGGTGGGCCTTCGTAGGGCGCGCCGAAGCGGCCGTGGCCGACGATGCCCCGTGCGGGGTCGGCGTCGTCGACGAGCTCCCATGCGAGTCGCGGCGACAACGGGCTGGCCTCGCCGACGATCGGCGAGCGCGGCAGGTAGTCGCCATGGCGGCGAGGCCGGTATCCCGGGCCGTCCTCGCGCCGGCCGCCGAGCCGGATGGCGAGCGCTTCCGTCGCTCGCGTCATCGCGTCGAGCTCGCCGGCATCCACCTCTTCGGCGGTCATCGCCGCGTTGATGAGTTCGCGAATCGCCGCCGCGAGGGACGCGCGTTCGGGTGCCGCGAACGCCGCCGAATCAGGAAGCCCCGGAGCGGCCTCACTCATGATTCTTTGTCGCCCTCGCGACTCGGGGGGATACCCCCCTCGCGGGCGCTCGGGCTCCGGCGAGCGAGCTCCGCTCGGCTGCGCTCGCCGCGCCGTGTGACCTTGAACGCGTCATCACGCGCCCTTGTACTGGGGTGGGCGCTTCTCCGCGAACGCGCGCGGGCCTTCCTTGGCGTCCTCGGACGCGAACACCTCCCAACCGATCGTGTCCTGATGTTGCATAGCGTCCTCGTCGCGCATGTGCTCGGTCTCGCGCCACGAGCGCAGGATCGCCTGGGTCGACAGCGGCGCGTTCTGCGCAACTTCCGCCGCGAGCTCGCGCGCACGCGGCAATGCCTGGCCGTCGGCGACGACGTGGCCGATCAAGCCGAGCTCCTTCGCCTCCCGTGCCGGTACCGGTGGGCACCGCAACAAGATGTCCATCGCGAGCGTGTACGGGATCTGACGCGGCAGGCGGCACGCGGAGCCGCCGAGTGGGAACAAGCCCCGCTTGGCTTCCCACACGCCGAAGATCGCGCCCTCGCCGGCGACACGGATGTCGGTGCCCTGCAGGATCTCGGTGCCGCCCGCGACGGCATAGCCCTCGACGGCGGCGATCAACGGCTTGCTCAACCGGTAGTCGCGCAACAGCGCCTTCCAGTGCGGATTGTTGGCGCGCGCCATGACTTCTTGGACGCGCCGGTCCTCGGATTGCTGGCCCATCGCAACGAGGTCGGCGCCCGACGAGAAGTTCCCGCCCGCACCGGTCAGGATGGCGCAGCGCACGTCTGCGTGTTCGTCGATGTACTCGTAGCCGAGTACGAGGCCGGCGAGCATGTCGCCCGAGAGGGCGTTCTTCTTCTCGGGCCGGTTCATCGTGAGGATGACGACGGGCCCGTCGCGCTCGACTGTGCAGTGCTGGGTGCTGATGTCCAGGATCTCGCTCACGAAAATTGCACGGCTCCCTCGCTGCGCCGTCCGTGGCTCTGCTGCGCCCGCAGGCTCCGCACGGCACCCTAGAACACGGTCTCGCGGCGGTGCCGGGACGTTCCGGAGCTGGTGCACCCGGGTATGAGTCCGGAAACGATCAGCCAGAACGCGCATTCGCCGATCGGAGAAGAGTCGCGCGGGTCCGGCGGGGCTGGGCCGTACGGGAGGGATCATGGGCGACGGTTTCGTCGCAGGAGTGTTCGTGCTCGCGATCGCGGTGGCGATCCGCTCGACATGGTCGCCGTGCGGGCTCTCGATGCTTTCGACCGTCACGCCCCTGGCCGAGCGCGGGCGCGCGCACCGGTACGGCGTGACCGCGAGCTGGTTCATTCTCGGCGGTATTGCCGGCGGCGCCACGCTCGGGCTGGGCACCGCGCTGGTCGCCTGGCTCGTCGCCGCCGCCGATCCCGCACCCGCTGTTATCGGTGCCGTCGTCGTGCTCGCCGCGATGATCGCGATTGCTTCCGACACAAACTGGCTGGGATTCCGGCTCCCCGCGCACACCCGCCAGGTCGACGACGCTTGGTTGGCGCGGTACCGAGCCTGGGTCTACGGGATCGGGTTCGGCTGGCAGATCGGGATCGGCCTCGCCACCTACATCATGACCGCGGGGGTGTACCTCTTGATTGTCGGGAGTGCACTCGCGGCGAGTCCATTCCTCGCGTTCGCCATCGGCGTTGTCTTCGGCGCCGTGCGAGGGCTGGCCGTGCTGCTCTCCGCCCGGATCTCCACCCCAGCCGGCCTATTCGCGTTCCACCGTCGATTCGAGACGATCGGCCCGTACGCCCGCACGCTCGTCGTCACAGTGCAACTCACGTTCGCGCTCGGCGTCGCCGCCGGAACCTGGGGCGTGGTCGGTGTCTTCGCGGTCATGTTCGCGCTCGCCATCGGTGGGATCACCGCGCGCGTCGCGCGATCCGGGCGTCTGGCGCGCACGTCACTGCAACCGAGCTGAGCCGATACGAGCGGGTCGAGATCACACGCTGTAGCCGGAGATGCGGTACCACTCGTCGGCGAGCTCGAGGTATTGGTCGAGGGCACCGTCGGTCGAGTTGGGCGCTTCGGCGTTGGTGACGCCGTAGCGGCCGTTCGCGTCGGGCCCGACCAGGAAGACCAGGCCAAGGGTTACGGGCGGATAGTTATGGACGTGGCCGGTGAAGGTCCACGGACCGCCGGGAAGGTCGCTGTCGTAGCGCCGCTCCAAGACCGCGCCGGGTTCCAGCGATCCCTTCGCGGCGTAGGCGACGTCGACGCGGGCGGTGGTCTCGGTCAGCGGTGTCATCTCGGCGAACGCGACCACGTCGGCCAACTCGAACCGGGCGCGCAGCTCCTCCTCGCTCGGGTAGGGATCCTCGAGGGGCAGTCCCGCCGACAGCCGCGCGTACGCGCGCGGCGCGGTCGGCGCACCCACGTAGGGGAGGAAGAATCCGGCGTCGTCGTCGTGGCCCAACGCCCAGATGCCGGCTTCGCCTTCCTCGTATGGGGCGGTGAATCCGGGATAGCGGATCACCGTCATCTCCGAACCGGAGATCAGCGCGCCGAGATCGTCGGGACCTCGCGTTTCGAGGACCTCGACGTCGGTCAGGGGAATACAGGCCGAGTCCGACCGGCGCGCGACCCGCGCCCGCACGACCAGCGGCGCGTTGGCCAGCACGTCTTCGATGATCGTCGGCGCACCCGACGGCGGTTTGATCGGCGAAACGGCGTCCATGGCGCCTCCCTCACATGTGTGCGACTCGCCATCATCGCTGGAACAGCCGAACCCTGCGACGAGCGAACCGGTGACGCACAGCACCAGCACCGGGCGTCTCACGGCGCGCCCTGTGTGTCCACTCGGGAGAAGTGGTCGCCAAGCTCGTCCGAGGTCATCGTGATCCGGCCGTTGCGCTTCAGGCCGCCCGGCAGCGCGGGGAGCGGCTCGTTGTGCCCCCACGGGTTCCGGACCGTGACCATAACCGTGCCGTCCGATCGTTCCCACACACGCGTGATCGAGAACGCGTGCTTCCCGTCGCCGCCGAACTGATCCAGGTCCGCGCTGGCAGTCATCGCCCGGCCGGCGTCGAAGTCGGTGAGCAGCCGTTCGGCGAGCTCGTGTTGGCCGAGATCACCGGGCTTGTAGTGCGCGCCGCCCAAGCCGAGTTCCTTGAACACGTTCTCGGCGCGGCCACCGACGATCTTCTGGTAGCCGCCACCGTTGAGTTCGGCGTACGCCTTCTCGACGAACGCGAACCAGGTGGTCTCGACCGTGACCGTCTTCGTGCCGGTGACCAGCTCGTATTCGACGTCGGCGTACGCGGGGTCGGCGCCGGACGCGACGTACAGATCGTCGTCGACGGTCACGATCTCGTCACCGAACTTGACGGTGTAGGTCCCGTTGCCGTTGTCGATGATCATCGACGCGATCAGCTCCTTGCCCTCGGCGCTCGCCGCCAAACTCGCGAGCGCCGCCGCCAGATAACAGTCGCCGACGTCACCTTGGTTGACGTCGGTCGCCGCAATGGTGCGCGTGCTCCCGACGTACCGAAACAGCGACCGGTGCCCGAACGACGACGTCCGTTCGTACTCGTCGTGCTTGCCTTTCCACCAAAACATGCCCGAGGTCGTATAGGTCGAGCGAGGATCGTCGAGGTTTCTCGTCGCGGCACGGGCATCGATCGCGGCACGCAGATGCGGTGCGAACGCATCGAGGCTGAGCGTGGTCGCTCCCAGCTCCTCGATCCGACCCCCGATACCGTCGAGTGTTTCCCCGCATCGCCGGCACGCCGCGTTCCACTCGTCGAGACAGCCGTCGATCGCGGCTTCGGTGCGCACCAGCGCGTGCACATCCGTCGCGGGATCCGTGCCGGCCGTGAACGTCGTGGTCGTGGTCGCCGTTGGGAACGCGACCGGCGTCGCCATCTGCGCTTCGTACGCGGCCTGCCGACGCTCGAGGACTCGCAGCTCCGACTCCGTTGCGTGCGCGACGCTCGCGAGCGTGTGCAATGTCCACGACGCGTCAGAGCACAGCCGCATCAGATCGACAAGTCCGCGCACATATGTGTTCCAGTCGTCCAAGAACCGTGTGGCGCGCGTGCTCTGCCAATGCGACGCCGCGTCCTCGGACGCCTGATTCCATCTCGTCAACAGAGCCGCGACACCTTCGTGCACGACCTGATATTGGGACGCGCGGCGACCCAGCTGCTCGGCGGCGTCCGACAGCATCATGGGTGTCACAACATTTCCAACCGGTCGGCACCCTCGACCTCATCGGCAACCAGATCGAGCGCGGCCGCGAACCGCAGCCCTTGGCGCTCCAACGCATCCATCGCGACGCCCAACGACGACGCGAGTCGACGCTCGGCGTCACCGACGCCGGCGCCCGCGCCGGCAAGGTGCAGTGCACCCACCTCCAGGCCCGGCGCGCTCACCGCGGCGAAGCGCGCACCCCGCGCCGCCGCGCGCAGCTCACCCGGATCAGCCGAGACCGCCTCATCCACGCGCCCGGTCCTCCTGCCCCACAGACTCCGCGCCGAAATTTACATGCCGTCACCCAGGCCGAACAGGGCAACGGGGGCGGCGACGGCAGTGGTCGCGTCGGGTCCGACATGTCGCAATATCTCGACGGGGCGCCGCCCGCCCTTGACCGGCTCTCGGCCGCTTGCAGCGCGGAACTGGAACATGTTCTACTTCGCGTCCGACCGGGACCGCGACGAGGAGCACGGCCATGGGTGGCTTCTGGAACCACGCCCAGGAGGATCCCGAGTCTCTGGCGATCGTCGACCCCGACGGCACCGAACACCGCGCCGGCGCGGTGCTGGCCCGTGCCAACCAGGTCGTGCACGCGCTGCGCGCGCTCGGAATGCAGCCCGGCGACACCGTGTCCGCGGTCCTCCCGAACGGCGCCCACCCGATGCACGTGTACCTAGCGGCGCTGCAAGCGGGTTGGTACTACGTGCCGATCAACTACCGGCTGTCTGCCCCCGAAGTGGCCTACATCCTGCGCGACGCGGAAGCGAAGGTGTTCATCAGCCACGAACGGTTCGCGCCGCTCGTGAACGCGGCGGCCGAGGACGCCGGGGTGGCACCGCTCAACCGGCTCGCGCACGGCGCGGTACCGGGATTCCGCCCGTTCGGCGAGGTGGTCGACGCAGAGCCGACGACGATGCCCGACGACCGCCGTACCGGCGCCGCGATGCACTACACGTCGGGCACCACAGGGAAACCCAAGGGTGTGAAGCGCGCGCTGGCGCAGATCGATCCCGACACGAGCGCCGAGCTGTTCACGTTCTTACTCCAGCTGTTCGGCATCCCGCCCGACGACGGCAACGTGCACCTGTGCACCTCCCCGAACTACCACACCGCGGTGACGACCTTTGCCGGCAATGCACTGCACGCGAAGCACGCCGCCGTGTTCCTCGACCGCTGGGACCCCGAGGAAGCGCTGCGTCTCATCGAGCGCTACCGCTGCACGCACACGCACATGGTGCCGACGCAGTTCATCCGCATGTTGCAGCTCCCCGATGACGTCAAGCGCAAGTACGACGTGTCGTCGATGAAGTGGGCGATTCACGCCGCGGCACCCTGCCCCGTGGACGTGAAGCGCAAGATGCTCGAGTGGTGGGGGCCGGTGATCTGGGAGTACTACGCCGCAACCGAGGGTGGCGGCACGCTGGCACCGCCCGACGAGTGGCTCAAGTACCCGGGCACGGTGGGGCGCGTGTGGCCGAACTCCGAACTGTCGATCCGCGACGACGACGGTAACCAGATGGGTGTCGGCGAACCCGGCACCGTGTGGATGCGCATGGGTGCCGGCCGCACATTCGAATACAAAGGCGACGAGGAGAAGACGAAGAAATCGCACGACGCCGAGGGCTTCTTCACCGTCGGTGACGTCGGCTACCTCAACGAAGACGGCTACCTGTTTCTCTGCGACCGCAAGAGCGACATGATCATCGCCGGCGGCGTCAACATCTATCCGGCCGAAATCGAAGGCGTGATCCACGAACACCCACAGGTCGCCGACGTCGCGGTGTTCGGCGTGCCCGACGATGACATGGGCGAGCAGATCAAGGCCGTGATCGAGCCGCTGCCCGGCGTCGCCGCCGACGACGCGCTCCGCGAATCGATCCTGGCGCACGTCCAGGGCAGGCTCGGCAAGTACAAGTGGCCGCGCACGATCGACTTCATGGAGGAGCTGCCCCGCGAGCCGACCGGCAAGCTCCTGAAGCGCACGCTGCGCGACCCATACTGGGAAGGCCGCGACCGCGCGATCTGAGTTCCGGTGACAGGTGCGGACGGAGCGGAGCCAGGGATGGCGCAGCGAGGGAGCCATGTGACAGCCGAGACGTTCACGATGCACCACGTGCTCGAGTATCCGGGCGGCTACACGCGCTCGGTCGGGCCCGTCGTCGGACGATTTCTCTCGGGCTTGCGCGACGGGCGCATCGAAGGGGTTCGCCTGGCCGACGGCCGCGTGCTCGTGCCACCGACGGAGTACGACCCGTCGTCGAGCGCGCCGGTCGCGCCCGAAGGTGATCATTGGCGCACGCTGGGGCCGTCCGGTCGTGTGCAGACCTGGACGTGGGTCGCGCACCCGCGACCCGGTAAGCACCCGTTGTCGAAGCCGTTCGCATTCGCGCTGATCCGCCCCGACGGCGCCGACACGGCAATGTTGCACGTCGTCGATTGCGGATCACCCGACGCGATCGTGGTCGGGCTGCGCGTCGCACCGCGCTGGCGGGCCGAGCGCACCGGCCACGTGACCGACATCGAGGCCTGGGTGCCGCTCGGCGACGGCGAGGAACCGGTCGCGGCGCCGTTGCGCGTTCCCGTGGAGGATGAACAACCGGTCACGGCGATCGTTTCGCCGTCGCGACTCGAGTACCAACTCACCGCCGGCGAGGCCACGAGTCGATATCTCGCGGGGCTCGGCCGCGCCAAGATCGTCGGCGGGCGCGCGCCGTCGTCCGACGAGGTCTACGCGGGGTCGCGCGGCACGGATCCGAAGACGGGCGAGCCGACGTCCATCGAAGTCGACGTGCACGACACCGGTGTGATCACGACGTTTTGCATCGTGAACATCCCCGGCCTGTCCGAGCTCGCGCCCGAGATCCCGTTCGCGTCCGCGCAGATCCGGCTCGACGGCGCCGACAACACGTTCTTCGGACTCATCCGCGGCGTTGCGGTCAACGACGTCCGCATGGGGATGCGCGTCAAGGCCAAGTGGGCCGACCAGCTCGTCCCCGATCACACCTCCATCCAGTGGTGGGAGCCGACCGGCGAGCCCGACGCGCCCTACGAGCAGTACAAGGACTATTTGTGAGGCGCGCCCGACGAGCGACCGAGCAAGCATGAAGCGTGACGTTGCGGTCGTCGCGTTCGAGGCGTCTGCGGTCGCCCGAGACACGGTGCACAACGAGGTCGAGATGATCGGCCCCGTCGTTCGTGCCGCGATCGCGCAGTCGGGCATCCCGAAGGACCACATCGGCTTCGTATGCTCCGGCAGTCTCGACTACTTGCAGGGCGGGCCGTTCGCGTTCGTCGCCGGTCTCGACGGCGTCGGCGCGTGGCCGCCAATCCGCGAGAGTCACGTGGAGATGGACGCAGCGTGGGCGCTGTACGAGGCGTGGGTCGCGATCCAAACCGGCGAGGTGGACAGCGCACTGGTCTACGGATTCGGCAAGTCGTCCGCGGGTGACCTGCACGAGATCATGACGCTCCAAACCGACCCGTACTACCTGGCGCCACTGTGGCCGTCGATGGTCGACATGGCTGCCCTGCAAGCGCGCGCGTACATGGAAGCGAGCGGCCGCGAGGAAGACGCCTTGGCGGAGGTTGCGGCACGTGCGCAGCGCAGCGCGCGTGCAAATCCGAACGCAGTACGGGCCGGCGACGTCAGCTCGGCCGACGTTCTCGCCCAGCCGGTGACCCACGACCCGTTGCGCGACGCCGACATCGCGCCCATCACCGACGGCACCGCCGCGATCATCATCGCGGCCGGCGACGTCGCCCGTTCCGTCTGCGACCGGCCGGCGTGGATCCGTGGTATCGAGCACCGCATCGAAGCACACGCGCTCGGTGTCCGTGACCTCGCCGTCTCGGAATCGACCCGGCTGGCGGCACGCGCCGCGGGAGTGGCGAACGGTCCCGTCGACGTCGCCGAGCTGCACGCCCAGTTCAGCCACGAGGAGCTCATCCTGGTCGAGGCGCTCGCGACGAATGGCGCGACGACGATCAACCCGTCGGGCGGCGCGCTGGCCGCGAACCCGGTGATGAGCACGGGATTGATCCGAATCGGCGAGGTGGCGAGTCGCATCATCGGCGGCGAGGCGCACCGCGGCGTTGCGCACGCGACGAGCGGACCCTGTTTGCAACAGAACCTGATCTGCGTGTTGGAGTCGGGCTAACCGTGCGGACGAAGCGCAGCCCCGCCCGCCGCAGGCCGCTTCGGCGCGCAGCGAAGGGAGCCATGTAAATGGCGGGAGAACGCGTCGCCGTCGTCGGGGTCGGTCAGACCGTGCACCGTTCGGCGCGCAAGGACGTGTCGATGGCCGGGCTGGTGCGGGAAGCGGCGATCGAAGCGCTCGACGACGCGATGATGACGTGGTCGGATATCGATGCCGTCGTGATCGGCAAGGCGCCCGACATGTTCGAGGGCGTGGCGATGCCGGAGCTGTACCTCGCGGATGCGCTCGGGGCGGTCGGCAAGCCGATGATGCGCGTGCACACCGCGGGAAGCGTCGGCGGGTCGACGTCGATCGTGGCGGCGAAGCTCGTCGCGGCCGGGATTCACGAGCGCGTGCTGACGGTCGCGTACGAGAAGCAATCGGAGAGCAACGCAACGTGGGGCTTGTCGGTCCCGATGCCGTTCGCGCCGCCGTTGGTCGCCGGTGCTGGCGGCTACTTCGCGCCGCTGATCCGCGCGTACATGTACCGGTCCGGTGCACCGCGCCACATCGGACACCTCGTGGCGGTAAAGGACCGACTTGCTGCGGTCCGGAACCCGAAAGCGCACCTCCACCTGCCCGACATCACCCTGCAGGAGGTCGAGGAGTCGTTTCTTCTATGGGATCCGCTGCGTTACCTCGACGTGTGCCCGTCATCCGACGGCGCGATGGCGATGGTGCTCGGCAGCGAACGCGTCGCCGATGCGACGCCCGGTCCGGTGGCATGGGTGCACGGCATGGCGATGCGCAGCGAGCCGACGATGTTCGCCGGACGCGACCAAGTGAACCCGCGCGCCGGCCGTGACTGCGCACAAGACCTGTACGCGCAAGCCGGCATCACGAATCCGCGCGACGACTTCGACTGCGCCGAGGTGTATGTCCCGTTCTCGTGGTACGAGCCGATGTGGCTCGAGAACCTCGGCTTTTGCGCGGAGGGCGAAGGCTGGAAGCTCACCGAAGCCGGCGCGACTGCGCCCGACGGCGACATCCCGTGGAATCCTTCGGGCGGCGTGCTCTCGTCGAACCCGATCGGCGCGTCGGGCATGGTGCGCTTCGGCGAGGCCGCCCAACAGGTGCGTGAGCGCGCGGGTGACTACCAAGTGCCGCTGCGGACCGGTCGGGCGCTGGGCCACGCATACGGCGGCGGCTCACAGTTCTTCTCGATGTGGGTTGTCGGGCGCGACAAGCCGGCGTAGGCGCCCGACTCTGGTCTACCCGTAGTTCTTCTTGGCGCCCTTCTCCTTCTTGGCGTCGCGCTTTTCCTTCAGCGACTTGCCCGGCTTCTTCGAGTCGGTCTTCTTCGGAGATTTGTCACCCATGCCTGCGACCGTAGCGTCCCGCGGCACGGCGCGCGGGCATGATTGCGGAATGGACGTGGACCAGGCGATTCGCAACACGCTCGCCTGGTTCGAGGTCAACAGCGGCTGGGCCCAACCCGACGACGACAGCCTCGGGGAGTGGATCGCCGACGGTGTCTGCCGTTGCCCCGACGATTGCATCGTCGCGCCCGACGCCTGGTGCGACCACGGCCTCGCGAGCTGGTGGCTCGTCGCGCAATGGCTCCGAGCGCACGACCGTTTCGAGTGAACCGCGTGGGTCAGCGCCAGTAGGTGCCGGCGAGCATCTGCTCGACGAGGCCGCGGAACATGATGAGGTCGTCGACGTCGGCGGGCGGGTCCATCGAGCCGTATGCGATGCCGCGAGTGCTGGTGCGCACCGAGACGATCGCGAAGCGCAGCGCCGCGTAGACCTCGAACCACTCGAGATGCTCGACCGACTGGCCGGACAACTCCTCGTACTTGGCGACGAGGACGTCGCGTCGCATGAAGTCGGGAAGCCCCGGCATTGCGAACCGCTCGGCGAGATCCTGGAAGAACCGGTGGAGGAAGATCATCCACGCCAGGTCGACCTCCTTCGGCCCGACGGTTGCCATTTCCCAGTCGAGCACCGCCACCGGCGCGAAGTCGCGCCACAGCATGTTGCCGATGCGGGCGTCGCCCCAGTTGAACACCGCAGTGAGACCGTCGGGTTTGCGGTCTTCGAGCCAGGCGAACGTGCTGTCGATCAGCGGATATGCGACGCCGTCGCGTGCCCACTCGTAGTAGGCGCGCTGACCGCCGAGCTGCTGGTCGACCGCAGACGCGCCGAAGTCTGGTCGTAACAAGAACGTGAGGTCGTGCGAAGCGGGCGTGATCTCGTGCAAGCGGGTGAGGACGTGGATCGCGTTGTGCTCGACCCGAGTCTGCTCTTCGCGTGACGCGTCGAACAACCAGCCGCCGAACACGTAGGGCGGCACGTCGAGCGGGGGGACACCGTCGATGCGCCGCATGACGATGAACGGCGAGCCGAGCCAACTCGGATCCTCTTCGGCGAACGGCACTTCGGGTGCGGGGACCGTGGTGTGGGCGCGCACCATGTCCATGCACTGCTTTTGCGCCATGAGGTCGTAGTCCTGGAATACCGGGTAGACGTCGGGGGTCGGGGCCAGGCGCGCGACGTATTGCACGGTCGTGCCGTTGTCGTGCACGTCGAACAGGATCGTCTCGCTCGACATGCCGTTGCCGGGCTCGGACAGCTCGCCCAGCTTGGCGTCGGGACCGATCCGCTCGTGCACCCACGCCGCCAGCCGGGGCGCGACTTCCGCAGTGTCGCGGCGCCAGGGTGTGGCGATGTCTATGGGGTCGTCGGCCATACCTCGCGGCGACGCTACCGTGCCGCGGGCCAGTCGTCCGGGCGAACGGCGGCGTCGGTGCCGCCGTCGACGAACAGCACCGAACCGCAGAAGAAGCTCGACTCTGGCGAGCACAAGAACGCGAGCAGCGCCGCGATCTCTTCGGGTCTCCCCGCCCGCTTCATGGGGATCGGGAAGATGTCGGGAATTCCGAAAATGAAGTCGAGCGACTCCTTGGTCATCGGCGTCTCGATCAGCCCTGGGCTGATCGCGTTCAACCGAATTCCTGCACCGATCCAATCCGCGGTGACCGCATTGCGTCGGACCCAGCGCGCGAGCGCGAGCTTCGCGACCGCGTACGCGGCGCCGTAGCCGGTGGGAGCGAGGTTGATCGCGGCGGCCTCGTCGCCCGCCAAGCACGCGTCGACAGCCGCGGCCGGGAGTCCGGGCATGACGGTGGTCGAGTTCGAGCTGATCGCGACGGCGCTGGCGCCGGTGCCGCGCGCCAGCAGCGGTCGCAACCCTTCCAGCGTCGCGACCGCGCCGAAGTAGTTGACGGGGACGGCCAGCGCTTCGTCCATCACGCCTGCGCCGGCGATGACGCCGTCGAGCGCGCCGGCCGATTCGCGCGTGACTCCATCGATCATCGCCAGACGTCCGGTCGGGTTCGACAGGTCCGCGATCACTTCGGCATCGCACAGGTCGACGCCGATCACGCGGTGCCCGTCCTTCTCGAGTCGGGTGCGCGTCGCCTGGCCGATACCGCCCGCGGCGCCCGTCAACGCGATCGTCCCCATCTGCGTAACGTAACTTGCCGACATGGACGGTGCGAAGCTGGATTCGTTGTTCGACCTGACCGGACGCGTCGCCATCGTGACGGGCGGGACGCGCGGCATCGGCCGCGCCGTCGCAGAGGGATTCGTGCACGCGGGCGCCAAGGTTGTCGTGGCGAGTCGCAAGCCCGAGGCGTGCGCTGAAATCGAGAGGGCCTTGCGCGTCAACGCCCTCGCACCCGGCATTGTCGACACCGACATGGTGCGTGCCAATCCGCCCGAGGTGCAGCGGGCGATGGCCGCCGCCAGTCATCTCGGTCGCGCCGCCGCGCCCGACGAGATGGTCGGTCCGGTGTTGTTCCTCGCGTCCGACGCATCGAGCTTCATGACCGGCGAGGTGCTCCTCGTCGACGGCGGCCTCGTCCCGCACTAGCACTCAGCGCATCGAGAGGCGGACGGGCAGGGCCTTGAAGCCGTTGTTGAGATTGGAGCGCGTGCGGCGGGGCTCGCCGGTCAGCTCGATCGTCGGGAACGTTGCGAGCAGTTCCTCGAAGAACACCCGCCCTTCTAAGCGCGCGATGTGCACGCCGAGGCAGAAGTGCTCGGCAATGCCGAACGAAAGGTGGGGGTTCGGCGTGCGGGCGATGTCGAACAGGTTCGGGTCATCGAAGACGGCCTCGTCGCGGTTCGCCGACGTGTAGATCATGGCGACCTTGTCGCCGGCGTTGATGTCGACATCGTGGAGGACGGTGTCGGCCGTGGCCGTGCGCCGGAAGTAGTGCAATGGACCTTCGTATCGGAGGATCTCTTCGACTGCGCTCGCGGTCAGCGAGGGATCGGCCCGCAGTTTCGCGAGCTCGTCCGGATGCTGGAGCAGTGCGTAGAGACCGTTCGACAGCATGCCCTGCGTCGTGTCGTTTCCCGCGGTGACGAGCTGCACGAAGAAGCTGCCGAAGTCGACGTCGTTCATCGGTTCGCCGCCGAATTCGGTCCCGAGGATGAGCGACGTGACGTCCTCGCGTGGTTCTTCTGCGCGCCGCCGCTGGGCGAGCTCCATTCCGTAGACGACCATGTCGAGCGTGGCGCCGCCGACTTCGGTGGCGGCGTCGGCCGGGTCGACCGTGTCGGGGTCTTGTCCCCGTGTCATGCGCTCCGCCATCGCGTGAATCGCATCCCAGTCGTCGCGCGGTAGTCCCATCAGTTCGCCGATCACCTGTGTCGGCAACGGCGCGGTGACGTCGTGCACGAACTCGACGTCGCGCTTCTCCGCGGCATCGGTCATGATCCGCCGGCAGATCCCGCGGATGCGATCCTCCATCTGCGCGATGACGCGCGCTTTGAACGTCGGGAGCAGCGGCCGGCGGTAGTCGAGGTGGCGGGGCGGGTCCATGGCGAGCAGCATGTTGCGCATGCCGTCGAGCGCCTCCGGTGCGAGGTTCTCGAGCATGACGCCGGCTTCGTACGCGGAGAACAGGTTCGGTTCCTTGGCGACGTGGGTCACGTCGGCATGACGCAGCACCGCCCAGTAGCCGGGCTCACCCGTCATCTCCTGGAAGAACACCGGCTGCGTACGCCGCAACTCGGCGAACACGTCGTGCGGTGGTCCGTCGAGATAGATGTCAGGGTCGTAGATGTCGAGCGCGCTCACGCGTCGTCTCCGAACGGAGGCCTGCCCATCTGCTCGCGCACGGTCACGACCGGCGGGTTCGTCAGCGTGCGCCGTTGCCAGTTCGCGCCGTCGACGACGAGCGTGTGGCCGGAGATGAAGCGCGCGTACGGTGACGCGAGGAACGTCGCCGCCCAGCCGAGCTCTTGGCGCTGGCCGACGCGCAGTGCGGGTTGGCACGGGTCCAAGGCGGCCGTGCGATCGATGTTCGAGCGGATGTCCGCGGTCATGTCCTCGTGCGGGAACAGACCGGGAACGAGCCCGTTGACCTGGATGCCGTACGGCCCCCACTCGACCGCGAGCGACTCGGTCATGTTCTTCACGCCTGCTTTTGCCGCGGCAGAATGCGCGAATCCGGGACCGCCGGTCCACGCGTAGGACGCGCCGACGTTGATGATCGATCCGGGTGTCCCGGCGAGAAGGTGGCGGCGCCCGAACTCGCGCGCGCAGAAGAAGGTCCCGTTCAGCGTGATGTCGACGACCGTGCGCCAGGCGTTCGGCGACATGTCCTCCGCCGGTACCGGGAAGTTCGCGGCCGCGTTGTTCACCAACACTCCGGGGAGGCCGAACTCGCGCTCGGCGGCGTCGAACGCGGCGACGATCGATTCGGGTTCGCGGATGTCGCACGTCACGGCCAGTACTGGTCCGCCGAGCATGGCGAGCGCGGCCCGGCCGGCCTCGAGGTGTGCTTCTTTGCGGCTGGCGATGACGACGGCGGCGCCGAGCCGTGCGAACTCGGTCGCGATTGCCTTGCCGAGACCGGTGCCGCCACCAGTGACGAAGACGCACTCGCGGTCGTAGATGCCGAGCGGGAGCGCGGCTGCGCCAACGGGGGGTGGCGACGGTAGTCCGATGAGTTCGGCCACGTTCAGCTCCCGGTGTACTTCGCGGTGCGGTTCTCCGCGCGTGCGGCGCGCAGTTCGGCCATGTCGTCGCTGCGGTTGATGAACGTCTGGAAGATCATCTCGTCGGCCATCGACGCGCGGATTTGGGGTTGCGCGAGGTGTCGAATCACCTCGCGCGCCATCTTGATGGCGACAGCCGGCGCACTGGCGATCTGCTCGGCCATCTCGCGGGCGGTCGCGTCGAGCTCGGCCTCGGGCACGACGCGGCTGACGATGCCGTGCGCGAGCGCCTCGTCCGCCGACAACACGCGGCCTGTCAACACCATGTCGCTCACGACGCCGTGGCCGGCCATCTCGTAGAGCACTGCCACTCCGCCCGTATCCGGAATCACGCCGTAGGTCGTCTCGGGGAGCCGAAAGCGCGTGCCCTCGGCTGCGACCCGCATGTCGCACAGCAGCGCGCGTTGGAACGATCCGCCCATCACCCAGCCCTTGCACGCCACGATGACGGGCGCGTCGAGATCCCAGAGCTGCTGGATGCCTCGGTGGCCGCGCCGCATCAGTTCGTGGTGCGACAGCTCGACTTGCAGGGTGCCGATGGCCGCGACGTCCCGACCAGAGGAGAAGGACTTCCCTTCGCCTCGCCAGATCACCGCCCCTACGTCGGGCTGGCGCTTCAGCTCGGCCAGGATCTCGAACAGGCGGGCGTCCATGGCGTCGTCGAACGCGTTGTGCTTGTCGGGGTTGACGTTGGTGATCGTCGCGATCGGCCCGTCGATCGCGAGCTGCACTCTCTCGTCGGCCACGCCGCGCACCGTATCGTCGGCGCGCCCGACTCGCGAATTGCCATCAAACGTCATTTGCTCGGTCGTGGGCCGAGGAACTGCCATCAAAGCCACCTTCTTCTGACGGACGCTTCGGACGTTGCCCAGGAATAGAACCTGTTCTAAAATCCCACGTATGGCCCGCCGGTTCCCGTTCCCGATCCCGTTCGGCTGGTTCCAAGTCGCGTTCCCCGGCGATCTGGCACCGGGCGACGTCACCGCGCTGCACTACTTCGGCCGTGAGCTCGTGTTGTGGCGCGACGACGCGGGGGAGTTTCACTTGCAGGACGCGTTCTGTCCGCACCTCGGTGCGCACCTCGGCGTCGGCGGCAGTGTCGAAGCCAACGACCTGCAGTGCCCGTTCCACGGCTGGCGCTACGACGGCACCGGCGCGTGCACGAACATCCCCTACAGCCAGCGCGCAAACAAGAAGGCGAAGCTGCGCACGTACCCGACGATCGTGCG
Organism: Actinomycetota bacterium; assembly: GCA_052390615.1. Lineage (GTDB taxonomy): Bacteria > Actinomycetota > Acidimicrobiia > IMCC26256 > PALSA-610 > JBQTGT01. The sequence goes on from JBQTGT010000008.1 coordinate 23,295, forward strand.
CAACGGCTTCGTGCTGGCCTGGTACCACCCGCACGACGCAGCACCGCAGTGGGAGATCCCCGTGATCGACGAGATCGGCGACGCCGGCTGGAGCGACTTCTACACGTCGTCGTACATCATCCACACCGTGCCGCAGGAGATGTCCGAGAACGGCGCGGACCCCGCCCATTTCCGCTACGTGCACGGCACCGACGAGGTCGCCGAGCTCGAGTCCTACGACGCCGACGGGCCGTGCTCGACGATGCTGTCGAAGCAGAAGTATGTGACGCCGCGCGGCGTCACCGAAGGTCGCATCGACGTCTTCAACTACGGCCCGGGGTTCTCGAAGGTGTGGTTCAGCGGCATCGTCGACGCGATCAACATCGCGACGACGACCCCGATCGATGACGAGAAGACGCAGGTGCGCTTCAATTTCGTCGTCCGGAATTTCGACGACGCCAAGCTCACGTCGACAGTCGCCGACGCGTTCGTCCGGGAAATCAACAAGCAGATCAACGAGGACCGGCCGATCTGGGAGCACAAGACGTTCCTCCCGACGCCCGCGCTCGCGGACACCGACGGCCCGATCATGAAGTTCCGCAGGTGGTACAGCCAGTTCTACGCGGAGCCGTACGAAATGCCAACGGCCGCCGCCGGCGACTGATCGACGTCAGCCCTCGACGAGCTCCGCCAGCTCGGCGAGCGATCCGACCCGGTCGTAGTCGGCGTTGAGATGTAGCCGATACGGGTCCATGACGAATGGTCGTATTCCGGCGGCGCGAGCGCCGGCGACGTCGAAGCCTGGCATGTCGCCGACGTACCACGCGTCCTGGGGCTCGGCGCCAACCGCGTCCAACGCGAGCCTGAAGATGCGAGGATCAGGCTTCGAAACACCGACTTCACCGCTGTCGATCACACATTCGACCTCGACACCGACCCCGGGCCCGACCTGGAGCACCTCGTACTCCCGTAAGCGCGAGCCGATGAGCCCGTCGGCGTTCGACACGACGCCGAGCCGCACACCCGTTGCCTCAAGCGCGCGCAGCCCGTGGACGCAACCGGGCGCGATGCGCAGCCACAACGCCGCGTCGGCGAACTCGCTGTCGAGATGGCCTCGTACATCGGCGCGCAGCTCGTCGGGGATCTTGCACGCGGTCACGAACGCGTCCATGTAGCGGCCCCAATACTTCGGCCACTCGATCTCATCCAGGGTCTCGACGGTGAGTTGCGCGGCGCCGTGGTAGTGCGCGCGATCGAGGTCGTCGCGGAACGCCGTGGCACCTGCGCGCGCGAACGCGCCGCGGATACGGTCGTGATCCGGCAAGAAGAAAATGCCGCCGACATCGAGCAGCACCGCTTTCGGTGAGGGCACATCCGAAAGCTACCGGGGGCAGCGAACTCGCCCGGTACCCTGGATCGCGGTACGCAGCCGCGCGCGACAGAGGTGGACCGTGAGCGAAGAGATCACCTTCTTCACGCTGCACCCGTTCATCGAGCGGACGTTTCCATCGCGTGTGGCGCCTGCGCAAGGTGATATCCGGACCCTTGTCGACGAGCTGAAAGAGTGCGGCATCGCGACGATCGCGCAGTTGGACGGACTGCTCGATCGTGCACTCCGAGTCGCAAAGCTGTGGGAGGCCGAATCGCCGCCCGTCACTCGATGCGGTGAGCCGCCGGGGTTCGATCGGGTCGGCATCGTCCGCACGTGCCTCATGCTGACGAATGAACAGTTTGCCCGTGAGCACCAGCCCCCCGACGTCGAACGGTGGCGCAACTTTGTCACGGAGTCGTCGAGTGATTCCTAAAAGTGGTCCACGGCGTCGGCGGCGAGTCACGTAACCTGGCCTCAATGGATTTCAGACGCATCAACGCGCTGCCGCCGTACGCGTTCGCGCAGATCGACGCACTCAAGATGCAGCTCCGTCGGGCCGGCGAAGACGTCGTCGACCTCGCGTTCGGGAACCCCGATCTGCCGTCGCCGCCCGTCGCAGTCGAAAAGCTGGCAGAGGCGGTGCGCAACCCGCGCAACCACCGCTACTCGACGAGCAAGGGCATTCCGAAGCTCCGGCTCGCGGTCGCCGACCTCTACGAGCGCACGTTCGGCGTGACGCTCGACTTCGAAACCGAGATCTGTTCGACGATCGGCGCCAAGGAGGGCTTCTCGCATCTGATGCTGACGCTCGTCGGCCCCGGCGACACCGCGCTCGTGCCGAGTCCGTCATACCCGATCCACATCTGGGGGCCGATCCTGGCCGGCGCGGGTGTGCACTACGTGCGCATGGGCCCCGATCAAGACTTCTTCGCGAACCTGCACGCCGCGTACGAGCAGGCGTGGCCGCGTCCGCGCGTGATCGTCACGTCGTTCCCGCACAATCCGACGACGGCATGCGTCGACTACGCGTTCATGGAGCAGCTCGTCGAGTTCGCCCGCGACCGCGAGATCGTCGTCGTGCACGACTTCGCGTATGCCGACCTCGGCTTCGACGGCTACGCGCCGCCGTCGATCTTGCAGGTGCCTGGCGCGAAGGAATGCGCGGTCGAGCTGTACACGCTGACGAAGTCGTTCTCGATGGCAGGCTGGCGGATGGGCTTCCTCGTCGGCAATGCCGAGATCGTGGCTGCGCTCGCGAGGTTGAAGTCGTATCTCGACTACGGGTCGTTCCAGCCCATCCAGATCGCGGCGACGGTCGCGATGAACGACGCGCCCGACCACCCGAAGGAAGTCAACGCGATCTATCGTTCCCGCCGCGACACGCTCGTCGACGGCTTGGCGCGCATCGGCTGGCAGATCGAGAAACCCAAAGGCACGATGTTCGTGTGGGCGCGCATTCCCGAGCCCTACGCCGAGATGACGAGCCTCGAATTCACGATCATGTGCGTGCAGGAGGCCAAGGTCGCGCTCTCACCCGGCTCCGGGTTCGGTCCCGGCGGCGAAGGATTCGTGCGGTTCGCGCTCGTCGAGAACGACCAGCGCATCGCCCAGGCCGTCCGCCAGATCAAGAAGGGCCTCGAGAAACTCGGCTGAGCGAGTTTGGTCAGCAACCGTTGGCGGGGTCAACCGGTCGTTGCAATGACCCCGGCGCGCGACCAAACAGAGTCGGTGCGACCCGCCACAGCCGCGCTAGCGGACGAGACCGTCGAGGCAGAACGAGACGGCGAGGTCGGCGACCTGTTCGACCGGGATGGTGCCGTCGAGGAGACATCGGCGCGTGAGCTCGGACACGACGCCATGGATGGCGTGGGCGAGCATCTCCGGGTCTTGGTCGGCGATGCGGCCTTCGACGATGCCGTCCTTCAAATGCCGGATCGTGTCGGCGACGCTCACCTCGCGGTTGCGTGCGAGCACCGGCGCGAACGTCTCGTCGGTGGCGGCGAACTGCAAGATCGCGAAGTAGTCGCGGTGCTCGTGGAACCACAGCAGCGACGCGCGGATGCCGACCTCGATGCGGCGCACCGGATCGGGCTCGTCGCCGATTGCTTGCTGCTGGCGCTTGCGCAGGTCGTGGTTCGACGCCTTGAGCAGCTCCGCGAGCAGCTCTTCCTTGGACGAGAAGTACCAGTAGAAGACGCCCTTGCCGACGCCGAGGTCCTCGACGATGTCGGAGACCGAGGTCGGGTGATAGCCCCGTTCGGCGAACAGGCGGGCCGCGCACGAGAGCAGCTGATCACGCCGGTCCTTGCCGCGCTGGGTGAGCCGTCGACGCATAGGGCGCCACGCTAGTCGCCGACTTGACCATCCGGTCAACATTCTCGGTGCAATCCGCCCGGTCATCCAAGCGTCACGACCTGTTCGAACAACGGTGACGTTGGCGGAACGTGGCGGCCACACGCGAGGCAGAACATGGCCCCGGCTGCGAACGCGATCCCGGAGGTGAGCAATGTCCCGCCTGTTGGTGCGCATCCTGTTCGAGTTCGGGCAGGGGCGGGCGATCCACAATGCCCGCCGGGAGACCGAGGAACTCGAGCGCACGCTCGTCGCGATCGACGCGCTCGGCGCGCGGCTGGCAGCGAGGCGCGCCGCCCTCGAGCGCGCCGCGTAGCCGGCGTGCGTAGCCTCTGACGCGGGGGAGGTGCCCGCGTGCTCTATTGGATCATCAAGGGCGTCCTGACGCCGATCCTGCGCGGCGGCTACCGCATCAAGGTCGAGGGTCGCGAGCACATCCTGCGCCGCGGCCCGGTCATCCTGGCCGCCAACCACCGTTCCTTCCTCGATTCGATCTTCCTGCCGCTCGTGTTGCGCCGCCGCGTCACGTTCGTGGCGAAGGCCGACTACTTCGACGATCCCAAGACCGCATGGTTCTTCCGTGGCGTCGGCCAGATCCCGATCCGGCGCGAAGGTGGGAGTGCGAGCGAACGAGCGCTCGAATCGGCGATGGATGTATTGCGGGACGGGGGCGTCTTCGCCATCTATCCCGAAGGCACGCGGACCCGCGACGGTTATCTGCACCGCGGCCACACCGGCGTCGCGCGGCTCGCGTTGCGTAGTGGCGCGCCGGTCGTACCAGTCGGCCTCGTCGGCACCGACGAGGTGCAACCGGTCGACAAGCGACTGCCGCGCCTGTTCAAGCACGTCGCGATCCGCTTCGGCGAACCGATCGACCCCGCGCGCTACGACGATCGGGAGCACGACCGGATGGTGCTGCGCGAGCTGACCGACGAGGTGATGTACGAGATCTGTCAGCTCAGCGGCTACGAGTACGTCGACACGTACATGACGAAGAAAGCCGAAGACATTCCGACCGAGACCGCGCACATCGCGACGTTCGAGGACGCGCGCACACCCGCGAGCGTCGCCTCTTAGGCCCGTACCCAGTTGCGTGACCGATCGACGGCGCGTCGCCAGTCGTTGCGGAGGCGATCTCGCACGTCGGAGTCCATCGCGGGGCCGAAGGACGCGTCGGCTTGCCACGTTGCGTTGACGGTGGCAGGGGAGTCCCACACGTCTTCGGCCAGGCCCGCGAGGAACGCGGCGCCGAGCGCTGTGGTCTCCTGCACGGCCGCGCGACGCACGGGCACGTCGAGGATGTCGGCCTGGAACTGGCACAGCACGTCCATGACCGACGCGCCGCCGTCGACACGGAGTTCGGCGGGCGGCGTGCCGCTGGCAGCAGCAGTGGCGTCGAGCACGTCGGCGGTCTGGTACGCCATTGCCTCGACGACCGCGCGCGCGAGGTGGGCACGGGTCGTGCCGCGGGTGATCCCGACGATGGTGCCGCGCGCGTACGCGTCCCACCACGGTGATCCGAGCCCGGTGAAGGCAGGCACGACATACACGCCGCCGCTGTCCGGAACCGATGCTGCCAGCGGGCCGGTTTCCGCCGCGTCGGCAATGATCTCGAGCCCGTCGCGCAGCCACTGGATGGCGGCGCCGGTCACGAAGATGGCGCCTTCCATCGCGTACGACGTTTCTCCCGCAATAGACCAGGCGACGGTTGTCAACAACCCCTCGACCGGTTCCGGCAGCTTCGGGCCGACGTTGGTGAGCACGAACGATCCGGTGCCGTACGTGTTCTTCGTCATGCCCGGTTCGACGCACGCTTGGCCGAACAGCGCGGCCTGCTGGTCGCCGGCGACGCCACTGATGGGCACGGTCAGTCCCGCCGCGCAGTCGGCGCGGGTCATGCCGAAGCGGCCGCTCGAAGGGCCGATCTTCGGGAGGCACGCGCGCGGCACATCGAACAGCGAGCAGAGCTGGTCCGACCAGTCGAGCGCGGCGATGTCGAACAGCATCGTCCGGCTTGCGTTCGACGGGTCGGTGGCGTGCACGCCGCCGTCGGGACCACCTGTGAGGTGCCACAGCAGCCACGTGTCGACCGTGCCGAACGCGAGGTTGGCATCGGCGGCGACGCCGCCCTCGTGCACCAGCCACGCGAGCTTGGTCGCCGAGAAGTACGGATCGAGCACGAGCCCGGTCCGGGCGCGGATCATCGGCTCGTTCCCGCGCGCGCGCAGCACATCGCAGCGCTCGGCGGTACGGCGGTCCTGCCAAACGATCGCACGGGCCCGGGGCCTTCCCGTCGTGCGATCCCACACCACCGTCGTCTCGCGCTGGTTGGTGATTCCGATCGCGACGACGACCTCGCCCCGTGCGGAAAGTTGGTCGCCGACCTCGGCCAGGGTCGCCTGCGTCACCGCCCAGATGTCGTCGGCGTCGTGCTCCACCCAGCCCGGCCGCGGGAAGTGCTGCGGGAACTCGCCGTACGCGAGGCACAGCGGCTGCCCCGCGCCGTCGACCGCGAACGCGCGTACCCCGGTGGTGCCGGCGTCGATCGCGATCACGGCCGCCACGGCATCTCCTTGGGTTCGTCCGGTCGCGATTGCCCGAGGGCCATCGGCGGCACCGGACCACGGCGGCGGTCCTCGACCTGCTCGCACAGCCCAGCCGCGAACCGCTCGCTGCGGTCGCTGTGTCCGAAATCGAACCGCAGCGCCCTGAGCGCGAAGGCGCGGACTCGTAGCCGAGAGCGCGGCTGTTTCGGTCCGATGGCCTCGACCCTGAGGTCATCGAGACGGTCGGCGATCACCTGGCGGCGCGGGCGGCGGCTGAAAAAGCCCGTGGTCCAGGCGAGGACACGCCGGTTCGTCAGCACCGCAAAGCACGGGAGGCGGGCCGCGAGCACGGTTCCGGCGCGGCGATCGCGCGAGATCCAGACCCGCGTCCACGCGAGCACCTCCTCGCCGGGTTCGAGGCGAGCCCGCGTCAAGTCTCGCAACCTGCGGGTAGGGCCGGACGTGCCGAAAAGATCACGTGGCTCCGAGTCCGGATGGTCGAGCATGGGCGTCTCTATCGAAGGAATTCTCGGAATCGTCGCGATCCGGCGCCCATCGGGTGACGGATGGCGGGGACAATATGTCAGCGCAACCCACGTGAGGAGGGGCGATGCGAATCGGCATCCTGACCGGCGGCGGTGACTGCCCCGGCCTCAACGCGGTCATCCGAGCGATCGTTCGCAAGGGTGAAGGCCAATACGGCCACAACATCATTGGCTACCGCCACGGTTGGCGGGGCGTGATGAGCGGCGAGTCGATCGACCTCAGCGTCGGCTCGACCCGCGGGCTGTTGCCGCGCGGCGGCACGATTCTCGGGACTTCCCGCACCAACCCCTATAAGTCCGAGGACGGGCCGGGCCGCGTGAAGAACACGTTGATGCGCGACCGCGTGCAGGCGCTGATCGCCATCGGCGGCGAGGACACGCTGGGTGTTGCGCACAAGCTCACGACCGACGGTGTCCAGATCGTCGGTGTGCCGAAGACGATTGACAACGACTTGTCGGCGACTGACTTCACGTTCGGGTTCCACACCGCAGTCCAGGTCGCGACCGACGCGATCGACCGGCTGCACACGACAGCCGAAAGTCACGACCGCGTGATGGTCGTCGAGGTCATGGGCCGCCACGCGGGTTGGATCGCGACGTACGCAGGCCTCGCCGGCGGCGCGGACATCATCTTGATACCGGAGGAACCGTTCGACATCGACGAAGTCTGCGATCGCATCACGCATCGCCACCAGCGCGGCGCGAGCTTCTCGATCGTCGTAGTCGCCGAAGGAGCGCTCCCGGTCACGGGCACGATGGAGCTCCATTCCGGAGAGCAAGACGACTTCGGTCACGTGCGCCTCGGCGGCATCGGCAACCGGCTCTCCGATGAGCTCGAGCGCCGGACCGGATACGAAGCGCGAGTGACGAATCTCGGGCACGTCCTGCGCGGCGGCAGCCCGACCGCGTTCGACCGTGTCATCGCGACGCGCTTCGGTATTGTGGCGATCGACGCCGTGCACGAAGGCGACTATGGCGTCATGGTGGCATTGCGCGGCACCGACGTCGTGCGGGTACCGATCGAGCACGGTGTCGAGAAACTCAAGACCGTCGACCCCATGCTGTACGACCACGCGGCCGTGTTTTTCGGCTGACGGCGATCACATTCGCCTCGCTAGGCTGCCGCGCGATGGGCACCGCGCTCGACGAGCTGATCTCGCTCTTGCAACTCGAGCAGCTCGAGGTCAACTTGTTCCGCGGGCTTTCGCCCGACGAGAACCGCCAACGGGTATTCGGCGGCCAGGTCGCGGGTCAGGCGTTGATTGCGGCGGGACGCACCGTCAGCCGCGGTGACGTGCACTCGCTGCACGCGTACTTCCTGCGGCCCGGTGATCCGAAGGTACCGATCATCTACGAAGTCGACCGGATCCGCGACGGTCGCAGCTTTACGACGCGCCGTGTGGTCGCGATCCAGCACGGGCGCGCGATCTTCAATCTGTCGTCGTCGTTCCACGCACCCGAGCCTGGACCCGAGCACCAATACCCAATGCCGGACGCGCCCGATCCCGATTCGCTGCCGACGCTCGCGGAGCGCCTCGCCGGCCACGAGGGCCGGTTCCCTGAGCCGGTGCTCGAGTGGATGCGCCGGGAACGGCCGATCGAGACGCGATCGGCGTCCCTGCCCCGATGGCTCGATCCTGAGCCCGGCACCCGAGAACCCGAGCAACTCGTGTGGTTCCGCGCCAACGGCGACCTCCCCGACGACCCGCTACTCCACAATTGCGTGGTCGCGTACGCATCCGATCTGACGCTGCTCGATACCGCGACGATGGCGCACGCGCGATCGTGGGACGACGACCGGTACATGATCGCGAGCCTCGACCATGCGATGTGGTTCCACCGGCCGTTTCGCGCCGACGAATGGATGCTCTACCACCAAAAGAGCCCATCCGCCCAGGGCGGGCGCGGCCTCGCCGAAGGGTTCATCTACCGGCGCGACGGCGCGCTCGTCGTCACGGTGATCCAAGAAGGTCTGATCCGACCGGTCAAGTAACGCCTCGTACAATCGGGCGTGATGAACTCCGACGTTCCCGAGTGCGTGCTCGCGATCTACGCGCATCCGGACGATCCGGAGATCGCCGCGGGAGGAACCCTGGGCTTCTGGGCGAACGCCGGCGCCCAGGTTCACGTGCTGGTGACGACGCGCGGCGACAAGGGTACGAACGATCCCGACGCCGACACCGAGGAGCTCGCTCGTACGCGCGTCGCGGAGGCGGAAGCGGCGGCCGCCGTGCTTGGCCTCACCGCGACCCACCACCTCGACCATCCCGACGGGGAACTCCCCGACGACCGCACGTTGCGTGCCGACCTCGTGCGCTACATCCGCCGGTTGCGCCCAGATGTCGTGTGCTGTCCCGATCCGACGTCGGTGTTCTTCGGTGACGGTTACGTCAACCACCGTGACCACCGTGTGACCGGCTGGGCGACGCTCGACGCGTGCTCGCCCGCCGCCGGCAACCCGCATTACTTCCCCGAGCTGCGGGCCGAAGGCCTGGATGTCCACCAACCGCGCGCCGTGTACCTCTCGGGAACATTCGAGCCGAACGTGTGGGTCGACGTGACCAAGACGCTCGACAAGAAAATCGAAGCGCTCTTCTGTCACCGCAGCCAGCTCGTCGAAACCGGTGAGTGGTTCCGCGAGTTCCTGCGTGAGAGCGCCGAAGCGGCGGGGCGCAGCGCCGGCACCCCTTACGCGGAGGGGTTTCGCCGGATCGTTCTCGGTTGAGCGGTGTGGTCGCGCATGCCGGCGCGCCCCGGCGGGTGGGTCTTCCACTCCGAGTGGGCGCGCAGCATGAGCATCGCGACGATCCCCGCCCCGACTGCCGCCGGGATCGATCCTGCGAGCGCGCCGGCGATCAGCACGGTGTCGCACGAATCCGTGTCGACCTCGTAACCCGGGAAATCCGAGAGGAGTGCGTCGGCCGTCGTCGGCGCTTCGTGACAGGTGGTGTCGACGATGCCCCATCCGATGGCGCCGCCGAGCAGCCCGGCGCTCACGATGGCGAGGAACGCGAGCGCAAGGTGGACACGTTTCGGCGCGTTGGGATGGTCCGACGCCTCGGATTGCATGCGCGGATCGTACCGGCCGGAGAGCTGTCGTGGCGGTCTGGAAGACTCAGCTCGTGCGCGAGTGGACAGTGGCCAGCGGCCTGGTCGAGACGCCGGCGGGTGTGCTGCTCGTGCGCAACGTCCGTCGCGGCGGCTTCGAGGATTGGAGTACTCCCGGTGGCGTCATCGACGCCGAAGACTCGTCGCTCCTCGCCGGCTTGACCCGCGAGGTCGAAGAGGAAACCGGGCTGCGCGTGTACGAGTGGAGCGGCCCGCTCTACGAAGTGACGGCGATCGCGCCCGACATGGACTGGCGCATGCGCTGCGAGGTGCACCTCGCAGTCGCGTTCGAGGGTGATCTGCGCGTCTGCGACCCTGACGGCATCGTCGTCGAGGCCGCGTTCGTCCCCGCGGGCGAGTGCGAGGACCGGCTCGCGTCGTGCGCGCAGTGGGTTCGCGAGCCGCTGATGTCGTGGCTTGCCGAGCGGTGGGCGCCACGCAGCGGCCGCGGATTCGCGTACGACGTGCTGGGTACGGATCGCAAATCGCTGCGCGTGATGCGCGTCACGGCGGCGGGGTAATGGCCGGGTCTCCGCGCGACGCGCACGTGCTGCACGTCGATCTCGACGCGTTCTACGCGTCGGTCGAACAGCTCGATGACCCCACCCTGCGCGGGCAGGCCGTGATCGTCGGCGGGATCGGGCGCCGCGGCGTCGTCTGCGCAGCCAGCTACGAGGCTCGCGAGTTCGGCGTGCACTCCGCGATGCCGATCGGCCGCGCCCGCACGCTGTGTCCCGACGGCGTCTACCTGCCCACGCGCTTCGACCGCTACGCCGAGAAGAGCCACGAAGTGATGGACATCCTCCATTCGCTCACACCGGAGGTAGAGCAGCTGTCCGTCGACGAGGCATTCGTCGACGCCGCCGGCATCCGCCGCCGGCACGGAACGGGTCGGCAGGTCGCGACGCTGGTGCGCGCGCGCATCCGCGACGAAGCTCGCCTCGTCGCGTCAGTAGGGGTCGCGACGACGAAGTTCCTTGCCAAGCTCGCCAGCGACCTGGCCAAGCCGGACGGGCTCCTCGCCATCGAGCCCGGCTTCGAGGTCGACTTTCTCGCGCCGCTGCCCGTCACACGCTTGTGGGGCGTTGGTCCGGCGACGCGCGCCAAGCTCGAGCGGATGGGGGTGCACACCATTGGCGACGTCTCGCAGCTCAACGAAGAGGTGCTGACGACCGCGCTCGGAACCGCGGCCGGACACCACCTCGCCGCGCTCGCACGCAACGACGACCCGCGGCCGATTGTGCCGGAGCGCAATGCGAAGTCCGTCGGCGCCGAGGAGACCTTCGGAGAAGATCTGCGTCGCCGGCCGGCCTGCGATCGCGAGCTCGTTCGGCTCGCGGACCGGGTCGCGATCCGCCTGCGTCGGGCCGGACTCACCGGCCGAACGGTGCAGTTGAACCTCCGCTGCGGCGACTTCGAGACGCGCACGCGGGCGCGCACGCTCCCAGTCGCGACCGACCTCGCGGCGGTGCTGCTCTCGACCGCGCGCGAATTGCTCGACGAGTTCGACGTCGGGCGCGGCGTGCGTCTCCTCGGCGTTGCCGCTTCGCAACTCGACACCACCGCCGCGGGTGCGCAGGGTGTTCTCGCACTCGACGACCGCGTGGCCGAGTCGAACGAGCGCCGACAGCGGCAGGCCGCGGTCGAGCGCGCCGCCGACGCCGTCCGCGATCGATTCGGCGACGGCGCAGTGCGGCCGGCGACGCTCCTCGACCCGAGGCAACGCTGAACTCTCTCCTCGGCTGGTCCGGTGTCCAGAGTCAGCCGGGTGTCCCGGCGCCTTCGGCCGCGACTTCACTTCAGGCGGTCGGCGAGGAATGGCTCGCGGTTGTCGCGACCGTGGCAGTAGCGCCCGTCGGCCGGGTGATCTCCGGAGACGGCGTCTGCGGCCGATCAATCTCCCGACCGAAATCACCCGGAGCCGCGCCCACCGAGCCGCCGACGAGGCCGCCGACGAGGCCGCACGCGTTGTTGGTCGGTGCCAGCCGCGCGAGAATGGGCGGCGGGCCCCGTCGACCACGGTTTCCGTTCGGCCCGACCAGCACCAAACGAGGACCAGACATGCCGCTCTCCGACGAAGAGCAGAAGATCCTCCGGGAGATCGAGGCGCAGCTCAACGCGACCGATCCCGATCTGGTCGAGCAGGTCTCGCGCACCACGTTGTACCGGCATTCGGCGCGGGTCATCCGCTGGGCGGCGATCGGGTTCGTCCTCGGGCTGGTGCTGACCGTGCTGACGTTCGCGAACAACCTCGTAGTGGGCACGATCGGCTGCGCGGTGATGCTCGGCTGCTTGCTCGTGATCGAGCGCAACGTCCGCAAGCTCGGTCGCGCCGGGCTCGAGACGCTCACCGGCGGCTGGCGCGCCGGGGGTGGGTTACGCGGGTTCTTTGGCGAACACGGACGTGCGTGGCGCGACCGCTTCCGCCGCGACGACAACAGTTCCTGAATGCCGTACTCCGCGGCGCAGGCGGCGCGGCTCGCCGGGTGTACACCGTCGCAGGTGCGGCACTGGGCCCGGCGGGGACTTGTCAACCCGAGCGGAGAACCCGGCTACGAATTTCGCGATCTCGTCGCGTTGCGCGTCGTGCGTTCGTTGCTCGACGCGGGACTGCCGTCGCAGCGCGTCGGCGCTGCGCTCCGTCCGCTCCGCGCGGCGGGCGAGGACCTTGCGAGCCTGCGCCTCGTCACAGACGGTGCCGCGGTGTGGGTCTGCCACGACGACGGCCAGATCCTCGACGCCCTGCGCGCCGGTCAGCTCGCGTTGTTCATCGCGGTCGACCAACTTGCCGCCGATGTGGAGGCCGAAGTGCACGCGTTCGACCGGGAACGCCAGGACTTCGTTGATCGCTTGCGCGCCACCGGTGGCGGGGTCAGTTAGACGTCGACGGGTTCTCGCACCCGTCGCGGGTCGAGTCGCCGCCGCCAGCGCACCGTCCGCGAGATCATCCGGCGGAGCGCGGAGTCGATCGTGTCGACGTGCTCCCACGCGGTGTCGGCCGCGTCAGGCGACGGTGCTTCGCGTGCGAACAGCGCTTCGGTTTGGAGCTGCGCCAGTTCCATGAGCGGCGGTCCCGCGTCACCCGCGCCGTACGCGGGGGCGTGGCGCAGCGCGAACTCGACCGGGGTCGCCGACGGCTTCCGTTCGATGCCGGCTTCCTCGAGATGGTCGAGCGCTTGCGCCCACGCGCCGAGGACGCGTTGGCGGGGATCGGCTGCCAGCCGACGTCGCCGCGTGCGCCGCCACACCAACGTCGCGAGCGCGCCGACCGCGAGCATCGTCAGTGCCGCGACGGTCGCCGCCACGTAGGCGATGCCGACGAAGAAGCGCCGTACCGGCGCGTCGTTCTCTCTCGATTCCTGGCCCAACTGCAGGGCGCCGGTCGACTCCTCGACCGGGCGCGTCGGGGGCGGCGTGGCGATGGTTGTCGGCGTCGTGGTCGCGATCGAGCCAGGCGACCCCGTGGTGGTCTCCTCGCCGGGGATCTGCGCCGGACCCGTGCCGGGGCTGCCGTTCCCGAGCACCGGCTCGTACCGACCCGGCGTCGGTTCGAGCGGCAGCCAGCCGTAGCCGGCGAAGTACACCTCGGGCCACGCGTGCGCGTGCTTGTTCTTCACGCTCCACATGCCCTCGGCAATGGGGTCGCCGGCGGTGTAGCCGACCGCGATGCGAGTCGGCAGTCCGATCGAGCGAGCCATGGCCGCGAACGCGGACGCGAACTGCTCGCAGTAGCCCTCTTTCAGTTCGAACAGGAACTGTTCGAGGTTGTCGAGATCGTGGTTTCGTGCGACCTCTTGGTTGTAGCGGAAGCCGCCCTTCGTCGGATCGTTCAGCCAGCCTTGGAGCGCCTCGGCCTGCGCGTACGGAGTTGTCGCGCCGGCCTCGTCGATGATCCCTTGGGCGGTGTCGCGGATGCGCGTCGGGAACTCGTCGGGCAGCTCGAGGTAGCGGTCGTGCGCCTTGTCGTCAACGGCGGTGTCCGCGGCCCGCAGCTCCACCTTGTCGACGACGGGCACAGCGGACGTGACCTCGTAGCGCAGGTCGCGGATCGATTCGTCTTGCTTGAGGTACAGCGTGGACGACTCGGGAACGACGAGCGCGTCGTCGAGGCTGATGCGCTCGGGCTGGTACGCGGCGGGGAGCCAGTGCGCGTCGGACTCGAGGATTTCGTACTCCTGTACGAGTTCGGTGTGCTCGGCCGGCTCTCGCACGGGCCGCAACTCGTCGGCGTTCTTGCCGGTGTCGAGGAGTGTCCAGAGCTCGCCGTTGTATTCGTCGAGTGCGATCACCCGCCAGTAGGTCTGGGTCGCGTCGTCCACCCGCACTCGAAACACTTCGCGTTCGGGGTCGCTGAGCAGCTTCGCCTGGATGCTGACGATCGGTGTCGTTGCCTTCAGGATCCCGCCGCCGTCACCTTCGCCCAAGGACCGGTAGTCGAACCAGGCATTGCTGCGGGCGCCGGGGAGCAGCGGCCCGAGGAGGACGGCGGCGCACACGACCGCGATGCCCCCGGCGACGCCGCCGGGCATCGTGCGCGAACGATGCGGGCGCGGCGCGTGGAACCAACTGCGCCGCTCCGTCGCCTCCGACTGGTGCAGCACGAGCAGGTAGCCCGACGCCGCCAGCGCGTAGCCCATCGTGACCGGGACCCACGAGCCGTCACCCAGAGCCGCGACCGCGACGAACAGTACGAGGCTCGGTCCCAGCGCGCCCAACGACGCGTCGAGACGTCGGGCCGACCATTCCGCAACGGCGCCGGCGACCCAACACGCAAGCAACGCCAACATCAGCGCACCGCCCTGCGCCTCGACCGGAACGACCGCGCTGCGCAGGATCTCGGGTGCGTGCGCCAAGTCGTCGAAGTAAAGACGGAATGTCTCGCGGGTCGGCAGACCGTTCGACAGCGTGTGCGGCTCGACGACGTACATCGTGAGGACCAGGGCACCTGCGATGAGAAGTGTGAATGTCGCCAGCGCGCGGAAGCGACGGCGCTCACCGGCCGCGATGACCGCGTGGGGCGCGACCGCGGCGACGGCGGCCGCGACGAGCCACGCCCGGTCGCGAAAGACTGACGTCAGGCCGAGTGCGACGGCGACGGTCAGCCCCGCGCGTGCGATGCCGACGAGGGGAGTCGTGCGCTGCGTTGCCATGTGAGTACTGCCTGGTTCCACGCTTGTGCGAGCGGCCGTTCGGACCCGTACCGAACGACGGCGGGGCGTACGCGCCGGGCCTTGATGATCGTGACGTCGTCGGCCGCAGTCGCGACGACCGTCATCGTTCCGCCATTGCGCAGGAGCACGCTGCACGCCGCACCGTCGTCGTCGTGGACGCAACCCATGATCGCGACGAGGGCAGCGGTACGCACCCGGGTGGACGCGGCAACGATGCGATCCGGACCGTGGCACTCCACGACTGCGAGCTCGTCCATGACGCTCGCGAGGTGACGGCGGCCTTGGGTGCCGACACTCACTCCGGTCGAGAGGATGACCTCGTGCGGGCGCCCCGCGCGTTCGAGCGCCGTTACGATCGATCCGCACGCCTCGACGGCACGCTCGAAGGAGGCGCGGTCGTGGGCGGCCGGTCGGACGTCGAGCATGACGAGCACCGGCGCCCGTCGGCGCGCTTCGTTCTGGCGAACCATGAGTCGGTCGCGCCGTGCCGTCGATCGCCAGTGAACGCGGCGGAGATCGTCGCCCGGTTCGTAGTCGCGCAACGTCAAGAACTCACCACCCGGATCGAGGCGACCATGGGCGCGTCGCAAGTCACGGTCGTGGTCGTCGCCGCCTGATTCGGGCAGCGGTGCGATGTCGAACACGCGTGGGTAGACGATGACTTCTTCGGTTCCGAGGACGCGGCGCGTGCGGCTTGCGAGCCCGAACGCGTCCGCGAGGGTCGCGTGCAGCGGCCCCAGCTCGAACCGGCCGCGCCGGTCGGTGGGTATACGGTACGCCGCTCGCGCCGCTTCGCCCGCGTGGAGTGGTGAGACGAGGAAGCGCGCCGATCGCCGACCGCGGTCAAAGCTGTCCGACACGCTGATCGTCGGAGTGCGCCGACCCCTCGCCGGTGCGAGCTCGAGATCGACGCGACCGTCCACACCAACCTGCAAGCGCTCACGGAGGTGTCGGCGCGCGACGAGGTCGAGTGGGTGCAGGCGTACCCAGATCGCGGCGGCCGCGAGCAGCAGCAGGCCGCACGCGGCGAGCACCACGAGCTGCACGAGTCCGAGCACGCGGGACCCCACGTACAGCCCGGTGGACGCCCCGAGCAACGACCAGCCGCGGCGGGTCAGCACGATGCCACCGGCGTCAGACTCGGCGCGTCGCCGGAACCGGCACGCTCTCGAGGACCGAAGTGAGCACGTCCGAGGTGCTGACGCCTCGCATCATCGCTTCGGGCGACAACACCAATCGGTGTTCGAGCACGGCCGGCGCGAGCGCCTTGATGTCGTCGGGGACGGCGTAGGTCCGGCCCACGCTGCCCGCCAGCGCCCGGGCCGCGCGTTGGAGCGAGATCGCGCCGCGCGGGCTCACACCGAGCATGAGATCGCGGTGATGGCGGGTGGCATTGACCAGGTCGACCACGTAGCCCTGCAGCTCCACCGCCATGTGCACGTTCGCGAGTTCCTTCGCGCAGACCGCGATCGTCTCGGCGTCGGTGATCGGTTCGAGCGCATCGGCGTTGACTTCGTCGGTGCCGTGGGCGTCGAGGATCGCGAGCTCGGCGTCGCGGTCGGGGTAGCCGATACGGAGCCGCAGGAGGAAGCGGTCGAGCTGCGCTTCAGGCAGCGGGTACGTGCCTTCGAGCTCGACCGGGTTCTGCGTGGCGATGACCATGAACGGGGTGGGGAGTCGGTAGGTGTGCCCGTCGACCGTGACCTGGCGCTCCTCCATCGCCTCGAGGAGCGACGATTGCGTCTTGGGCGACGCGCGGTTGATCTCGTCGGCGAGCACGACGTTCCCGAAGACGCCGCCGGGCCGAAACTCGAAGTCGTTGCGGCCGCGGTCCCAGACCGAGGCGCCGGTCACGTCCGACGGCAACAGGTCGGGCGTGAACTGGATGCGACGCCACGAACCGCCGATCGTGTTGGCGATCGCCTTGGCGAGCGAGGTCTTGCCGACGCCCGGCACGTCTTCGATGAGGAGGTGACCCTCGGCGAAGAGGCACACGAGGGAAAGGTGGACGGCGCGCCGCTTCCCGCGCAGCACCCGCTCGATCTGGCGGGCCAGCGCGTCGAACGTGTCCTTGAAGGACGCATCCTCGCGGGGTGCGCCATGCACGTCGGACCTCCGTCCCGGGGGCGCCGGTGTTGCGATCAAGCTCGCGGCCGCGTGTTCGTGACCCACTGTTTCGAGGGCGTGACGCCCGCCCCCCGGGCGCGTTCCCGGAAGAACGCTACCGTCCGGGGGCGTGACCCGCGGACGGCGCCGCAAACGCATCGAGACCACCTCCGTTGGGGCCTGAACCCCACCCCGAGGACGCCCCGTCGTCGTTTGGCACCGTCACCCCACCTGTCGCGTCTGCCCTCGACGGAAGTGGGACGCTGGAACCGAGCGTTTGGTTCCACGCCGTCGGGGCGGTTCTGCGCCGACCCCGGCTGTGGGCGACCGCCGCGCGCCAGCTGGCGCGGGGCTGTCCATCCCGATGGTGGCGACGCCCACCGTTCCTGCCTCGGCCCGACCGCGCGTATGTGCGATTCCGCATCGAGACGGCCTACGGCCCCAAATCGGGGACGTCCCTGCGATCGCAGGATCTCGTCGCGTACCTGGAGTGGTGCCGGTCCACGCGGAGGGCACGAGCGCGTTCGTGGCCACGAGGATCTCGCCCGGCCTGATCGCCCCCGCCGTTACACTCGGGCGGACCGGGGCCGCCGGCCGTGCCGCTCCGAGGGACGATCGTCGATGGTCGCGATCCTCCCTGAGAAGCTCCCTGAGAAGGTGGTGAGGAGGTGACGGCCGCCGTGGCTCGGGCGCTCTTGCTGAACGCCAGCTTCGAACCGCTTTGTGTCGTGTCGTCTCGACGCGCGGTCGTGCTCGTCCTGAAGGACAAGGCGGAGATCATTCATCGCAACGGCGCCGAATACCGCTCGGAACGTCGCACTGTGCCAGTCCCGAGCGTCATTCGGCTCGTCCACTTCGTTCGGGTCCCGTATCGCAGCGCCGCGCCGCTGTCGCGCCGGGCTGTGTTCGCTCGCGATTCGCATCGTTGTCAGTACTGCGGGGCGCACGCCGAGAACCTCGACCACGTGGTGCCGCGCTCGCGCGGCGGCTCGCACACCTGGGAGAACGTCGTCGCGTCGTGTCGATCGTGCAACGCGCGCAAGGAGGACCGGCTGCCACCGGAATGCGGCATGGCGCTGCGTCGCACGCCGATCAGGCCGCACGCGACGACGTCACTCATCGCGTCCGCAGGGCCGGTCGACCCCGACTGGCAGCCGTACCTTTCGCGTTTGGAGGCCGTTTCCGCCTGATCCGGGTTCGGCCCACCGCGACCACCGGACCTCGCGTTCGAGCTCGTCCACGCGACGCTCCAGCCGTGCGAGCCTCACGTCCAGGCTCGTGGGCGCCGGTGTCTCGTTCGCGGCGAGGAACGCGGCGGCGGTCGCGACGGGATCGGGCCCGGGGTGGATGCCGAGGTGGATCAAGAGCGCGCGGATACGGGGGACCGTGTCGGGTCTGGGCGGTGGCGCCGGGGCGGCGCCGCGCGGCGAGGCACCGACCCGCACCCACTGTGACCGAGCCCCCGGCACGTCACCATCATTCCCGACCGTGTCCGCCCCACAGCCCATCCCTCGCCCGTTCCCCGATTGTCCCCAAAGGACACAACGCGCCCGCGGCCGCGGCTGGGGCCGGAAGGGTGTCCGGCCGTGTCCCCAAAGGACAGAACGCGCCCGGGGCGGGTGCGCGGTGTCCCCAAAGGACAGAACGCGCCCGTGGCGCCGGCGCCCAGGAAGTGGGGCGGAGTGGGTTGACGGGGTGGGTGGTGGTGGCATAGGGTGGCGCCAGGTGGTGCAAAGGGGAGGGGTTCCCCACACCGACAGGTGACAGGCGGTGCGCGGCGATGTTCCTGGGGGAGCACACCCACTCCCTCGACGCGAAGGGACGAGTGATCCTGCCCGCGCGCTTCCGAGACCAGCTCGAAGGGGGTGCGGTGATGGCCAAGGCGCTCGACGGCTGCCTGGCCGTCTACCCGACCGCCGAGTTCGTCGACCGCGTGGCCACCACGCTTCAGGAAGCCCGCCAGCGCGGAACGCGCGAGCGCCAGGCCGCCCGATCGGTGTTCACCGGCGCGGTCGAGGTCACGCCCGACAAGCAAGGTCGGGTCGCGATCCCACCGACGTTGCGCGACTACGCCGCGCTCGACCGCGAGGTCATCGTCGCCGGCAACTTCGACCACATCGAGATCTGGGACGCCACCCGCTTTCGGGCGCGCGACTTGGAAGGCACGGCGTCCATCGTCGACGGCAACGGCATCGACGACTTCGTGTAGCGAATCCTTGTTTGACAACAGACAGACGCCGGGTTTCCGGGTCCGTCTCCAGCCCCCCGGCCGGCGCGGTTGTTGGCCCCTACTCCGCCCGCTTTCAGCCGTAGCCGCACCGGGGAGACATCCCGGGTGGCATCTGTCGACCGGGGGGTTGGAGAAGGGCCCGGCGACGACGGCGGTGACGGCTTCAGAGCCAATCGGAGCAGAGAAGTCAGCGAGGGACAGAAGGGGACGCGCGTGGAGGCGAGGTTCTCGCATCTCCCGGTCATGCACCGGGAGGTGGTGGAGCTTCTCCTGCCCGTGCCAACCGGATTGATCGTCGACGGCACGGTCGGCGGCGGCGGACACGCCGCCGCGCTGTGTGTCGCGCGTCCTGACCTGCGTCTCCTCGGGATTGACCGTGACGCCGCCGCCGTCGCCGCCGCCGGTGCCCGACTCGAAGAGTTCGGGCCGCGCGCACGCGTCGTGCACGGGGGATTCGAAGCCATGGGTGACTTCGTCGCCCGCTACGGCGAGGGGGTGCAAGTGATGGGGATCCTCCTGGATCTCGGGGTGAGCAGCCCGCAACTCGATCGAGCAGACCGCGGGTTCTCGTATCGCTTCGACGCCCCACTCGACATGCGGATGGACTCGAAGCAGACGTTGACCGCGTCCGACGTCGTCAACGGCTATGACGAGGACGCGCTTGCAGATGTAATCCAGCGCTTCGGGGAAGAGCGCTTCGCGCGCCGGGTCGCGCGTGCAATCGTGCACGCGCGGCCGGTGCGTTCCACGCTCGAGCTCGCGGAGCTAGTGCGCGGCGCTATTCCTGCGCCTGCGCGTCGCCGCGGGCCCCACCCCGCGCGCCGCACGTTCCAGGCCATTCGCATGGAGGTCAACCGCGAGCTTCCCAATCTCGCGGAGGGTCTCGACGAGTCCGTTCACCTGCTCGGACCGCAGGGACGCGTGCTCGTGCTCGCGTACCATTCGCTCGAGGACCGCCTCGTCAAGCAGACGTTCGCACGATGGGCCGGGGAGGACGCCGACGCGCGGGCGCCGGCAAAGATGCCGGTCGAGCCCGCGCGCACCCCGGCCCTCGTGCGGGTGTTGACGCGTCGTGCGCGCCGCCCGACGACTTCCGAGATTGCCGCCAATCCCCGGGCCGAAAGCGCGCGGTTGCGCGCCGCCGAACGCCTGGGCTGATCGTCCCGACCCCCGCCCCGCATGACCGCCGTCCCCTCCCGCCGTCCCCCTGCGGCAACCCCCACCGCTTCGCGGCGGGAGGGATCGGCGTCGCGTCATCTGCGCATCGCCGCGACCCGATCGCGGCCGTTGCCGCGCTGGGCCGTGTGGGGCACGGCCGTCGTCACCGCGGCGTCGCTGTTCGTCCTGGTCTCCTTCCATGTGCTCGCCGTGCAACACGCGTTCGAGCTCGACGATCTCGCCGCGCAGCGCGCCACGGAGGAACGCCGCTACGAACGGCTGCGAGTCGAGGTGGCATCTCGCTCGTCACCGGCCGCGATCGTCGAAGCCGCGTACGCGATCGGTATGGTGAGAGCGAGCGAGGTCGAGTACATCGAGGCGCCGCTGGCGGCGCCGCGAGGTCGACCGTCGGGTCGCACTTCCGACACGCTCGGAGATACATGGGACGAGGCGAAGACGAGCCTTGGCCCCTGACCGCACCACGAGCCGGTCGAGCGCGGCACCGACGCGGCGTCCTCCTGGCGCACGCGCCACGGGCGCGCGCACACCGCCGCGCGCCCGACCCGCGCAACGTCGAGTGCCCCCACCGTCCGGGCCCGTACGACGCGTCCGGCCGCGGCGTCGCCGACCGATTGTTGCGCACCCCACGCGACGGCTGGGCGCCTGCATGGTGGTCGTCCTGTTGGCGTTCGCGGCGCTCGGCGCGCGTGTGATCGACCTGCAGGTACTCAACAGCGAGCGCTACGAGGCGCTTGCGCTCGACCAGAGGCTGCGCACGATCCCGCTTCCGGCCGCGCGCGGCAGCATCTTCGATCGCAGCGGTCGCGATCTCGCGATCTCGATCGAACGTCCCTCGGTGTACGCGGATCCCAAGCTCGTGTCCGATCCCGCGATGTACGCGTCACGGCTCGCGCCCGTCGTCGGTGTCGATCAGCAACAGCTGTACGAACGCCTGAGCCGACGCGAGCGCCGGTTCGTCTACGTCGCCCGGACCGTTGACGACGCGGTCGCGGACCAAGTGCGCGCCCTCGGTCTGCCGGGTGTCGGATTCGTGCCCGAGCCGTTACGCCGATACCCGGCCGGAACCGTGGCCGCCGCGGTCGTTGGGCAGGTCGGCGGTGAGGGCTTCGGGCTCGACGGCCTGGAATACCTGTACGACGGGACGCTCACCGGGACGGCGGGGGAGCTCGTCGTCGAGCGCGACCAGCGCGGGCGCGACATCCCCGACACCGAGCGATCACGTGTCGGTGCGCAGCGGGGAACCGACCTCGTGCTGACGATCGACCAGGCGTTCCAGTACGAGGTCGAGCAGACCATCGTCGACCAGGTCACCGCGACGGAAGCCAAGGGCGGCATGGCGATCGTCGTCGACATGCGCACGGGCGACGTGCTCGCGATGGTGACGGTGCAGGGCGCGACCGGTGCGTCTCCCGCACGGGTCGCGGTGGCGGGGGAGAAGAACCGGCCGCTGACGGACCTGCTCGAACCGGGTTCGACGAGCAAGCTCATCACGATCGCGAGCGCGATCGAACACGGCGCGGTCGGGCCGCACACCGAGTTCGACGTCCCCGTCGAGTACTACGCCGGTGGGCATCCGTATCGCGATACGCATCGCGTCAATCCGATGGAGCGGTGGTCGACGGCCGACATCATCCGGGAGTCGTCGAACGTCGGCACGATCAAGATCGCGCAGGCACTTGGTGCCGAAGGCCTCGACCGAGCGCTGCGCGATTTCGGGTTCGGCGAGAAGACGGCGATCGACTTCCCGGGTCAGGAGAACGGCATCGTCACGCCGCTCGACGAGTATTACGCGACCGGTCTCTCGTCGATCGCAATCGGCTACTCGGTCGCGGTCACGCCCATGCAGATGCTGGACGTATACACGACGATCGCCAACGGTGGAGTGTCGCTGCCGCCGCGCCTCGTCGACGCGACGATCGACGCCGACGGTGATCGCGAAGCGATATCTGTGAAGCTGGGGGAGCGCATCGTCTCCGAGGCAACGGCGGTGACGATGACCGAGATGCTGACGGATGTGGTGCGGGGCGGCACGGGCGCCTGCGGCGCGATTGCAGGCCACACCGTCGCGGGCAAGACCGGCACCGCGCGCATCCCAGTCGGTGGTGCCTACTCGGACCTGACGAAGGCGTCGTTCATCGGGTACGCGCCGGCGGACGACCCGCGCCTCGCCGCGATCGTCGTGATCGAAGAGCCGGTCGTCGAAGCGCAGTTCGGCGCGCGCGCGGCTGCACCCGCGTTCGCAGAGATCGTGCAGTTCGGTCTGACCCACATGCGCGTGCCGCCCACCGCGACCGGACTCGATACCCAATACGACGCCGCGCAGGCTCGCGTCCGCGAGGCGGGCCTCGACTGCTCGGTCCCGCACGGCGGGAGGCTCACGCAAGTTCTCGCCGATCGCCAGGCTGCGCGGGCGGCCGAGGCGGCTCGCCAGGCGGCCCTCGCAGCCGCGCCCCTGCCCGTGACCGATCCGGCGGCGGTGGCGCCCGATACCCTCCCGGTCGAACCGTCCGAAGGCGACTAAGGAGCGCGCGTGCGCCTGCACGACCTCCTCGACGGGAGCCGCGGCGACATTCTGGAGCTCTCCGGGAGTGCCGACGTCGACGTGCGGTCCGTCGTGCACGACAGCCGAGACGTGAGCCCAGGTGCGTGTTTCGCATGTATTCGCGGCGCGATCACCGATGGCCACCTGCACGCCGCCGACGCGGTCGGGGCCGGCGCGGTCGCGCTCCTCGTCGAGGAGGAGCTCTCGTTGCCGGTGCCGCAAGCGCGGGTGCAGTCGGTGCGCTGCTCGCTTGGCCCGATCGCGGCGCGCTTCCACGGCGACCCGTCCCGCGCGATGACCGTGCTCGGCGTAACCGGCACGAACGGCAAGACGACGGTGACGTACCTCCTCGAAGCGATCGCGCGCGCGGCCGGGCGAGTGAGCGGGGTCATCGGGACCATCCAAACCCGCATCGCCGCCGAGGTGCTCCCCCCCGGGCGGACAACGCCCGAGGCGACCGATCTGCAGGCACTGTTCGCTCGGATGCGGGCCGCAGGGGTCGACGTCGTCGCGATGGAAGTGTCGTCACACGCGCTCGCCCAGCATCGCGTCGACGGCACCGCGTTCGCGGCGGTCTGTTTCACGAACCTATCGCACGACCACCTCGACTACCACGGCAGCATGGATGCGTACTTCGCGGCGAAGGCCCGGCTATTCGACGGCTCATTCGCGTCGGCCGCGGCGATCGCGATGGATGACCCGTACGGTCGGACGCTCGCGGCCCAACTGTCGGCGCGCGGGGGAGGCGTGTGGACTTTCTCGGTATCCGACGCCGAGGCCGACGTGCACGCGATCGACATCGAGTTGGGCGCCGCGGCGACGTCGTTCGTGCTGGTCTCGCGCCGTGACGGCTGGCGCAGTGCCGTGCGCACCGGGCTGGTCGGCCCGTTCAACGTTGCCAATGCGCTCGCGGCGGCCGCCACCGCGCGTGCCGCGGGCGTACCTCGAGATGCGATCGTGGGCGGGCTGGCGGCACCGATCGTCGTTCCCGGTCGCTTCGAGCGCGTCACGACCGGCAACGAGTTCGTCGTCGTCGTCGACTACGCGCACACTCCCGACGCCCTCGAACGCGTGCTGGGCGCCGCCCGCGCGCTTGCGGGTGCGTCGGCACGGGTGATCGCGGTCTACGGCGCCGGTGGCGATCGCGATAGGGCCAAACGACCACTCATGGGTGCAGCCGTCGCGCGGGGCGCGGACCAGGCGTACCTGACGTCGGACAACCCGCGTTCCGAAGACCCGGCCGCGATCGCGGCGGATGTCTTGGCGGGCGCGCCGCCGGAACGCGCGCCGACCGTCGAGCTGGACCGCCGGCTCGCGATCCGCGCCGCGTTGGCGGACGCGCGTGCCGGCGACGTCGTCGTGATCGCGGGCAAGGGTCACGAGACCGGCCAGACCGCGCTCGGTGTCACGCGACCGTTCGACGATCGAGCTGTCGCGCGTGAGGAGCTGGAGGCGCTCGCGTGTCCCTGACCGCCGCGGATATTGCTCGCCGCGTCGGCGGCGCGATCGTGCAGGGTTCCGACGCGGCCACGGTCACGTCGTGGTCGTGCGACTCGCGAACGCTGGTGCCGGGGGCGTGCTTTGTCGCGCTCCGAGGAAGTCGTGACGGCCACGACTTCGTTGGCGACGCGTTCCACGCCGGCGCGAGCGTTGCGTTGGTACAGCGCGTGCCTCACAGCGTCGAGCCTCGCCCCGACCAGGCATTCGTTGTCGTCGCGGACGTCGTTGCCGCGCTGCAGGCCGTGGCCCGCGCGGTGCGCAGCGAACGATCGCACTTGCGCGTCGTCGGTGTCGCGGGGTCGACCGGAAAGACCTCGACGAAGGATCTCCTTGGCGCGGCACTGCGGCCGCTCGGCGCGTACGCCAACGTCGATTCCTTCAACAACGAGTTCGGCGTTCCGGTCACGCTGCTCAACACGCCGGCGGCCGCGCCCATCCTTGTCGCCGAGCTGGGCGAGCGCTTCCCCGGCGACGTGGCCACGCTGTGCGAAGTCGCGCAGCCCGAGATCGGTATCGTCACCAACGTTGGTCTCGCGCACGCCGAGCACCTCACCGACTACGATGGCGTTGTCGCGGTGCTGGCCGAGCTCATGGAAGCGCTGCCGGAATCCGGGTTGGCCGTGCTGAATGCCGACGACGACCACACCCCGAAGCTCGCGGGCAGGACCGCCGCTCGCGTCGTCACGGTCGGACGGTCCCTGGACGCGGACTATCGCGTCAGTGCCGTGATGCTCGACGATCGCGTCCGCGCGTCGTTCGACCTTGGCGAGACTCGCATCTCCTTGTCGCTCCACGGCGCCCATCAGGTCTCCAACGCCGCGCTGGCGGCCGTCGTCGCTCACGAGGGATTCGCGCGGGACTGGGATGAGATCGCGAGCAGCATCGCGAACGCTCCCGGCGCGCGTTGGCGCATGGAGATCCGCGAGCGTGCGGACGGCGTGGTTGTGTTGAACGACTCGTACAACGCCAGCCCCGCGTCGATGAGCGCGGCGTTGCATACCCTCGCCAACGTCGACGTCCCCGGGCGACGCATTGCGGTACTCGGTGACATGCGTGAGCTCGGGACGCACACGGACTCCGCCCACTCCGAGGTCGGGCGGCAGGCGGGCGACCTCGCAATTGACGTGGTCGTCGGCGTCGGTGCCGGCGGCGCGCGAATCGCGGACGCGGCGGCCGGTCGAGTCGATGTGGCACGCGTCGTCGAAGACGCAGAGGGCGCCGTGCGGGAACTCATCGAGATCGTGCGCCCCGGCGACGCGGTGCTCGTGAAAGCCAGCCGCGCGCTTGGTCTGCAGGTCGTTGCCACCCGACTACTCACGCGAGAGGCGACCACCCCGTGATCGCCATGCTGATGGCCGCGGCCGCGGCGTTCGCAGTCACGATCTTCGGAACCCCGTTCCTCATCCGATGGTTGCGCGCCCGCGGCGCCGGCCAACAGATTCGCGACGATGGTCCGGTTGCGCACCCCCACGTCCACAAGGCGGGCACTCCCACGATGGGAGGCCTCGCGATCGTAGCGGCCGCGGTCATCGGATACCTCTTCGCGCACTTACGGCGCGAGAACGTGCGGTTCGCGACCGCCGGTTGGACACTGCTGCTGCTGATCGTCGGACTCGGTCTCGTCGGCTTCGTGGACGACTATCTCGGCATCCGCAAACGGCGCAATCTCGGTTTGCGCAAGCGGGGAAAGACAGCAGGTATCTGCATCGTCGCGCTCGTATTCGCGGTTCTCGCAGTCGAGTGGGTCAACGTCCCGACGACTCTGTCGTTCACACGTTCGTTCGAAGACATCGACTTCGGCACAGTCGGCTGGGCCGTGTGGGCGATCTTCGTCGTCTACGCAGTATCGAATGCGCTGAATCTCACCGACGGTCTCGACGGACTCGCGGCCGGTTCGTCGGCGCTGACGTTCTCCGCGTTTGTGATCATCGCATTCACGGAGTTCCGTCATCCCGAGATCTACGCAGTGCCGACCGCGCACGCCCTCGATATCGCGATCATCGCGGCTGCAATGGCGGGCGCGTGCGCCGGGTTCCTCTGGTGGAACGCGGCGCCGGCGCGCGTCATCATGGGTGATACGGGTTCGCTCGCGATCGGTGGCGCGATGGGCGGGCTGGCGCTGCTGACGCGGACGCACCTGCTGCTGCCGATCCTCGCGGGCCTGCCGGTCATCGAGGCGATGTCGGTGATCGCCCAGATCATCTCGTATCGGGGTTTCCGCACGCGCGTCCTTCGCATGGCGCCGATCCACCATCACTTCGAGGTGGGCGGATGGTCGGAGTTCACCGTGATCGTGCGGTTCTGGCTGTTCTCGGCGATCTGTGTCGCGCTCGGTATCGGCATTTTCTACGCCGACTTTTTGCGGTTCGGGACGGAGTGATGCGCGCGCTCGTGATCGGCGTCGCGCGGACAGGGGAGGCCGTTGCGCGCCACCTGCGCGCCGAGCGCTGGGACGTCGTCGTCACCGACGACCGACCGGGTGGACCGAGCTACGAAGCGTGTGCGGCTCGCGTGCGCGCCGCGGGCGCGACGATCGTCGAGGCACCCGGAGTCGCGCGCTACGAGGAGCTCATTGCCAGCAGTGACCTCGTGGTGCCCAGCCCGCTCGTGCCGCCGTTTCACCCCGCGATCGTTGCCGCACTCGCACGCGGCGTCGCACTGCGCGGTGAGATCGATCTCGCTGCTGAGCGGTCGCGGGTGCCGTTGATCGCGATCACAGGAACGAACGGCAAGACGACGGTCACCGGGATGATCGCGGCGATGCTCGAGGCGTCGGGCGTGCGCGCCGCCGCCGCTGGGAACATCGGGCGCACCCTGCTCGACGCGACGCAGGACGACGCCGCGGTGCTTGTCGCCGAGGTGTCGTCGTTCCAACTCGCGTTCGCGCCGACTTTGCGTCCGCGCGTTGCGGTGCTCCTTGGCCTGGCGGAGGACCACCTCGACTGGCACGGTTCGTTCGACCACTACGTCGAAGCCAAGTGCCGAATCTTCGCCAACCAAGGCCGAGGCGATCTCCTCGTCGTCGACACCGACGACGATGTCGCACGCGTCGCCGCAACCCGCGCGCGGAGTCGAGTGATCTCGGTGTCGACGACACCGGCGCTCACCGCGGTCGCCCGATACGGGGTGCGGGACGGAGTTCTCGTCACCGCCGACGGCGCGACGATCATGCCGGTGCACGCGTTGCGTCGCGCGTTACCCCACGACCTCACGAACGCGCTCATTGCTGCTGCCGCCGCGCTCGAGGCGGGCGCGACGCTCGAAGGTGTCCGGCGCGCCTTGAGTACGTACACGACCCTCCCCCACCGAGTGATGCGTATCGGCGAGCATGGTGGTGTGCGATACTACGACGACTCGAAGGCGACGAACCCGCACGCGACCGTTCACGCGGTCGTGTCCTTCGATTCCGTCGTCCTCCTCGCCGGGGGTCGTAACAAGGGCTTGGACCTCACGACCCTGACCACAGTCGCCGATCACATCCGTGCGATCGTCGCGTTCGGCGAAGCGGGCGCAGAGGTCGCGCGCGCCTTTGCCGGCATCCGCCCGGTGACGCAGGTGGCGTCGATGAACGAGGCGGTCCGTGCGGCTCACACCCTCGCCGCGCCGGGCGACGTCGTGCTCCTGTCGCCGGCCTGCGCCTCGTTCGATGCCTACGAGAACTACGCGGCACGCGGTGACGACTTCGCACGTGAAGTCCACGCGCTCCTCACCGAGGCGGTGGGATGACCGCGGTCATGCCCCGCCTTGTGGGGAATCGGATCGTCAATTCCCGACTCGTCCGATCGCTGGTACGCCGAGACGCGGCCCGCGCGCGTGCCGCTCGCGTCCTCCCGCGCCCGCCGGCATACGTCATCGTGTGCGCGACCGTGCTTGTGCTGAACGTCGTCGGCCTGGTGATGATCCTCTCGGCCTCCTCGGTCGCGGCACTCAGCAGCTACGGCTCGTCATGGCACTTCTTCAACCGCCAGCTCATCTGGTCGCTGGTGGGCGCCATTGCGTTCCTCGCGACGGCACGGGTCGACTACCACACATGGCGTCGCGCCGCGCCGCTCATCCTCACGACGACGGTGGTGTTGCTCGCCGTGGTCTTGCTTCCGGGCGTCGGCGTCGAAGTCGACGGCTCGCGTCGCTGGTTGGGAATCGGCGACTTCCGGATGCAACCCAGCGAACTCGCCAAGATCGCGCTGTTGCTCTTCGGTGCCGACCTGCTCACCCGCCGCGCCGATGCCGTCGCCAACTGGCGCGCGTGGCGGCCGATCATCGTTGTACTCCTGGGCCTGGGCCTGCTCGTGATCGCCGAACCCGACCTCGACTCGACGATCGTGCTCACGGTAATCGCACTCGGGCTCCTGCTCGTCGGCGGCGCGCGCCTCCGTCATCTGAGCACGCTCGCGGCGGCGGGTGCGGCAGCCGCAACAGCGCTCGCGCTCGCGGCGCCCTATCGACGGGCGCGCGTCTTCGCGTTTCTCGATCCCTGGTCGGACACCGCGAATACTGGCTACCAGATCGCCCAGTCGCTCATCGCGATCGGGAGCGGCGGCGTCGACGGCGCCGGCCTCGGTGCCGGTCGGGCCAAGTGGCTCTTCCTGCCCAACGCGCACACGGACTTCATTTTCGCAATCATCGGTGAAGAGCTCGGCCTCGTCGGTTGCGTCGCGGTCCTCGGGTTGTTCGCCGGCTTTGGGTTGGCGGGTTACCACGTCGCGCAACACGCGCCAGACCGCTTCGGCATGTTGCTGGCGGCCGGCGTCACGACGTGGGTAGTCGGGCAAGCCACGATCAATCTCGGTGCCGTCGTGGGCCTGCTGCCCGTGTCGGGCATCACACTCCCGTTCTTGTCCGCGGGGGGCTCGTCGCTCGCGATCACCATGGCGGGCGCGGGAATGCTCGCAAATGTCGCACGTCACACCAAGCCTCGTCCCACGAAGCCGCGTCCCACGAAGCCGCGTCCCACGGACGCGCCCCCGACCAAATCCCAGCGCGCACGCGCCCGGGCCGGGTGAGCGTTGCCCGTCTTCGCGATCCTGGCGGGAGGCGGAACCGGCGGCCACGTCTACCCCGCGCTCGCGTTGGCCGAGGAGTTCGTTGCCCGGGGCTACGAGCGCGACGCGATCCGTTTCGTCGGAAGCCGGCGCGGGCCCGAAGGCGACGTCGTTCCCGCGGCCGGGTTCGCCATCGATCTCCTGCCCGGACGTGGATTGGAGCGGCGGCTGTCGCTTCGAAACGTCACGGCGATCGCGCAGGCGGGGGCCGCGTTCGTACGCGCCGCGCAGCTCCTGCGTCGGCACCGACCGCAGGTTGTCGTCGGGTTCGGCGGATACGCGTCGCTGCCGTGCGTCGCCGCGGCGTGGATGGCGCGCGTCCCGCGCATCGTCCACGAACAGGACGCGGTCATGGGTCTCGCCAATCGGCTCGGTGTACGCCTGGGCGCCCGCGTGGCCGCGTCGCTGCCCGGCGTCGACGCGCCGAGCGCGGTGCTGACCGGCAATCCTGTGCGACCCGAGTTCGCCACGCTCGTGCGCGCACCGGAGGCGCCGCCGTTGATCGCCGCGTTCGGCGGTTCGCTCGGCGCCCGATCGATCAATCAGGGCCTCCTGGGCGTGTACGACCGTTGGAGAACACGCCGGGATATTGCGATCCATCACGTGAGCGGCGCGCGGAACTTCGATGAGTGCGCGGCGGATCTGGCGCGGCGACGGCGCGATGGTGACCTGCTCGCATATGAACTCGTTCCCTACGAACCGCGTATGGCGGCGCTGTACGCGCGGGTCGCGCTCGCGGTGTGTCGCGCGGGCGCCGGCACGGTGGCGGAACTCACTGCCGCCGGCGTTCCGGCGGTACTCGTGCCCCTTCCCGGCGCGCCCGGAGATCATCAGGGTCGCAACGCGGCGACGCTGGAACGCGCCGGGGCGGCGGTAGTGCTGCGCGACGAGCACTGCGACCCCGCGCATCTCGACGTGATCGTCAGTCGACTGCTCGCGGATTCCAATCGGCTCGCAACCATGGCAACCGCGGCGCGTGCGCTCGGCCGGCCCGACGCGGCGCGCCGCCTCGCCGACGTTGTCGAGGAGCACGCCGGTGGCCGCTGACGAGACCGTCGGTCACACCCTCGATCTCAGCACACCTCGGCGGGTCCACATCGTCGGTGTGGCCGGTGCCGGGATGAGTGCGATCGCGTTGTTGCTCGCGCGGATGGGCCATCGAGTCAGCGGTTCCGACATCAAGGAGTCGCCCGTGTTCGGTCGCCTGGCCGGCGCCGGAGTCACGGTCGCAGTCGGAAACTGTCCCGAACACGTCCCGGTCGATGCCCATGCCGTCGTCTACTCGACGGCCGTTCCGCGTTCGAACCCCGAACTCGCGGCCGCGCGCGCCCACGGCATTCCGGCATTTCATCGCGCCGCTGCGCTTGCCGCGATCGTTGCCACGAAGCGCACGATCGCCGTCGCGGGTTCGCACGGCAAGACGACGACGTCGTCAATGCTCGCGCTCGTGCTGCGAGATGCCGGCTGGGATCCGAGCTTCGTGATCGGTGGCGAGGTGAACGAGGTCGGCACCAACGCCGCGTACGGAACTGGCGAGTGGCTCGTCGTCGAAGCGGACGAGAGCGACGGCACCTTCCTCCAACTCGCTCCCGAGGTCGCGCTCGTGACGAATGTCGAACCCGACCATCTCGACCACTACGGGGGCTTCGACGGACTGATCTCGGCGTTCGACCGGTTCCTCGACGCCGTGCCCGGCCTCGTCGTGTGCGGCGGGGATGATCGCATTTCGGCGCGGCTGGCGGCGACACGAGATCGTGTCCGGACGTACGGGGAGCGACCGAGTGCCGACTACCAGGTTCGCGACTACCGCGGCGCGGCCTCGGGCTGTCATTTCACACTCGCGCGCGACAACGAAGTGCTCGGGACGCTCACGGTGCCGCTCGGCGTCAAGGCCGCGACCAACGCCGCCGGTGCCGCCGCGCTCGCCCTCGAGTTGGGGGTTTCGTTCGAGACGATCGAACGCGCGCTGCGCGGCTTCGGTGGTGTTGCCCGGCGTTTCCAGTTCCGCGGCCAGCGAGACGGGGTCACATTCGTCGACGACTACGCGCACCTCCCGGGCGAGGTCGTTGCCGCCATCGCGGCCGCGCGCGAAGGAGACTGGCAACGCGTGATCGCGGTGTTCCAACCGCACCGGTACTCCCGGACCGCGAATCTCTGGCAGGACTTTGCCGATGCCTTCGCCGGTGCCGACGCGGTTGTGATCACAGACGTCTACGCGGCCGGCGAGGAACCGATCGGTGGCGTGAGCGGCCGTCTCATCGCGCACGCCGTTGCGGATGCCCACGCCGAGACTCCCGTCGAATACGCGGCCGGTGCGGCCGAGCTGGCGAGCGTGCCCGAGCGCCTGGCGCGGCCGGGCGACGTCGTGCTGACGATGGGCGCGGGCGATCTCACGACGCTGCCGGACGTCTGGCTCGCCTCCGATCGCGCGCTTCTCGGCGAGCAGGAGCCGACATGAACGGCGTGGTGAACGTCGCCGACGCGCTGGACGCCGCGCTCCCGGGCCGGGTGACGCGCGACGCGCCCAGCGCACCGCTCACGACATACCGGTGCGGCGGACCGGTCGCGGTGCTGGTGCGGGCGACTACCGAAGACGAGCTCCGGCGGGTCGCCGGTGCGATCGCCGGAAGCGACGTGCCCGTCGTAGTCATTGGCCGTGGTTCGAACTTGCTGGTTGCCGACGCCGGCTTTGCTGGGATTGCGGTCACGCTCGCGGGCGACTTCGAACATCTCGATGTCGATCGGCGCGCCGGGCGCGCGAGCGCGGGTGGCGCGGTTGCCCTGCCGGTCTTGGCGCGCCGCGCGGCGGCTGCGGGTCTGGGCGGGCTCGAGTTCTTCGTCGGTATCCCCGGGAGTGTCGGTGGTGCGGTGCGCATGAACGCGGGTGGTCATGGTCGCCAGACGCGGGATGTGCTCGTCAGCGCGCGCGTATGTGGGCTGGATAGTGGCGACGTGCGGGAGCTGACCGTCGGCGACCTCGAGCTCGGGTACCGCCGCTCGAAGGTCGGTCCGCGCCAGGTCGTCCTCGGGGCCGCATTCGTCGGCACCGCGGACGATCCGACGGCGTGTCACGAACGGGTGGATGCCGTGGTCCGCTGGCGGCGCGAACACCAACCCGGGGGCCAGAACGCCGGATCCGTGTTTACGAACCCGCCCGGCGACGCGGCGGGACGCATCATCGACGGGTGCGGGTTGAAGGGCCTGCGGACGGGGAGGGTCGCCGTGTCCGACAAGCACGCAAACTTCTTCGTCGCGGAGCCGGGCGCAACCGCGGCTGACGTGGTCGCGCTGATCGCCGACGTGCAACGGCACGTGCGCGCCGAGACCGGCGTGGATCTGGAGCCCGAACTCCACTTGATCGGTTTTGCATCCGACGAAGGCACGCCGCCATGACGCATTCGAAGATCGAGGCGCGCCGGGCCGAGGTCGAGCGCGAGGCGATCCGCCGGCGCATGCGTGTGGGCGTGGTCGCGGCGGGATGCGCGGTCGCGGTGGGGCTTGGATATCTCGCTATCGAGTCACCACTGCTGGACGTGGATCGCGTCGACATTCGCGGCACCCGCCGCGTGACCGATTCGGAGATCCGTACCGCGGCGCGGATCGAGCCCGGTCGCGCGCTCTTGCGAGTCGACCGCGACGCCGTCCGCGATCGGATCGAGCAACTCGCGTGGGTCGAATCGGCACGCGTCGAACGGCGCTTACCCGGAACGCTGCGAATTGTCGTGGAGGAGTACGACGCGGTCGCGTACGTCCCGCGCGGGGACGGCGAGTTAGCGTTGTTGGGCGCGGACGGTCGGGTGATCGCGGACGTCGATGAAATTCCGCAAGGCGCGGTCGAAGTACGCGGCGTTCGGCGCGTCCCCGATATCGGCGGCCTGCTGTCGCCGCCGGACGCGCCGGGTGTTGTGCGCGTGCTGCCGTCGGCACTCGCGCACCAGGTCGTCGCGATCGATGTCGCGGGCGAGGGAGTTGCGCTGGACTTGGCGCGGGGAGGCGAGGTGCGCCTTGGATCGCTCGACGACCTCGACGCGAAAGCCGCGGCGGCGCTCGCGGTACTGGCGCGCCTGGGCGACGAACCGTTCGCCTATGTTGACGTGCGCGTCCCGCAGTCGCCCGTTGCGGGCGAGGCCGCGACGACGGTCTCGCCGTAGCCGATCGTTGCTTCGCTCGGGGGCCTCAGGTACAGTCTCGACGCGAACCACAGGTTGACATAACACTCGACCTGAACTTGAGGTGAAGAGTTCGTCGGCACGGGGGAGCACGACGGGGGAACCGGAGCCAACCAGGGATCCGTTTCCGCGCGCCGACGAGCGAGCAAGCTTGTTTCCGACCATGCCTCGAACGCAGCGCTCACGATCACGGACAACGGACTCGCACAAGGAAGGTCATTCCATGCTCGGTGCCCCGCAGCACTACCTCGCGGTCATCAAGGTTGTCGGCGTCGGCGGCGGCGGATGCAACGCGGTCAACCGGATGATCGACGCCGGACTCAAAGGCGTGGAGTTCATCTCGATCAACACGGACGCGCAGTCGTTGCTGCTGTCCGACGCGGACGTCAAGCTCGATATCGGCCGCCAACTGACGCGCGGTCTCGGCGCCGGATCTGATCCCGATATCGGACGGCAAGCCGCCGAGGAGCACCGCCAGGAGATCGAGGAGGTGCTGAAGGGCGCGGACATGGTGTTCATCACCGCGGGCAAGGGCGGCGGCACCGGTACTGGTGGAGCACCTGTCGTCGCGGAGATCGCTCGCGGCGTCGGTGCCTTGACGGTCGGCGTCGTGACGCGGCCGTTCGGTTTCGAGGGGCGCCGCCGCTCCGTGCAAGCCGAGCAGGGCATCCAGAAGCTGAAGGAGAAGGTCGACACGATCATCATCATTCCGAACGAGCGTCTGCTCCAGGTGAGCGACGAGCGCACGTCGATGTTGAACGCGTTCAAGATGGCCGACGAAGTGCTGCTCCAAGGCGTGCAGGGCATCACGGACCTCATCACGACGCCCGGGCTCATCAACACCGACTTCGCGGACGTGAAGATGATCCTCACGAGTGCCGGATCCGCCCTCATGGGGGTCGGCTATGCCTCGGGCGACGGCCGCGCCGTCACGGCCGCGCGCGCCGCGATCTCGAGCCCGTTGCTCGAAGCCAGCGTCGAAGGTGCCCGCGGCATCTTGCTCAATGTCAGTGGTCCGTCGGACCTGCGCATCTTCGAGCTGAACGAAGCGGCCGAGATCATCGGGCAAGCCGCCCATGCTGACGCCAACATCATCTTTGGTGCCGTTGTCGACGACGCGCTCGGTGATGAAGTGCGGATCACCGTCATCGCGGCCGGCTTCGACCGCTTCGAGGGCGAACAGCGCGCCGGCGCGCGGGCCCTGGCGGGCGAGAGGACGCTCGGCCTGGATGACGAGGATTCGCTCGTCGGCGACGACGCGCTCGACCTCGGCGACGACGACTTCGACGTCCCCGAATTCCTGCGCTGAACGACCGCTCCGCGCCCACGCTGATCGCGGCGTCTGTTGGGAGCGCGCGCGTGTGGTGCAGCGACCGGCGCGGCGGCGTGTCAGCGGCCCCGTTCGACACATGCAATCTGGGCGATCACGTGGGTGACGAGGCGCAGGCGGTGGACGAGAACCGGCGGCGAGTCGCGTCCACCGCGCGGTTGGACGCACCTCACAAATGGGTGTGGCTCCGGCAAGTGCACGGAGCGACCGTGCATCGCGCCGCCGGCGTGCCGACAGTTGTCCCGGAGGCGGATGCGGCCGTGACCAGCGTCCGCGGCCTCCCGCTCGCGATCGTGACCGCCGACTGCGCGCCGGTCGTGCTTGCGAACGACGCCGCGCTCGGGCTCGTGCACGCCGGGCACCGCGGATTGCTGTCGGGTGTGATCGAACACGCGGTCGCGGTCGTGCGCGAGGCGGGCGAAGGGACGTTACGCGCGTTCCTCGGGCCGTGCGTGCACCCCGCCCGCTACGAGTTCGGCGCCGACGACCTCGTACCGATCGCGGCGCGGTTCGGCACCGATGTGGTCGGCGCAACGATCGACGGCACGCCGGCGCTCGACATTCCCGCCGCGGTCCGGATCGCGCTGGCGCGCGCCGGAGTCGACGTCCTCGACGACTGCGGCGTGTGCACCGCGGCGTCGGCGGTGCACTTCTCCCACCGACGCGACGGTCCAACCGGCCGCCAGGTGACAGTCGCGGTCCTGTCGTGACCGACCAACCCTCCGTCGCGGCGCGTCTCTCCGAAGTGCGCGCGCGGATCGATCGCGCCGCTCGCGGCGCGGGTCGCGACCCGACGTCGGTACGCCTGGTCGCGGTGTCGAAGGAGGTCCCGGTGGCCGCGATCGGTGAGGCGATCGCGGCCGGTCAGCGTCACTTCGGCGAGAATCGCGCGCAGGAGCTGGCGCACAAGGCGGGGGCCGTGGCGGGCGTCGAGTGGCATTTCCTCGGCCGGCTCCAACGCAACAAGGTGAAGGTCATGGCGGGGACCGTCGCGTGGTGGCATTCGATCGACCGCGCCGAGCTCGTGACCGCGCTGGCTCGCCACGCACCCGGAACGCGCGCGCTCGTCCAGGTCAACGTCGCAGGTGAGGACACGAAAGCCGGCTGTCGCCCCGGGGACGCCGCGGGACTTGTCGACCTCGCCCGCAACCGCGGCCTCGACGTCGTCGGGTTGATGACCGTCCCCCCGGCCGACGAGGATCCGCGTCCGCATTTCGCGCGCCTGGCCGCGCTTGCCGCCGCGTGCGCATGTCCGGAGCTGTCGATGGGCATGACCGGCGATTTCGAGGCCGCGATCGCCGAAGGCGCCACCATGGTGCGGATCGGGTCCGCAATCTTCGGTCCTCGCCCGAGTTCCGCGGGTCTGCGACGATAGGGTGTACTGACGCACGGAGGCGGCACTCGTGCCCGCTGCTGGCTTGCGACCGTTGTGTGAGACCGTTGTGTGAGACCGTTGTGTGAGACCGTTGTGAGGATGTCGGAGGACGCGGATGTCGATGTTCCGCAAGGCGATGGTCTATCTCGGCCTCGTCGACGACGAGGAGTACTACGGCGACGACGAGTACTACGGCGACGAGCCGTACGAGGAGGAGCGGCCGCCAGCCGCGCGCGGGGCGCGCACCAGCGGCGTCACAACCGCGACCGTGGAGTCCTCCAGTCCTGTCACGGTGATCCGAAGCCGGCGTGACCGCGACGACACCGGCGTCATGGCCGCGGTGCGCCGACCGACCTCGAGCGTCAAGCCGGTCCCGATGCCCGCGACGCGCGTCCACAAGATCGACCCGCGCGGATTCAACGATGCGCAAGAAGTCGGTGACAGGCTGAAGGCCGGCCAACCGGTGATCATCAATCTCCAAGGTGTCGACCGCGACCTCCAACGCCGACTGATCGACTTCTCGAGCGGGCTCGCGTATGCGCTGAACGGCACGATGTCCAAGGTCGCCGACCAGGTGTTCTTGCTCACACCTCCGAACGTCGAAGTCTCGGAGGAGGAAAAGGAACGGCTGCAGGCCCGAGGCCTGTACCGCGCCGCTCGCGCGTGACGGCGCGCGTGACGCCGCGCGTCGCCGAGTAGTCGCATGATGGAAGTCCTGTGCGCGTTGATCACCGTCTATTGGCTGATCCTGATCGCGCGCGCGTTGATGTCCTGGTTCCCGATCCGGCCGGGATCGCCGTTCGCGTCCGTGTTCCTGATCGTGCGCGATCTCACCGAGCCGGTGCTCGCGCCCGTCCGGCGTGTCATCCCGCCGATCGGGATGTTCGACATCTCGTTCCTCGTCGTCGTCCTCGGGCTGGGCATCGTGCGCGAGGTCATCGGCTGCTGATGAGCACCGCCCCCGGACCAGCACCCGAACCCGCCTGGGCACCGCGAATTCATCCCTGAGGTCCGCAACCACGGCCGGTGGCCGGGATTACACTGGTCCTATGGAGATCAGCCCTCGCGAGCTGCGAGACGTCGAAATCGCCGAGGCGTTTCGCGGCTACAACCGCGACATCGTCAACGACCTGCTCGAGCGGGCCGCGGCGGCCGTCGAGGCCGCCAACGAGCGCGTCCGAGAGATCAACGATCGGCTCTCGAACGCGCAGACCGAAGCCGGCCGTACCCGCGAAACCGAAGACATCCTCCACCGCACCCTGCTGCTCGCTCAGCGCGCGGCCGACGAGGCCGTGGCCGAAGCGCAGCAAAAGGCCCGCCAGATGGTCGAGGAGGCCGAGCTCCAGTCGCGCAAGATGCTGGCTGAGTCCGAGGGTGAAGCCCGCCGCCGCGGCGAGGCGGAGCGTCGTCGTCTCGAGGAAGAGATTCTCGACTACGCCGCGCGCCGCGACGCACTGCTCACCGACGTCGAGGCGCTCACCCGGTACGAGGCCGACTACCGCGAGCGCCAGTCGCGCGCCCTCGAGGCCGATCTCGCCGCGCTGCGGACGCGCCCCTCGTCGGCGCCGGGTCCGCGTCCGGAGGTCCACGACGTCGACCTCCCGGTGGCCAGCGACGCGCCCGCGTCTGCCGAGGCGATGGTCGACGAGTCGCTCGTCGTGGAGTCCTCGACGCGCAAGGTGGACATCGATGCGCTGCTCGAACAGCAGTTGCCCGAGCCCACACCGGCGACGAAACCGTTCACGACCTCACCGCCGGCTTCGACGCCCGAGGCGACGCCCGCCCCCGCGTTCTCCGCGGGCGCGGAGCCGGCGCGCGAGAACCCGGTCGAACTCTTGGGCAGCGACGACGCCGCCGAAGCCGAAGTGCTCGACGACGACGCGTTCTTCGCAACGCTGCGCGAAGCCGTGCACGACGACACGCCGCTCGGACCCCGGGACGACGACAACGGCCGGCTGAACTTCTTCGAGGACGACGAGGACCGCTCGTCGTTCCGCGACGTGTTCCGCCGCCGCCGCTAGGTCGAAAGCGTCAGCGCGACCGCGACTTCTTCGCCGCCGATGCTCGCCGTAGCGGCGTTCTCGGGTGGCGCTCCGTCGAACGTCAACAGACGCGTCGCCAAGACCTCACCCTTGATCCAATCGGCGTGACGCTCCAGCACGTCCGCAGCCGTTCCACCCGCGCCATAGCGGACGATCACGCGATCGCTGATCTGGAAGCCGTTGGCCTTGCGCAGGTCGTTCACTGCGCGGCTGAACTCACGCGCCATTCCCTCGGCTCGCAGCTCGTCGTCGAGGGTCAGGTCGAGAGCCACTGCGTGCGCGCCGTCCTGGGCGAGCGCAAGCTCCTCGTGTTGCTCGGCGCGCACCTCGACGTCGTTCGGCCCGAGTTCGACCCGAGTTCCGTCGACATCCATCACATATGGCTGGTCGGCGTCGAACGCGCGTCGTACCTCGGCGCCGTCGACGTCGGCGAGCAGCGCCTTGACGCGCGGCAACAGCGGGCCGAGTCGCGGCCCGAGGACGCGGAAGTTCGGAACGACGCGGTAGTCGAGCAGCCCTTCGAGCGTGCGCACGACCTCGAACCGCTTCACGTTCAACTCTTCGGCGATCTCCTGCACGATCTCGTCGCGCAGCGATTCGTTCGAGGCGAGGAGCGCGATCGCGCGAGGAAGCGGCTGGCGAACGCCGAGCTTGGCCTCGCTGCGCGCGGCGCGACCGAGTGAAACCAGCTCACGCGCGATCGACATCTCGCCTTCAAGCGCGGCGTCGATGGCGTCGGTGTCGGCCAAGGGCCAGTCGGAGAGATGCACCGACGCGTCGGTCTGGGCCAGGTTGCGGAAGAGCTCGTCGGCGACGAACGGGCAATACGGCGCGAGGACCTGCGAGAACGTCGTCAGGCACTCGTGCAGCGTGGCGTGCGCGGCCGCATCCGAGGACTTCCAAAAGCGGGGTCGCGACCGGCGCACGTACCAGTTCGAGAGGTCGCCGACGAGCGCCTCGAGCGCCTGTGCGCCGCTGAGCGCATCGAAATTCTCGAGTCCTTCGGTCACCGTCCGTACCGTGCGATGCAGCCGCGAGCGGATCCACCGGTCGAGGACGTGTTCGGGCGCGGTCGCGTCGCCATTCGGCGTCCAGCCGTCGAGCGTCGCGTACGTCACGAAGAACGAGTAGGTGTTCCAGAGTGTCAACAGGAAGCGGCGTGTGCTCTCGTCGATGCCCTGCTCGGAGATCCGCTTCGGCGTCCACGGCGAACCCGACGAGAACATGTACCAGCGCAACGCTTCGGCGCCCTTGGCGTCGAGCACGGACCACGGGTCCATGATGTTGCCGCGCGATTTCGACATCTTCGCCCCGTCGCCGTCGACGATGTGCGCGAGACACACGACATTGCGGTACGGGCTCTGGCCGAACACGAGCGTGTTGACCGCGAGGAGCGTATAGAACCAACCGCGGGTCTGGTCGATCGCTTCGCACACGAAGTCGGCTGGGAAGCGACGGCTGAACAGTTCCTCGTTCTCGAATGGGTAGTGGAACTGCGCGGCCGGCATCGAGCCGGAGTCGAACCACGCGTCGAGCACCGGCTCGATCCGGTGCGCGGTGCCACCGCAGGGGCAGCCGATCGTGATCTCGTCGACGTACGGGCGGTGCAGATCCATGCCGGTCAGGTCGCGGGCAGCTTTTTCCGACAGCTCGGCGACCGATCCGATGCACGTGTCGACGCCGCACCCCGCGCACCGCCACACGGGGATCGGCGTCCCCCAGTACCGGTCGCGCGACAGCGCCCAGTCGACGTTGTTTTGCAGCCAGTCGCCGAAGCGGCCGTGCTTGATGTGTTCGGGATACCAGTTGACCTTCTCGTTCTCACGAAGCAGGTCTTGCTTTCGAGACGATGTGCGCGCGAACCACGTTGGTTTTCCCCAATAGATCAGTGGTGTTTCACACCGCCAGCAGTGCGGGTACGAGTGGGTGTAGTCGACGGCGCGCACGAGCTTGCCCGCGTCGTTCAGCGCGTCGATGAGGGCCGGATCTGCGTCCTTGACGAACTTGCCCGCATACGGCGGGCCGACGACGTCGTCGAACCGCGCGGCGTCGTTGACCGGATTGACGACTGGGAGCCCTTCGCGTTCGCCGATCTCGCGGTCGACTTCGCCGAACGCCGGCGCGAGGTGCACGATGCCCGTGCCGTCTTCGATGGTCACGAACTCGTCGACCACGACGCGAAACGCGTCACGGTCGACCGACACGAGCGCGAACGGCGGTTCATAGCGCGCGCCGGCGAGCTCGTCGACGGGAACGGAGGCGACCCGCGTGACGTCGCCGAGTACGTCGTCGACGCGCCCGTCCGCCAGTACGAGATCGCGGCCACCATCACGTGCTTCGACCCGCACGTACTCGATCGCGGCACCGATTGCGACGCCGGTGTTCGACGGCAGCGTCCACGGTGTCGTCGTCCACACCAGCAAGTCGTAGTCGCGGCCCTCGACCGGCAACCGCACATAGACCGACGGCTCGGTGATGTCCTGGTACGCGCCCGGTTGGCCGAGCTCGTGCGACGACAGCGCCGTCCCGCAGCGCCCGCAGTAGGGGACGACCTTGAACCCTTCGTAGATGAGGTCCGCGTCCCACATCTGGCGGAACAGCCACCACACGGTCTCGATGAACTCGTCCGAGAGCGTCCAATACGCGCCGGCCGTGTCGATCCACATGCCGATCCGACTCGTGAGCGACTGCCAGTCCTCGACGTAGCGCTGCACCGACGCCCGGCACTGCGCGTTGAAGCGCGCGATTCCGTAGTCCTCGATCTGGTTCTTGCCGGAGAACCCGAGCTCCTTTTCGACCTGCACCTCGACGGGCAGGCCGTGGCAGTCCCAGCCCCCTTTGCGAGCGACGTACTTCCCCCGCATCGTTTCGAAGCGGGGGTAGATGTCCTTGAACAGCCGGGCCCACACGTGGTGGATGCCGGGTCGGCCGTTCGCAGTCGGCGGACCCTCGTAGAACACCCACTCGGATGCTCCCTGCC
Organism: Actinomycetota bacterium; assembly: GCA_052390615.1. Taxonomy (GTDB): domain Bacteria; phylum Actinomycetota; class Acidimicrobiia; order IMCC26256; family PALSA-610; genus JBQTGT01. The sequence continues at coordinate 64,863 of JBQTGT010000008.1, forward strand.
GGCGGCGCAGACTCTCGCCGAAGACGTCGTGTTCCCGCCAACGCGCGAGCACGGTCTTCTCGAGTTCGATGAGGTCGAGCGCGGGGTCGACCGGGCGGAACATGGCGGTCACGTTACTTTGCGTGCCGAATCGTCCTGGTACCGTTGCGCCTTCCGCCGAGGGTTGTTCGGAGACTGTTGTGAGTCGCACGGTGTTGTATGGGCGGCGCGCCGTCGTCGGTGTCGTGGGGTTGGTTGCGGCGGCGACCGTTCCCATCGTGATGACTGCGACGGCGACGCCGCTCGCGGCGGCAAGTGGTGCCGACACGATGGTCTACGCGTTCGGCACCGCGAGCTTCCAGGGTTCGGCCGAGGGGCTGCCGCTGAAGGCGCCGGTCATTTCGATGGCGCAGACTCCCGACGGTGCTGGCTACTGGCTGCTCGCGCAGGACGGCGCGGTCTTCGCGTTCGGCGCCCCGTTTCACGGTTCGATCGCCGGGTGGCCGTTGCGCTTGCCCGCTTCGGCGCTCGCCGCGACCCCCGACGCCGGTGGCTACTGGATCGCCACCGAAGACGGCGCCGTGTTCCCGCTCGGCAATGCGCGCAGCTTCGGCGACATGTTCGGTCGGCACCTCGCGGCGCCGATTACCGACATCATTCCAGTTGCCGACGGACTCGGCTATTACCTGGTCGCCGAGGACGGAGGCGTCTTCGCGTTCGGCAGCGCGCAGTTCTTCGGGTCGACCGGAGGAATGCGTTTGAACGCGCCGGTCCTCGGCATGGCTGCGGCGCCCGGTGGCGCCGGATACTGGCTCATCGCGCGCGACGGCGGCGTCTTCTCGTTCGGCGTTGCGCCATTCCACGGTTCGACTGGCGGAATGCGACTGAACGCTCCGGTCGTCGGCATGGCCTCGACGGGCACGGGCGACGGCTATTGGCTCGCGGCCGAGGACGGTGGCGTGTTCTCGTTCGGGAACACGCAGTTCCTCGGCAACCCCGTCGGCGCGCTCGCGAGCGGGCGACGGGTCGTGCAGCTCGTCGGGATGCCGCGTGGCGATGGGTACCGGATGCTCGCGCTCCCACGTGTCGCCGATGTCGGCCTCGTCGGCTTGAACGATCGCGGTCCGGCCGTGAGTGATCTCCAGTTCCGTCTCGAAACGCTCGGCTACTGGACCGGCGGCGTGAACGGCGTGTACGGACCGTTGACCCAACAGGCGGTATGGGCGTTCCAGAAGGCGAACGGCCTGGGGCGCACCGGGATCATCGACCCGACAACGCGCAACGCCTTCCGCAACGCGCGCCGCGTCACGCCCCAATCGACGAGCGGATACGTGATCGAGGTGGACAAGGCCCGCCAGGTCCTCATCGTCGCCCGCAACGGCCGCGCCGAGTACGTATTCAACACCTCGACCGGAACGGAACGGCCGTACACGTTCGAGGGCGTGCAGTATCTCGCCGACACGCCGCCCGGTCGCTGGCGCGTCGGGAGCGAGGTCGACGGCTACCGCACGGGGCCGCTCGGCACGCTGTACCGGCCGAAGTACTTCCACCCCGACGGCATCGCGTTTCACGGCTACACCAGCGTACCGCCGACGCCCGCGTCCCACGGTTGCGTGCGGTTGACGAACGCGGCGATCAACTTCGTGTGGGACGCCGACATCATCCCGGTCGGCACCAACGTCTGGGTGTATTGAGTCGGGCCGACTGTGCGTACCGACCTGGTAGTGAAGCGACCAACTCGGTACAAACAACAAACTGGCGGTCGGCTCCGGCTACAATCCGGCGCCTTCGAGGGCCGGTCGGGTCCGACTGGGCGAAAGTCGGCGCTGAGCAGGCACAACGTCGGCGTGACGGGGACGAGAAAGAACGATGGCCAGGGCGACCAAGGCCGCGGGCGCGGCAAAGAAGAAGGCCACCGCCGCGAAGACCTCGTCGGCCAAGAAGGTCGCGCCCAAGAAGGCGCCCGCCAAGGCCAAGCGGCCCACCAAGGGGGCCGCGGTTTCCAAGAAGTCCAAGGCGGCGCCGAAGAAGCCGGCGACCAAGAAGGCGCCCGCGAAGAAGGCGCCCGCGAAGAGAGCGCCCGCCAAGAGAGCGCCCGCCAAGAAGGCGCCGGCCGCCAAGAAGCCGATCGCCGCTCCCAAACCGGCGCCGGCCCCGCCCAAGACCGCGCCCAAGAAGGCGAAGCCGGCCCCGGCCGTCGTCAAGGCGCCGCCGCCGCCGAAGCCGAAGAAGCTGCCGCCGCCGCTCGCCGCGAGCACCCTCGAGAAACTCAAGGAACGCCTGCTGGAGGAGCGCGAGCGTCATACCGAGCAGGCGGAGCTGCTTCTCGCCGAGGCCGAGGTGCTTGCGTCCGAACGCGAGCAGGGCGACACGCAATTCGACGAGGAGTCGGGCGAGGGCGACACGGTCAGCGTCGAACGCGAGCGTGACCTCGCGCTCTCGGCGACCGCCCGCCAGACCGTCGACGAGATCAACCGTGCGCTCGCGAAGATCGACGACGTTACGTTCGGACTCTGTGTCACGTGCATGGAACGCATTCCGGTCGCGCGCCTCGAGGTGATCCCGTGGGCGGAGCAATGCGTGAAGTGCAAGGCCCGTGGCGAACGGCGACGCTGAGGCGAACACCGGGGGCCCCGGCTCCGAAGCACCGCGCGGCCGTCTCGTTCGCGTTTTCGCGGCCGTGCTCGTGCTGGTCGCGCTCGATCAGGCCGCGAAGATCTGGGCGGTCGCCGCGCTCGCCGACGGGCCGATCCACATCATCGGTGACACCGTCGAGCTGACGCTCGCGCGCAATCCGGGGGGCGCGTTCGGACGGTTCCAAGGGCTGACTCCGTTGCTCGCGCTCGGAGCGATCATCGTCACGGTGATCCTCGTGCGCGCCAGCCATCGCGCGACCGATATCTGGACGCTCGTCGGGCTCGTGCTCCTGCTCGGGGGCGCGACGGGAAACCTCGGCGACCGGATATTTCGTTCTCCGGGAGTGTTTCGCGGGCACGTCGTCGACTTCGTGTCGGTGGGCTGGTGGCCGGTGTTCAATGTCGCCGATTCGTGCATATCGATTGGTGCAGTCGTGTTGATCTTGCGGTCACTGCGCGCGCCGCACGCTGTCCAATCGGCGCGATGAGCGAGCCGATCACGGTCCCGGCCACGCTCGACGGGGAGCGCGTTGACCGCGCGGTGGCGATGCTGACCGGTTGGAGTCGTCGCGAGGTTCGCCAGCTCGTCGAGCAGGGCGCGATCGTCGTGGGCGGCAGGGATGTCGGCATGAGCCATCGGCTGCATACCGGAGACGTGATCGAGCTGTTGGCCGAGCCGCAGCCCGATGTCCCTCCCGCCGCGGACACTCGCGTCGCGGTCGAGGTTCGTTTCGCCGATGACGACGTCATCGTCGTCGCGAAGCCGGCAGACCTCGTCGTCCATCCCGGCGCCGGACACGCGAGCGGCACGCTCGTCAACGGACTCCTCGCGCGTTTCCCCGAGATCGCGACTGTCGGCGATCCCTTCCGCCCTGGAATGGTGCACCGCCTCGACCGCGACACGAGCGGCCTGTTGGTCGTTGCCCGCACCGCGCGCGCGTACGACGCGCTTGTCGACCAGCTCGGCGTGCGTTCCGTGGAGCGCCGTTACATCGCGCTGGTGTGGGGCTCGCTCGCGGCGCGTCGCGGCCTCATCGATGCGCCGATCGGGAGATCCCAGGCCCGCCGGACACGCATGGCCGTACGCGACGTCGGGCGGCCGGCCCAGACCGAATACGAAGTCGACACCGAGTACACAACACCGGAATGCAGCCTGCTCACGTGCCGCCTCGAGACCGGCCGGACGCACCAGATCCGCGTGCACCTCGCCGCGATCGGCCATCCGGTCGTCGGCGACGGCACCTACGGCGGTCAGCGCGACTCGCTGCGGTTGTCGCGTCCGTTCCTGCACGCCGCCGCGTTGGCTTTCGACCATCCTGTAACCGGGGTTCGGGTGCGGTTCGAGGAGCCGTTGCCATCGGAGCTGCTCGCGGTGCTCGCGGCGCTCGCCTGATCGGCGCGGTGTCAGGTTCCGACGTCAGGGTGTCCGACTCGGGTACGCGCGACGAGTTCCGCCAGCGTGACCCTTTCGAGCGCGCGGCGGGTGTCCTCGGACACGTGTACCCATACCTCCTGCAGGATGCAGTGGCCCTCGCAGTGGTCGGGATGCTCGTGCAACGGGAGCTGCGGACCCTCCACCGCGCCGACGATGTCGGCCAGCGTGATGTGTTCGGGCGGACGGGCCAGCACGTACCCGCCGCCCACGCCGCGCTTCGAACGCACCAGCCCCGCGCCCTTAACCGCGAGCAGAATCTGCTCGAGATACGGCTGCGGCAGGTTGGTGCGCTCTGCGATCTCTTTCACCGAGGTCGGCCGCTCGCTGCCGTGCAACGCGAGCGACAGCAATGCTCGAGCTGCGTAATCGCCGCGGGTGGACACCTTCACGGGCCCATGCTCGCGTAGATTCTCCAGCAGGTGGAACCGGCGGCTGAACCAGTACTCCCCGCATTCGAAGGCGCGTCGGTGATGGGCATTGTGCCCGCACTGGTCGGCGGTCGCGATCGTTCGTGGATTCCGGAGCCGGCGCGCGACGCGACCGCGGTCGTCGTCCTCGTCCTCGACGGCCTCGGCTGGAACGCGGTGCAGCAGCACCGCGGTGACATGCCGACGATCGCCGCGATGACAGGTGGGCCAATTACGACCGTCGTTCCGTCGACGACGTCGACCGCACTAACGTCCATTTGCACGGGGCTCGCGCCCGCGCAACACGGGATTCTCGGCTATCGCATGCTCGTCGGCGGCTCGGTCCTCAACGTGCTGCGCTGGTCGACGTCGGCGAAAACTCCGCCCGAGCCGTTCGACGTGCAACGCCACCCCGCCTTTCTCGGTCGCGAGATCGCGGCGGTGACAAAATCGGAGTTCCGCAACACCTCGTTCACGCACGCGCATCTGCGAGGCGCGAAGTTCGTCGGGTGGAGCACGACGGCGGTGATGATCGAGCATGTCGCGCGGCTCGTGGCCTCCGGTGACCGGTTCGTGTACGCGTACTACCCGGGTGTCGATACGGTCGCGCACGAGTTCGGTCTGCACGAAGAGTTCTACGATCGCGAGCTCGCCTTCGCGGACCGACTTGTCGGCGACATGCTCGACGCCCTGCCCGCCCGCGCCGCGCTGCTGGTGACGTCTGATCACGGCCAGGTCCACCTCGAACGCGCCGACTGGGTTGACCTCGACCCCGTGGCGTCGCTGGTCGACGTGATGGCGGGCGACGGTCGGTTCCGGTACCTCTACGCGCGCAAGGGGGCGGCGAAGGAGCTGCTCGACGCCGCACGCGAGCTCGTGGGCGCGCACGCGTGGGTGCGGTCGCGCGCGGAATTGCTCGCCGATGGGTGGATCGGTTCCGGTGCGACCGGCTCGATTCCGGGTCGGATCGGCGACGTCGTGCTCGCGTCGCGCGACGCATCAGCGTTCGTCGATCCCGCGCTCCCGGTCGAGGTGCGGCTGCGCTCGGGCCACGGGAGCCTTACGCCGGACGAGATGTGGGTTCCCCTCCTCGCGGCCCTCGGCTCGGCGTGACGAGCGCCCGCGCGACCGTCTCGTCCGCACGCGAACGAAGTGTCATCAAAGGGCAGTTGCTCGGCTGTCGGGCCACCAAACGCCATCAAACGACGATCGCACGCATCCGAAGTGCGCCCAACTCCTAGCGCCGGCTCCGGGGAGCGCATATTGTCGAATGACACCCGTGTAGTTCTCCACAGGTTTGCCCACAACGCCTGTGGACAAGTGATCGATGCCTGACTCCTTCGTCCATCTCCATCTGCATACCGAGTACTCGATGCTCGACGGTGCCTCGCGCATCGACGAGGTCGTCGCGGCCGTTGCGGCCGACGGGCAGCCCGCGGTCGGAATCACCGATCACGGGAACATGTACGGCGCGCTCGAGCTCTACAAGGCCACGAAGAACGCGGGTGTCACGCCCGTCCTCGGCATGGAGGGCTACTTCACCAACATGTCGCGCTTCGAGCGACCGAAGCGTTCCGAGCACGAGATCTTCCACCTCACGCTGCTCGCCGAGACCGATCAGGGCTATCGCAACCTGATCAAGGTCACCAGCATGGCGTACCTCGACGGCTACTACTACAAGCCGCGCAGCGACTGGGACTTGCTCGAGCGCTACCACGAGGGCATCACCGCGACCAGTGGGTGCCTCGGTGGGCTCGTGTCGCAGCTGATCCTCGCCGGCGACTACGAGGCGGCGCTTCGAGCGGCCGCGCGCTTCCAGGACATCTTCGGGCGCGATCACTTCTTCGTCGAACTGCAGGATCACGGCCAAGACGACGACGCGAAGGTGCTCGCACCGCTGCTCGAGATCGCGCGCGCGCTGCGCGCGCCCTTGCTGGCGACGAACGATAGCCACTACACGCACAAGCACGACGCCGAAGCGCACGACGCGTTGCTGTGTGTGCAGACCGGCGCGCTGCAGAGTGATCCGAACCGCTTCAAGTTCGACGGCTCCGATTTCTACATCAAGAGCGCCGCCGAGATGCGCGACGTGTTCCGCGATCTCCCGGAGGCGTGTGACAACACCCTGCTGATCGCCGAGCGGGCGCAGGTCGAGATCGACTTCGGTCAGGCCGTGCTGCCGTCGTTCCCGGTGCCGGAAGGCCACGACGAGAATTCGTATCTGCGCGAGCTCACGATCGAAGGTGCGCGCGAGCGTTACGGAACGACTCCTCCGCAGCACGTGATCGAGCGCATCGACTACGAGCTCGACGTGGTCAAGTCGATGGGGTTCCCGGCCTACTTCCTCGTGGTATGGGATCTCGTGCGCTACGCCAAGTCGCGCGGGATTCGAGTCGGGCCGGGGCGGGGGAGCGCGGCGGGTTCGTGCGTCGCGTACTGCTTGCGCATCGTCGACATCGATCCGATCAAGTACGACCTGCTGTTCGAGCGGTTCCTCAACCCGGGCCGCAAGCAGATGCCCGACATCGACATGGACTTCGACTCTCGCTACCGGGGCGAGATGATCCGCTACGCCGCGCAGAAGTACGGCGACGACCACGTCGCGCAGATCGTCACGTTCTCGACGATCAAGGCGCGGGCGGCCGTGCGCGACGCGGCCCGCGTGCTGGGATATCCCTACGTGGTTGGGGACAAGATCGCGAAGCTGATGCCCCCGTTGATCATGGGCCGCGACACGCCGCTGCACGCGTGCTTCGAACCCACCGACAGGTTTGTCGACGGGTACAAGATGGCGGGCGAGCTGCGCCAGCTGTACGACGATGACCCCGACGCTCGTCGCGTCATCGACGTCGCGCGCGGCCTCGAAGGGCTGCGCCGCCAGGACGGCATCCACGCCGCCGCGGTCGTGATCACGCGCGAGCCTCTGACCGAGTACCTGCCGGTCCAGCGCAAGCCCGAACCGGGGACGCCGATCGAGGAGTCGCCGATCGTCACCCAGTACGAGATGCACGGCGTCGAGGAGCTCGGGCTCCTCAAGATGGACTTCCTCGGCCTCCGCAACCTCGACGTCGTCGAGATCGCACTCGACCTCATCGCGGCTTCCACCGGCACGCGTCCCGATATCGACGCATTGCCGCTCGACGACCCGCTGACGTTCGAATTGTTGCGTCGTGCCGACACGATCGGCGTGTTCCAGCTCGAAGGCGGGCCCATGCGTTCGCTCCTGCGGTCGATGGCGCCGACGACCTTCGAAGACGTGTCCGCGGTACTCGCGCTGTACCGGCCGGGGCCGATGGCCCAGAACTGGCATACCGAATACGCAGAACGCAAGAACGGCCGAAAGCCGGTCTCGTTCGATCACAAGGACCTCGAAGAGATCCTCGCGCCCACGTACGGCTTGATGATCTACCAAGAGCAACTGATGCGCGTGTCTCAGAAGCTCGCGGGCTACTCGCTCGAGGAGGCCGACAACCTCCGCAAGGCGACCGGAAAGAAGATCCGTGAGCTGATTGTCAAGGAGCGCACGAAGTTCGTCGAAGGCTGCGTGCGCAACGGTCACTCGGCCGAGTTCTCAGAGCGCTACTTCGACAAGATCGAGCCGTTCGCCGACTATTCGTTCAACAAGTCCCACACAGTGGGCTACGGCTATATCACGTACCAAACTGCGTGGCTCAAGGCGAACCATCCCGTCCAATACCTCGCGGCGCTGTTGACGAGCGTCAAGACGAACCTCGACAAGGCCGCGGTCTACCTGAACGAGTGCCGGCTGCTCGAGATCCCAGTGCTGCTCCCGGACGTGAACTCGTCGCAGAGCGACTTCTCGTGTGAGTTCGGTGAGCCTGGCAAGGGGGCGGTGCGCTTCGGGCTCTCTGCGGTGCGCAATGTCGGTGAGGGCGTCGCCGAACTCCTCAAGGCCGAGCGAGAAACGAACGGGCCGTTCGCCGACATACACGATTTCGCGAATCGCGTCGATCCGACGGTGCTGAACAAGCGCACCGTGGAATCGCTGATCAAGGGGGGCGCGTTCGACGCGCTCGGTCATCCGCGCCGCGGCTTGTGCGCAGTGTTCGAACCGATCGTCGACGCCGCACTGCGGCGACGGCGGGAGCGCGACCAGGGAACGATGAGTCTGTTCGACATGGGCACCGGCAGCGATGACGGGCCGGTGTTCGACGACCGCCTCGCCATTCCCGAGATCGAGTTCGACAAGACGGAGCGGCTACGACTCGAGAAGGAGATGCTCGGTCTCTACGTCAGCGACCACCCGCTGATGGGCGCCGAGCGCGCGCTCAGGCGGATCGTCGAGTGCTCGATCGCCGAGTGCGCCGAGCTCGAGGACGGATCGATCCGAACAATCGCCGGGGTCGTCACCGCGCTCGCGCGCAAATACACGAAGCGTGGCGACCTGATGGCGACGTTCGTACTCGAAGACCTCGCGGCGTCCATCGAAGTCATGGTGTTCCCGAAGACGATGCTTGCCTACGGTGAGCTGCTTGCTGCGGATGCCATCGTCACCGTGAAGGGCCGCGTGGACAGTCGTGAGGACACGCCCAAGATCATGGCGATGGAGATCACGCGACCCGAGGTGCACATCGACACCGGCCCGCCGATCAAACTGCGCGTGCGGGCCGGTGCCCTGACGAACGACAAGGTCACGCGACTGCGCGCGATCTTGGCGCAACACCCCGGCGACAGCCCCGTCTTCGTGCATCTGGTCGGCGCGGACAAGGAAACGGTGTTGCGCCTCGGCGACGACTTCTGCTGCGCGGCCGCCAACGGGTTGTTTGCCGAGCTGCGCGTCTTGTTCGGCGCCGACTGCATCGCGTAGTGCACGCCGTTACGTAGACGGTCCGCGCTTCTTTTCGTAGCGGCGGAAGCGACCGTAGAAGCTGCCGATCGTGAACGAGATCGACGCGACGCTCGCGTAGCGCCACCAGGGTCGCGCCGAGTCCCACGCTTCGCCGACGACTACCCACGCGCCGACGATCGCGAGCGAGAGCAGGATGAGCCAGCCCAGGAACCCGAATCGCGACTCCCTTTTTTCCTCCCGCACCACGGCGCGACGCTACAACGCGCACGGCCGGTAGCCTGCCCCGATGCGTATCGGGATCTTGGGTGCGACCGGCCCCGCGGGGCGGGGTCTCGCCGCCCGGCTGGCGAGCGTCGGCCATGAAGTGCTGTTCGGGTCGCGCACGGTCGACAAGGCGCGCGGTGTGGTGAACGACCTAGAGAAGCAGTGGGGCGACCGAGTCGCGGGGCGACTGATCCCGCGCGACAACGCGTGGGCGTGCGACGCACCGGTGGTGATTCTCGCGGTCCACGCCGAGTCCGCGATTCCGACGGTCCAGGAGCACGCCGAACGCCTCCCCGGCAAGATCGTCGTGTCGATGGCCAACAACTTGGTGAAGAACGGCCCCGAGTTCAACGCGGTGCTGCCACCACACGGTTCCGTGGCTGCCGAGATTCAAGCATTGCTGTGGCGATCGCGCGTGACGACGGCGTTCCATCTCGTTCCGGCGGCCGAGTTCGCGGCACTCGACCGCGAGATGGAAAGCGATGTCGTCGTGCTCGGCGACGAAGACGAGGCGAAGGCGACGGTCATGCAGCTCGTCGAAAGTATCCCGAATCTCCGCGCGCTCGACGGCGGGTCGTTGCGGAACGCGGTCGGGATGGAGACGTTCGCGGCCGTGCTGCTCACCGTCAACATCCGTCACAAGATGCGGGCGAGCCTGCGCCTCACGTCTGTGTAGGGTGCCTCGTGGCCTTACGTCTCTACGACACCGCCCGCCGTGAGGTCGTGCCGTTTGAGCCACCGCCGACGGTGCGGATGTACGTCTGTGGCATCACACCATACGACTCGACGCATTTGGGGCACGCGGCGACGTACCTCACCTACGACTTGTTGATCCGCCGTCTCGAGGAGCTCGGGCACGAAGTGCGGATGGTGCGCAACATCACCGACGTCGACGACTCGATCCTCCCCAAAGCGCGCGAGCTGGGCGTACCGTACCTCGAGCTGGCCGAAGCGGAAACCGCGCGGTTCCACTCGGACATGGCCGCGCTCGACATGCGCCCACCGATCTCAGAGCCGCGCGTCACCGAGTCGGTGCCGGCGATCATCGAGCTCGTCGACCGGCTCCTCGCGTCCGGAAGTGGGTACCTCACGAACGGCACCGCGTACTTCGATGTGTCGACGTTCGCGGCGTTCGGGAAGCTCTCGCACTACCCCGAGGACCAGATGGTGCGCCTCGCGCGCGCGCGCGGCGGGAATCCCGACGACCCGCATCGTCGTGCACCGCTCGACTTCGTGCTGTGGCAACCGTCGCTTCCCGACGAGCCGGCGTGGCCGACGCCCTTCGGCGTGGGACGGCCGGGTTGGCACATCGAGTGCTCGGCGATGGCGATGCACGAGCACGGGCCGACGCTCGACCTGCACGGTGGGGGTACCGACCTGATCTTCCCGCACCACGAGTGCGAGATCGCGCAGAGCGAGGCGCTGACCGGCGAACCGTTCGCGCGCCACTGGCTCCACTCCGCGATGGTGAACTACGAGGGCGAGAAGATGTCGAAGTCGCTCGGCAACCTCGTCTTTGTGAGCGACCTCTTGAAGGTGGCCGACCCTCGCGCGATCCGGCTCGCGCTCACGCGCCATCACTATCGCCATGGCTTCGAGTGGTTCGACACCGATCTCGAGGAAGGCACGGCCATGCTGCGGCGCCTCGAGGTCGCGGCCACCCAACCCGACGGTCCCGACCCCGCACCGTTCGCTCGACGCGTGCGCGACGCGATCGACGACGACCTCGACACCCCTGGCGCGCTCGACGCGCTCGACGATCTCGCGAGCGCAATCTTGTCCGGCGGCGGCGATCCGAGTGCGCCGGTCGTGCTTCGCGAGCTCGCGCAGCTGCTCGGCGTCGAGCTGTTGCGCTGACGCGCGAACGGTGACGGGCTCGCTCAGAGGGCCAGGTTGTAGACCGCGCTGCCGATCCCGAACGCGAGCGGCACGAAGATCAGCAGGATCACGAAGGCGCGGGCGACGGCGCGCCGCCCCGGGCTCGCGTGGCGCAGCCCGCGCACGAACCGTCCGTAGTCTTCGATCTGGCTCTCGATCAGGTACGGGCTGTTCGTGCGCGTCCAGGGCCCGTCGAGCACCACGTCATCGGTAACCTTGCGCACCCGCTGATACTTCTTGCGGCGCTTGATCCCTGCGGCACCCATGATCAAGTGACGCCCAGGTCGGCCGCGAGGTTGCAAGAAATCGCGACGCTACAGCTGGCGCACAATCCCGACGACCACGGTTCCGGCGCCGAGGAGCCCCAATTCGAGCCGCCACCAGGTCCACACCCACTCGACGGTTTCCTTCGCGTCCTCCGTCACGAACCCCGGCCGGTAGCCCGCGGCCCTGCGCGCCATCGTGCGCGCCGTCAACCGCGGCAGCCGCTTCGTACCGTGGTGCCGTGTGCGTCGTCGGATCGCGCCGCGTCCCATGGGAATCTCGACGGCGGCACGAGGCCGCGGTTGAGCACAATGGACGAAAAGGCGGCCGGACCCGCTGGTACTCTCGCCCGGATTCGGGGCTTTCCGACTGAGGATGCATGAGCGGTCAGATCACCGTCACCCTGCCCGATGGATCCGCCCGGGAGTACGAGCGGGACACGACGCCCGCCGAGGTCGCGGCATCGATCGGGGCTCGGCTGGCAAAGGACGCGGTTGCGGCCAAGGCGGACGGCGTGTGGGTCGACCTGTCGACGCCACTCCGGCACGACGCCCGTCTCGAGATCGTCGTGCCCGGCAGCGAGGACGGCCGCGAAGTCCTGCGGCACTCCACTGCGCACGTCCTGGCCCAAGCCGTCACCCGGCTGTTCCCCGGGGCGAAGTACACGATCGGGCCGGCGATCACCGACGGCTTCTACTACGACTTCGAACTCCCTGATGGTCGCACGTTCCACGAGGACGACCTCGAGAGGATCGCCGACGAGATGCGCGCGATCGTCAAGGGCGACCAGCGGTTCGTGCGCGAGGAGCTGTCGTACGAGGACGCGCTCGCGGTGTTCTCCGACCAGCCCTACAAGCAGGAGATCATCGAGAAGGTCCGTACCGGCGATGCGTCGTCAGAAGACGCGCGCGAGGTCGGTGGCGACGGCGGCGTCTCTGTGTACCGCAACGTCGTCGACGGACGCGTCGAGTTCACCGATCTCTGTCGCGGGCCCCACGTCCCGTCGACGAGTCGGCTCGGCGCGTTCACGCTGACGAAGGTCGCGGGCGCGTATTGGCGCGGTAACGAGAAGGGCCCGATGCTGCAGCGCATCTACGGCACCGCGTGGGAGTCGAAGAAGGCGCTCGAGGAACACCTGCACCGCTTGGAGGAGGCAGAGCGCCGCGACCACCGCAAGCTGGGCGTCGAGCTCGATCTGTTCTCGTTTCCGGACGAGATCGGGTCGGGCCTGGCGGTGTTCCACCCGAAGGGCGGCATCGTCCGGCGTGTGATGGAGGAGTACTCGCGCACCCGTCACGAAGCGGCCGGCTACGAGTTTGTCAACTCGCCCCACATTTCGAAGGAGCAGCTGTTCCAGATCTCGGGCCACCTCGACTGGTACGCGGACAGCATGTTCCCGCCAATGCACTTCGACGAAGGGGGACCGCAGGGCGAGGGCACGAACTACTACCTGAAGCCGATGAACTGCCCCTTCCACATCCTCATCTACCGGCACCGCACGCGGTCGTATCGCGAGCTGCCGCTGCGGATGTTCGAGTTCGGGTCGGTGTATCGCTACGAGAAGTCCGGTGTGATCCACGGGCTTACCCGCGTCCGCGGGATGACCCAGGACGACGCCCACATCTTTTGCACGAAGGAGCAGATGGTCGACGAGTTGGGATCGCTGCTCGACTTCGTGCTGGACCTCCTGCGCGACTACGGCCTTTACGACTTCTACCTCGAACTGTCGACCAAGCCCGAGGTCAAGGCCGTGGGCACCGACGAGGAGTGGGAAGAAGCCACCGAGGCGTTGCGCGCCGCCGCGTCGACGAAGCACCTCGAGCTCGTGCTCGACGAGGGCGGCGGCGCGTTCTACGGGCCGAAGATTTCCGTGCAGGCGAAGGACGCGATCGGCCGCACATGGCAGATGTCGACGATCCAGGTCGACTTCCAGTTGCCGCCGCGCTTCGAGTTGCAGTTCGTCGGTGCCGACAACGAGCGCCATCGGCCAGTGATGATCCACCGCGCCTTGTTCGGGTCGATCGAGCGGTTCTTCGGCATGTTGGTCGAGCACTACGCCGGTGCGTTCCCGCTGTGGCTCGCGCCCGTGCAGGCGACCGTGCTCCCGGTGGCGGATCGCCACGACGCGTACGCGTTCCGTGTCACCGATCGTCTCCAAGCGGAGGGCTTCCGTGCGGAGACGATCGACGGGAGCCATGGTGCACTGGGCGCGCGCATCCGAAAGGCCAAGTTGGAGAAAGTGCCGTACGTGCTCGTCGTCGGCGATGACGACGTCGAGCACGGCACCGTCGGCGTGAATCGGCGAGGGAGCGACGCGCCAGAGCGCGGTGTGCCGGTGGACGCGCTCTTCGAGCAGTTGCAGGCGCAGGTGCTCGCACACTCGTGAGCACCGCATGAGTAGGCCGGCCGCATGAGCCTCGACAGAATCTGGGCGGGGTGGCGGCATTCCTATGTGACCGACCCGAAGACGGGAAGCGACGACGACGGCTGCGTGATGTGCCGGATCGTCGCGGCGGACGACGATGTCGCGGCACTCGTGCTCGAGCGCCGCGACCTGACCATCACGGTCATGAACCTGTATCCCTACGGCTCGGGGCATCTCATGGTGGCGCCCGCGCGCCACGTCGCGAGCATCGAGGACCTCGACGACGAGGAAGCGGTGGCCCTGACCCGGGCGCAAGCGCGGGCGGTCCGCGCAGTCCGAACGGCCTATTCGCCCGACGGCATCAATTTCGGGGCCAACATCGGGCGGGCGGCCGGTGCGGGCGTTCCGAACCACCTCCACGTGCACGTGCTGCCCCGGTGGGCGGGCGACACGAACTTCATGACCGCGATCGGAGGGGCGCGCGTGCTTCCAGAATCGCTGCGTGAGGGCTACCAGAAATTGCAAGCGGTCTGGCCCGCGCCCACCGAGACGATCTAACCTTTCCCCGCACGGAGTGTGAGTGGGGGGGCCATGGACGGAAACGCCGCGCGCACTTCTTGGCGGCGAACCGGCGAGCGCGCACAACGGGTTGGGGCAACGTGGACACCGCACGGCTCCTGACCTTTCGCGACGCCGAGGTGCTGTTGGGTCGAGCCGTAAACCGCCTCGAACCATCGGACGAGATCGAGTCGCGCCGTGTTGCCGACTTCGTGTGTTTCGGCGGCCGCGCCGCGCGGGGCCCGATGGTGGGGGAGTTCGTCTCGCTCGCGGCCGGACCGTCGGGATACGCGCCGCGCCACGTTCCGTTCTTCTCGGTGGCGCTGGAATCGACCCACGCGTCGGCGGAACATCCGTCGCGTTGCAGCATCTCCGCGCGCTGGGAACAGGCCGGGCTCAAGTTCGCGCTCACGTACACCTGCATCTCGGTCGTGGACAGCGACGACGTCGACGACCTCACGACGTCGAAGCGGGACTTGATTGCGGCGCTGGCGCGCCTCGTCAGCGACCGCGTCACCGGAATCCTCCGTTTCTGAACCGGTTCGATAGCGTCGGTGGCGATGAGCCACGCGCAGGACGGAGGCCCGGTGTTGTGATCGCGACACCGTGTGATCGAGGGCGGGAGGTCGTAGCCGAGTGAGTGCGGATGCCGGCGACGGACTTCCCGAGGAACTTGACGTCACCGCATGCGTCGGACCGTACGTGTTCCCGGACATTCGGCGCCGGCGTATCGCGGGCGCGATTCATGGCGTCGTCGCCGCCGTGTGCGTTTGGATCTCGGTCACGACGCACAATGGCGGGTTCCTGTTCGCCGGGGGGTTGTTGGCGGTCGTCGCCCTGTATCACTTCATCGCGGGATGGCCGCTGCGCGTGGATCAGACCGAGGCGCTCGCAACTGCGAGCCGCACCGTCGGTTTCCCGGTCGGGCACGCGTCGGCGCAGCTCGCGTGGCGGGGCCTGCGGAGCCGTCCGACGTGGCGCATCCTCGTCTATAGCGCGGAGGAGCCCCCCACGACGCGTGGGCTGGTGGAGCTCGACGCGGTCGACGGCACCGTGCTCGGCGAGTACACCGAGGCGAACCCCGAGGACTGGTCGCAGTATCGCGACGCGTGAGAAGGTGCCGCGCTCCGAAGCCGAGGAGGCACCGTGCGTCAGCTCCTGACCGAGTTCCGCAAGTTCGTCATGAAGGGGAATCTGCTCGAGATCGCGATTGCCTTCATTCTTGGCTTGTACTTCAAGGACGTCATCGACGTATTCACGAACGGCATCGTGCTCAACCTCGTTGCTGCGATCGTCGGCGAGCCGACCTTCGATTCGATCACCCTCGATGCCGGCGATTCCGAGCTGCTCGTCGGTTCGTTCCTGAACGCCGTGATCAACCTGCTTCTCGTCGGCTGCGTCTTGTTCCTCATCGTGAAGGCCTACGACACCGCGGTGCAGCGACTCCGCCGCGAGGAACCAGATGCGGTCGAGCCACTCACGCGCGAGGGAGAGTTGCTGCAGGAGATCCGTGACCTCCTGCGCGATCGAGCTTCGTAGAACCGTTCCTCGACGCGCGTCGCGCTATGCCTTGGCCGCGGCGGTGATCTTGTCGGCGAGGTGGGCGGGAACCGGGTCGTAGTGCGAATGCGACACCGCGAAGCGGCCCCGACCACCGGTCATCGACCGCAGATCGATCGCGTAGCGGAGGATCTCCGACGTCGGGACTGTGGCCGTGATTTCCACCTCGCCGCCACCGACGGACGCCGAGCCTTGGATGCGGCCGCGCTTGCCGTTGAGGTCGCCCATGACGTCGCCCTGGCTCGCCTCGGGCACGGTGACGACGAGCTCGCTCACGGGCTCGAGCAACACGGGATTCGCCTTTGCCATCGCGTCCTTCAACCCGTGCGATGCCGCGGTCTTGAACGCCATCTCCGAGCTGTCAACCGAATGCGCTTTACCGTCGTAGCAGGTCACGCGCACGTCGACGATCGGAAAGCCGTACGCGCCGCCGTGCTCGGCCGTTTCCATAACACCCTTCTCGACGGCCGGAATGTACTGGCGCGGGATCACGCCGCCCACGATCTTGTCGACGAACTCGATCCCGGCGCCGCGCTCGCGCGGTTCCACCCGGAGCCACGCCACCGCGAACTGGCCGTGACCGCCGCTCTGCTTCTTGACCTTGCCCTCGGCCTCGGCCTGGCCCGTAATCGTTTCGCGGTACGCGACCCGGACCTCCTCGGTTTCGACTTCGACGCCGAACTTCCGATGGAGCTTCTCGAGCGCGATCGACAAGTGGGTCTCGCCCATACCGCGCAGCAGCGTTTGGTGCGTCTCCGCGTTGCGCTCGATCCGCAGGACCGGGTCCTCGTCTTGCAGTTTGTGCAATGCGTTGGCGAGCTTGTCCTCGTCCCCCTTCGACTTCGCGTGGATCGCGATCGACAGGAGCGGCTCGGGCGGGGTGAACGGCTCGGTGTCGACGGTCGCGCCCTTCGCCGCGAGCACGTCGCCGGTGGCCACATCGTTCAACTTCGCGACCGCCGCGATGTCGCCGCCCGCGACATCGGAGACATTGTCCTGCTCCTTGCCCCGCAGAGTGAACAACTGGTGCAGGCGCTCGTCAGATTTCGTACGCGTATTGGTGAGCGTGTCGTCGTGCGCGATCGAGCCCTGCACGACCTTGAACAGGTTTACGTGGCCGACATAGTTGTCGGCGATTGTCTTGAACACCTGCACCGCGGGCGGGCCGTCGGCGGCAGCGGGAGCCGGTCCCTCCTCGACGATGAAGTGGGCGAGCCGGTCGACGCCGATGAGCTTGGTCGCGCTGCCGCACAGCACCGGGAACACAGTCGCACCGGCGATTCCCGCGGCGAGCGCCTTGGCCAGCTCGGCCGTCTCGATTTTCTCGTCGCCGAGGTAGCGCTCCATGAGCTCGTCGTCGGCCACGACGATGCCTTCGACGAGGGCATCGTGCACCTGGTGCTCCTCGGTCTCCATTTCCGCCGGTACGGCGTCTTCGGTGCCGTACGGCGCGCCGCCCGAGTACGTGATCGCCGCATCGTTGAGCAGTTCGACGATGCCGCAGAGCGCCGCTTCCTCGCCGATCGGAAGCTGCAGCGGCGCGATACCTGCACCGAAGCGTGACTTCAAGTCGTCGAGCGTGCGCGAGAACGACGCCCGTTCTCGGTCGAGCTTGTTGACAAAGATCGCACGCGGGAGGTTGCGCTCCGCGGCGATACGCCATGCGATCTCGGTCTGTACCTCGGTGCCTTCGACCGCGGATACGACGAACAGGGCGAGATCGACCGCCGACAGCGCGGCGCCGACGTCGCCGACGAAGTCGGCATAACCGGGCGCGTCGAGCAGGTTGACCTTGTGGCCTTCGAGTTCGAACGGCGCGAGGGCGAGCGACACCGAGATCTGGCGCTTTTGCTCCTCGGCGTCGAAGTCGCACACCGTCGTGCCGTCCTCGACGCGGCCCATCCGCGTCGTCGCTCCGGCCACGAACAACAGCGCCTCGGCCAGCGTCGTCTTGCCGGCCCCGCCGTGGCCGACGAGGGCCACGTTGCGGATCTTGGCGGTCGGGAACGTCTTCACCACACCCCCGGGGGATCGGTTTCAGGCCAGAAGTGCGGATTCTAGGAACGGGGCCGCTCGGCGGACCACCGTGCCGACGCGGCGGAGCGAGGGAGCCATGTCCAAAACGAGGTGGGCGCGGTCTGGTCGGGTTCGGCGGGGGTCGCCTGGTACCGTGGAGACTGCTCGCGAACGCGAGCGCGGGCTTCACCGGGCGCGCAGGAATTCCGACAACACGGCTTTCCCGACAACACGGCTTTCATCGCAAGGGAGTCAGCGCATGCTCGACCGCCGTTGGCGCGTACGGGTCGAGCGGGGTCTTGGTCCGCTCGGCGAACGGTTGCGCCGCCTCGGTATCACCGCCGACGTCCTCACCGTGGTCGGTTTGTTGTTCTCGGTTGGCGCCGCGGTGCTGATCGCTGCCGGCCACCTTGGTTGGGCGGTGGCGGGCGTCATCCTCGCCGGGCTGAGCGACCTCCTCGACGGCGCGATCGCCCGGGGCAGCGGCCAGGCCAGCCCGCGCGGCGCCTTCTTCGATTCGGTCGCCGACCGCATCTCGGACGCGCTGCTGCTCGGTGGCGTGGCCTGGTATCTCGGAGGTGAATCTGCGCATCTGCCCGTCCTCGCGTTCGCGGTCGGCGCGTGCTCGATGCTCATCTCCTACGAACGTGCCCGTGCCGAATCGCTCGGCCTGAGCGCGCGCGGTGGGCTCATGGAGCGCGCCGAGCGTTTCGTGTTTCTCGCCGTCGGCCTCGCATTCGACGTTCTCGTTCCCTTGCTGTGGGTGATGCTCGTCCTCGGCGCGATCACCGCCGTGGACCGGTTTTGTCGTGTCTATCGGACGGCCGACCGACCCCAGCGGGTCCACACCCGGCGCCGGCGAGCCGAACGCGAGCCGATGACGACCCGCCCGGCGCTGCGCGACTGGTGGGCATCGAGGCGCGTCGATGGCGACCGCGCCGGCCGGCGGCACCCGTCCGGTCGTCGGCGCGCCCGCCCGTAGCGACCGGTGGCGAGCCTGCGGGGGCGTCTCGCGACGCTGCCGTACCGCATCGGTGAAGGCGTCGCGCAGGTCGTACCGCCGCGAGTCGGACTCGCTGCCGCGCGCGCGGGCGGCGCGCTCGCGGTTCGCGTCGACCGTGGGCGGCGGCGCATGGTTGCGCGCCATCAGCATCGCGTTCGTGGCCACGACGACAACGGCGCGGTCACGGCGACGTTCCAGTCGTACGCGCGGTACTGGTACGAGATGTTCCGGCTTCCCGCGGACGTTCGGCGCGACGAGCTCGACGCCCACCTGCACGCCGACGGTTGGGACCACGTTGACGCCGGACTCGCGCGTGGTAAGGGCGTGATCGTCGCATTGCCACACTTGGGCGGCTGGGAGTACGGGGCGGCCTGGGTCGCGCGCGCGAAAGGCCACCGAATGCTGGCGGTCGTCGAGCCGTTGCAGCCGCCCGAGGTGTACGAATGGTTCGTGGCGCAGCGGCGCACGCTCGGGCTCGACATCGTCCCGCTCGGTCACGGAGTCGCGACCGACGTGCTGGCCGCGTTGCGGGCGAATCGCATCGTGTGTCTGCTGTGCGATCGCGATCTCACTGGCGACGGCATCGAAGTCGACTTCTTCGGCGAGCGCACCACGTTGCCGGCGGGACCGGGGACCCTCGCGCTGCGCTCCGATGCCGCGCTCATCCCCGCCGCGGTGTACTTCGGGGCTGGGCGCCACCACGAAGCCGTTGTGCGGCCCGCCATTCCGGTAGCGCGAGCGGGCGGCCGGATCCGCGACGACGTCGCCCGCATCACCCAGGACATCGCGCGTGAGTTCGAGACGTTGATACGCGAAGCTCCCGACCAGTGGCACTTGATGCAGCCCAACTGGCCCAGCGACCGGGTGGCGCAGGAGGCATGACGTGCGGGTCGTGATGACATGCCCGTATTCGATGTCGCGCCCGGGCGGTGTGCAGGGCCAGATCCTCGGCCTCGCCCGGGAGCTGCGCCGCCTCGGTGTCGACGTCCGCGTGCTCGCGCCGTGTGACGGCCCACCGCCCGACCCCGCGGTGGAGTGCGTCGGCCAGACGGTGGAATGGGACTCGAACGGCTCCGTCGCGCCGATCGCACCTGGACGGGCGACCGCGCGCCGCACCATCGAGGCGATCCGTAGGATCGAGCCGCACGTCGTGCACGTCCACGAGCCGGCCGTGCCGGGGCCGTGCCTGACCGCGCTGATCGGCGTCGCGGGACCGATGGTGGGGACATTTCACGCGTCGGGCGAGCTGTTGCATATGTGGAGCCGCCCCGCGCTGCGCTCGTTGATGAACCGGCTGACGGTGCGCGTCGTGGTGTCGGAATCCGCGCTCGACACGGCCAGGTTGAACTGGGGTGGAGACGAATACGTCGTGCTGTTCAACGGCATCGAGATCGACCGCTTCGCCGACGCAGTGCCGACGCCGTCACCCCGACCGGCGGTGCTGTTCGTCGGCCGCCACGAACCGCGCAAAGGACTGGCCGTACTGCTCGACGCATGGCGCGACATCGACCGCGATGCGACGTTGTGGGTCGCGTCGATCGGCCCGCAGACCGCCGAGCTGCGCGCACGCAACGTCGCCGGCGTCGAGTGGCTCGGCAGTCTCAGCAATCGTGAACTCGCGAGCCGAATGCGCGGCGCGGCCGTGTACTGCGCACCCTCGATCGGCGGCGAGTCGTTCGGTGTCGTGCTGCTGGAGGCGATGGCCGCCGCGACGCCGATCGTGGCGTCGGCGATCGATGGCTACGAGAACGTCGCGCGTTCTGGTCGGGAGGCGCTGATGGTGCCGCCCGGCGACGCAGCCGCGCTCGTACATGCGCTCCGGCGCGCGCTCGATGAACCCGATCTGCGCACCCGTCTGGTCGCCGCGGGTTGCGAACGCGCCCGCGAGTTCTCGATGGAAACCCTGGCCCGCCGCTATCTGGCGCTCTACGAGCAGGTACTCGCCCCGACGTCGCGCGCATAGTCGGCGGCGACCGGACGCCGACAAGGCCGTGCGCGCAGCGATCGGAGAGAGCGGAGCGCACTGGCGCGAGCGGCGAGCGCCCGCGGGGGGTTCCCCCCGAAGCGAGTGCGACCCAGAGACAGAGCGAGCGCGCCCCAGGAACATAGACTGCAGCCGTGCTCCCTGTATTGATCATCATCGGGGTCGTCGTGCTCGTTGTCGTGATCTTCGTGGTCATGTACAACGGGCTCGTTCGGCTGCGGAATCGCATCGATAATGCGTGGTCGCAGATCGACGTACAGCTCCAACGGCGCCACGACCTCATTCCCAACCTCATCGAGACCGTCAAGGGCTACGCCGCGCACGAGCGAGAGACGCTCGACGCAGTGGTGCAGGCCCGCAATCAAGCGGTGCAAGCGCAAGGCCCGGCCGCGCAAGCCCAGGCCGAGAACGTGCTCACGGGCGCGTTGCGCCAACTATTCGCGCTCTCGGAGGCCTACCCGGACTTGAAGGCGAACGAAAACTTCCTGAACCTGCAGGAGGAGCTCACGTCGACAGAAGATCGGGTCGCGTACGCGCGGCAGTTCTACAACGACAGCGTGTTGCACTACAACAACAAGATCCAGACGATTCCGTCGAACGTCATTGCCGGCATGTTCAACTTCACCGAGCGCGAGTACTTCGAGAGTGAAGACGACGGCTCGCGCGAGGTTCCGCGCGTGCAGTTCTAACGGCGACCGCCCTCCCGCCCCGTCCTCGTCGTGTTCCAGCAGATCTCCGCCAACAAGCGGCGCTCCGTGTTCCTGTTGTCGTCGTTCGCGTTGCTGATCGCGGCGGTTGTCGTCGCGATCAACCTCATCATCGGCGGCGGCGTCATCGGGTTCGTCATCGCGACGGTCATCGCCGTCGGGATGTCGTTCTTCTCGTACTTCAACAGCGACAAGATCGCGCTGGCGATGAGCCGCGCCAAGCCGGCCGACCCGCAGCAGTACGCCCGCTATCACAACCTGGTCGAGGGTCTCTGCATTGCCAGCGGGCTGCCGAAACCTCGGCTGTACATCATCGAGGACCCGGCCCCGAACGCGTTCGCAACCGGACGCAACCCAAAGCACGCCGCGGTCGCGGTCACGACCGGACTGCTCGAGAAGATGAACCGCGTCGAGCTCGAAGCGGTGCTCGCCCACGAGCTCAGCCACATCCGGAACTACGACGTGCTCGTCATGACGATCGCGGTCACCGCGGTCGGCATCGTGGCGCTCATGACCGACTTCTTCTTGCGGTTCATGTTCTGGGGGGGCGGGCGACGCGACGATCGCGGCAACAACCCGGCCGGGGCGATTCTCGCCATTTTCGGCGTGTTGCTCCTGATCTTCGCGCCGTTGATCGCACGCATGATGCAGGCGGCAGTCAGCCGCCGACGCGAATTCCTCGCCGATTCGTCGGGTGTGTCCCTCACGCGCTATCCACCAGGACTCATCTCGGCGTTGAAGAAGCTCAAGGACGACAGCACCGTGATCCACTCCGCGTCCAAAGCCACCGCTCACCTGTGGATCGAGGAGCCGCTCGACACCGAGACGAAGAGTGTGAGCACGAAGTTCAACCGCGCGTTCGCAACGCACCCACCGCTCGACGAGCGGATCGCGGCCCTCGAAGCGATGTAACGCCGAAAGTCCCGACCTGTTCTCCCGAGACATTCAGAGGTATTCCGCATGTCCCGCCGCCGTACCTATCTCGCAATCGGTCTCGCCGCGCTCGCAGTGCTCCTTGCGGGCGCGCTGGCGTTCGGTGCGTGCAGCGATGGTGACGACGGCGACGCCGAGGTCACCGCCGAGACGACGACAACGACGAGGCGCAGGGTCACGACGACAACCGGGCCGTTGACGCTCGCCCCCCTCACCGGTCTGAACGATCCGACCGGCACGTCGGCGGCGCGGGGCGCGCTGGCCGTGAAGATCGACAACGTCGCGCTCGCCAAGCGACCGCCGCAGGCCGGCATCGACGTCGCCGACGTCGTGTACGAGGAGCCGGTCGAAGGCTCGGCGACGCGTTTCCTCGCGATCTTCCACTCGACGCTGCCCGAACGGATCGGACCGGTGCGCTCGACCCGGTTCCTCGACCCCGGCATCGTGTGGCACCTCGGCGGCCTGTACGTCTACTCGGGTGGGACGCCGCCCAAGGTGCAGGCGATTCGCGACTCGCCGGTCCAGACCGTCGACGAGAACGGACTCCAGAACTCCGGTGCGCGCGAACGAGACCCGAACTTCGAAGCGCCGCACAATCTGTTCTTGCACCCGGATGAGCTCTGGGCGTGGGATCAGGTCGGCGATCGCGTCCCGCCCACGCCGCTGTTCGATTTCCTCGGTGAGGGCGCCGAATTCGCGGGCCAGCCGGCCAGCGTCGTCGACATTCCCACCAAGTCGAATGCGAAGTACACGTGGGATGCCGCGAACGGCGCGTGGAATCGTGAGGCCGTGATCCGCAGCGGACCGGCCGAGCCGCATGTCGCGGAATCGGGTGACCGGATCGCGCCCACCAACGTGATCGTGCAGTCGATCGGCGCGATCCGTGACAACGCCGACGACAAGAACCTGCTCGTCGGCGAAGGCGACGCGTGGGTGTGCTCGCAGGGACTGTGCACGCAGGGCAAATGGCAGCGGGCCAGCCTCGAGACGCGCACCGATTTCGTCGACGCCACGGGCGCGCCAATCCTGCTCACGCCGGGCACGACGTGGGTCCATTTCATCACCACCGGCGCCCCAACCGTGACGCCGTAGTCGTGTTTGGAGCAGAGCCGTTTCCCGGCCCCGGTTTTCCTCCAATCACTGATCGGCACGTCGGTAGACTGCGCGGTATGGCCGACGAGCGCACTACCGGCACTGCTCGCGTCAAGCGCGGCTTGGCCGAGATGCTGCGGGGCGGCGTCATCATGGACGTCGTCACGCCCGACCAGGCGAAGATCGCCGAAGACTCGGGCGCCGCCGCGGTGATGGCGCTCGAGCGCGTGCCGGCCGACATCCGCCGCGACGGCGGCGTCGCGCGGATGAGTGATCCGTCGATGATCGAAGGCATCCAAGCCGCGGTCACAATTCCGGTCATGGCGAAGTGCCGCATCGGTCACTTCGCCGAAGCGCAGGTGCTCCAGGCGCTCGGAGTCGATTACGTCGACGAGTCGGAAGTGCTCACACCCGCTGACGAGGTGAACCACGTCGACAAGTGGGCCTTCACCGTCCCGTTCGTGTGCGGCGCGACCAATCTGGGCGAGGCGCTGCGGCGCATCTCCGAGGGCGCGGCGATGATCCGCTCGAAGGGAGAAGCGGGGAGCGGCAACATCGTCGAGGCGGTCCGTCACCTGCGCTCGGTGCTGGGCGATATCGACAAGCTGCGCATTGCGCGTCCCGAGGAGATGTACGCGTGGGCGAAGGAGCTCCGCGCCCCGATCGACCTCGTGCAAGAGGTTGCCGAACGCGCTGAGCTTCCCGTTCCGCTGTTCTGCGCCGGCGGGATCGCCACCCCGGCCGACGCCGCGCTCGTCATGCAGCTCGGCGCGCAGTCGGTGTTCGTCGGGAGCGGCATCTTCAAGTCGTCCGATCCCGCCAAGCGCGCGCGGGCGATCGTCGAAGCGACGACCCACTACGAGGACGCACAGATCATCGCGAAGGTGTCGCGCGGGCTCGGCGAGGCGATGCGCGGGGAAGAGATCGACGCGCTCGACGTGAAGCTGGCCGATCGGGGCTGGTGACATGCTGAGGCCTCCAGGTGAAGGTTGGAGTGCTCGCACTGCAGGGCGCGTTCCGCGAGAACGCGGAAGCGTTCCGCGCGCTCGGCGCTGACATCGCACTCGTCAAGCAGCCACACGAGCTCGCGAGCGTCGACGCGATCGTGCTCCCGGGCGGTGAGTCGACCACGATCGACAAGCTCCTCGACTCGTCGGAGCTCCGCGCACCGCTCACCGCCGCGCTGCGCAACGGAATGCCCGCGTTCGCGACGTGCGCAGGGCTGATCGTGTGCGCGACCGCCGTGATCGGCGGGCGGCACGATCAAGAACCGCTCGGTGTCCTCGACGTGACCGTGCGCAGGAACGGGTACGGACGTCAGCGCGAGTCGTTCGAGGCGCCGCTCGCAGTGCGCGATCTCGGCGGTGGCGACTTCCAGGGCGTGTTCATCCGTGCGCCCGTGGTCGAAGCCGCGGGCCCGGCGGTCGAGGTGCTCGCCGTCCACGACGGTGTGCCAGTGCTCGGTCGCCAGGGCAGACTCTGGTTCTCGTCCTTCCATCCGGAGCTCGCGGGCGACCTTCGTCTGCACGAGCGGTTTCTGCACGAGGTGGGCTGATGTCCGGTCACTCGAAATGGCACTCGATCAAGCACAAGAAGGGCGCCGCGGACGCCAAGCGCGGCAAGCTGTTCGCAGTGCTGATCCGTCAAATCGAAGTGGCCGCGCGCGCGGGCGGAGGCGACACGGAGTCGAACGCGACGCTGCGCACGATGATCACCAAAGCCCGCGACAACTCGGTGCCGATGGACACCATCCAGCGCGCGATCAAGCGGGGCACCGGTGAGGAGGAAGGTGTCACCTACGAAGCGGTTGCATACGAGGGCTACGCGCCGGGCGGCGTCGCGGTCATCGTGCAGGCGCTCACCGACAACCGCAACCGCACCTCCGCCGAAATCAAGAACCTGTTCAGCCGCAACGGCGGATCGTTCGCCGAGCCCGGTGCCGTCTCGTGGCAATTCGAGCGCAAGGGCGTTGCGCTCGTCGACAAGGCGGACACGACCGAGGACGACCTCATGATGGCCGCCGCCGACGCCGGTGCCGACGACATCCAGGATCTCGGTGACGACTGGCAGGTCACGACGCCGCCGACCGAGCTGCACGCTGTGCGCACCGCGATCGAGGAGGCTGGGATCGCAGTCAAGTCCGCCGATCTCACGATGATCGCCACGACGAGCATCGCATTGGACGAGGAGGGCCAGGCCAAGACAGTGTTGCGGCTCATGGATGCCCTCGAAGACCACGACGATGTCGAAGCCGTGTACGCCAACTTCGACATCCCCGACGCCGTGCTCGAAGCGGTCTCGTCGTGACTGCCTCTGGTGACATTGCACCCGACTTCACGCTCCCGGGAATCGAAAACGGCGCGCGGCGCGACTACACGCTGTCGGCGTATCGAGGCCGTACCGTCGTGCTCGCGTTCTATCCCGGCGACTTCACTCCTGGCTGAACGCGACAATTCTCCTCGTATCGCGACGACGCGGCGCGTGTCGAGGCAACCGGCGCAGTTGTGCTGGGTATCAGTCCACAGGATGTCGACAGTCATGAACGGTGGGCCGAGAAGTTGTCGTTGCCGTATGCGCTACTGGCCGATACCGAGAAGACCGTGATCGCCGCGTACGACGTCGGTGCGCCGATCATCGGCGTGCGGCGTTCCGTGTTTGTCGTCGACGGCGACGGTGTCGTGCGCTTCGCGGACCGCAAGCTGCTCGGCGCCACGTTCGTCCCGATGGAAAAAATCGTCGACGTCGTCGAGTCACTCGCCTGAGAGCAGCCATCGGGTTGTTTCGAGCCCGTCGCCGTCGGCGGCGAGCAAGAGGCGATCGCCGGCGCGCAACACGGTCGAACCCTGCGGCACGATCCGCTCTCCGGCGCGCCCGACGAGCACGAGCAGCACGCCCGGAGGGAGCCCGAGGTCGACGACGCGCGCCCCGCGCGGGGCGAACCATCCGTCGCGGGCGGCGCCGCGAACGGACCGTGGCGCGCACGGCGGACAGCGGTGTCTCGAATCCGCCCGAGAACAGGATGTACGCGAGGGCGACGACGCCGAGGTTGCGGGCCGTGTCGAAGTCGTTGAACTCGATGTTCCCCGGGCCGTCGGAGCCCGCCAACATTCCGAGTGCGAGGAAGAGGACTACGGCGGGACCCCGGTGCGGGCTGACAGCTTGCTGGCGAGGATCGCGATCAGCACGAGGGCCGACGCGGCCAGCATCCAGGGCTCGAGGTCCTCCATCGCGGGTAGCTTTCGTTCATGGATGTCGGTGACGCACTCGACTTCGTGCGCGTCAACCATCATGGCGTGTTGGCAACGCGCCGTCGTGACTCTCGGGCCCAGCTCTCACCAGTGGCGGTCGGGGTAGATGCCGACGGCTGCGTCGTGATCAGTACTCGCGAGACGGCGGTCAAGACGAAGAATGTGCGGCGCGACCCGCACGTTTCGGTGTGTGTGCTGTCCGACTCGTTCTTCGGCCGGTGGGTCCAGATCGACGGCACCGCCGCGGTCGTGTCGCTCCCCGGAGCCATGGAAGGGCTGGTCGAGTACTACCGCGCGATCTCCGGCGACCACCCCGATTGGGACGACTACCGGGCCGCGATGGAACGGGAGCGCCGCTGCTTGCTGCGGATCCGGCCGATCGCGGCCGGGCCCGACGTCAGCGGCTAGTCCGAGCGTCGCACTGGCATCGCGGCGTCGGGCAGTGCGAGAGTACGACGCGCCGGTGCGAGCAGGGAGAACGGAACTTGAAGGTCGGCATGACCGTGAATGGCGTCGCGCAAGACCACGACGTCGAACCGCGCACGCTGCTCGTGCAATACCTCCGCGAAGAGTGTTGTCTCACCGGCACCAAGATCGGCTGTGACACGAGCAGTTGCGGCGCGTGCACCGTGCTCATCCACGGCGAGTCGGTCAAGTCGTGCACGATGTTCGCGGCGCAAGCCGACGGCGCGTCGATCACGACGATCGAGGGCTTGGCCGACGGCGACACGTGGCATCCGGTGCAGCAGGCGTTCCACGAACAGCACGGCTTGCAGTGCGGCTACTGCACGGCGGGCATGGTGCTCGCGGCGGTGTCGCTCCTCGACGAGATTCCGAGGCCTTCCGAGCAGGACGTGCGGCTCGGCCTCGAAGGCAACCTCTGTCGGTGTACCGGCTATCACAACATCGTCAAGGCTGTGCTCGCGGCGGCGGAGATGCAGGCCGGTCGATGATCCCGGCTGCCTTCGAGTACGTCCGCGCCGGCTCGGCCGAGGAGGCCGGCGCGCTGATCCGAGAGCACGGCGAAGACGCCAAGTTCCTCGCCGGCGGCATGTCGCTCATCCCGCTGATGAAGCTGCGGCTGGCGACGCCGACCGTGCTCGTCGACATCGGCCGCGTACGCGACCTGTCATATATCAAGGATGCCGGCGACCACCTCGCGATCGGCGCGCTCACGCGCCATCGCGATCTCGAGACGAGCGACGTGCTCGCCAAGGAGTGCGGAGTGCTCCAAGCGGTCGCCGCGCAGGTCGGTGACAATCAGGTGCGTCACCGCGGGACGCTCGGCGGCTCGGTCGCGCACGGCGATCCCGCGTCCGACCTCCCCGCCGCGCTCGTTGCGCTCGACGCGACACTCGTCGTGCGGGGCGCTTCCGGCGAACGGACTGTCGCGGCCGCCAGCTTCTTCCTTGGTTTCCTCGAGACCGCGCTGGCCGCGGACGAGCTGCTGACCGAGATCCGCGTGCCCAAGTCGGGGCCGAGCGGCTTCTCGTACCAGAAGTTCAATCGCCGCGCCCAGGACTGGGCGATCGTCGGCGCCGTTGTCGCGCGCGTGAACGGTGGAACCAACGTCGCACTCGTGAACATGGGCGCAACGCCGATTCGCGCCCGCGCCGTCGAACAGGCGTTGGCCGAGGGCGCGTCACGCGGCGACGCCGCCGCACGTGCCGCTGAGGACACCGACGCACCCCAAGACCTGAACGCGTCGCCCGATTACCGCGAGCACCTCGCGCGCGTGCTCGTCCGCCGGGCGCTGGAAGCAATCTGATCGCGCTCGCGATCCTCGCGGCGGGGCACGGCGTTCGCTTCGGCGGCGACATCCCGAAGCCACTGGCGATCGTTGTGGGGCGAACGCTCCTCGACCGCGCGCTCGACGCGGCGCGCGCGAGCGGGCTCGCGCCGATGCTCGTCGTGTGCTCCGACGATCGCGTCGCCGCCGCGGTGACCGGCGCCGAGGTCGTCCGCAACGATCGACCTGAGCGCGGCATCGCGTCGAGTCTCCAGGCCGCGCTGCACGCGCTCGAGACGCGCGACGAGGTGCGCGCGGTCGTCCTGGGCCTGGCGGACCAGCCGCTGGTAGGCGCCGAGGCGTACCGTCGCGTGGGCGCCGCCTACGATGACGGCGCCCGGCTCGCGGTTGCCACCTACGGCGGAGTACGGGGCAACCCGGTTTTGCTCGCTCGATCGCACTGGCCCGAGGCGAACCGCCTTACCGGCGACGAGGGTGCCCGGGTGCTCCTGCGCCGCCGCGGCGCGACCGAGGTGCCGTGCGACGACACCGGCGAGCCAACCGACGTCGATACCCCCGCAGACCTGGCCGCGTTGGAGGCCCGATGGAGATCGCAGACCGCTTCCGAGTGAGTACGCCGATCGAGGACACGTGGAAGGTGCTCCTCGATATCGAAGCGATCGCGCCGTGCCTCCCTGGCGCGCAGCTCCAAGAGGTCGAAGGCGACGAGTACCGCGGCGTCGTGAAGGTGAAGGTCGGTCCGATCACCGCGCAGTACAAAGGCGCCGCGAAGCTCGCGGAGGTCGACGAAGCGGGTCGTCGGCTCGTGATCGACGCGTCGGGCCGCGACACTCGCGGACAGGGCAACGCCACGGCGACGATCGTCGTGAAGATGGTCGAAGACGGCGACGGCACCAGTGTCGAGGTCGTCACCGCGCTGTCGATCACGGGCAAGGTCGCGCAGTTCGGTCGGGGCGTGCTCGCGGACGTCTCGTCGAGGTTGATGGGTCAGTTCGTCGAGAACCTCGAACGTGACGTGTTGTCGGCGCCGGCGCCGGCGCCGACCGTCGACGCGGCGCCGGCGTCCGCGCCCGACAAGACGGGGCCGCGCCGGATC
>JBQTGT010000009.1:0-6645 GCA_052390615.1 Actinomycetota bacterium
TCTCGGCGCGGATGCGCTCCAGGGGCGATACTCGCGTGGACATGGGTGTGGGTTCCTTTCCGTAGCTTGCCAGCTTGGGAAGGAACCTACGCCCGTCGTCGATTTACACCGAGGACCGGACGCCACCCGATGAGACCCGCGTCGAGGGCTGACTCCATGACCGCGCGGAGCACCTTGTAGGTCTTTGCAACGCTGTTGGCGCCCATGCGTGTGTTGCGATGCCGATCGGAGATCCACATCTGCACATCGAGCGTCGTGATCCCACCGACGCGGATCTCGGCGAACGTGGGCAGGATGTGACGGTCGAGGAGCATCCGGTACAGGTGCTGGGTCGACGGCCGCAGGTGCAGCTTCGTCGCGAACCACTGCTCGGCAACTTCTGCGAACGACACCTCGCCGCGCCTTGGGTCATGCCAAACACCGCGCGCGATATCGGTCTCCAACGCCGACAGCCACTTCGACGCTGCGGTCTTCGTCGGAAACGTGTGCTCGGCCGTTCGGTGCTGATTCGTCTCGGGGTCGCGGAACCGTGCTTGCCAGCGGCCGGATGCGAGCTGACGCACTGCGCCGAACCGGCGCCGACCGCTCATCGTCCGCTTCGTTCGATGCGGCGCGCCTCTAGCTCTACGAGCAAGCCGACGCACCGGCCTGTTGACACGCGAGCGTCAAGCGCGAGCACTCGGAATTCCGCCCACGCCCCGTCATCGACCACGAGGCGGGCGAAGCGGCGAACGACGTTGCGTGCAGGCGATCGTCGAGGCCTGATGCCCGAGTGTGCAGACCTGCACACCAGCTCACCGACCGCTTGGCCGACGGTGAGGCGACGCCGGATCGCCTCACGCTTCACGACCTCCCAGGCGTGCGGATCGACATCGACCTTGACCGGGCGGTTTGCACGATGCCGATCCTCGGCGCCGATGCGCTCGCGACGACGCACGCGCGCCGCTTGCTTGCGTTCGATGCGTCGACACACGACTTCGGCTCTGTACCGAGCGTCCTCGTACTCGGCGGTTGCTTCTTCGAGCGCGAGTGCTCGCTCGGCGCGTTCGCGATATTGACGAGCGAACTCCTCGAGCGATTCGGGACTGCCGAGGTTGGGGCTTCCACCACTTCCGCCGGTTCCGCTTGCGGAACCGGCAAGTCTGTAGAAGTTCTTGGGGCCAGTTTCACGGGTCGGGGCGTACAGGTCGTACGGCTCGCGTGGGTCCATGATGCGTGTCTCCGGAGTGGTCGACGAGTTGGGTGCACTCGGAGAAGCGCGTGCGAGGTGTGCGCGCGCGATGCGAGTGCGGGTCGTGCCACTTCTGTGCCACTACGGAGAGGACATCGGCGGTCAGCAGTGGACCAGGACGGACGCCCTGGACACCGCTGAACTGCAGAACTACGAAGACGCCGAGCTACGAGCCGTCCGCGAACGCCCTTTGCAAGCAGGGGGTCGTGGGTTCGAGTCCCATCGTCTCCACAAAGTTACTAGCAGTATGACCAGGGCTTATGTACGATCGACCCCGCCTCCGGAGGCGGGGTCGGGCGATGGGTGGTCCGCATCGACGGCATCGACACGACCACCGGCCAGGCCCGACCGCGCCAGCTCGGCACCTATCCGAGCCGGCGCGCGGCACAGCGAGCGGCGACCGAGGCCGCGGCCACCGACGCCGGACCGGTCGCGCGCGGCACGGTCGGCTGGCTCGTACGGCGCTGGGTCGCCTCGAAGACCGACGTCTCGGTCAAGGCCCGCCAGCAATACGACTGGGCCGCCGGCCACATCGAGCGCGGGCTCGGGCCGGTCCGCCTCGACCGGCTCGACCGCGATGACATCGCGGCCTGGCTGGAGGACCTCGCGGCGGGCGGAGCGTTCTCGCGCCGCAGCATCCAGATCTTCCGCACCGTGCTGCGAGCCGCGCTCGCGGAGGCGACCGACGAAGGATTGCTGCGCCGCAATCCGGCGTTGCGCGTCGGGATGCCGCGGGCGGTGGTGAAGGCCGGACTCCGACGCGAGGTCGAGACGTGGAACGACGAGCAGCTCGCTACGTTCCTTGCCGTCGTCGCCGAGCATCGCCTCGGCGGGCCGATCCGGCTCGAAACGCTCTACGGGCTGCGACGAAGCGAACTGCTCGCGCTGCGGTGGCCCGACATCGGCTTCGACGCCGGCACCGTCGTGATCGACGAGGGCCTCGTGGAGGTGAAAGGCGGAGTCGTCTGGACGCCGGGCAAGTCGGCCCGGTCGCGCCGCACGATCCCGGTCGATGCCGAAACGCTGCGGGCACTCGCGGCGCATCGACGCGGTCAGATCGAGGAGCGCCTGGCCGCCGGCGCCGGATGGATCGACCTCGACCTCGTCGTGACGACCCGCACCGGCAACTACGTCGAGCCGCGCAACTTCGACGCGATTCTCGAACGGCTGATCAAACGAGCCGGCGTACCCCGGCTGACCTCCCACGGATTGAGGCACACCGCAGCAACGCTGATGGTGCGGCACGCGACCGACGTTGGCGAGTTACGCGCGATCGCCGACATCCTCGGTCACAGCCCCGACATGTTGATGAAGGTGTACGCGCACACGCTCCCCGAGAGCTTGCGTGCCGTAGCCGACAAGATCGGTGAACGAGCAGCAGAGTGAGCGCGGTCGAAGCGGTGCTCAGAGCTCGATCCCGAGATCGAGGTCGGGCTCCCGACTTCGTGTTGGTGCGGCGGGGTGCCGGTAGGTGGTGGCGAGTTCTTGCGCGCTGCTGGTGGTGAGGTCGCGGCGCAGGTCGTCGATGGGATCGGGCGTGCGGGTGTGGCCGTGGTCGTGTTCGTTGTCAGCCACGACCGCGTAGAGCCGGTTCTCGATTCGTCCACGCGACAGGGCGGTGTAACCGGACTCGCGGTTGAGGCCGTTGGTGAGGATGAACGCCCGGTCAAGGGTCTGGCCCTGGGCTTTGTGGATGGTGGTGGCGTAACCGTGTTGGACATGTCCGGCGTCGAGGTAGGCGGCGGGAAGCGTGATGGTCGCGCCGCGGTCGCGGCGGGCGGTGATGGTCCGGCAGTCGGTGTCGACGCCGATGATCGTGGCTGTGGTCCCGTTCGTGATGCCGAGACGGTGTTGGTTGCGGGTGCAGATGATCCGGTCACCGGCCTGGAACGGCTTGCCGCTGAGGTCGAGGACTGGGCCGCTGAACGTGTGGTGGTCGGTGAGCAGAGCGCGGGCGCGGCGGTTGAGGTCGGCGACGTCGCTCCGGCGGGTGGCGAGCATGAGGACTCGTTCGCCGTTGCGGTGCGCGGCGACGTAGTCGCCTGCGAGTCGGGCGCGCAGCGCGCGTGCGGTTGGCGCGGTGCTCAGCCGATCGTGTGCGAGGTACGCGTCGATGGAACGCTGGACCATCCCGGCGCGAAGTTGGGCGAGCGCGGCGCGTTCCCACGGGTGGTGTTGGCGCTGGTTGCGGGTGAGGTGGATGCCGCCGAGTTGATGGTCGAGACCGCGGACGAGTCCGCCGGCGTCGATCTCGGAGAGTTGACGGGTGTCGCCGACGAGCACAACCTTCGCGCTTGCGTTGACGGCCGCGGTGATGAGCGGCGCGAGCGTTCGGGTTCCGGCCATCGCGGCTTCGTCGATCACGAGGACGCTGTTCGCCGGGAACCTCCATCCTTGGCAGAGTTGCCGGCGCAGGTTCGCAATTGTCGTCGCGGGGATGGCGGTGTCGTGTTGGAGTTGTTGGGCGGCGCGCGCGGCGAGCGAACATCCGATGACTGGGTACGTCGACGCGTTCCATGCGTCGCGGGCGGCGCCGAGCGCGTAGGTCTTGCCCGACCCGGCCGGGGCTATCACGATCTCGATCCCGCGGCCGGAACCCGTGAGCGCTCGGACCATCTCGGCCTGCTCCGGGTTGAGCGACCGGCGATGGGTCGCGACTTCGACCACGCTCGGGTCGACGATCCCGAGGCGGGCCGCCGCTTGACGGTCCGCGAGGTCGAGGATCTGCTGTTCGAGTTCGAGGAGCGAGTGGGTGCTGTAGCGCGAACCGAGTGCGGGGGCGCGCATGGGCCGGTGATCGTCGCGGCGCATCGCGGTGGTCGCGGTGCCGGCGAGCTCCACGATCTGGGGGTGAGCGAGGGTCCGGTCCGCGAGTTGTTCGATCTGCTCGATCGGCGCGCCTTGTGGGAAATGTTCGCACCAGGCGCGCAGCACGTGTCGGCGATCGAAGGTGGAGGCGTTCGTGGTGAGACCGGTGTCGGAGACGAGACCCTCGATCACTCGCTCGACCGTCGCCTCGGCGATCGGCGCTGGGTTGCTTTGGCCGGTGAGCGAGTCGAGCGTCTCGGTGGTGGTGTCGAAGTCCGCGGCGATCTCGACCCAATCGACGCGCAACGCCTCGATGTCGAATGCCGTTTTCGCGTCGCGGGTGTCGAGCGTCGCGAACTGCGCGGCGCGCGCGGAGTCGAGCCCGAGGTCGTCGAGTCGTTCCAGGATCAGCGCGCGGCGTTGCGAGAACGTCTCGATGCACGCCCGGCTGATACCAGCCAGGTCCGCGATGCCGTTGGTCACCGGACCGAACTCGACACCGAGCGCGACGGTGAGCTCATGGCGCAGCGTCGCTTCGTAGAGGTAGCTGGCGGTGTTCCCCAACGCCCAGAAGCGACGCGCGTCCGGCGCGCACCAACGACCGTCCGGACCACGAGTCAAGTTCGCGATGAGGAGGTGAGTGTGGAGGTGCGGGTCACCGGCGCGGCTGGTGCGATGCCGGAACGCCGCGGCGACGAATCCGTCGCCCGCCTCGACGTTGGTGCCTCCCGCGCCGCGTCGTACCGCGCAGGCGTTCGCCTCGAGCCAGCCGAGCGTCTCGGCGACAGCCGAGTCGTGCGCGGCGCTGACCGCCCGCGAGATGTCCGGTGAGGCGAGGGCGTTCAGGAGCGAGACCGACTTCGGTGCCGAGAACGTCAGATCGAATCCCGGGGTCCGGCCCTTGCGGGTCCGGGCCAGCCGGACCCCACTGATCGGATCGTCGCCATCGAGCAGCGCGCGTAACTGGTCGGCTTCGATCTCACCGACCAAGCCGAGCGTGGTCGCGTTGGCGCCGAGCCAGTAGCCCGGCGCCTCACCCGAACCGAGGTAGTAATCCTCCCGACCCGCGGCGACCGCCTCCAGGTAGTACTCCGCTCGTCCCGTCGCAAGGGATGCGATCCCCAACATCGCCGGCGTCTACCGATGCGCATTGTTCGCGGACGAGGCGAGAACCTCGGCGAGCGCGTAGCGCGGGATCAGGACGCGGCGCCCGAGACGCACCGACGGAAGCACACCTCGCGCCACCAGGTCGTAGGCCAGCGTGCGGCCGATCCCCAACAGCCGCGCCGCCTCCGTCACGCTGACCGTCAGGGTGGCCGTATGCGGATCGCTCGTCGTACTCGTCAGAGGCTGCTCCTCCGCGACGTCGACGCCGCCGGTTCGATGTGCAGTCCGGGGTTCCACGACGGGATCCTCTGCGACCACCCTCGACGCGACCCTGCACGCGAACCCTGCACGACGAGAAGAAATCGTCCCGTTGAGCCTCGGCGGCGCCGGTCCGACCTCAACGCGAATCGGCACGGAGCTACCGACAGGCGCTGTGGAACCACGCCCGCCGCGTCAGCTGCGCTCGGATCGGCGAGACGCTCTGCGCAGTGCCGTGTGCAGACAACCGGCCATCGCTCGCGTGCCGCTCAACGGCGGCGCGGGGCGCTTCACCTCGAAGAGTGCAGGGGCGTGGTGCGCGAGGAGAGGGAGGGTGCGCGAGGAGAGGGAGGGTGCGCGAGGAGAAGGAGGGGTCTGCCCGACTTCGGTTGACTCGTGGGGTTGAGAGCGTTCAGGCCGGGAGCACGGCGGTGTTCGGTGTCTCGTATTCGATTGGGGTGTGTCTGGCGGTAACGACGACAAGCGGAGAAACGGACGGACGTGACACCGCGGGGGAGCCTAACGTCGGCTGCTTCGGCGAGCGGACGGCCACCGGCCGGTCGGGGCGGTGCCGGTCTACGCCACCCGGTCGATGAGGCCGAGCCGCCGCGCGACGGCTGCGGCTTCGGTGCGGTTCGACGCCGCGAGCTTGGTCAGGATGTTGGACACGTGAGCACGCGCGGTGCGAGAGCTGATGAAGAGTTGCTCGGCTATCTCGGGGTTCGATAGCCCGGCCGCGACGAGTCGCACGACCTCGACTTCGCGGCACGACAATGGGGCGTTGCGCGTGCCCTCGGTCGCGTCGCGGGTGGATGTGCTGCGCTCGATTGCCGCGCGCAGGTGCGACGCCTGGATCGCGTCGGCGAGTTCGGAACCGCGCGCGAGCGCGTCGCGGGCGGCACTGTGTTCCTTGCGGCGGGTGTGGCACTCGCCGAGCCGCCACAGGCAGTACACCTGCTCGTAGGGAATGCCGATGGCACCGGCAAGTGCGGCGGCGGTGGTCCACTGGGCGGGTTCATCGGTTGCACTGGCACGTGCGATGTCGGCTTCGACGCGGGCTCGTGCCGCGGCCTGGCGGGGTACATCGACCGAGAGTGTGCGAGCGTGTTCGGCTACTTCGGCGAGGGCTTCGGCCGGCATGCCGCCGGCGCGCACGAGTTCCGTGGCTGCGGTCACCGCGATCGAGGCGAGGCCCATGCGGAAGTACGGCTCGCAGCGCCGGCCCTGTGCTGCGAGCCGTG
>JBQTGT010000010.1:0-105897 GCA_052390615.1 Actinomycetota bacterium
CGCTCGAACCCGCCGCCTGACCACACGCCGCAACCACCCCTCGGCTACGCCGCGAGCGGGGGCTACCGCCCCCACACCCCTGCGCGCCACCACTCATCTCCCGACAAGTGGATTCACACCTCAGACGCGCGATGATGGAGACCCGTGGCGAGTCGTAACGGTCAGAACGCGAAGAAGCTCGTCGGCGTCGTGCTCATCGTGATCGGCGTCGGCGCGGACCTGATCGGGATCCTCGGCACGCTCACTGGGTGGGGCGAAGACACCACCGAGGTCGTCCTCGCGGCCGAAACTGCGGAAACGACGACGGTTGCACCTGCGTCGAGCGCGACCTCCGACGTCAGCGCCGCACCGGCGACCGAACCGCCCACGCCCACAACCACTTCACCCCCCGCCGAGACGCCGGAAGGGTTCCTCAGCGCGATGGGCGCCGCGCTCGCATCGGCCGACGTCGAGTTCCTGGTCGGCCGACTGCACCCCGCCGTGATCGAGCGCTACAGCGACGAGCAGTGCCGCGCCTCGGTCGTCGCGTTCCAAGACCCGACGGCCGCGTTCGAGGTCACCGGCGTCGGCGAGCCCGAGCCGTACACGTGGGTCACCGACGGCATCGAGACCGAGATCCCGGCGACGTTGTCGGTCGATGTGATCCGCACCGTTGAAGGCGCGGGTCAGTCGATCACCGTGCACATCACCGAGGTCGACGGCACGTTCCGCTGGTTCACGGACTGCACGCCGGCCTGATTCCGTTCACATGACCTGGTCGTCGTCGGGACCGTTCGGTGCGTCGGATGTGTCCGGCCCCGTGTCATAGTCCGCGGGCGCGGAGTCGAAGGTCGGCGGCTCACGCGGCGGGCCCGCTTCGGGATCGAAGGACCTCGCCGTCTGTGGTTCATCCGCACCGAACCGCAGCTGACCGCGAATCTCACCGCCCGGGAACACGGCGTTGTGCACATTTGCGTAGACAACGCCTCCGCGAATGGCGCGCAGCGTTTCGTCGAAGGCGCGGCGCCGCTGCTCGATACTCAGCGCGCCGTACGCAGCCACCGCGGTTCCAGGGATGAACAGCAACGACCACGGCCGGCCTTCCGTCGTCCGCCTGACGGGAACCGTCGCGCCGTCGGTCGCCGCCGCGTCGACGGCGCCACCGTCGTCACCCGTCTCGCCGCCGACCGCGTCGCCACCGGTTGCCTCACCGCCGGATCCCACGTCGGAGTTGCTGGCATCGCCGGTGTCGCCGCCCGTCACCTCGGCGGGCGCCGGAGTGAGCGTGGCGCCGTCACACGATTGCTCGTCGGGCCCGACGGTGAACGGCAGAAGCTCGTTGAACGGGCCGAGCGGCACTTGGCTGCCGTCGGGCGCGATCAACGTGAGGCCGTCGTAGCTGCCGAACGCAAAGATCGTGATCGGGATCTCGCCCAGTCCGTTCACGACGGTGCCGGTACCGCTGACCCCTCCGGTGGGCCCCGTCGCGAATCGCGCGGCCCAGGGGCCGTCGAACTGAGGGAACGTGGTGAAGATCGGCGTGATCGTGCTCTGTCCGGAGCCGTGCACTAGGCGCACGCACGCGTCGACGACCTCCGGGCTCAGCACCGGGAGCGGCGCGGGTTCGGTGGTGGTGCTCGTCGTGGTCGGCGCGGCGGTCGTGGTCGTCGCCGTGTCGTCGGTAACGGGTGAAACGACCGCGGGCACGGTGCGGT
The DNA here is from genome assembly GCA_052390615.1 of Actinomycetota bacterium. Lineage (GTDB taxonomy): Bacteria > Actinomycetota > Acidimicrobiia > IMCC26256 > PALSA-610 > JBQTGT01. The sequence continues at coordinate 1,695 of JBQTGT010000010.1, forward strand.
TGACGATCTCGGTCTTGGTGTCGGGCATCGCCGCGATACCAACCGTCGTGGCGAGCACCAGTGCACCCGCGGCCACACCCTTCTCCCACGCGGGGACGTTCGGGAACGGGTCGAAGCTGACCTTCTCCTTGACGCCGGGTACCGCCGCGCCCGCCGGCGCGATCGCGACCTTGGTCAGGGTGAGGTTGCCGTCTTTGAGCGTCGGCGGACCGAGCTTCTTCCCCTTCGACGCGATCCAATCGTTGAGTTGGCGCACCCACTCGTTCGCGTCGTCGGCACCGACGGGCAGGTTGGTCGTGTCGAGCTCGAGGCGGCCGTCGGCCACGGTGGCACTGACCCTCATGGTGTTCACCGGCGTTTCGAGTGTGACCTCGACCGATCCGGGTTGCGTTCCCGGCGCGAACGTTGCGGTCGGGGTGATCGGCAGCGGTAGCCATTCGAGCTTCCCGGGCGCAATCTCCACCGACGCGCGCTTGCACTTCACGAAGTCCTTGATTTCCTGCGGGGCGCGCTTGGGTACCTTCGGTGCCGTCGGCTTCGCGGCCGGTGCGCCCGCGCCCGTTCCGTCCTTGTCGCCCACGGTTCCCCCCGATCGCCGAGCGAAGTGTACGGCGCTCGGCTGGCATGGATGATGAACCGGCGGGAAGGATGCCGCCCGTGACCGGGTCGCTCGAGGAGCCCCATCCGAACGGCGCGCCGACGTCCGCGACGACGTCGCCACCACCCAACCCGTTGCGGCGACGCTTGCTGCTCGGCGCGCTCGTTGTCGTCGCCCTCGCGTGGGGATATGCGATCTGGTTCTCGGTCACTCGCACGCCGCCCGAGAACCTGAGCGAGGACACCCGTCGAGCCGTCGGCGCGGCGTGCACCGACGCCCGACAGGCGTTACGAACGCTGCCCGATCTCGCGGCCGAACCAACCGCAGGCGCCGCGATCGCGCTCGTCCGCGACGAGAACAACGTCTTCGAGGAGATGATCATCCGCTTTCGCGACACTGCGCCGGCCGGCGGCGACGCGGGTGAAGCGCTCGAGAAGTGGACGGACGATTGGGATGCGGTGGTCGATGCGCGTGCCGCGTTCGCCGACGACCTCGACGCCGACGGGGAGGCCCGGTTGACCTTGCCGGCTGTTGACGGCGGCGTGCGTCCGATCACCGACCGCATGGACGAGTACGCCGAAGCGCGCGGTCTCGACGCCTGCACACCAAACGCGCTCCAGGTCGAGGTTGTCGACAGTGCGCGCGAGTATCCCGATCTGGAGGACTGATGTCGGGACGGTTGACCGGGAAGGTTGCGCTGATCACCGGCGCGGGGAGCGGCATGGGACGCGCCGCGGCCGAGTTGTTCGCGCAGGAGGGCGCGCGCGTCGTGATCACCGATGTCGTCGACGACGCCGGACACGCCGCGGTCGACGCGATCCGGACCGCAGGCGGCGACGCGACCTACGCGCACGCCGACGTCTCCCAGTGGGACGACTGCGAGGCGATGGTCGCCACCGCGACCGAGACCTACGGAGGGCTCCATGTGCTCTACAACAACGCCGGCATCTTTCCGGCGGACGACGGCGGCGCGCTCGACACGCCCGAGGCCACGTGGACGCGCGTCATGGACGTCAACCTCAAGGGTGTCTGGCTTGGCTGCCGCGCGGGAATCCCGGCTCTGCTCGAGTCGGGGGGAGGCGCGATCGTCAACGTCGCATCGTTCGTCGCGCTTATGGGCGCCGCAACCGCGCAGATCGCGTACACCGCGAGCAAGGGTGGCGTCTTGTCGATGACGCGCGAGGTCGCGGTCGAGTACGCGCGGCAGGGAATACGTGCCAATGCGCTGTGCCCGGGGCCGATCGAAACGCCGCTCCTCGCCGAGCTACTTGCGGATCCCACGCGTCGCGCGCGAAGGATGGTCCACATTCCGATGGGCCGTCTCGGGCGGGCGGAGGAGCTGGCCCGAGCGGCGTTGTTCCTCGCGTCCGATGAGGCATCGTTCATGACGGGGGCGGCGTTGGTGGTCGACGGCGGCATCACCGCCGCGTACGTCACGCCCGAGTAACGCGGCGTCGTAGGCTTCGGCGCATGGCCCGAGGCATGCTGACCGCCGACGAGCTCGCCGACCGCGTTGCGCGAGGCGCGATCGACACCGTGCTGGTCGTGTTCCCCGACCTTCAGGGCCGCTTGATGGGAAAGCGCGTCACCGGTCACTACTGGGTCGACCACATGGACTCGGGCCGCGTGCCGATCCACGCGTGCAACTACCTCCTTGCAGTAGACGCAGAGATGACGGTGTTGCCCGGCTACCGCTATGCGAACTGGGAACAGGGGTACGGCGACATCGCCCTCCAGCCTGATCTCACGACACTGCGAGAGATCCCGTGGCTCGAATCCACCGCGCTCGTCATGTGCGACGCCCTCGACGAGCAGAGCGAGGATCCGGTCGAGGTCTCACCGCGCCGCATCCTGCAACGGCAGGTCGAACGCGCGTCGGCGCTGGGCTACACAGTGATGTTCGCATCCGAACTCGAGTTCTTCGTGTTCCGCGACTCCCTCGACCAAGCTGCGGCGAAGCGGTACACGGACCTAATACCGCACTCACACGTCATCGAGGACTATCACATCTTGCAAACGACGCGCGACGAGTATCTCATCCGCGCGATCCGCAATGGCGTCGACGGCGCGGGCATCCCCGTGGAGTTCTCGAAGGGCGAGGCCGGCCGCGGACAGCACGAGATCAACCTCGTGTACACCACGCCGCTCGAGATGGCGGACCGGCACGTCATCTACAAGAACGCGGCCAAGGAGATCGCGTCCCAGCACGACCACGCGATCACGTTCATGGCCAAGTATTCGGAGATCGAGGTCGGTTCGTCGTGCCACGTGCACTCGAGCGTCTGGAACTACGACGCGTCCGAGTCACTGATGTGGGATGAGACGGCGCCGGATCGCCTCTCACCCGTATTCCGCGGGTGGCTCGGCGGACAGATCGCGTGCGGGCGCTCGTTCGCGTGGATGTTTGCGCCCACGGTGAACTCGTACAAGCGGTACCAACCCGAGTCGTGGGCGCCGACCGCGCTCGCGTGGAGCGTCGACAACCGGACCTGCGGGTTCCGCGTGGTCGGCCATGGTTCGTCGTTCCGCCTGGAGTCGCGAATACCGGGCGCGGACGTCAATCCGTATCTCGCGTACGCCGCGACGATCGCGGCCGGGCTGTACGGCCTCGAGCAGGGCCTCGAGCCTCCGAAATGCTTCCATGGCAATGCGTACGCCGCCGACGAGCTGCCGCGCGTACCGACGAGCATTGTGGATGCGATCAGCGCGTTCGAACAGTCGAAGGTCGCAGTCGACGCGTTCGGTGAGGAAGTGCACGAGCACCTGTTGCACACGGCTCGCCAGGAGTGGCTGGCGTTCTCGCGGGCGGTCACGGACTGGGAACGGCGCCGCAACTTCGACCAGTGGTGACCCGGTCGTGGTGATCGTGGCCGTCACGGGGCGCCGGCTCGGTCGTACCGATCGGTGGCCGTACTCGCGCGCCGCAGCACTCCCACGCGCGTACCTCGATGCGGTAACCCGGGCGGGGGGCCAACCGATGATCGTCGACGACGCACCCGACCCGAAGGCGCTGCTCGCGCGCGTCGACGCGCTCGTGCTCACCGGCGGCCCCGACGTCGATCCCGCGTTGTACCAACAGGTGCCGCACGCGTCGGTGTACGGCGTCGATCGCCGCGCCGATGAGTTCGAGGCGGCGCTCGCCGACGTCGCGCTGGCCCGGGGGATCCCGACGCTGGCAATCTGTCGCGGGACACAGATCTTGAACGTCGCGCGCGGCGGCACTCTGTTCCAACATATTCCTGACGTCCCGGGCGTCGTTGCGCATGGACAACCCGGTGAAGCGGGCGGCGCCCGCCTCCACGACGTGCGCGTCGAGCCCGAGTCACTGCTCGCCGAGGTGCTCGCCACGACGACCGTTGCCGCGTCGTGCCATCACCATCAGGCGGTCGACACCCTCGGCGACGGCCTCCATGTCACCGCGCGCGCGGGCGACGGCATCGTCGAAGGACTAGAACTCGACGGCGCATTCACGCTCGCCGTGCAGTGGCACCCCGAGGACACCGCCGCTACCGACCGCGTGCAACAACGCCTCTTCGACGCCCTCGTCGACACCGCCGACGCCTAGTCACCCCCGACCTCGAACCTGCGCCGCAAACCGGGAATAGTTCCCGTTTCGCGGCGCAGGTTCGTGTGGCCGGCCGAACCTGCGCCGCAAACCCGGAATAGTTCCCGTTTCGCGGCGCAGGTTCGGCCGGTGGTCAGTCGAGGAGGCGCCGCCGGAGCTCGTGCTTGGGGATCTTGCCACTGGGGTTGCGGGGCATCGCGTCCAGGATCTCGATGCGTTCGGGCATCTTCTGCATCATCAGCCCGACGCCCTTGCAGTGCTCGACGACGTCGGCGAGTCGCGGCGGGTCGGCGGGGTCCTTGGGCACGACGAACGCGACGACCATCTCGCCCCGGTCGGCGTCGGGGAGCCCGAGCACCGCGACCTCCGCGACCTTTGGATGACCGTAGAGGACGTCCTCGACCTCCTTGGCCGAGACGTTCTCACCCTTGCGGATGATGATGTCCTTGATTCGGCCGGTGATCAGCACGGCACCGTGCTCGTCGAAGCGGGCCATATCGCCCGTGTGGAGCCAGCCGTCGGGTGTGAACGCCTCGGCGTCGAGGGAGGCGTCCACGTAGCCGCGCATGACCTGCGGGCCTTTGACGACGAGCTCTCCGTTGTCGAGAATCTTGAACTCGACACCTTCGGTGGCGGTGCCCTCGCCGCTGCGCTTAGACTCGTCGGGCGCGCCGATGTCGGTTTGACTCACGATCGGCGCTTCGGTCATCCCGTAGCCCGACGTGATACCGACACACGTGGGTACCGCGGCTATCAGATCGTCGTGCAGCGCGGGCGGCTTCGTCGAACCGCCGCTCGGAAATGCGCGGATCGACTTGTACACGTCTGGATTTGCTCGTGCCTCGGTGAGCAGCGCGGCGTGGATCGCGGGCGCGCCGTTGCCGAGCGTGATCGCGTGCCGGCGGATCAGTTCGGTTGACGCCGCCGGCGTCCACGCTTCCATCAGCACCGCGCCCGAGCCGGTCAACAGGGGCGTGAACACGCCGATGATGATCCCGCCGACGTGCGTAAACGGGAACGCGACGAGCGCGATGTCGTCGTCGACGACTCGTGTCTTCTTGGCATATCCGATCGCGCCCGCCATGACGGACCGGTCGGTGTGCTGGGCGCCCTTCGGGTCGGCGGTCGTCCCAGACGTGTAAAAGATCCAGCGGATCGGGTCGTCCGCCCGCCGATCGCGCCCGACCGGTGGCGGCGGCAACGTCGCGGGATCGCCGTCGGGAACCCAATGGTCGGCGACCAGGGTGTGCATGCCGTCGTTCTCGCCGGCAACCTGATCGGCGAGCGCCGCGTAGTCGAACTTGTTCCACGTCGAGGGCGTGATCAGCAACGCGCAGCCGGTCTGGCGCGCGATGAACGACACCTCCTTGTGTCGGTAGATCGGCAGCATCGGGTTCTGCGCTGCACCCAGCCGAGACAGCGCGCCGACCAGCACCGCCGACTCCGTCCACGTCGGGAGCTGCCACGACACGTTGACACCTTCGGCGACGCCAAGGGAGTGCAATCCCGCCGCAGCCCGTTCGACCATCGCGCGGTACTCCGAGAACGTCGTCTCGCGGTCGCCGTCGAAAAGCATCACCTTGTCGGGCGACGCCTCCGCCCGCCGCTCGATCAGTTCCCACACTGTTCGTGCGTCGTCAAACATGAGACAGGGCCCCCTTAGATCGTGATGCCGCCGTCGATCGACACGACGGCGCCGGTCATGTAGCGCGCCGCGTCCGACGCGACGAACAGCACGACGCCCGCGATCTCCTCCGGTGTCGAGTTGCCGAGCGGCGACATGACCTTGCGGAAGGCCTTCCAGTCGACGCCCTCCGGCATCTTCATGAACTCTTGCTGCAGCGGCGTTTCGATCCCGCCCGGAGCGACGCAGTTCGCGCGGATGTTGCGTTTCAGGTACTCGTCCGCGATGCACCTCGTGAGATGCACGACGCCGGCCTTCGACGCGCAGTACGCGGCGCTGTAGGGCTGCGACTTGATGCCCGCGTTGGACGCGATGTTCACGATCGCGCCGCCGCCCTCGAGGAGGTGCGGGATCGCGGCCTGGCACACTAGAAATGTGCCGGTGAGATTCACGGCGAGCGTGCGCTGCCAGTCCTCGAATGCCACCTGGTGGGTGTGCTCGAAGCGGCCGATGCCGGCGCAGTTCACCACCAGCTGCGGCCGGCCGAGATCGCCAGCCGCGGCCCGGACGGCGGCCCGCACCGACTCCGGTTCCGCTACGTCGACCTGATACGCACGGGCGTCACTGTCAGCGTCCGCGGCCGTGTGGCCCGCGGCGTCGGCCGCGATGTCGAGGCAGGCCACCCGCGCCCCCTCGGCCGCCAGCGCCAGCGCGGTCGCCCGTCCCAACCCGGAACCGGCGCCTGTGACCAGCGCCATTCGTCCGGCGAAGCGTGTCATCAGCGCCAAATCTAACTCGGCGCCCGATTCTGGAGTCGGGCGCACAGACCAACGGCCCGTCGGCGCGCGGACCGACGGGCCGTCTCGCCTCGCGCCCCTGGGGGGTGGGGGCCGGAAGCGGTTCTGCGCTCACATCGGCGGCATTTCGCCCAACGTGAGCACATCGAATCGTCCCGGCGGACGCGCAGCGTGGTGCGGGCGGAGACCCGCGGCGGTCGCGTGGCCGAGTGCGCGCCGCGGGCTCGGTCCACCGATAGGGTCGATCGCGTGGTCCGTCGCTCGCACCGTCCGCCGCTGCGCGAGGTCGGTACCGACCCGGACCCGCGCTTCACTTACGCGAACGAGCGCACGTTTCTCGCCTGGAACCGGACGGCGTTGGCGCTGATCGCGGCTGGGCTCGCGGCGACGGCGCTGCTGCCGGAGTTCGAGCTCGAGTACGGGCGGCGGATCATCGGCGTTCCGTTGATCGCGCTCGGCGCGGTCCTCGCGTATACCTCGTATCGGCGGTGGGAGGACAACGAGCGGGCGATGCGGCTGGGCGAGCCGTTGCCGGAGTCGAACTTGGCGCGCATCCTCGCGACCGGTGTCGCGATCGCGGCGGTGCTGGCGGCGATCGTCGCCGCGTTCGGATCGGAATGAGCGCGCAGCCGCCGATCGTCGACGACGAGGAGACACCCGGTCTCGCGGGTGAGCGCACGGACCTCGCGTGGAGCCGCAGCGGGCTCGCGATCGTCGCGGTCGTGGCCGCGATACTGCGGCGTGTACTCGACGCCGACCGGCACGGCGCGGCGGTGATCACGGCCGCGCTGCTCGCGGGGGCGGCGGTCGCGTGGGTGTTGGCGATGGGCCACGCCCGGGCCGTCACCATCCCGGCGTTGGCGGGTCGGGCGCACGCGGATCGGCGCGAGCTGCGGGCGGTGGCCGCCGGGACCGCCCTCCTTGGGGTCGGGGCTCTCGTCCTCGCCCTCGTGCCCGATGAGTAACTCGGGAACTGGCGACGGAACTCGGATCGTCGAACCGGCATGACCCTGTGGAGGTGCTCGATGCGCGGGACTCGATGCATGGCGGCCGTGGCGGCCCTGGCGGTGGTGGCGACTGGCTGCTCCGGCGACGACGACAGCGGCGCCGGCCCGTCTGAACGCCGGCTGCCGGCCGACGTCACGTTGGCCGCGAGCCTGCGCCGGTTCGACGACTGTGAGGGCGTGCGCGCGTGGGCGCGCGACGAGCTCGCGCCGCGTGTCGGTGCGTACGGGTGGCCCGGCGGCGGCAACTTCTTCGTCGGCTTTCGAGGCGACGCCGCAGTTTTAGAAGCGTCACGCGATCCCGAGGACTCGGACGATCTCGCGGTCGATTCCGCCGCGCCCCAAGCAACGGGCGGCGACGGTGGCGAGCCCGCGTTCTCGACAACCAATGTGCAAGTCGAAGGTGTCGACGAGCCCGACTCGGTGAAGACCGACGGCGAAAAGATCGTCGCGGTCGCGCAAGGCTCGGTGCACCTCGTCGACCCCGCGAGCCAACGGGTGCTCGACTCGGTCACGCTTCCGGACGGCATGTACGACGCGCAGCTGCTGCTCGCGGGTGAACGCGTGCTCGCGTTCGGCAACGGGTCGTCCGGGCCGCGCGTCACCATCGAGGATGACATCGGGCGCCCCAGTCCCGAGATTCCGGGGACGCGCACGCGCATCGTGCAGCTCGACATCGACGGCGAATCCCTGTCGATATCCGACTCGTTCCTCCTCGACGGCACCTATGTGTCGGCCCGCATGACGGGCGACGTCGCCCGCCTCGTGTTGCACGCCGACCCGGCCGGGCGCCTCGGGTTCGTCACGCCCGCGGTGCCGACCGAGGACGCGCAGACGCGCGCGACCGAAGCGAACCGCGAGGCCGTCGAGCAAGCCGAGGCCACCGACTTCTTGCCGAAGTGGCGGGAGCTGGACGACGGCGGCGACATCGCCCACGAGGGCGACCTGCTCGCGTGCGACGATGCCCACGCGCCCAACACGTTCTCCGGCTTCGGCATGGTGACCGTCGTCAGCATCGACATCTCGGACGGCCTGCGCGACGGCGTCACGTCGGCCAACGGTGCGGGCGTGATGGCCGGTGGGCAGACGGTGTACGCGTCGGCTGAGCGCCTTTACGTGGCGGCACCGGAATGGCAGGACTGGCAGACGCTCGATGGCGACGCGCTGCGCCAAGCGGAAGAACGGCACGGCACCGACATCCACCGCTTCGACATCACCGATCCGAACCAGGCCGAGTACGAGATGTCGGGCCACGTCGACGGCGATCTGCTCAACCAGTTCGCGATGGACGAGTTCGACGGCAACCTCCGCGTCGCCACCACCACCGGCTTCCCGTGGAGCGAGGGCGCCGACACGTCCGAGAGTCACGTCGTCGTGCTCGCGCCCGGCGACGGCCAGCTCGTCGAGGTCGGGAAGGTGTCGGGTTTGGGGAAGGGCGAGACGATCCACGCCGTGCGCTTCATCGGGGCCGTCGGCTACGTGGTCACGTTCCGCCAGACGGACCCGCTCTACACGATCGACCTGTCCGACCCCACCGACCCGCGTGTCGCCGGTGAGTTGAAGATCCTCGGCTACTCCGCGTATCTGCACCCGATCGGCGACGGGCGACTCATCGGCGTCGGCCAGGATGCCGACGAAACTGGGTCGACGATCGGCACGCAGGTCGCGCTGTTCGACGTGCGCGACCCCGCCGCACCGACCCGCGTCGCGCAAACGACGCTGCCCAACGGGTTCTCTTCGGCGGAATGGGACCACCACGCGTTCTTGTGGTGGGCCGATACCGGCCTGGTTGCAATCCCGGTCGAGACGTACGACGACCAGTCGTCGTTCCAAGGCGTCGTCGGGTTCACCGTCGACACCGAAGGCGCGACGGTGACCGAACTCGGTCGTATCCGTCACCCCGGCGAGGAAGAGGTATTCCTCGACTCGCAGCCGCTGCCCGTCGAACCGGGATTCGAAGGCGACGATGTCATCGCGCCCGACACTTCAGAGTCGTCGTTCGTCTACACGCCGCCGATCACCCGCACGCTCGTGATCGGCGACAAGGTGTGGACGCTCTCGGATTCCGGCCTCGGAAACAGCGACCTCGCGACGCTCGGCCAGACCAGCTTCATCCCGTTCGGCTGATCCCCCATGCGTCGATAGACCCGAAGAACTTAGGGGCTATCGACGCACCAAGGGGGTGATGCGGTAGGCGCAGTGCCGATCACCCGAGAGCAGGTGCTGCGTGCGTTCGACGTGGACCTTTGGTCCGAGCACGTCCCGGAACAGCTGAAGCTCCGACGAACACAAGCTTTGACACGCGGTCGCGGCCGCGCAGATCGGGCAATGGTGCTCGACCAGCAGCAGCCCATCGTCCTCGATCACCTCGCCGACGTACCCCTCCGCGGTTCGGATCGCGGCCAGCGCGTCGACGCGCGCGCGGAGACTCGCGCGCGCGGGGACCGCGCGGCGGTACGCCGCGAGTTGCCGAGCGGTGCGCTCGTCGATGACGCGCGCCAGACCGTCGTCGCCGAGGGCAGTGCGCAGCGCGCCGAGCAGCTCGACCGTGAGATCCGCGTGGCGGTCGGGAAAGAGGTCGCGCGCGAGATCGGTGAGCGCCCACGCCGACACCGGGCGGCCACGGCCGACCGGCGGGAGCGTCTGGCGTTCCACGAGCCCGTTGCGCTCGAGCGCGTCGAGGTGCTGGCGGACAGCCGCCTCGGTGATCCCGAGCGCGGCGGCGAGTTGTGGCACGGTCGCGTCGGCCCGCTTGAGCCGGTCGACGATCGCACGCTTGGTCTCGCCCAACTCGTGCTTGACGGGCGCCATCAGGAAGCAGAATATCGCGAGAGTTCGATTGCGTAAATAGGAGAACCCGATGGCCCCGGAAGTGCACGCCGGCCCGCTCGCCGACCTTCAGCGCGACGGGCGCCTCCTGTTGAAGGTGGGCGACCTGCCGGTTGTCGTGTTCTGGCACGAGGGCACCGCGCTCGCGATCGAGGACCGGTGTCCGCACATGGGCTTTCCATTGCATCAAGGGACGGTGGAAGCGGGTCTCGTCACGTGCCATTGGCACCACGCGCGATTCGACCTCGTGTCCGGCTGCACGCTTGATCTGTGGGCCGACGACGCGCGCGGCTTCGACACGGAGGTGCGCAACGGCGAGGTGTACGTCCGTGCGCGCCCCGAAGGCGATGTCGTCGCGCATCTGCAAAGACGGCTGCGGGAGGGGCTCGAGGAGAACGTCACGCTCGTAACCGCGAAGTCCGTGCTCGGGCTGCTCGCGGTCGGCGTGCCCGCCGGCGACATCGTCCGCACCGGCGTCGAGTTCGGGACGCGCTACCGCGATCAGGGATGGGGAGCCGGACTCACCACGTTGGTCGCGATGGCCAACCTCCTTCCGCACCTCGACGAGGCGGACCGAGCCCTCGCGTTGGTGCACGGCCTCGCGTTCGTCGCCGGCGATACCGCCGGAAGGCCCCCGCGATTTCCCGTCGGTCGGCTCGCAACCGCCGACGTCCCATCCGATCGCCTCGCGCGCTGGTACCGGCGCTTCATCGACACCCGGTCGGCCGACGCCGCGGAACGCGTGCTCGAAACGGCGATCGAGGGCGACCACGACGCGGTCGAACGGATGATGTTTGCGGCGGTCACCGACCACGTGTTCATCGACGAGGGCCATACGATCGACTTCACGAACAAGGCCGTCGAGGCGCTCGCGCACGTCGGCGCCGACGCGGCGGCCGCGGTGCTGCCCACCGTCGTGCGCCAGACGGCCGGCGCGCTGCGATCCGAGGAGGCGGGCGAATGGCGCCACCCGCACGACCTCGCGAGCCTATCGGCGCGCACGATCGCTGCGTTACCCGGCGCGTACGCGCAGGGCGAGAACCGGCGGGGCGAGTTCACCGACGTCGCCAAGCTGGCGTGGCAGTTCCTCGAGGACGATCCGGACGCGGTGACGGCCGCACTCCTCGACGCGCTGCGCAGCGGCGCCGACGCCGAACAGCTCGGCCGCGCCCTGACGTACGCGGCCGTGTTGCGAATCGCCCGGTTCCACATTCAGAACGACCACGCGGACTGGAACACGGTTCACCACTCGTTCACGAGCGCGCACGCGCTGCATCAGGCACTGCGGCGCAACCCCACTCCGGAACTCCTGCGAGGAGCCGTGCACCAGGCGCTGCGGATCTACCTCGATCGGTTCCTCAACGTGCCGGCCGCCCGGCTGCCGACGCGCACGAGCGCCACGCTCGCCGAGCTCGCGCAATGCTTCGAACAACAGGGTGCCGTCGACGACGCCGGTGCCGCCGCGTACGGTTTCCTCCACGCCGGCGGTTCCCGCGCCCAGTTGCTCGCGGTACTGGGTCACGCCCTCATCGCCGAGGACGCCGGTTTCCACTGGTACCAGACGGTGGAAGCGGGCGTGGGTCACGCGCTCGCGTGGCCGGACGATTCCGAGGAGAGCGCGCTGACGCTCGTTGCAGTTGCGCGCTTCGTGGCGGCCCATACACCGACGCGTCGCGAACTCCCAACGATCGTCAGGATCGCGACCCGCTTACGCCGCGGCGAACCCCTCTACGCAGACGAGACCTACGAAGATCCGCCAATGTCGACGTCGTAGGCCTCGTAGACCAGGTCGGCGCCACGCTGGCGGTGACGGGCGAGCGAGCACAACAACCCGGTCAGCTCGACGCGCACGTCATTGGTCCAGTCGTCGTCGATCTGAACCCGCAGGAGCTGTTGTTCGACGCGCAGCAGCGTCGACAGGGTCTCACCGTGCTCCTCGCGCAGGCGCGCGACCTGGTTTGACAGGCGCGGCGACTCCGCAAGGATGTCGTCCAGGAACGCGCCGGGTGCCTCGGTCTCCACGACGTGGCGCGTCCACACCTCCTGCAGCACCGACAGCGAAACGCGCACGCCTTGCGCCCACTCCCCAATGCGGCCCGGCGCCGGCGCCGCGATCGCGAGCTCGAGCCCGCTCATCGCCGACTTCAGGCCGGCCCGGCGCAGCCGCACCGACGTCATCTGGTCAGTGTCGTCGCGCGTCCGCAGGTCGAAACGACGGTAACGAGCCATCGAGCACCTCGTTTTCGGGCCGGTCCCTCGACGGTACCGGGCGCGCGGGTTTCTCGCTAGAGGGGCGGAGTGCGCAGTTCGGGCAGGACGCGCGTTGCAAACAGCTCCAGGCTGGCCCAGGCCAGGTCGGGAGGCAGGCCGCCGGCCAGCGGATGGAAGTTGAGCGCCGCGGCGGGCGGGAGCTCACGCGCCCGGGCGAGGATCTCGGCCGGCGTGCCCACCCACAACTGATCGGCTCGCTTCAGGTCCGCAACCGACTCGGCGTCCACCCGGGGGGTGGAGTGCTGTCCGGGGGTCTGGAAGGACGCGTATGTCTGGGTTTCGTAGAGCAGGAAGGGCGCGATCTCGTTCCACGCCTGGTCGGGATCGTCGGTGACGTGCAGGAACGTCGGGCCCTGCGGGTTCATCACGAACCCGCCGGTGAAGCCGATCTTCGCGGCTTCGTCGTGGTACGCGACAACGAGCGCGGCGTCGGAGTTCATCGGCAGCATTGGGAGCCGCAGTCGCGCCGCGCGGCGCGCCGCGGCGGGCACCCCCCCGCCGACGAGTACCGTCGGGTGCGGTTGCGACGCGGGTCGCGGCGTGACCCGCACGGTCCGGCCCTGGAACTCGAACGGCTCGCCGGTCCACGCGCGCAGCAACACGGCGACGAACTCCTCGAGGATCGGGCCGCGACGCGCGTGCTCGACACCGGCCATCGCGAACTCGTGCTCGCGGTAGCCCGCGCCGAACACAGTCCAGAGCCGCCCCGGGAAGGCGTTGTCGATCACTGCGATCTGCTCGGCGATGCGGACGGGGTCGTGCAACGGGAGTATCGACGCCGACAGCAGTACCGGCGCGCGCGTCGTCGCCGCGAGCAGGATGCCGGCGATGGTCAGCGGAGACGGCATCCATCCGTCGTCGATGCCGTGATGCTCGGACAGCACCATGAAATCGAAGCCATGCGTGTCGGCCCAACGCATCTGTTCGATGGCCGCCGCGTAGACCTCGGCGGTCGACGCGGGACCGAACGCCGGTGCGCGGAAATCCTGGCGCATGGTCAGCAGGGGCACGGCAACTCCTCTACGGCGCTGGTCGGCGCTCGAGGTGCGGGCCGACCTCGGCGCCGAACGCCGCAATCTGGTCGCACAGCTCCGCCGCGGATCGGCTCGCGAACCGGAGCTGGAGATGGCTGACTCCAATGACGCCCAACTCGTTGAACGAGTCGACGAGGCGCTGCGACGAACCGGACACGGAGTAGCGCGGCATGTCCCACACGGGCTCGCCGACGTACACGTACTCGGTGATGTACCCGATCTCGAGGTTTGCGTTCGGGCGCACGGCCTCGCGGTGGCGCGTGATGTACGCGATGTCGTCGGGGAGCTGCGCACGCGGTGTTCCCTGCGGGATCCAACCGTCGCCGCGTGTTGCGACGCGGCGCAGCGCCGGCTTGCCCGATCCGCCGATCCAGATCGGCGGACGCGGCTGCTGTACCGGACGCGGCCGTTGACCGACGTCCGAAAACTTCCACCGCGCGCCCGCGTGCTGCGGCCACTCGTCGGTCAGCGCCCGGGTGATGGCGTCGATGGCCTCGTCGGTGATGCGGCCCCGTTCGCGGAACGGGACGTCGAGCGCGTCGAACTCGCCTTCGACGTGACCGACACCGACGCCAAGGATCACGCGGCCACCCGACAGCGCGTCGAGCGTCGCGAACGCCTTGGCGGTTTGGAGTGGGTGCTGGTAGCCGACGACGTACACGTTGGTCATCAGCCGCGTGCGGGTCGTGTGCGCCGCGAGATAGGCGAGGGTCGGGAGCGGGTCGAACCACTGCGTGCTCATCATCTCGGCCGATTCGCGTGGTATCGCGACGTGGTGGCACACCGCGACATACAGGAACGACGCGTCGTCACACGCTTGTGCGACGCCGACCATGTCGTCGATGGTGGCGTCGTCGCGCTCCCACGGCGCCGAGGTTCGTACTGACAGCGCCTGAACGGGGAGCTGCAGCCCGTATGCGAGGACGCCGTCGGGAATGATCGAGACCGTGTCGGCCATGAGCGCTGCTAGCCCGGCCAGACGACCGACTGCATTTCGGTGTACGCGTGCAGCCCGAATACGCCGCCGTCGCGTCCGACACCGCTGTACTTCATGCCGCCGAACGGCGCGTAGTGATTGCGCTGGGTCGTGTTGATGCCGACGTTCCCGGCGCGGAGGCGACTGCTCACACGAAAAGCACGGTTCGTGTCGGAACTGAACACGTAGTCGTAGAGGCCGAAGTCGGTGCTGTTGGCGATTGCGACGCCTTCGTCCTCGTCGTCGAACGGTATCGCGATGATCACCGGACCGAATATCTCTTCCTGTGCGACCTTCATCTGCGCGTCGCAGCCGGCGATCAAGGTCGGGGCGACATAGAACCCGCGGTCGGGCTTCTCCGGTCGTTCGCCGCCGGCGCGCACGTCACCGCCTTCGGTGCGTCCGGCCTCCACGAAGCCTTCGATGCGGTCGCGGTGCGCGGCGGTGATCACCGGCCCCACGACCGTATCGGGCGCGAATGGGTCGCCGACCTTCAGCACGTTCGCCATCTTGGCGAGGCCCTGCACGATCGGCTCGTACAGCTTGCGTTGGATGATCGCGCGCGTCGGTGCGGTGCAGATCTGGCCACTGTGGAACGTCCACACCGATCCGATCATCGTGACCGCGGTCTTCACGTCGGCGTCGTCGAACACGAGCGCCGCGCCCTTGCCGCCGAGCTCCAGCAGCATCCGCTTCATCGTGCGGCCGCCGGTTTCGGCGATGCGCAGGCCGACCCCGGTCGATCCGGTGAACGAGATCATGTCGACGTCACGACTCTCGACCAGCGCCTCCCCGGTGGCGGGCGTCGACCCGGTGACGACGTTGACGACCCCGTCGGGGAAGCCGACCTCGTGCATGATTCGCACGAGCTCGATCACAGCGAGCGGATTCTGTGACGCGGGCCGCACGACGACCGTGTTGCCCATCGCCAGCGCGGGACCGAGCTTGCCGGCCATGTTCACGATGGGGAAGTTGTACGGCGTGATACACGCGACGACACCAACCGGAGCGCGCCGCACGAGCGCGCCCATGAGTCCCCCGGGCGCGAGCGCGGTACCGGGCATCTCCTGCGGCGGGAGCGGAATCGTGGCGTGTGGTTCCCGCGCCAGCTGCGCGTAGGTCTCGAAGCGTGTCCACGCCGTGGGGACCTGCATCTGTTTGCCGACGGTCGCGGTACAGCCGGTCTCGGCGATGACGAGTGGCAGAAGGTCCTCGAACCTGGCTTTGATCGCATCGGCTGTCTTGTCGAGCAGCGCCGCGCGTTCGGCCGGTGTCGTCTGCGACCATGAGCCGAACGCGGCGCGCGCGGCGCGCGCCGCGTCATGGGCCTGGGCGGCCGACGCTTCGGGCGCGGCGTCGACGACCTCTTCGGTCGCGGGGTTCACGACGTCGTAGCCGCCGTTCGCGCCGTCGACCCACTCCCCGCCGATCAAGAGCTGCCGCGCCTTCATGACGACGAAGTGTAACGCGTTCTATTTTCGCTCGACCAGCGCAGTCATTGCTCCAGATGCAACCGTCGAGCACATCACCATGTCATTGACCAGCGCGTGCGGCGCGCGTTACGAATCCGACGCTCCTCACGCTCATGCCAGCTGCGTGGCCGCGACTCAAGCAGATCAAGGCCTTGCTTCGTCGCGAACTCAGGCGGGCACGGTGAGCCGGACCGAGTTGGCTACGCGGGGAGGTCGAGCGACAACATCCTGATCGCGTTGCCGCGACAAACCTTGTCGACCGTCTCTTGGTCGAGATCCTTCATGATCTCTTCGGCGATCTTCTTGGTGTGCGGCCAGGTCGAGTCGCTGTGCGGGTAATCGGTTTCGAAGGTGACGTTGTCGCGCCCCACCGCATCGATGTTCTTGAGGCCATGCGGGTCGTCGAAGAAGCAACCGTACACGTGCTCGAAGTAGTACTCCGACGGTCGACGCTTTACCCTGTCGGCGACACCGCCCCAGCCGCGGTTGTCCTCCCACACCTTGTCGGCGCGTTCGAGCACGTAGGGGATCCAGCCGATCTGGCCCTCGCTGTACGCGACCTTCAGGCGCGGGAACCGTTCGAACACACCCGACATCAGCCAGTCGGTGAGCGACATCGCCGCGTTCATGTACGTCAGGGTCGAACCGACCGCGGGCGGCGCGTCCGCGGATGTCGACGGCATCTTCGACGACGATCCGATGTGCATGTTCACGACGGTGTCCGTCTCTTCACACGCGGCGAGGAACGGATCCCAATAGCCGTCCGCGTCGTGGATCGACGGGAATCCGAGGAATGGTGGGATTTCCGAGAACGTGACCGCGTGGCACCCTCGCGCCGCGTTGCGCCGAACCTCACCCGCGGCCAGCTTCGCATCCCAGAGTTGGACGATGATCAGCGGGATCAGCCGACCACTCGAACCCGCGCACCACTCGTCGATCATCCAGTCGTTGTACGCCTTGACGCACAGGTCGCCGAGCGACTTGTCCGCGCGCTCAGCGAACGTCTGACCGCAAAAGCGCGGGAAGCTCGGGAAGGCGAGCGACGCTTCGACGTGGTTCACGTCCATGTCCTCGAGGCGTTCCCTCTGCTTCCAGCACCCCGGGCGCATGGCGTCCATCGTGATCGGACTGACGGTGATCTCGCTGCGCGGGTAGCCCGCGGCCGCTGACAGTCGCGTCAACGGCGACGCCAGATCCTCGACCAGCCACCAGTCGCAGTAGGTGCCATCCTCGTTCGGGCCCGCCTGCTCGTACGAGAAGATGCCGCCGACGAAGGTCATCGACTTGATCTTGCGGCGCTCGATCCGCGGCCCGGTCGCCTTGAACTTCTGGGGCAGGCGGTCTTGCCACACGTTCGGCGGCTCGATGACGTGGTCGTCAACCGACACGATCCTCGGGATCACAGGCGCCATCCGAAAAAGTGTATCCGACCCCGCAATTCCTCAGGCTTTCCTCACTCTCCGCGGAACTCCGGCCGATCAGAAGGGGAGAAGAGGGGAATGTCATGCCCGAACTCGAGCAACCCGAGACCGGAATGCGCGTCACCGCATGGGAGCATGCGCTCGCCTACCTGCAACACCTCGCCGACAACGACGTCGTCGCGGCAACTGACATCCTCGACCGCGCCATCGACGCCGAGGGCATCGGCGCCATGAACGATGCACTGAGCGACGCGTGCCGAGCACTCATGGACCGAGTGACCTTCGCCGCCGGCACGATCGACGTCCATACAGTCGTCGACCGGATCGCGACTCGCGTTGTCAGCGTCAGTCACGACGACGACCGCAACGCGATCGACCGTCAGCGCTCGCTCGTCGTGTTCCTCGGGAGCGAAGGATTGCCGTGCGCGGCGCGCGCCGACGTCGCGACGTGGTCGCCGATCGCGCGGCTCCGTGCAACCGTCGCCTGCACGATCGGCTTGCTCGGCATCGTGGCCGAGGACGACGCCGTTGAGATCACCGAAGTCGTGGCCGCGCTCGAGCCGCCGCCGACTCCCGAGCCGGCGCGCGGCACCTTCGGGCTCGCGTGGCGCGGACCCGACGTCGACGGGAATGGGTCGCGCGCGGAACCGTTCGCCGGCGTGGTGCCCCGCGGTTACACAGCCCACATCACGTTCCTCGGCGCGGGCACGTGCTCGCTCCGGTCGATCTTCGCGCGCGTCGCCTCCCTTCGCGACGCTCGCGCGCTCAGCGCGCTGCCCAAGCTCGAAGCAGCTCCGCCGTCGACGTGAGCGTCGCGACGAGCGCGAGCGAGTTGTCGAGCACTGCCGCGGCGTAGTCGGCCGGCACGCCGGCGACGGCGTCGCGCGGCATGACCATCTGGTAGCCGAGGTTCACGGCGTCGAATGCGAAGTTTGCCATGCCGACGTTCAGCGACACGCCCGCACCGACGATCGTCGTCACGCCGAGGTTCCGCAGCATCGGGTCGAGCTGCGTTCCGGCCATCGGCCCGAGACCCTGATAGCGCGCGAGCACGACGTCCTCGGGCGCGACGCCGATCTCGTCGGGCACCTGCACCGCGGCGCTCCCCGGCGACAAGCGAACGGCTGCCTTCCGGACACCGGCGAACAGGCGCGCGTTCCGATTGGCACCGCGTCCGTCGTCGCGGGTCTCGGCGATGCAGTGCACGACCGTGATTCGCGCCACGCGCGCGGCGGCGGCCAGTCGCGCGCAGTTCGAGATCAAGCCGGTTGCCGCGGCCGCCTTGGCGAGTGCGGGAAGCGCAGACGGCGAACCGACCACACCGTTCTGCACTTCTTGCAATACGAGTGCGGTGTGCGCGGGCGCGGCCAGTGTCGCGAGGTCGATCGGCATGGCGCTCCAAACGCTACAGGCGTCGGATCACGTCGTGGAGGAGCTCGGCGATTTTCGCCGCGCACGCGACGAACACCTCGAGGTCGCCACCGGCGGGGTCGTAGACATCCTCGTCGGGTTCGAGCATCACCTCGTGCAGCCGCATCGTCGCCAGACGCTCCCACAGCGGGGCCGGACCCGGTACGAGATCGCGCGCGAGCCGTTTCAGCGTTGCGGTCCTGGGCGCTGCGCTCGGATGGGTGCGCCGCATCCACGCGACATGTTCGCGCGCCAGCGCGATCACGAGGTCGGCGGTGTCGAGCTCGTGCGCGGCCGCCTGGCGACTCCGGTGATCGGGCACCGGCAATCCCAGCGCCGCGATCGCATCACGGGTGCGCCAGCTCATCGGCATACCCTCGATCACGTGCGTCCCGGAGGTGGTGACGCGCAATCCAGGGACACGCTCGCGCAGGATCGCACCCGCCATCACGGAGCGAGCCGCGTTGCCGGTACACAGGGTGACGACATGAAGATCGGGCATCGACGTCGCAGACTATGGAACCAGCGCGCGCGCCGCCACGCTGTCGCCTGCTGGATCGCGACCGACGCGGCGAGAGCGTCAGCGGTTGACGCGAACGCGACCATCAACCCGTCACCCTGGTTCTTGACCTCGCGACCGCGATGCTGCGTCAGCGCATCGCGCCAGCCCGCGAAACACGCGCGCCGCAACTGGTCAGCGTCGTCGTCACCCAGACGCGCCCGCAGCGCGGTCGACTCGACCAGGTCGCAGAACAAGACCGTCACGGTGGCGGACCCCACGAAACGCCAGCGTACGGCGGGCACGCGGGGCAGAATGGCTGCGTGCCCTTCACCCTCGTGCTGCTCCGCCACGGGCAAAGCGTTTGGAACCTCGAGAACCTGTTCACCGGCTGGGTCGACGTCGACCTCACCGAGAAGGGACGCGAAGAGGCGCTCGCGGGCGGAGCCGACCTCCGCGAGGCCGGCATCATGCCCGCGATCGTCCACACGTCGGTCCAGGTACGCGCGATTCGAACGGCCGAGCTCGCCCTCGACGAGTGCGGCCGCAAGTGGATTCCCGTCCGCCGGTCTTGGCGACTCAACGAGCGTCACTACGGCGATCTCCAAGGTCAGGACAAGAAGGAGACCAGCGCCCGATTCGGCACCGAGCAGGTCAAGATCTGGCGTCGGTCCTACGACGTGCGGCCGCCGGCGCTCGACATCTCCGATCCGCGATGGGGCTACGACGATCGCTACGCGTCACTGCCGCGCGACGTCCTCCCCGCGTCCGAGTGTTTGAAGGACGTCCTCGGACGCATGCTCCCGTGGTGGGAAGACGTCATCGTCTCCGACCTCCGCACCGGCGCCACAGTACTCGTCGCCGCGCACGGCAACTCGCTGCGCAGCCTCGTGAAGCACCTCGATGGGATGACTGAACAACAAGTCGTCGACCTGAACCTGCCGACGGGCGAGCCGCTCGTGTACGAACTCGACGACGACATGCACCCGATCAACAAGGTGGGGCCGGGTGGCGTGAAGGGCCGGTACCTCAACGCCACGCGCGCGCTCGCCAACGCCGACGCCGTCGCCCAGCAAGCCGGCTGACATCACTTCGATGGACAGGCGCTGATGGACCGGCGGCGGTTCGCGCGAGTGCTCGCCGCGATCGCGACAGCCGGGCTGCTCGGTCGGATCGCGTACATCCTCGCGGTCACTCGCGACCAGAAGCCGTACATCGACGAGATCTACTACGCCGACACCGCCGTGCACCTCGCCCGTGGAAACGGATTTCGGACTCCGTTGTTCTTCGGTCCGCCGGCGGGCGAGATCGCCGAGCACCCCCCACTGACCTCGTTGGTGCTGGCGCCGGCGGCGTGGATCACCGACGAGAGCCGGCTCGCAATGCGCATAACGATGGCCATGGCCGGTGTTGCGGTCGTCGTTCTCGTCGCACTCGTCGCCGCCCGGATCGCGGGCCGGCGCGCCGGACTCATCGCAGCGGTGCTCGCGGCGTGTTCCCCCAACCTATGGGTGAACGACGGCCTGCTCATGTCCGAAACGCTGGCGACGTTGGCGACTGCGGGCGCGGTGCTCGGCACCTACGTTCTCGTGACGACGCGACGCATCGCGGCCGCGATCGCGACAGGTGGCGCGTGCGCGGCGGCGATGCTGACGCGGGGCGAACTCGCGCTCCTGTTGCCGTTGATGGTGCTCCCGGCGTTGGCCCTCATGGGGAACGTCGTCACCCGAGACCGGCTGCGCCTCGCCGGTGTGACGCTCCTGGCCGCCGCAACCCCGGTCGTTCCATGGGTCGCGTACAACCTCGCGCGGTTCGAAGATCCGGTCCTGTTGTCCCACGGCGATGCGGGCGTGCTGCTCGGCGCGAACTGCGACGAAACATACGGCGGACACGACCTGGGTTACTGGAACGGTCTTTGTGCGCTCACCGACCGTGCCGGCGACGCGTCCGTGGACGCCGGCGAGAAGCGTGACGCGGCGTTCGAGTACATGCGCGAGCACGCCGAACGACTGCCGGTCGTCGTCGTTGCGCGGGTCGGTCGGATGTGGGGCGTCTACCGTCCGTTCGAGATGGCCGAGCGCCACCGGGAAGAAGGCCGCCCTGAATGGGTCTCGATCGCGGGATGGGCGTCGACGTTCCTCTTCCTTGCCCTCGCCGTCCAGGGCCTGCGCGTGCTGCGGAGACGGGAAGTGCCGCTGCTCCCGCTGGTCGCGCCGGCTGCGATGGCAACGCTCGTCGCGGCAATGTTCTACGGACACCCCCGCTTCCGAGCCCCCGCCGAGGTCGGAATCGTCGTGTTGGCGGCCGTCGGTATCGATGCGTATTGGTCACGCCGGCGGGGTTCCGTCTCCAGCGAGGCACCGCCCGAACCGACAATCGCGTGATGCCCTCCCGGTTCGCCGCCCGCGCCGCCCTTGCGTTCGGCTTCTTCGCGGCCAGCGTCGCGTATGGCTGTTGGATCGCGCAACGCACGGCGCTCGACCCGGGCGCGACCGGCGAGGTCGCGCGGGCATTGCTCGAGTCACCGCCTGTGCGCGATGCGCTGCAGGATCAGATCGCCGACCAGATACGCGCCGCCAACTACCAAGCCGAGGACGCCGAACTCGATCCGCAAACACTCGCCGCAATCGAAACGGCGGTTGTCGACCCGCGCTTCGTCAATGCGTTCGCGGATGGCCTCACCGAGATCCACCGCCAGCTGCTGAGTGGAAGCAGCGGCCAGCTCACGCTCGACGTCAACTCGGTGACGGCGGCCGTGCAAGAGTCGCTCGCCGAGTTCGACCCCGCGCTCGCCGACCAGCTGGCCGCCCAGCCGCTCCAGATCGACCTCGGCGACGCCCGTCTCCCGCAGCTCGGGGACGCCCGGTCACGGGCTCGCAGCACGATGGTCGTCGCGCTCGCGTGCGCGCTGCTCCTTCTCGCCAGCGGCGTCGCGCTCGCCGAACGGACGCGCGACGCGCTGGCGCGGATCGGCCGTCGACTGGCGCTGCTCGGACTCAGCCCGATCCTCGTGTTCGTCGTCGCGCCGTGGGGGCTCGCCAGCTTCGGCGATGGCGGCACTGTCGCCGCCGACGTGCTCGGCGTGTACCGCGGACGCGTGATCCCGTCAGTCGTCGCGCTGATCGTCGCCGGCATCGGGTTGTGGATCGGCGCGCGCGTCTGGCCGGCGGACGCGGTCGGGACACCGAAACCGGGTGAGCGGCCCCGAGCCCGCACGCGCGGCATACCTGGGCTCACGCGGCCGAACATTCCGGTCGGACCGCGCCGCACTCCCGGCGAACGCCCCACCGAACGGCTGTACCTCTAGCGCAACTTCGGTGCTGTTTCGTCACACTGCTGGGCGTCCGAGACCGAGACCGGTAACTTGAACGATTCCGGGCTTGGGAGCGGAGACAGTACGTGGGAGTCGGCACGGCACACGGGCGCGTGCGCGCCCTCGACGGCGTTCGGGGGCTCGCGGTTGCGGCAGTGCTGTGCTTCCACGCCGAGTTCGGCTTCGCTTCGGGCGGCTTCCTCGGCGTCAGCGCCTTCTTCACCCTCTCCGGCTTCCTGATCACGAGCCTGCTGCTCACCGAACATCAGGCGACGGGCCGGATCGCACTCGGTGCGTTCTGGGCCCGCCGCGCGCGCCGCCTTCTGCCCGCTGCCGCGGTCGCGCTGTTCGGCGTGCTCGTGTACGGCGCGACGATCGCGACCACCGACCAACTTGGTGACCTGCGCGGCGACATCCTCTCTGCGGTCGGTTACGTCGCAAACTGGCGGTTCGAGGCGAGCGGAAACGAGTACTCCGAGCTGTTCGAAGCGCCGTCACCCGTACTGCACTTCTGGTCGCTGGCGATCGAGGAGCAGTTCTATGCGTTGTTCCCGCTCTTCGTCGTCGGTGCGATCGCGCTCGGCCGGGGCCGCACTCGCGCCCTGACGTGGATGCTTGCGGCCGGGATTGCCGCATCGGTCCTGGCCACCGTGCTCGCCCGTGACACCAGCCGCGTCTACTACGGCACCGACACCCGCGCGTCCGAGCTGTTGGTCGGCGCGCTCCTCGCGTGCGTGCTCTTTCACCGGTCGCTCCCCACTTCGAAAGCCGCCCGTTCGATCGTCGGCACTGCCGGCGCGCTCGCGCTGGCAGTGCTCACGTGTTGGTGGGTCACGGTCGACCAAGGCGACGAGTGGTTGTACCGAGGCGGGTTCGCAGTCCACGGCGCGCTCGTCGCGGTGGTGCTCGTCGCCGCGCTCTCCGGCACGCGCGTCGCACGCGCACTTGGCGCTTCCCCGCTCGTCGGGCTCGGATGCATCTCCTACGGGGTGTATCTGTATCACTGGCCGATCTTCTTGTGGCTGTCGCCCGAGCGCACCGGCCTCGCGGCCGCGTCGCTATTCGCGTTGCGTGTCGCGTGCACGCTCGCGTGCGCGATCGCCTCGTACTACTTCGTCGAACAGCCCATCCGGACGGGGCGCCGCATCCGCGGTTCGTGGCCTCGGCTCGTGGCGCCCGCCGCGACCGGCGCGCTCGTCGTGGCGTTGATCGCGGTGACGGCGTCGCCACCGGCGCCCGCATTTCGGCTCGAGGCGGTACAAGCGCATGCGCCGGTCGCGGCCGACGCGCGGGTTGCGCTCGTCCCGATTGCGGAGACTCCGACCCCAGCACCGGCGACCGCTCCCGCCGCGGTCGTGCTCGCGCCGTTCCACCGACCGCTCGATGCGCCGCGACAGCTGCGCGTGATGGTCGTAGGCGACTCCGTGGGGCTCTCGCTCGGACGCGGACTCGAGTTATGGGGCGAGGAGACGGGACGCGCGGTGGTCCGCAACGAGGGGATGCTGTGGTGTGCGCTCGGTCGCGACTTACCGCGCATCGCGGGCTACGGCCCTGACGAGCAAGGCGCAGGCTGTAACGAATGGGACCGGCGTTGGACGCGCGCGATCGATCGGTTCGACCCCGATGTCGTCGTCGTGTTGTTCACACTCTGGGAGATGTCGTTGCGCCAGCTCCCGGGCACCGAGGAGTTCGTCGGTCCGGGTAACCCTGGTCTCGACGCGTGGCAGCTCGGCGAGTACCAAGCCGCCGCCGACGTGTTGTCGCAGCGCGGCGCGGCCGTGGCGTGGCTCTCAGTCCCGTGCGCCCAAACCGACACGAGCACGCCGGGCACTGCAATTGCGTTGGTCAATCGCACGGTCACCGAGCTCGACCGCTCGCGCCGCGCGGTGCGGGCGCTGGATCTTGACGGTGCGCTGTGCCCGGACGGGGAGTTCGTGCGCGCGTTCGGCGGCGTCGACCCCGCGCGCCCCGACGGCTGGCACTTCTCCGACGATGGTGCGATCGCTGTCGCGCGCTGGATCATGCCGCAGGTGTTCGGCGAGGTCCCGATTCCGGAGCTGGCGGAACCACCGCACCGCGCGCGCTAGTACTCCCGAGGTCTGTTTGGTCAGCAACCGGGGCCATGACCCCGGCGCGTGACCAAACATGATGAGGATCCGACGGCAGCGCGTTGACCGCGGCAGCTAGATGTCGAGCGGCACGCCGCGAGCACGATGCCGAGGAGCGGCACCACGGTGCGGACACTCACTCTATCGGTACCGCCCGGACCAACGGCACCGGCTCGGCGAAGCCGCGGACGAACACCGGCCCGAGCGGTTCGTAGTCGACGCCGGGCAACGCGCCGACCTCGACCGCGGTCGCTTCCGACAACAGCACCTCGCCCGGCCCGGCGAGATCCACGATACGCGACGCGAGGTTCACGTCACGGCCGACGATGTCGTCACCGCGCTGGCGGGGACAGCCCCAATGCATGCCGATGCGCACCCACAACGGCAGGTCGTCGTCACTGTCGCCCTCGAATTGCTGTTGGAGTCGAAGACAGGTCCGGAGCGCCTCACGGGCATCGTCGAACCACAACAGCAGGCCATCGCCGAGCTCCTTCACGACGCGACTGCACTCGGGCAACGACGCCCGCACGAGCTGTTCCTGGCGTTCGACGAGCGCGAGCGCGACATCGTCACCGTGCGTGTCGGTGAACTCGGTGAACCCGACGATGTCGGTGAACACGATTGCCCCGCTGGTCGTTGTCACCGGCATGCGACTCGAATCGTGCCGCTGACGGTCTTCACCTCGACCTGACCGTCAGTGCCCTGTGCGCAATCGCAGCGCACCGAGCCGCTCAGCGACTTCAGGCGAGTGGCCGGAGCACGCCGCTCGGGCACGGTCACCTCGACGGTGCCCGACACGCTCTTCACCGCGACGCGGCCCGTCGCCGTCGCGCCGATCCTGACGGTGCCGCTCACCGTCTTCATCTCCGCGCCGTCAACTTCGTCGGCGCGGATCGATCCCGATACAGCGGCGACGGCGGCGTGCGCGGCATGGCCGATCTCGACGCTCCCACTCACCACGACCACACGGCAGCCGCCCTCGCACACCCCGACCGTCACGCTCCCGGAGTGGGTGCGGGCATCGATCTCGCTCGCGTGTTCAACGCGAATGCTCCCGCTCTTGCTGGCAACCCTGATTCCGGCGACCACCCCGCGTACCTCGACCGACCCGCTCGCGGTGCCGATCACGACGTCGGCGCCCGCGGGAATGCGCACGTCCAGCGCCTTCGAACCACCCTTCGCGCCACGTACGAGGACGGTGCCGTCGGGCCGGGCTTCGACTTCGCCGCCCTGCACTGCAATCTCGGCCCCGGGATCGGCGTGCACGTGCACGGCACCGCTGCGATTCTCGATGCGAAGGCGCGCAACCTGTGCGTTCACGGGCGGTGAGCCTAATGTCGCCTTCGATGGCCATGAGCGACACCGAACAACGGGAATGGCGGGAGCGCATGCGTGACGTCATGGTGCGAACGCGCTTCATCGCCGCGATGGGCACCGTCGTCGAAGAATGGGGCGACGACGGCGTCCGGCTGCGGGTTCCGTTCGCCGAGCACCTCACGAACGATGGCAAGGAGTACCACGGCGGCGCGATCGCGGCGTTGATGGACACTGCCGGCGCGTCGGCGGTGTGGGCCGGGCACGACTTCGATCGCGGGCTCCGGGCGTCGACGGTCTCCATGACCGTGAACTACACCGGGCGCGCGCAAGGTGACTTGATCGCGATCGCGCGCTGCGTCAAGCGCGGCCGGGACACGCATTTCTCCGAGATCCGCGTCGAGGACCCACAGGGCACGCTCGTCGCGACCGGAACCCTCGTCTACCGCATCACTCCGTAGCCCGCGATGCGTCATTGCGAGATGCTGCACTGCGCGTCACGCTCCCAGCCCGCATGAACATGCGTCACTTGACGTCTCCAGGGCCGCAAGGTGACGCAAATTCGCAGGCGGGGGGCGATCTTGCACGCGCTGTGAACAATTTCTAGGGTGACGCCCCGATGACGGCAGCTCCCTTGCGCAGCGGACGGGCGACCGACGGTCGCAGCGCCCGGTCGCAGCGGACGCGGCTCGCCGTTGTCGATGCGCTGCTCGATCTGCTGCGCGCCGGCAACCCCCGGCCGACCGCCAAGGAGATCGCCGAGCGCGCGGGCGTGTCGCTCCGTTCGGTATACGTCCACTTCGACGACCTCGACGACCTGTTCGTGGCCGCCGCACGCCGCCAGATCCAGTTGGTGCGAGACCTGATCGTCGTCGTCCCGGCAACCGGTTCGGTCGCGTCGCGGGCCGAGACGATGATGCGCGTCCGCAGCCAGATCTTCGAACAGATCGGGCCGGTGCGGCGCGCGGCCGAGCTCCAGGAGCCCTTCTCGGCCGCGCTCGCCGCTCGGCTCCGCGAAATCCGCGACGCGGGGCGCAACGACCTGGAACGCGTGTTTGCCGCCGAGCTCGACCGCCTCGCCTCCGACGAGCGCGTGCGCCGCCTGGCGGTGCTCGACACGCTGTGCGGATCGATCACCTGGGACCAGCTGCGCCGGAACTCAAAGCTCGAGGTCGCCGCGGCATGCGCCGCGGTCGTCGAGGCCATGATCGCGGTCCTGGAACCGCGATCATGAGCGCGCTCGCGCTGACACTCCGCCGCAGCGAGAATCGTGAACGGGTCGCCCCGATCGCGGGCGCGATCGGGGTTGGCGCGACGGTCGTGTTGCTCGTCAGCGAATCTTCATTCCGGTTCGCGCTGGCGCTGCTCGCGGTCGCGCTCATCGGGTTGCTGGCGTTCGACCTTCTCGCCGAAGGAGCGCTCGCGCGCGCGACGGCACTCGTCCCGCTGCTCGCGCTGCTCGCACTCGCGGAGACGTTCTGGTTGCAGGGCGACGCCATGCGCCCCGACGTCGGCGTGATCCTCCAAGGCGCGCTGGTGGGCGCGCTGAGCGCGCTCCTCGCCGTCGGTCTGGCGCTCGTCTACCGCGCCAACCGGGTGATCAACTTCGCCCAAGGCGACCTCGGTGCCGTACCCGCCGTCCTCGCCATCCTGCTCCTCGCGGGCGACGCGCCCGGCGGCGCCCCCGATTGGATGACCGGCCTCCCCTACGTCGTCGTGCTGGTCGTCGGTCTGGCGGCAGCGATCCTGCTCGGCTTCCTCGTCGAGCGTCTGATCGTCAACCGGTTCGTTCGGGCACCGCGCCTCGTCCTCACCGTCGCCACCATCGGCGTTGCGCAAGTGCTCACCGGCCTCGCGCTCTTCATGCCGCGGTGGTTCGGTTTCAAATCGCTCATCGTCCCCGATGTCCGTCCGCCGTTCGAATGGCAGTGGGAAGTCGGCGGGACGATCTTCCACGAGAACGACCTCATCGTCATGATCGCGGTCCCGTTCATCCTCGCGGGCCTGACCGCCTTCCTCCGGTACTCGCGCGTCGGTATCGCGATCCGGGCAACGGCCGAGCGCTCCGACCGGGCCGCGTCCTTGGGTGTCCCGACCGGGCGCATTCAAACCAGCGTGTGGGTCATCACGACGATCCTCGCGTTTGTCACCGTGTTTCTCCGTGCCGGCGTCGCGAGCTTCCCGATCGGATCTGCGCTCGGGGTGACGGTCCTCATCCGCGCGTTGGCAGCAGTCGTGATCGGCCGGCTGGAGGATTACCCGCGTATCGCGTTGGCCGCGCTCGCACTTGGCGTCGTCGAACAAGCGGTCGTGTTCGACACCGGTCGCGACCTGTACGTGTTTCCAGTCCTGTTCGCGATCGTCGTCGTCGCGATGACGTTGCACCGCCGCCGACGCGGGAGCCGCGTCGAGGATCAGGCCGTGTCGAGCTGGCAGGCCGCTCGCGAGCTGCGACCGGTCCCCCGCGAGCTGCGATCGCTGCCCGAGGTACAGATCGCCCGTGGCGGCATCCTCGGCGCAATCGCGGTGTTCCTCATGACGCTGCCGCTGTGGATGTCGGGCTCGAACCTCAGCATCACCACCGACACCGGTATCATCGCGATCATCGCCGTCTCGCTCGTCATTCTCACGGGCTGGGCCGGTCACGTGAGCCTCGGCCAGATGGCGTTCGCGGGAGTCGGCGGCGCCGTCAGCGCGTGGATCACCCAAACCGCCGAACTGGACTTCGGCTTCGCGCTCCTCTGCGCGGGGCTGGTCGGCGCCGCCGTCACCGTCGTCGTCGGGATCCCGGCCGCGCGCGCGGGTGGGCTCACGCTCGCGGTCTCGACGCTCGCACTCGCTGCCGCAGTGATGTATTGCCTGTTGAACCCCGATTTTTTCGGGTGGCTCCCTCGCGGCCGTTTCGATCGGGACCCCGAGCTGTTCGGGCGCGTCGAGATTGCCTCGCAAATGAGCTTCTACTACATCACGCTCGGCGTGCTCGCGTTGAGCATCGCGGTCGCGCTCCGCATCCGTCACACTCGGACCGGCCGCGTCCTCATCGCACTGCGCGAGAACCCGCGCGCGGCGCAAGCGTACGGCGTGAACACGACGCGCACGATGCTCGCCGCGTTCGCCTTCTCCGGCTTCATCGCCGCGATGGCGGGGGCACTGTCCGTGCACCATATGCACGCGATCCCGCTGAACTTCTTCGGCCACCCGTTCTCGCCCGAAGCGAGCGTCGTCGTGTTCGCCACCGTCGTGATCGGCGGGCTCGCGTCGATCCCCGGCGCCGTCCTGGGCGCGGTCTATGTCTACACGGTGAAGTACCACCTGCCCGAGGAGTGGGAGTTCCTCGCGACCGGGTTCGGGCTGCTCATCATCTTGTTGCTCCTCCCGGGCGGGCTCGGCGCCGCACTCGCCGAGGTGCGCGACGCGCTCTTGCGGTGGCGGGCGCGTGCGCGCGGGATCGTGGTACCGAGCTTGCTCGCAGACCGCCGCGTCGAAGCCGTGGAGGTCACGCCGGCGATGGCGGCCGCGGTCGCGGAAGCGGTCGAGCTCCCGCAGTTCGAAGAGATCGCCGACATCCGCCAGTGACCACGCCGCCGCGCCCCGCAACGACAAGAAGGGGGTCCGCGTGACCACCGGAGGTGTCGCGGACGGCCGCGAGGCACTGTTCACGCTCGGGCGCCTGACCATGCACAAGCCGCGCTCGCCGCGGCGCTACCTTGCCGAGATCACCGCCGGGCAGGCGGCGTTCCCGCTGCTCGTCCTGTTCGGGCTCAACGCGGTCGACGAGCTCGACCGCACGGTGTTCGGCATCCTCGGACCCGAGATCCGCGATCACTTCGGCCTGAGCAACCAGGGCTACCTCTCGATCATCGCATTGACGTTGCTCGGCGGATTGCTGTTGGAAGTCCCGCTCGCGTTCTACGCCGACCGCGTGCCCCGCGCCCGCATCGCCGTGACTGGCGCCGCGATCTGGGCAGTGTTCGGCGTGCTCACCGGCCTCGCAACGACGGTGCTCGTGCTCGTCATCGCGCGCGCGGGAACCGGGCTGGGTC
This sequence comes from Actinomycetota bacterium, assembly GCA_052390615.1. Classification (GTDB taxonomy): domain Bacteria; phylum Actinomycetota; class Acidimicrobiia; order IMCC26256; family PALSA-610; genus JBQTGT01. The sequence goes on from JBQTGT010000010.1 coordinate 31,973, forward strand.
GAGCCGTCGTGACTCCGACGCACAACTCGTTGCTCGCGGACTACTACCCGATCGAAGTCCGGCCGGAGATTTACGGTTTCCACCGGATGGCCAACGCGGCGGGCCAATTCGCGGGCCCGCTGATCGGTGGCGTACTCGCAGAGCTGTACGGCTGGCAGGTGCCGTTCTTCGTCTTCGTCGTGCCGACTCTGATCCTCGTGGTCATCGGGCTCCGTCTCACCGATCCCGGACGCGGGCACTTCGAGCGCGCCGCGGGCGGGGCGGCAGCCGACATCGTCTCCACCGAGGACACACCGCCGTCGTGGGCGGAGTCGGTGCGGATCCTGTGGCAAGTCCGCACATTGCGTCGGATCTGGTTTTCGCTCCCGTTCCTTGCCGCGTCGATCATCGGGCTCATCACGCTGACGTCGTTGTACTACGACGAGGTCTTCGGGCTTTCCGAGTCCGAGCGCGGGTTCGTCGCGGCCATGGCCGAACCGGCGCAGTTCTTCGGCATCTTGCTCGGGATCCCGCTCGCGTCGCGGTTGATGTTGCGCGACCCCGGCGCCGGGTTGCGCTACCTGTCGCTGATCGCCGTGGCCATCGCCGGCGCGTGGGTCGTGCTCGCCACCGCCCCGGTACTCGGCGTTGCGATCGCGGCCAACGTTGCGATCTCCGGCTTGGCCGCGCTGCTCGCGCCCGGCATCTTCGCGTCGTTGTCGCTCGCAATCCCGCCGAAGGTGCGTTCGCTCGGATACTCGATGGCGAGCCTGTTCGTCCTGCCCGGCCTCATCGTGTTGTACATCGTCGGCGGGATCGCCGACAGGTACGGCATCCGCCAGGGCCTCATGGTGATGGTCCCGGTCTTCCTCCTCGGCGCGTTCATCCTGTCGTCCGCGTCCATGTTCGTGAAGGCCGACATCAACCGCGTCTGGACGTCGACCGCCGCGCAGGCCGAGGTGAAGTATCAGCGCGCACGCGGTGAAGTAAAGCTGCTGCTCGTGCGCAACGTCGACGTGAGTTACGACGACGTCCAAGTCCTCTTCGGCGTCAACCTCGAGGTCGACGAAGGTGAGATCATCGCGTTGCTCGGCACGAACGGGGCCGGAAAGTCGACGTTGTTGAAGGCGATCGCGGGGATCGTCCCGGCTGACGCCGGCGCCATCGTCTTCGACGGGCGCGACGCCACGTACGCGCCGCCGTACGAGATCGCGGCACGCGGCATCGTCATGGTGCCGGGCGGCCAGGGCGTGTTCCCGTCGCTATCGGTCGCGGAAAACCTGCGCATCGCGGGTTGGCTCGACAAAGACCGCCGCAGCCGTGCCGACGCCGTCGAGCGCGCGCTCCAGCGGTTCCCTGTGCTGCGCGACCGGGTGCAGGAGCCGGCCGCCAATCTCTCGGGCGGCCAGCAGCAGATGTTGACGCTCGCGATGGCATTGCTGTCGCGTCCGCGGCTGCTGATGATCGACGAGCTGTCGCTGGGATTGGCGCCGTCGATCGTGGCGGAGCTGCTCGACGCCGTGAAGCTGCTGAAAGAACAGGGCACGACGGTCATCCTCGTCGAGCAGTCGGTGAACGTCGCACTCACGATCGCCGACACCGCGTACTTCATGGAGAAAGGCGAGATCCGGTTCAACGGGCCGACCGCCGAGCTGCTCGCCCGGCCCGACGTCCTGCGGTCGGTATTCCTGGAAGGCGCCGCGACCGTCGATCTCACCCCCACCGATCAGGCGATACGCACTCGCGACGCCACGCCGGCAGGGCCACCGTCGGGGAACGGCTCGAAACCGCAGCCCCGTCTTTCCGTCGAAAGCGTCGCCAAACGCTTCGGTGGCATCGCCGCGTTGCACGACGTCTCCTTCGACGTCCATGCGGGCGAGATCCTCGGCTTCCTCGGGCCGAACGGCGCCGGCAAGACGACGCTGTTCGACGTGCTGTCGGGCTTCTTGGCGGCCGATCAGGGCGACGTGCTCCTCGACGGCACGTCGATCGTGCGGCTCGGGCCCGACGCGCGTGCTCGCCGCGGCCTCGGCCGTTCGTTCCAGGACGGCCGGCTGTTCCCGGCACTGACCGTCTCCGAGGCGATCGCGGTCGCGTGCGAACGCAGCGTCGACGTGCGCGATCCGGTCGCGGCCGCGTTGTTCATGCCGTCGGTCGCGGCTTCCGAGGAGAAGGTCGCCGTTCGCGTCGAGGAGTTGATCGAGCTTCTCGGTCTCGGCGCGTACCACGACAAGTACGTGCGCGAGCTGTCGACCGGCAGCCGCCGCGTCGTCGATCTGGCGTGCGTTCTGGCCCACCGACCGAGCGTGCTGTTGCTGGACGAACCGTCTTCTGGCATCGCGCAGCGCGAGACCGAAGCACTGGGGCCGTTGTTGTTGCGCATCCGCGCCATGACGGGCGCGTGCCTGCTCGTCATCGAGCACGACGTTCCGCTCATCACATCGATCGCCGATCGGATGGTCGCACTCGACCTCGGTGAGCTCGTCGCGATCGGATCACCGTCCGAGGTCGTACACGACCCGCAGGTCGTCGCCTCGTACCTCGGAAACACAGAAGCTGTCGTGGCCCGCAGCGGAATACGCGTCGGGCCCTCTGACGGGGGGGAACCCAATGGCTGAGGGAGGTAGTCGAGCCAAGCTGGCGAAGCGCTACGGGCCGATCGTGCTCGTGGTCGCGCTCGTCGGCGGCGTGATCGCGTTCGCGGGGGATGGCGGCGATGACGACGATGTCGTGCCGACCGACACGACCCCCGACGGTACGGGTGACGGCGACGGCCCGGCCAACCCCGATCTGCCCATGACCTTCCAGGAGGCCCAAGCGGCGGGCACCGAGGAGGACATCGACTGGGGACCGGGGTGCGACACCGAGCTCGGGCGCATGATGATCCCGATCACCAGCGCGGCCCCGTGCGTCGAGCCGTGGGACGAATCGCAGGAGAACGGCGGCGCGACTTCGGAGCAAGGCGTGACCGCCGAAGAGATCGTCGTCGCGGTCTACCAAGGCCGGCCCGATCCGCTCGCGCAGGCGATCGTCGAAGGTGCGGGTGCTGACACCGATCCGAACGACATTCGCCAGGTCGCGGTGAACTACCTGACGATGTTCGAAGACGTGTACGAGACGTACGGCCGGCGGTTGCGCATCGAGGTGATCGAGGCGACCGGTGGCCCCGAAGACGCCGTCGCCGCGCTCGCCGACGCGCAGAAGGTCATCGACCTTGAGCCTTTCGCCGCCATCGGCGGTCCGCCGCAGACGTCGGTGTACTGGCAGGAGCTCGTGAACGCCGGCATCGTGTGCGTCGGGATCTGCTCATTGGCGGAACCGTGGGACGTCGTCGAGGAGGCGGCGCCGTACCTGTGGCCGACGGGCCCCTCACCTGACCAGGCCGACATGCACCTCGTTGAGATGCTCGAGAAGCAGATCATCGGCCAGCCGGTCTCGTTCGCGGGTGATGCCGCGCTGAACGGCGAGGAGCGCGTGTACGGCTTCATCCAGGCCGAACGGATCGCGGGTGAGTTCACCGAACGCAACGAGGCCTTCCTCGACTCGCTCCGCGACAAGGGCGCGAACATCGCGACCACGTTCACCTACCTGTTCGACGTCAGTCGGGCGGGCGAAACGGCGACCAATGCGATCGCGCGCATGAAGGAAGCGGGTGTCACCACCGTCATCATGAGCGTGGACCCGATCATTCCGTCCAACATCACCAAGGAAGCAACTGCCCAGAACTACGCGCCCGAGTGGATCCTCGGCCCGAACGTGTTGATGGACACCACGATCTTCGGACGCCAGACCGACCAAGAACAGTGGTCGCACATGATTGGCCTGTCACTGCCGGCGGCGCGCGCCGAGCGGGAGCTGGGCGACTCGTACCTCTCTCATCTGTGGTACTTCGGAGAGGAACCGCCCGTGAACAGCCAAGGGGTGTTCTTCCCGGGACCGGAGCGGTTGCTCCTGGGCATCCACCTCGCGGGCCCGAACCTCGATCCGGAGAACTTCCGCGACGGCCTGTTCCGGTACCCGGCCAGCGAGCAGGGCGTCACGTACGCGACCGACTCGTGGGGCGACGACCTCTGGGGCCGGCCCGACTACAACGCGGCCGACGACGTCGCGACGATCTGGTGGGACCCCGACGCAGAGGGCGAGGACGAAGCCGGCAACATGAGCGTGCCGGGCGAGGTCGGTAAGACCGGCATGGTGCGCTACGTCGACGGCGGCCGCCGGTACATGCCGGGCGACTGGCCGACCGATCCGATCCCGTGGTTCGAGGAGGAAGGCTCGGTCACGATCTACGACGAGAGGCCGGACGCGGCGCCCGACTATCCGCCGTGGCCCGGCTCCCCCGGCGCCGCCGCCGCCGGATGAACGACCTTCCCGCCGAACTGGCGTGACAAAAGCGCGCTACACGCGCTTCAGTCACGCCAGTTCGCAGGGTTGGACGCCACCCAGCCTGACCCCGGCTCGTAGCGGCGTACGACGCGCGCGGGGATACCCGCGACGACTGAACAGCTCGGGATCACGCCGCCGGTGACGATCGCGCCGGCCGCGACGACGACGTGCTCGCCGATTCGGGCGCCCGGCAGCACGACTGCGCCGTGGCCGAGCCACGAGCCCGAGCCGATCGTGACCGGCTCGTTCTGCCACATCTGCACGCCGATCGGCAGCGCGACGTCCTCGTACCCGTGGTTCTGGTCGGTGATGTAGACGTAGTGACCGGTCCAGATGTCGTCGCCGATGTGGATCCGCTCGTGACCGACGATGCCGATGCCCTTGCCGAGCATGCACCGATCGCCGATCGTGATGATCGGCCCGCCGCGCTCGTGCATCTGTGACGGCATGCCCGCGCTGAGGCTCGCGAGGGGCCCGATCGTCGTGTTGTCGCCGATCGAGATCCGCCCCTCACCGAAGATCACCGTGGGCGGGAACGCGACGAGGCTGCCCGCGCCGAACGCGCCGAACTTGCGAGCCCGGCCGTGGCGCGGACCGAGCGCGCCGTAGCGCACGACGCGTTCCCACGTCGCGTGGATGAAGTCTCCGCCGATGCGACCCAACATCGGCCGCGACCCTACCGACTCGACCGCGACCGGTACTTCTCGTAGGTTCGACTCGATGCGAGCTCGGCCGCCGCGTATCGGGGTGCTGTACGACTATCCGCAAGGCGACGGCTTGTTCGTCGACACGCTCCGCCTGGGACTCGACGCGGGGGGTGCGCGTGACGTCGACCTCGTCGAGCGCGAGGTACTGGGCCTGCCGGCGGGCACGCGCGAAGCAATCGTGGAGGGTTTCGAGGCGCTGGTCGCGGACCGAGTCGCCGCGATCGTCGGACCGTCGATCTCCGACAACGCACTCGTTGCCGCGCCGCTCGCGGACGCGCACGAGATGCCGTCGATCAACTACTCCGGCAGCGAGCAGACGCGATCCGAGTACATGTTCCACTACCAAGTGGGTTCACTCGAGGAGGAGCCACCCGTCCTTGCGCAGCGAATGGCTGACCGCGGCCTCACGCGTGCGGCGGTCCTGTACGACGATTCCGAAGTCGGTCACGGCTACCAGCGCGCGTTCGAGCTAGCGCGGCACCGCTTCGGGATCACGATCGCGGCCTCGGCGTTTGTCGCGCCGCTGATCGAGGACGCCGAGACGATCCTGGATGATCTCCGCGCGGTCGCTCCCGACGCGCTGGTCTATTTCGGGTTGGGTGTCGCGTCGCGCGCTGTCGCCGTCGCGCGCGCCGCACTGGCGTGGGACATTCCGGTGCTCGCGAACTCGGCACTGATGTTCGGCTACGCGCGCCCCGACTGGCGCGACGGGTACGCGGGCTGGGAGTACATCGATACGATCGCGGATGACAACACGGTGCGCGCCGAGCTGCGGGCGACGTCGAAGCGGGCCGCGGGCGGGCCGATCGGATGCGCCGCGTACGACATCGGCCGCATTGTCGGCGCCGCGATCGCGTCGTGTCACGACAACGACGCGGGTCCCACGGTCGCAGCAGCGCTGCGGCGCGTGAAACGACTCCCCGCCGCGAGCGGCTACGACGGCACGCTCATGGGCTTCGGCCAGTGGGACCACGCCGCGCTGAAGGGCCACTTTCTCGTGTTGCGCGAGTGGCGCGCGGGTCGCAGCGTTCAGGTCTAGTGTGCGGCCGCGATGGCCACGGATCGGGATCAGGCGCGCGCGGAAGTCGCCCGGCGGGGACATTCGAACCGGGCGGTCGGGAGCATCGGTCGGCACGCGTTCGCCCAGATGCCTCCGCAGATGGTCGAGCGCGCGCGCACGCAACTGGCCCGGCTGTTCACCGATGCTCCGTGGACGGCGCCCGACGACGCCGCGCTCGCCGCGCTGGTCGGGCCGGGCGCAGGCTGGGTGGTCGAGGAGCTCGAGCCGGGTCTGACCATCTCCCACGGTTGGCGCGGCGGCGCGTTCCGCGTCGACGTTGACTGCCGATCGGGTGATGAGGCACCGGTCGTGGAGCAACCGGCCGCGGCGGGCGCGCCCGCGCATCCGCGGAATCTGGGCGACACGTTCGACGAGCCGCTCGTGCTCGAGTCGGGCCGCGCGCGCGAGCAAGCGCGCTTTCTCACCGGTCCGCGCCCGGGCCCGGCGGTGCACGCCACGCGCGACCAGCAGGGCGTCGACCTCGCCGTACGCGTGCTCTTCGAGACGTTCTCGCCAATCACGGCGATCGATCTCGAGCCGGGTGTCGTCACGGTGACGATCGCCGACCGCGCGCAGTGGCCCGCGTGCCTGCTCGGCGTCTTCGACACGGTCGCGGCCGCCTTCCTCCCGCCGCGCCCGCCGAATCCCGACCGCCAGCTCGAGCGGGCGGAGGCGGCGATCGCCCGCCTCGACCCCACCGACTCCCGCGACCTGGCAAAGATCCTGGACGCGACGACGTCACCCGACGCGGCGTTCCGTCTCGTCGCGGTCGCGCGACTCACGCTCGCGGAGACGGTCGTCGCACAACGGCCGTGGGATCGCGCGCTCGAGGACTCGTCGCGTCCGGTGCGCCGCGCGGCCGCGCGGGCCATGGCGCTCGCCGACGCGCCCCCGCCGCGAGCGTTGTGCGAGCGCGCGCTCGGCGACAAGGACCCGTGCGTCCGGTACTACGGCTTGTGGGGGCTGGCTCGGCTCGGCGCGATCCCGAGCATGGACGCGGTGGAGCGGTGCCGCGCCGACGAGGACCTTCGGGTTCGTCTCGCCGCCGACGCGGCCGCACTGGGAATCCCCGTTCCGTAGCGCCCTCGCCGAACGCGCACGACGCCGACCCGCGTCGCGTCCGAAGCGCGCCTACGCGGTCTTCTTCGAGCGGGCCGTCTTCTTCGCCGTCGCCTTCTTGGTCGCCCTGCGGGCGCGGGTTGCCTTCGCTTGGCCCTCGTCGGCCGCGTTGTCGGCATCGTCCGCGCGCGCACGGGCCGAGGTGCTCGGATGGCGGTCCTTCGCAGTCGCGGCCTTCGCCAGCGACGCCTCTAATGCGGCGACGAGATCGAGCACCTTCGCGGGCGCTTCGACGGCTGGCTCGGCGACGATCTCCTCGCCCGCGGCCTTGCGCTGGATGAGGTCCAGCATCTGCTCGCGGAACTGGTCCGAATACTTGCTCGGATCGAACATCTCGCTCGAGAGACTCTCGATGAGCTGGCGGGCCATGGCCAGCTCCTTCTCGGTCAGCTCGACGTGTTCGTCCGACAGCAATGCTTCGCGCGGGACGACCTCGTCGGAATAGCGCATCGTCTCGATGCACAGCATCCCGTCGAGGGGACGGATCGCGACGAGCCGCTCCTTGGACCGCATCACAATGCGTCCGACGGCGACCTTGTTGAGCTCGGCCATCGCTTCGGCGAGCAGCTGGTACGGCTTGAGACCCCGCGCGTCCGGCACGAGGTAATACGGTTGCTCGAAGTACAACGGGTCGATGTCGTCGAGATCGACAAACTCCTCGATATCGATCGTGTGGCCGCCCTTCGGACGCAAGGTCTGCATCTCATCGTCGTCGACGATGACGTAGCGCCCCTTCGAGATCTCGTACCCGCGCTGGATGCGCTCGGGCGGGACCTCGTCACCCGAGGCTTCGGAAACCTTGCGGTACCGAATGCGGGCGCCGGTGTCGGCTTCGAGCTGGTTGAAGCTGACGTCCTTGCTCTTGGTGGCGCTAACCAGACGGACAGGTACTTGTACGAGGCCGAAGCTGATCGCCCCGGCCCAAATCGCGCTGGGCATAGGGTCAGTCTAGAGAGGGGGTCGGGGTGTCAACCCGAAGCAGGGTCAGTGTCGAGATCGAGGGCCGGGAGCTGTCGCTCTCGAACCTCGACAAGGTGCTGTACCCCGCCGCGGCCTTCCGCAAGGCCGATGTCATCGACTACTACCGGCGCATCGGCCCCCACATGCTCCCGCACCTCGCGGGGCGGCCTCCGACGCTGGTCCGAGCTCCGGACGGTCCGGCCGGCCAACGGTTCTTCGAGAAGCGCTGTCCGCCTCATCACCCCGACTGGGTGCCGACGATCGTCAACGTCGCCGCGGCCGGCGCGCAGGCCTGTGTGGTCGAGGAGCTCCCGGCGTTGGTCTGGCTCGCGAACCTCGCCGCGCTCGAGATCCACACCCACCAATGGAAGGTCGACGATCCTGAGCACCCGACCGCGATGGTGCTCGATCTCGACCCGGGCGAGCCGGCAACGATCGTCGACTGCTGTCGCGTCGCGCTGGAGCTGCGCGAGCTCCTTGACCAGCTCGGACTGCGCGCGGTCGTCAAGACCTCGGGTGGGAAGGGACTGCACATCTCGGTGCCGTTGAACTCCGGCATCGCGACGGACGACGACACGAAGAACTTCGCGCTCGCGCTGGGCCAGATGCTCGAGTCACGCGATCCGAAGCGAGTCACCGTGGACATGGCCAAGGAGAAACGGCGACGACGCGTGTTCATCGACTGGAGCCAGAACGACAATCACAAGACGACCGTGTGTGCGTATTCACTCCGGATCCGTGACCAGCCCACCGCGTCGACCCCGATCGCGTGGGACGAGGTGGAAGCCACCGCCGGACACGGGGCGCCGGAGGACTTGACATTTGTCGCGCCGGCCGCGCTCGAACGAGTGAATGCGCTCGGCGACCTCTACGCCGATGTGCTGACCGTGCGGCAGGAGCTCCCCGCGATCTAGCGTCCAGGAGCGTGAAGCTCGACGGAAAGGTTGCAATCGTCACCGGCGCGAGCCGCGGCGTCGGGGCCGCGATCGCCGTGTTGCTCGCGGAACGCGGCTGCAAGGTCGCGTGCGCGGCGCGTGCCACCGACGAGACGCCGCTTTCACTCGCGGGCACGATCGACGGCACCGTGCGCCGCATCGAAGACGCTGGCGGCGCAGCACTCGCGGTGCCGACCAACCTTGCGCACGACGACGAGATCAACGCCATGGTCGCGACGACGGTCGAGCACTTTGGCCACGTCGACGTGCTGGTCAACAACGCCGCGATCACCTTTCCGGGTGACCTCGACCTGTCGATGAAGCGGTTCGATCTCGTCATGCAGGTCGACCTGCGAGCACCGCTCGTGGCGATGCGGGCGGTCTTGCCGGCGATGAAAGCGCGCGGTGACGGCGCGATCCTCAACGTGTCGTCGTTGGCGGCGCTGAACTACTTCCCCGGCCTCATGGCCTACGGGATGGCGAAGGCGGCGTTGGAGCACATGACGACCGCCGCCGCGCACCAAATACGGCCGTTCGGAATCGCAGTCAACACGTTCCGCATCGACGTCCCGGTGGCGTCGGAGGGTTTCCTCGCCAATGTTCCCGGTGCCGACACTTCCGACTGGGAGCCGTGCGAGGTCGCGGCCGAAGGCTGCGTGTGGATGCTCGAACAACCGCCCTCGTACACGGGCCACAACGCGGGTATGGCCCGCCTGCGCGCGGAGCACGGGATCATGCGGTCGCGCACGTCGCGCCCGCACCGCCTGGCGCCCACAGTCGTCACCGAGACGCACCTGCGTCCCGCGTAGTCGGCCGGCGTCGCCCGGAATGCGTCAGCGCGCGAGTAGGTCGACCGCGGCGCGGTAGGTCGACACCGCGGCGCGCATCGCGGCGGTGTTGGCGGCGTGTACCTGGCTCGCGACCATCATCGTCGTGAGCTGCTCGGCGACGTCGATGCCGGGCGTGACGGGCGTCGCGTCGGGGGTCGCGGTTGTGTCCGGGTCAGGGGTGCGCGGGAGGTCGGCGCCGGACACTGCCACCGCCGCCGTGTCGAACGAAGCCCGCGCGCGGGCCGCGCCGGCGAGCAGTGCGTCAATTGCCATATCCATCAGCGCATCACATCCATTTGGTTAGACACGGTTCTGTTCGTACGCGCGTCGGGCGGCAGCCGCGAGTGCACCGTTTCGTCTCGGGTGGGCAGGCCGGAGCATCACCGCCAAACGTTCCGTCGTGCTGGCCTCCGGCGGCAGCGGCGCGCGAGGAGGCGGAAATCGCTGTGTGCCGACATGGTGCGAGAGGTTGTCGGTCCGAGGATCAGTAGTCGGGCGCGCGCGAGCGACAGCGAGGACACGCGCGGAGTGGTCGAGCGCATCAGTTGCGGTCGTGACTTGCGCCAGGGCGCGCCTCCAAAAGACGCCCAGCACGCCCACCCCGAGTAACGACGGGCGGCGCCCCCTCCTTTAGGAGAGCCGCTCCACGATCATCGCCATCCCCTGGCCGCCGCCCACGCACATGGTCTCGAGACCGAGGGTTTTGTCCTCGGTCTGGAGGCCGTTGATCAGCGTCGTCATGATGCGGGCGCCGGTCATGCCGAACGGGTGGCCGAGCGCGATCGCCCCGCCGTGCACGTTGAGCTTGTCCATCCGGATGCCGAGATGCTTGGCCGAGGGAAGCACCTGCGCCGCGAACGCCTCGTTGATCTCGACGAGATCGATGTCGTCGGCGGTCATCCCCGCCCGCTTCAGCGCCTGGCGACTGGCCTCGATCGGACCGAGCCCCATGATCTCGGGGTTGAGCGCGCTCACACCGCTGGCCACGACCCGCGCCAGTGGCATCACGCCGAGCTGGCTCGCCTTGGTGTCGCTCATGACAACCACCGCGGCGGCGCCGTCGTTCAGGGGGCACGCGTTCCCGGCGGTGACCGTGCCGTCGGGACGGAACACGGGTTGCAAGGTCGCGAGCTTCTCGACGGTCGTGCCAGGGCGCGGCCCATCGTCCTTGCTGACGACCGAACCGTCGGTCAACTTCACAGGCGTGATCTCGCGCTCGAAGAATCCGTTCTCCTGCGCGGCGACCGCGCGCTGTTGCGAGCGCGCGCCGAACTCGTCCATCTCCTCGCGCGTCACGCCTTCGGCCTCGGCGACGTTCTCGGCGGTTTGGCCCATCGCGATGTACACATCGGGGAGCCCGGTCGGCGGTGTCCACGGCGGCTGGCCACCGCCCGTGCGCGCCTTGGTGCGCTCGCGTGCGTCACCGAACGCCTCGTTGAGTCCGCCGGTGTCGGCCGCCCCCGCGGCATAGCGGCTGACGGTCTCGACGCCGCCGGCGACGAACACATCGCCCTCACCGGCCTTGATCGCGTGCGCCGCGATGCGGATCGTCTGCAACGACGAGGAGCAGTAGCGATTGACCGTGACGCCAGGAACGTCGACACCCGCGAGGATCGCGGCGATGCGCGCGACGTTGAATCCGCCCTCGCCGGCCGGCTGGCCGCACCCCCAGATCACGTCCTCGACCTGCGCCGGGTCGAGCTGCGGGACCTTGTCGAGCACCGAGCGCAGGATCAGCGCCGACAGGTCGTCGGGCCGACATTCGACGAGCGAACCCTTGTTCGCGCGCCCGATTGGCGTGCGGGCAGTCGCGACGATCACGGCTTCGGGCATGACGGCCTCCGGAGGCAGGGAGCGAGCGCGCGATCGACCCCATCGATTCGAATCGGCGTCACACTAGCGTTCGGTCCTGTGGCGCACCCCATTGGCGCCGAGCATCACAAAAGCCACCGGTCGCCATGGCTGCGGGCCGCGGTGCTCGGCGCAAACGACGGCATCGTGTCGACCGCAAGCCTCGTGATCGGTGTGGCCGCGGCGGACTCGTCCCGCACTGCGATCGTCACGGCCGGCCTGGCGGGACTGATCGCCGGCGCGATGTCGATGGCGGCGGGCGAGTACATCTCGGTGAGTTCGCAACGCGATGCCGAGGAAGCCGACCTCTGGATCGAAGCGGCGGCGATCGAGGAGAATCGCCTCGCCGAACTGCGCGAGCTCGCCAAGATCTATGAGCAACGCGGCGTCGAACCGGGCCTGGCGCGACTGGTGGCCGAGCAACTCATGGTCCACGATCCGATCGGCGCGCACGCGCGCGACGAGCTCGGCATCACCGAGCACGCGATCGCGCGGCCGTGGCAGGCTGCGTGGACCTCCGCCGTCTCGTTCACCGTCGGCGCCGCGCTGCCGTTACTGGCGGTCGCGTTCGCACCCTCGGGCGCGCGCATCGCGATTACCGCGCTCGTCGCCCTGCTCGCCCTGATCGGACTCGGAGCGCTCGGCGCGACCCTGGGCGGGGCCCCGTGGAAACGTGCCGCGGCGCGGGTCGCCGCGTGGTCGTCGGTCGCGATGGCCCTCACGTACGCGATCGGCAGCATCGTCGGCGCCAACATCTAGAGTGCTCCGACCCCGAACCAGGGGTTCGGGGGCGGCACGCGATCGAGGGGGGCCGCGAGCTTGCCCCCGCGGACACCCCCCAACGTCGCAAGCGTTCGCGGTCACGGCACTCGGCGCAGCCGCATCTCGACCCGGGATTCGTGACGAACGTCACAGTTCGTCCCGCCGGCCGAGAAACGGAATGTGACATCGGTCCAGCGCCCTCCAAAGACGGGTGCGGCCTGGCGATACCCCCTCCGTGACCAAACGCAGCATCGTTTCCCGCGTCGTCCGCCGCGTGCGGGTACTCCTCGTCGGCACCGTCGCTCTGGCCGTGCTCCTCCCCGCCGGCTCGGCGGGCGCGGCCGCCCAGTGGACTGCCGCCAGCCCGTCGATGACGACCGTCTTCGTGGACGCCAACGGCGACCCGGCAACCGCGCAGCTGTTCGTGCGCTACATCGGCGGCCGGGTCATTCGCGAGTTCGACGTGCCCGGCACGTTCCTCGCCGACGTCCCCGCCCAGCACGCCTGGCTTCTGAGCAGCGCCGGCCTCGCGCCGTACATCTCTTGCTCGAAGCCGCTCAGTGCGGACCAGGTGCTCGCCAGCTCCACGTTCCGCGCCGCGTTGCAGCCGCCCGCGGCCTACGACGCGGCGACCGACCCGTACTCGATGCTGAACATCGCCCGGGCGATGGGCGCCGACTCGTTCTGGAACGCCGGTGCCCGCGGCACGCAGACCGTCGGCGGCGTGACGAAGCAGGTCGACGTCGCGATCATCGACACCGGTGTCGCTCCGGTCGGCACCCTCGCCTCCCCGGGTGCGCTGATTCACGGCCCCGACCTGTCTTTCGACTCGCAGGTGGCGGAGCTCGCCCACAACGACACGTACGGGCACGGCACCCACATGGCCGGCATTATCAACGCCGTTGCGCCCGAGGCCCGCATCGTGAGCCTCAAGGTCGGCGACGTGAGCGGCGCCGTCGACGCCACGCAAGTCATCGCCGCCATCGACTGGGTACGTGAGCACCGCAACGACTACGGGCTCAACATCCGGGTCCTCAACCTGTCGTACGGCCTCGAGTCGGCCAACGGCTGGAAGGACGACGAACTCTCGCTCGCCGTCGAGGCAGCGTGGAAGGCCGGGATCGTCGTCGTCGTCTCCGCCGGCAATGGTGGCAAGGCGGCCACGAAGGCCGACCCGGGTGTACTGGCACCGGCGTACAACCGAAACGTGCTAGCAGTGGCCGCCTACGACACCGGCGCCAACTGGTCGTCGCGCGCCGACGACAGCACGGCGCTGTTCACGAGCGGTGCGCACAGCACTGGCTTCCGCAACCCCGACGTCTCGGCGCCGGGCAAGTCGATCGCCAGCTACAACGTCAAGAACTCCGAGGCCAACAACCGGGTCACACAGATGTTCTGCGACGGCCTGGCGCAGCCGATGCAGCACTCGGTGCTCGACGGCGGCCGCCTGATCCGCGGCAGTGGCACATCGCAGTCCGCGGCCGCCGCCAGTGGCGCGGTGGCGCTGATCCTCTCGAAGTACCCGACCCTGAACCCCGACTCGGTCAAGCTCCGGATGCGGGGTACCGCGGATACCCTCGGGGACCGCGTCCTGAGCGGCCGGGGCTCGATCAACCTGGCCAAGATCGCGGCGAGCACGCCGCCGAAGCAGTCCCAGAATTACGAGCCCGTGCTCGGCGAGTCGGCGATCTCACAGACCCGCAACGGTGGTCTGCTGTTCGACCAGAGCACCTACGACCGGGTGTACGCCGAGACATACCCGGCGAAGTACAACGAGCGTCTCGCCACCGGCCTGACCCCGGAGTCGGCCGCGGCCTTGGCCGCCACCGACGCCAAGTTGGTGGCGACGGCGCAGGCCTCGCTCGACGGTGACCGCGACATCTTCGGCCAGCGGTTCTCGGCCTTCGAACACGCGTACAAAGTGAAGCTCTGGATAGCGTGCGACGAGGGAGCGCTTGCGCCAACCCACGCGTTGTGCGCGCCGTCGTATACGGACACGTGGTTCGACACCCCGCAGGGTCAGGTGTGGCGGTCGTGGGGCGGCATGCAGAACGCTCCGCGCACGGCGTCGGAGATCGTGCCCGGCTACGCCGACGGCGTGCCCTACGCCGGTGCGCCGGTGCCCGGTACTGGCTTCACGACCAACAACCCGGTCCTCGGTGTGGTCTGGCCGACGGTGGCGTGGCCGCGATCGAGCTTCTCGGGCAGCTGGTGGACCGCGGGCCTGTGGTCCGGCGCTCGGTGGCGGGACGGTGCGTGGGTCGGTGCCCGGTGGCGCGACGGCGGCTGGGTCGGTGCCCGCTGGCGGGACAACGCGTGGGTCGACGACGTTTGGGAAGGTGCCCGCTGGCGGGACAACGCGTGGGCGGGTGCCCGCTGGCGGGACGACAGCTGGTCGGGTGCCCGGTGGCGGGACGACAGCTTCGCCACCGTGATGTGGTTCTGATCGGCGAGCTCGACGCGGCTTCACCGGTCGCGTAGGACGCAGCGCAGCGACCCGAGCGGGTCGCAGTTGCTCGGCGGCGGTCGCGATGGCGGCCGCCGCCTGCGCGTGCACGATCGCGGGTGGCGCGCAGTTCGCGGACGAGCTCAGTCGAGGCGCTGCATTTCCGCGCGGTAGCGCTCCCAGTTCCGCACGTATTCCGTCGCGGGATGCGTGATCATGTCGGGGGTCACGCTGCCCGGCCGGAGCTGGGCGGGAACACCGAGTGCCATCGCGCCCGTCGGTACTTCCATGCCGCCCGGGACGAGCGCGGCCGCGCCGACGAGCGCTCCGGTGCGAACGATCGCGTTGTGCAGCACGATCGAGCCGGTGCCGATGAGCGCACCGTTTTCGACGGTGCAGCCCTCGAGGTGCGCGAGGTGCCCGATCACGCAGTCGTCGCCGATGTGCGTTTCGAGCTGGCGGGTGCAGTGGATCACGGCGCCGTCCTGCACCGACGTGCGCGCGCCGATCACGATGCGGCTCTGGTCGCCGCGCAGCACGGCCTGCGGCCAGATCGTCGCGCCGGGCCCGACGACGACGTCGCCGATGATCGTCGCTTCGGGGTGCACGAACGCATCGGGGTCGATCTGCGGGGCGACGTCACCCAGGGCGTAGAGCGGCATGCGGCGTAGTCTGGCCTCCGTGAACACCCAGCTCCACGTGGAGGAAGTGGCGGATCAGGGATACACGATCATCGAGGGCGCGATCGAACCCGACCTGGTCGACGCGTTGGCCGACGATCTGCGCGCCCTGGAGCGATGCTGCGACGTCCAGCCGTCGCCGAACTCGTTCGAGGGCCACCAGACGCTGCGCGTCTACAACCTGCTCGCGTTCGGCGAGCTGTACCGCCGGATCCCGGAGCACCCGTCGGTGCTTCCGGTCGTCGACGCGGTGCTCGATCCGGGGTGTCTCATCTCCTCCCTGTCGTCGATCGCGATACTGCCGGGCGAGACCGCGCAACCAATCCACGCGGACGACCAGCTGATCCCGCTCCCGAAGCCGCACCCGCCGACGGTGTGCAACTCCATGTGGGCGCTCACCGATTTCACCGAAGCGAACGGCGCGACCCGACTCGTTCCCGGCTCGCACTTGTGGGACCACAGCCCGAATTACGGCCAGCACTACGACTCGATCGCGGCGGAGATGCCGAAGGGATCGGTGCTGATCTGGCACGGCAGCCTGTGGCACGGCGGCGGCGCGAACACGACCAACGAGCGTCGAGTCGGTGTGGCGATGAATTATTGCGCGGGCTACATCCGCCAACAGGAGAACCAACAGCTCGGGTTGCCCCTCGCGACTGTCGCGGAGTTCTCGCCGCGCCTGCGCCAGCTCTGCGGCTTCGGCGTCTACAACATGCTCATCGGTCACATCAACAAGCATTCTCCAGACCAGCTGTTCTTCTCCGAGGACGACGCCAATGCGATGGTGTGGGACGGCATCTGAGGCGCCGTTCGTCCCCCTCGGGGTTGTACCGGAGGCAGCCGGCAGACTGCTGATGCCGGCGATCATGGGCAATCAGCGCGCCGCCGTCGCGCTGTATACGGACGAGTGGGTCTCGGCCGCCGACGCGGTGGCCGCCGGCCTGGCCGTGCGGGCCGTGCCCGCCGACCAGGTGGTCGCCGCGCGCCGCGACGCGGTGCGCGGCGCTCGCGCCCACGAGGACGCGAGGACGCGAGGACGCGAGGACGCGACCTTCGCCCGGATGGTCGGCACGGCCGACCATCGCGATGCGCTCACCAGCTTCCTCGGCCGCGACTGAAACCGGCCTCAGGGGCCGCAGCGGGATGCCGATGAGGACGAGATGACCGACGACGTCGTGGCCCTCCTCCTCGATGACCGGATCCCCGCGGCCCGCTTGGGTGCGTTGTTGCTCGCGGCGCGCAAGCGGCGGGGCTGGAAGCGGCGGCGGGCCGCCGCCGAAGCCGGGATCTCCATCACCTGCCTGCGCGACTACGAGCGCGGCCTCGAACCCGTCCCGGCCGAAGTGTGCGCGCGGCTCGCGCAAGCTTACGGCGACGACCTCACCGCGCACGTGCCCTTGCGCATGCCGGTCCGCATCGATGACGGATATCTCGTCGTCGATCACGACGCGCAGCCCGTCGCGGGCGCGGGCGGCGAGCGCGCGGTACTCGAGTCGTACACCGAACTGCTCCGCCGGTTGCGAACCGTCCGGCCCGGCCAACCGGTGCCGTTGCGCGCTTGTGACCTGGCCGCGTTGTCCACCGCGCTCGGCACGGACTCGAACGAGATCGAACTCCAGATCGTCGAGCTGTTGGGCTGCAGCCGCGACGAAGCGGCCGCGCTGCGCATCGAGTTGCTGCGCCGCAAAGTGATCCTGCCCGTCGCCGGACTGGCGGCCGGTATCGCGATGCTGACCGGCGCGCAATGGCACCCCGCCGCACACAGCGACGCGCCGGATCAGCCGCCGGTTCCCGTTGCGACCGTCGAATCGCTGCCGGAGACGACCCTGATCGCCGAGCACGCGGTCGCGCCGGTCGTGGATCTGCCGGCGCCGCCGCCGATCGAGATCGCGCCGCCGGCCACGGCCGATCCCGCGCCGGCACCCGAAGGGCTCCCCGCACCCACGGCCGCGGTCGAGGCGCCGGAGGAACTGGCACCGCCGGTCGATCCGGGCGTGTCGATCCCCGAGGGCGAGATCGAGTCGATCATCGAGATCGGCGATCCGGACTGGGCAGGCGACGGCCCGCCGTAGCGATTTGTGTACGAACTACGACCCGGCGATGAGGTGCCACGCCTTCTCGCGCACGAAGCTGCGAATCCCCGATTCCGACATCGATACGCCCAGGCCGGAGTGGCGCCGCCCCGCCCACGGCAGCCGCACTGTCGACCGATCGGCCGTGTTCCAGTACGCGTTCCCGACGTCGAGCCGGTCGAGAATGCGCGCCGCGCGTTCGCGGTCACGTGAGAACACCGCCGCGCCGAGCCCGTACCGCGTGTCGTCCATACGCGCGATCGCGTCGTCGTCGTCGACGACGCGCGCAAGTCCGATAACGGGACCGAACGACTCGTCGCGCATCAGCCGCATGCCGTCGTCGACGTCGACCAAGACGGTCGGGGCGAACCAGTTTCCGGGCCGGTCGAGGCGTTCGCCTCCGCACCCCAACCGCGCGCCCCGCTGCACGGCTTCTCGCACCTGGTCGTCGAGCACATCGAGCGCGGCCGCGCGGGCAAGTGGCCCGATGTCGGTCGCCTCGTCGGTGGGATCGCCGACCCGATACTGCCGTACGACCTCAACGAAGGCGTCGACGAAAACGTCCCATATGTCGGAGTGGACGTACACCCGCTCGGTCGCGCTGCACGACTGCCCCGCGTTGTAGAACGCGCCGTTGGCGACGCCGATTGCCGCCGCGACGACATCGACGTCGTCGCAGACATAGGCGGCGTCCTTGCCGCCAAGTTCGAGTTGGAGTCTCATCAG
Source organism: Actinomycetota bacterium (assembly GCA_052390615.1). Taxonomy (GTDB): domain Bacteria; phylum Actinomycetota; class Acidimicrobiia; order IMCC26256; family PALSA-610; genus JBQTGT01. The sequence continues at coordinate 50,486 of JBQTGT010000010.1, forward strand.
GCGGTCGGCGGCGGTCGCGACAAGCTGTCCGGTGGCATAGGAACCGGTGAAGCACACCATGTCGACGTCTTCGTCGACGAGCGCGGCACCAGTCGCCCCCGGTCCGACGACCGTCTGCACGATGTCGACCGGAACCCCGGCGCGGTGCATCACGTCGACGATCCGCAAGCCGGTGAGCGTCGCCAGCTCCGAAGGCTTGTACAACACGGCATTGCCGCAGAGGAGCGCGGGCGCAATCGAATTCAGTGCTACGAAGTAGGGATAGTTCCACGCGCTGATGTGCACGACGACGCCGACCGGCTCGCAGGTCACTCGCTCTTCCAACTCACCGCCGTGGCGAACGACGCGGACCGCGGTCACTTCGCCCGCGTGGTCGATATTCCAGTCGATGCGGTCGAGTACCGCGGTGATTTCAGTGCGCGCCTGGCGTATCGGCTTGCCCATCTCGGTCGTCGTGAGCACCGCGCACTCGTCGATCTCGGCCGCGAGCAGGTCGCGGAACGCCCGCAGCAGGGCCGCCCGCTCCGCGTACGGACGCGCGGCCCAGGCGGATTGGGCCCGGCGCGCCCGGGCGAGCTTCTGCGCGATCTCACTCGGTTCGGTGATCGCGACCGCCCGCACGAGCTCGCCGTCGGCGGGATTGTGGATCTCGATCGAGTGCGCCACCGCGGGCGTCGGTGCCGATGCGGGCGGGACGGACGCGGCCACGGGCACGATCACTTCGGGAACGGCGGCGGGCGCGGCCGGCGCCGACGCCGCCGCGACTTCACCATCGTGGGACATCAGCTCGGCCCAGCGCGACTCCTTTTGGCCGGGTCGGCGCGGGAGCTGCGTGGTGAACGCGCGTGCACCAAGTCGCGCCAGCACATCCTCGACGTCATCGAGGGAACGGAACCGATGCCACCGCTCGGTGCGCTGTTTAAGCTCCCCCGGTGTCTGCGCGCCGCGCAGCAACAGCACACCGATCACGGAGAACTCGGCCGCGTCGATACCGAGCGTCTCGTCGGCGACGTGGCGGTGCTTCACAACCCGCTGACCGGTCGACCGCACTCGTCGGCTCAGGCCCTTCTCGCGCAGCGACTCGAGCGCATGCTCGACGACATCATCGCCGTAGCGCACGACCGGGTCACGGTTCGTCGTCTGGTTGCAGGCGGTGACGAGCGCGTTCAGCGACAGGGGATAGTTGTCCGGCGTCGTCACCGCCTTCTCCATGAGACAGCCGAGCACACGCGCCTCCTCGGCCGTCACGAAAATCGGCGTCATCTAGCCACCGTGCACCAGCTCGGCAATCTCTCGAAGCTGCGCCGCACCACCCGAAACGAGCATGGTCGTGACGATCGACTCGCGCCACATCTCGAGATCGTCGCGGATCTTCTCTTTGGGCCCGACCAACGCGACGTCCTCGACCAGCCGAGTCGGCACCGCCGCGGCCGCTTCCTCCTTCTTGCCTTCGAGGTACAAGTCCTGGATCGTCTTTGCTTGCGCCTCGTACCCCATGCGCGCGAATACGTCGTTGTGGAAGTTCACGTCGCGCGCGCCCATGCCGCCGATGTACAACGCCAGCATCGGCCGGTAGGTATCGGCCGCGGCCTCGATGTCGTCATGGATGATGACGGGCACGATGCACGCAACCTCGAACTCCTCAGGAGTCCGGCGCGCGCCGGGCCGCGCGAACCCCTCGTCGAGGGCGGCGCGATAGAAGCCGTCGACACGCGGTCCGTAGAACAGTGCGATCCACCCGTCGGCGATCTCGGCTGTCAGCGCCACGTTCTTCGGACCCTCGGACGCCAAGTAGATCGGCAGGTCGGCCCGCAATGGATGCGTGATCGACTTCAGCGGCTTGCCGAAGCCAGTACCGCCCCGGCGCGGCATCTGGTAGTGCCGACCCTGGAAGTTCACCGGCTCGTCCCGCGCGAGCACGCGCCGCACGATCTCGACGTACTCGCGCGTGCGCGCCAGCGGCCGGCTGTAGTCGTCGCCGTACCAGCCCTCCGCGACCTGCGGGCCCGACGCACCCAGGCCGAGAATGAACCGGCCGCCGGACAAATGATCGAGTGTGAGCGCGGCCATCGCCATCGCGGCGGGCGAGCGCGCGGAGAGCTGGCAGATCGACGTGCCGAGCTTCATCGTCGTCGTCGCCGCGCCCCACCACGCGAGTGGCGTGAGCGCGTCCGAGCCGTACGCCTCCGCGGTCCAGCACGAGTCGTAGCCGAGTCGCTCCGCTTCGCGCAGCGTGGCCGGGACGTCGACGGGCGGCTGCGCGCCCCAGTAACCGATCGTGTAGCCGAGCTTGAGATCGTTCATCGCCGCATTATGGCGGCAACCGACGAGCGCGCGCGCCGTAGCCTGCACACCGTGACGACCCCGCCCGAAGGCTTCCGCCAACACCGCTTCGAAGTGTCGGCGGGCGCGACGATCGTGCTGCTCGTTCGCCACGGCGAGTCGGCGCCCGTGCATCCCGACCGACCGTTCCCCCTACGCGATGGCCACGGCGATCCGCCCCTCGACCCGTTCGGCGAGAAGCAGGCCGAGCTGCTCGCCGACCGACTCGAGCACGAGCGCGTCGACGCCATCTACGTCAGCACGCTCCAGCGCACGCACCAGACGGCAGCGCCGCTCGCGGCGCGGCTCGGGATCACGCCTGCCGAAGAGCCCGATCTGCGCGAGGTATTCCTCGGCGAGTGGGAAGGCGGCGAGTTCCGGGTCCGAGCCGCGGCCGGCGATCCGATCTTTCGCGAGATCTGGGAGCGGGAGCGCTGGGACGTGATCCCGGGCGCCGAGAACCACGACGAGTTCGACGCGCGAGTCTGGGATGCGCTCCAACGGATCGTCTCCGCCCACCCCGACGGCCGGGTCGTCGCGGTCGCGCACGGCGGCGTCATCGGCCAACTCCTGCATCGGGTGAGCGGCTCCACGCGCTTCGCCTTCTCGGGCGCGGACAACGCGTCGATCAGCGAGATCGTCGTCACGCCGGAGCGCATCATGCTGCGCCGCTACAACGACGTCGCGCACCTGCTCCCGCTCGTCAACCTCTGACGGCGGCTGCAAGCGCGTCAACGAGGAGCGCCAGATCAGGCTCACGGCGCACTCGCGGCGGCAGCTCGATCTGCACGCCTCCGTTACGCGCCCGGTTCACCGGATTCGCCGGGTGCAGGCCGCGCAAATGCGCAGGAATGACGTCGAGCTCGTCGACCCAGCGGTACTGCGGGAGCGCGGTCCGTAACTCGCGCGTGATCGCCATCGCCAGCTCACGATTGCCGCCGCCGAGGAGAGCGGTGGTCCACCGATCGTCGGCGCCGCGCAGCCCGCCAAACCCGTGCACCGATACGACGACGTCGACGTGCGCGAGGAACTCGGCGAGTCCGTCGGCATGGTCGGGGTCATAGCGGTGCGACGGAATGTGCCACCGCAGATCCGCGGGCTGCACTACCGCGTAGAACGACGCGCCGGCGGCGTGCGCGGCGGCGGCCGCGATCTCGGCCGTTCCCTCTTCGAGTCCCCCATGGAGCGCGAGGAACCCGACCCGCGACCCGAATGTCACGCGTTCGACGACTCCCGGACACGCGAGCAATTCGGCCAGCAGCACTGCGTCAGTGTACGAGCAGTTGGTCCGAGTCATTGCCATTCTCGGGAACCTGGCCTACCGAACCGGTGCGCGATGTTCCCGAGAATGCGCGTCACTCGCCGAGTTGCGCGCCATTTGAGCGAGGATCTCCGGTGGCACGAAGTTGTTCTCGGTTGTCGTTTCGGCTTCGGTGAGCTCGACCATGCGGGTGACGACTTCGGCGGGATCCATCCGACCGCCAGTGACGAGGTCGCGCATCATCTTGAACATGGGTGTCGCGGGCGCGTTGAGTGATTCGTCGCCGAACCACTCCCACATCGAGTCCGCCATGCGGTCGTTGAAGCCGGTCAGATACGGACCAGGGTTTCAGCAGCGTCACGTCGATGCCTTGCGGTGTCAACTCGGCGCGCATGGTCTTGCCCATCGCTTCCAACGCGTGCTGCGTCATCGAATACGGTCCGAACGACGGGCCGCACATGACGCCGGCGATCGACGACATGATGATGACCCGACCAGCACCCTTGGCCACCATGCGCGCCAGCACCTGCTGCGTGATGGCCAGCGTGCCGAACACGTTGACCTCGAAGAGGTGCCGGACGCGATCCAACGGTACGTCCGCGAACGTAGAGGCTGTTCAAGCCTCAACGTGAACGGCGATCACGCGTCGTGGACGCGGACTCTCAGGCGCTTGTTGCCCTTGCCCTTGCTTTCGGTCTTGACGACTTCGAAGCGGCCGATCTCGCCCGTTGAGCGGACGTGCGTGCCGCCGTCGGCCTGCTTGTCGAGGCCGACAATGTCGACGACGCGGATCTCAGTAACCGAATCCGGGATGAGGTTGACCTTGGTGCGAATGAGGTCGTCGTCCTTCAGCGCGATATCGCGCGGCAGAAACTCGACCTCGATCGGACGGTCAGCGGCGATCTCTGCGTTGACCAGATCCTGCACGCGCGGCGCGAAGCCTTCGGGCAGCGGCTCGAACTCGAAGTCCATGCGCGCTTCGAGCGGCTCCATGTTTCCGCCGGTGACCGCCTTTCCCCACTCGTTCCAGATCACGCCGCACAGCACGTGCATCGCCGAGTGCGTGCGCATGAGCTGGTGCCGCCGGCCCCACTCGACCACACCGGTCACCGTCGCACCCACGTCGGGGACGGCGCCGTCGAGGGTGTGCCACACCGCGTCACCCTCCTTGCGCACTTCGACAACCGGCGTACCGTCGAGCGTGCCGACGTCGTGCGGCTGCCCGCCACCGGTCGGATAGAACGCAGTCCGGTCGAGCGCGACGCGCGCGCCGTCGACCGCAGCGACGGTCGCGCCGAACTCCAACAAGTACGCGTCGCGCAGGTAGAGCAGCTCGGTCACTGCGCGTCGCGACAGATCGTGTTCGCGCTGCCGATCTCCGTGCGGTCGATCGTGTAGTAGGTGCCGTCGGGGCAGGTGACCGCCGAGCTCAAGTGGCTGAACACACCTTCGGGGCTCTCGTAACCGGGCACCACCCACACGTGCAGCAAGTAACCGGTCTGTTGGATGAGGCTGCCGCCGACCGCGGTGCAATCAGCGGGATCGACGTCACGATCGGCGCCGAGCGGCGTGTCGATGCCGTCGGGTCCCGTCACGATGCAGATGTTCGAGTGCTTGTGCCACGTGTCGTTCGGGCCCGCGAATCCCTCGGGCGCTTCCGACCCGTTCCCCGAATAGAACAACCCGGCGATGCGAGAACCCGACTCGACGCCGTCGTAAATGTACGCGAGCGGCGCGCGGATGTCGTCGTCGTTCCACACGTCGTCGCCGCCACCGAACGACGCGGCCGCGTTCCCGAAGTTGATGTAGTGCGCGCCCAGACCGGGTGAGAACGGTCCCGCGCGCCGGTATCCGGCGGCTTCGGCGTCGGCGACCGTCGGGTACTGCAACGCGACGTCGCGCGCGAGGGCGAGCTGGCGCGCCAGCTCGGTACGCGTCGCCGAGTCGAGCGGCTGGGTGAACGAATGGCCGTGCTGCTCACCGTTCTCGAGCTCGCTGAACCCGCGGTCGTCGACCTCCTCGTGCGTGGCGGCGTCATCGTGCGCGCCGGCATCGTGGGCGGCGGGATCGTCGAGAGACGCCACCGCGCCGGCGACGTCGACCTCGGTGCCCGGAGTCGGCGCGGCATCGACCGCTTCGACCCGGCCGCCCTCGTCGTCGTCATCCATCGCGCGCCCGAGCGCGTACATGCCGAAGACGACCGCCAACGCCGCCAGGATCGCGACGAACACCTCGAATGCGGTTCGGCCTCCTCGTGCGTCCACGGATCCCCCTCTTGCACCGTCAACGGTTGACGAGCAGCTCGTTGAACGGAGTCTCGCGCGCCGGGCCCGGCTCCTTGGGCAGACCGAGAACGCGCTCGCCCAGGATGTTGCGCTGCACCTGGTCGGTGCCGCCGTAGATCGACGGACCGGGCGAGAACAGCGTAACTTCCTGCACCAGTCCCCCGCCGAGCGTGTCCTTGCCTACGACCATGCCGTCCGCACCGATGATCTCGTTGCCGACCTCACGCTGCAGACGCAGCAGGTCACTCATCATCAGCTTGGCGATGTTCGCCTCGCCGCCGGTGCGCTGGCCGGCACTCTTGGCCCGCATCGCCGACATCCGCCCGATCTCCTGGAGCGAGTACAGGCGCGCGAGCTTCTGGCGAATGACGGGCTCGCGGTTGCGCCGCGCTGTTTGCGCCAGACCGATGAGCCCCGGCGCGGCCGCGCGGCCGCCGCCACCAGTGCCACCCGTACGGACCTGACCGACGCGGTCGCCGGCGCGGTTGTTCAGCTGACCAGCGAGCGGACCGGCGAACGCGTTCCCAACCGCGCCCGACCCGCCGGTACCGAGCCCGGCGCGCTCGGCCATCAGTGTGGTGTTCGTCGCAGCCCACCCGTTGTTGAGTCCGCCGATGATGTCGTCGTCGTGGACCCGCGCGCCGTCGATGAAGACCTCGTTGAACATCGCGCGGCCGGTCATCTCGCGCAGCGGTCGCACTTCGACGCCGGGCTGCGTCATGTCGAACTTGAAGTAGGTGATGCCCTTGTGCTTCGGCAGCGCGCCATCCGTGCGTGCGATCAGCATGCCGCGGTTGCACAGCTGCGCGGTCGAGGTCCACACCTTTTGGCCGGTTACGATCCACTCGTCGCCGTCCTTGACGGCTCTGGTGGTGAGGCTGGCGAGGTCGGAGCCGGCGCCCGGCTCCGAGAACAGCTGGCACCACGCGTCCTGGCCGTTCAGGATGCGGAGCAGGTCCTCGCGCTTTTGCCGAACGTTGCCGTGCGCCACGATCGTCGGCGCGGCCAGCAGGTACCCGAGACCTGCGGGCGGGCCGATCGCGCCGTGTTCCTTGATGGCGCTGGTGACGACCATCGCGAGGTCGCGCCCCCACCCCTTGCCCCAGGAGTCCTCGGGGAACGTCGGCGCCGCGTAGCCCGAGCGTGCGAGCACGTCCCACCACTCCCCGACCGTGAGATCAGGATTCCAGTTCTCTTCGAGCCACGCCTTGACCTCGGCGCGCACGTCTTCGGCGGTTGGCGTCATACGCGGATCGTACCCGCACGGTTTAGCGCCGTTCGATGCGCTGATCCCCACGATCGGCGTGCCACGACTCGACGACCAAATGGTCAGGCGGGTCGCCCAGCGTCGTCAGCACCAGCTCGGTCACGTCCAACCGGAAGAGATGCATCGGCTCCGGCGGCTCTTCTCCCGCCTGCTCTCCGTACGCCGCCGCCCACTGTTGCTTGGCGTCGTCGCTCATCTCGATCGCGCGGCCCGAGATCTTGGCGTCTCCGCTCGCCATCTCTGGGTCGGCTGTCGCGCTGTGCAGTGAGAAGCGCGGGTCGCGCTGGAGATCGCGTGCCTTACGCGCGTTCCACATCGACCCGCACCACGCCTCACCGTCACGAAAATCGACTTCGGTCCCGCTGATCCGTGGCGAGCCGTCGGCGCGCAGCGTCGCCAGTGTCTTGTGCTTGTGGGCGTCGAAAACCGCGCGTACGCGCGCCGCGAGGTCGGGTGTGAGCCGCTCGACCTCGTCCCACGACGCCATCAGTCGAGCAGTTCCAGCACGCGTTCCGACGGCCGCGCGATCACCGCGCGCGCACCGACGAACACGACCGGCCGCTCCATGACTTCCGGGTGTTCGCGCAAGACCTTGATCACTTGCGCGCGCGTCGCCACGTCGGCCTTCGTGAGGCCGGCGTCCTTGAACTTGGCGTCGCCGGTGCGCACCAGCGCCGCCGGTTCGTCCTCGATCGCGTCGAGGATGCGTTCGAGCGTCGCCCGATCGGGCGGCGTATCGAGATAGCGCACGACGTTCGCGTCGACACCGCGCTCGTGCAAGATCGCGAGCGCGCCGCGCGACTTCGAGCACGACGGATTGTGGAAGATCTCGACGGGTTTGGCCATACTCCTAGGACGCTATCGCCGCCGCGAGCAGCTGCATGTAGCGGCGACGCGGGATTTCGATTGCCCCGAGCGAAGACAGGTGCGGCGTCGTCCATTGCACGTCGAACACGGCCGCGCTGTCGAGCCGCAGCAGGTCGCACGTCGCGCGCAGCGCCACCTTCGACGCGTCGGTCTGGCGGTGGAACATCGACTCGCCGGCGAACAGCCCGCCGATCCGCACGCCGTAAAGGCCGCCGACCAGCGTGGCGTCGCGCCACGTCTCGACGCTGTGCGCCCACCCGAGCGCGTGCAGCTCGCAGTACGCGGCGATGAAGGCGTCGTCGATCCAACCGTGGGGACGGGCCAGGTCCGCGCAGGCCCGCATCACCGCCTCGAACGAGGAGTTGATGCGTATCTCGAAACGCCCGATCGCCCGCCGCAGCGACTGGTGGGTCCGAAAGCCGTCGAGCGGCAGCACGCCGCGGGGATCGGGCGACCACCATCCCAGCCGGCGGCCGACGTTCATCGGAAACAGCCCGCGGCGGTACGCGGCGAGCAGCGTCCCGGGGGCGAGGTCGCCGCCGACCGCGACCAGGCCGTGCTCGTCCGCCCGGTCGCGGTCGGGCAGCTCGTAGCGGCTCGGGTCGGGTTCCCGGGGCGGCGGCACGGCTCGATGTTGACATCCGGCCTCGCCGCCCGCATTCGCGATCGCGGCGCTGTTCATCGGGATCGAGTTGTTGCACAGTTTGGATCCCGCACGCGGGTCGGCACCGCCATTGTTCAGGACGTTCGAAGCGCTCGCCAACGTCGTCGAAGTATTGATCCGGCCCAGCTAAGCGAGCAGCTCGCGCGCGATCTGTCCGATCTGGATCTCGTCGGTGCCCGCGTAGATCTGCAGCACCTTGGCGTCGCGTGCGAGCTGCTCGACCTCGTATTCGGCCATGTAGCCGTTGCCACCGAACAGCTGCACCGCCTCCAGCGCCACCTCTGTCGCCGCGCCCGCCGCGTACAGCTTCATCGCGGAGGCCTGCGACAGGCTCATGGGATTGCCGTCTCGCGACGACTCCAGGTGCCGGAACACCAGGTTCTCGACGTTCAGCCGCGCGACCTCCATCTTCGCGAGCTTCAGCTGGATGAGTTGGAACTCGCCGATCGGCCGTCCGAATTGCACCCGCTCCTTGGCATAGGGGATGCACAGCTCCATGCAGCGTTCGATGATCCCGAGCGCCATCGCGGCGACACCCGAACGCTCGATGACGAATGTTGCCTTCGATGCCTCGCGTCCGGCGCGACCGCCGTAGGACTCCTCACTCTCGCCGAGAAGTCGGTCGCGTCCAACGCGCACATCGTCGACGAACAGCATCCCGGTGGGCGACGAGTGCAGCCCCATCTTGCGCAATGGTTTCGACTGCTCGAGCCCGGGCAGGCCGGAATCGAGGACGAACTGCACGACCTTGCGGTCTTGCGGCGCGTTCCCTTCGTCGAGCTTGCAGATGAACACGATCGTGTCGGCGTACGGACCGTTGGTGATGAACGTCTTCGAGCCCTTCAACACGTATTCGTCGCCATCGCGGCGCGCGGTCGACTGCATCGCGCCGAACGCGTCGCTCCCCGAGCTCGGCTCGGTGATCGCCCACGCGCCGATCTTGTCGAGTGTCATCAGGTCGAGCGCCCACCGCTCCTTTTGCTCGATCGTGCCCTTCGACATGATCGCGGCGGCCGTGAGCCCAACCGACACACCCATCGCCGTGACCATGCCGACCGAACAGCGCGACAGCTCGATGATCGGGATCAGCGCGAGACCGCTATTTCCCCCGCCGCTCGATTCGCGCACCGTGCCGTTCCGTTCGGCTTCGACCCGGCGTTTGAACGAATCGCGCTGGATCGCGTCGAGCCCAAAAGTCGTGTACATCTTGCGCAACAGGTCGTACGGCGGGAGGTCTCCGAACTCGAGCTCCTCGCGGCGGGGGCGCACCTCGTTCTCCACGAACTGGCGCACCGCGTCCCGCATCATCTGCATTTCTTCCGGCCATTCGTACATGACCGGAAGCCTAGGTCACGCTGCGCGCGAAGCCCGTGAACGCCGCCGATTCGTGTTCAGGGTCGGGGCGGAGTGCGCCGATGACCTACCGCGACGCTTACGGATGGGTCGTCAGGGGTGCCAGTCATGGAAGCCGGGAGCAACATCGTGCGCCGCGCGTTGCCAATCGACGCGCCGCTGCTGAGCGCGGTAGTGTTGCGCATGCGCCGCGACGCGGCGGGTCGTCAGGCGCGATGGTCACTCGGCGACCGCGGTGCGATGGAGCTCGACGTGCACTTCTCGCCCGTACCGGGCTCGCCCGCCGTGCTCGGGCGCGCGTGGACCACGACGGGGCGGCTCTGGGATCCCGACCAGCTCGCGATGGCGACCGTGATCGTTGAACTCGAGGCGCGAGCAGCCGATGAGTGTGAGCTCTGGTTGGCGCCGGCCGATGCGCTCTCGCCGTGGTGGCAGGAGCGGACCGAGGCATTCGACATCCTCGCGAAGGCGGCCGTCGAAGAGCTCGGCGAGGAGCTCTTATGGCACGCGAGCCGCGTCGACATCTCGCAATCGAGCTGAACCGACACCTCGTCAGCCAACCGCAATGACAGCTTCACCCAGATGTCGCGGACACGCCGCGGCACCGAAACACGAGAAGACGAGCATGACCCTGATGAACGACGCGCAATTCAACGAGCTGCTCGCCGACCGCGGCCAGCTGTCCGCGGCGCGCCGACTCCCACTCTCGCTCATGGCTGCGATCGCAGCCGCGGCGGGCGCACCGCTCCCGGGGGTGCACGTCGACGGGCCGTGGCGCCGAGACCCGACCGGGCTGTTCGGCCGCAGCGACCTCGCGCCCGCGCGCGTGGCGGCACGGCTCACGACGCGACGCCCGACTCCGATCGAGTTGGAGTTGGCGCCCTGGTCGGATCACGAGTGCGAGCTCGTCGTCCGGCCCCCTTCTCGATCGCCCCACCGATGGAGCGCTCGCCGGCGCACGCGTTGGTATGCCGATGCGCACGCGGTTGCCGACGTGCTGCGCCAACACTTCGTCGCCCGTTCGCATCCGCAGCCGCTCCTCGCGATGCAAGTCACAGCACGCGACCGACGGGCGGGCTGAGCGCGCCAACACGGCGATCGTTCACACGTGCGCCGGGTCGTCCACACCCCCCGGTGAACGGCCCGGCCGCACGTGATCTCACAAGGGGGCTAGTCCTCCAGCCACCCACACCTACGGAGCACGGTCAGCGCGCGATCGCGCCGGCCCAGCTCGACGTACGCGTAAGTCCGAGTGTCGTCGCCCAGTCGCAGATACACCTTGCGCATCGTCTGCTCGCCGTCGACCGTCGCGCCGCGATCGCGCCGCAGCCGAATCGCGGGCCGCCCCGCGACACTGAGACCGAGCTCGTCGGCGCCGATGTCGAAGAACGCGCGCACGGGCCGGCCATCGCTGTCGGTTCGGGCCCGGCAGCGGAACGATCCCGCCGAGCTTGCGATCCCGCTCACCCAACCCATCGTGCGCAGAACCGCGACCGCGGTCGTGCGCGGCGCAAGCACCATCCGGCCGACGCGGCCGTCGCGATCGCGCAGCGTGAGGTCGATGCAGGCTCGCCGATCCCTGACCACGACTTCACCGGCCGCGGCGCGGCGGGTTTCCGCGATTACGCCGACGCCGGTGCGGTGTACGAGCAGGGCGTCGCCAACGGAGTACAAGGTCACCCGGTACCACATCGGGTCCGAGGAGAAGCGCCCGAGACCGGACCATCCCGCGGGCGTGCCAGCACCAGCGGCCGAGGCGCGCACCGACGCCGCCTCCATGCGTTCCCCCACGCGATCCATCGGTGTCCGAGGGTAGTCATTCGAGGGTGCGCTGTCACGCTCCGTGTCAAAAGGAAGGCAGCTCGTCCGGGAAACGGCCTGGGATCCTGCACGCACCGCCTCGCCCGTCGATGAGGACATGCGGGCATCGGGCGGGGTCACCGAGGGGCTGCAATCACATGGACGACCGCACAGTTCGCGACGACCGTCTCGCCAGACGAGGTCGCAGCATTCGAACGACCGCGGCCAGTGTCGCGGCGGTACCGATCCTGTTGTTGCTCTTCGCACTGGCCGACTCTCCACCCGGCAACGCGCCGGCGATTCGCGTGCACAGCTTCTCCGCGGAAGCGAGCGCGCGCGCGGCGCGCGGCCAGACGTTCGCAACCGCGCCGACGGCGCCACCCACGACCGCACCGGCTCCCCCCGCGCTCGAGCCCGTCAACGTGCGCCGAGTCCCCGGCCCGCCCGCCGACGTTCCCGTCGTCGCAGGGGCGATCGTGCCGGCGGTCGCCGTCGACCCGCCGCCCCCGCCGCCGATTCCGCCCTTCGCGCTCACGCTCGACGGTGCGTTTGCACTCGATCCCGGTCAAATCAAGGGTCGTCACTACCCCGTCGCCGCTGGGAACGCGCCGCACATTGTCTGGTCGATCGAGGCGGCCGCGAACGTGACGCTCACCGGGCCCGGCGTCGCAACGACGGCGAGGTCGGGCGACATCGTTCCCTGCCCGGGCGAGCTCAACATCGAACGGCAGCGATGCAAGCCCGAGCGCGGCAACCACGTGTACACGCTCACTGCAACCGACGAGTACGGCCGCTCGGTGACAGGCACATTGACGCTGTCGATCGGCGTCGAGTACTGGCCCGAGACTGCGTAGCTTCTAACGCATCGGGACAGCGTCGGGGGTGATGGGCGCGGGGAGCATCGTGTCGCCCATCAAGAATCGGTCGGCGGCCGCGGCGGCGGACCGACCTTCGGCAATCGCCCACACGATCAGGCTCTGCCCGCGACCCATGTCGCCGCACACGAATACGTTATCGAGGTTGGTGCGAAACTCCCCGTCACGCTGAACGTTCCCGCGTTCGTTGATCTCGACGCCGAGCTGTTCGAGCAGACCGGCGCGCTGCGGGCCGACGAAACCCATCGCGAGCAGCACCAACTCGCAGGGCAGCTCGAAGTCGGTGTCATCGATGCGCTCGAACGTCATACGACCGTCCACAAGTTTCTGTTCGACCTCGTGGGCGCGCAACGCTCGGAGCTTGGCGTCGTCGTCTCCGAGGAAGCATTCGGTGTTGACCGCGTAAACACGCTCGACGCCCTCTTCGTGCGCGGACGCGACGCGGTAGATCATCGGGTACGTCGGCCACGGTTGTGAGTCGGGACGCTCGTCGGGCGGGCGGGGCAGGATCTCGAACTGGTGCACGCTCACCGCACCTTGGCGGATCGACGTGCCGAGGCAGTCGGCGCCGGTGTCGCCGCCACCGATGATGACGACGCGCTTGTCCTTGGCGGTGATCGGCGCTTCGGCGAGGTCGCCCTGTTGCACCTTGTTCGCCCACGGCAGGTATTCCATCGCCTGATAGATGCCGTCGAGCTCGCGGCCGGGCACGGGGAGGTCGCGCCACGCGGTGGCGCCGCCGGCCAGCACCACTGCGTCGTACTCCTCGAGCTCGGCGACCGGGACGTTCGCGCCGACGTTCGCGCTCGTACGAAACTCAGTGCCCTCCGCCTCCATCTGCGCGATGCGACGATCGACGTGGCGCTTCTCCATCTTGAACTCGGGGATGCCGTACCGCAGCAGCCCGCCGATGCGATCGGCGCGCTCGTAACAGACGACCGCGTGGCCGGCGCGCGTGAGTTGTTGCGCGGCCGCAAGCCCGGCCGGGCCCGAGCCGACGACGGCGACGCGCTTGCCAGTCGCGTGCGTTGCCAGGACCGGCGTGACCCAGCCCTCTTCGAAGGCGCGGTCGACGATCTCGACCTCGATCTGTTTGATCGTCACCGGCGGCTCGTTGATGCCGAGCACGCACGCGGCCTCGCACGGAGCAGGGCACAGTCGACCCGTGAACTCCGGGAAGTTGTTCGTCGCGTGCAGCCGTTCGCTCGCGGCGAGCCACTGGTCGCGGTACACGAGGTCGTTCCATTCGGGAATCAAGTTCCCGAGCGGACAACCCGTGTGACAGAACGGGATCCCGCAGTCCATGCACCGGGCGCCCTGCGTCCGCACCTTGTCGGGCGGGAAGTCCTCGTAGACCTCCTGCCAGTCGAGTACCCGCACCGGGATCGGGCGCCGTTTCGGCAGCTCCCGGTCGTACTTCATGAAACCCGTCGTCTCACCCATCATTCCTGCTCTGGCGGGCGTCGATAGACCCCGAATTCTTAGGGCCTCCCGCGATCAGCCACGGGCGGCCGCCATAACGGCTTCGTCGACGTTCACGCCGCGCTCGATCGCATCGCGCTGGGCTTCCAGCACGCGCTTGTAGTCCTTCGGGAAGATCTTGGTGAAGCTGCCGACGTTGCTCCACCACCGCGACAGGATCCGCTCGGCGACCTCGGAGCCCGTCTCCTCCATGTGCATGGTGACGATGCCCCGCAGCCAGTCACGGTCGTCGTCGTCGAGCATGTCGATGTCGACCATGTCGCGGTTCATGCGCCGATACAACGACTGGTCGGGATCCCACACGTACGCGAACCCACCCGACATGCCGGCGGCGAAGTTGCGACCGGTCGATCCGAGGATGACCGCGCGGCCACCGGTCATGTACTCGCACGCGTGGTCGCCGACGCCCTCGACGACGGCGGTGGCGCCCGAGTTGCGCACGCAGAATCGCTCTCCGACGATCCCGCGGATGAACGCGGTGCCGCCGGTCGCGCCGTAAAGGATAACGTTGCCGGCGATGATGTTCTCCTCCGCGACGAACTTCGCCGTACGCGGCGGCCGCGCCACGAGCGTGCCGCCCGAGAGACCCTTGCCGAAGTAGTCGTTGGCGTCGCCTTCGAGCCGCAGCGTGATGCCACGGGGCACGAACGCGCCGAAGCTCTGACCGGCAGAGCCGAGGAACGTCACGTCGATCGTGCCGTCGGGGAGCCCCGCGCCTCCGTGTAGCCGCGTCAGCTCGGATCCGAGCATCGTGCCGACGGTACGGTTCGTGTTGCGGATCTCGTACACGAGCTTCATCGGCTCACCGTCAGCGAGCGCGGGTCTGGCGTCGGCGATGAGCCGCCGGTCGAGCGCCTCCTCGAGCCCGTGGTCTTGGCCGCGCGAGCAGAAGAACGTCTGGCTGTACTTGTTGTTCGGCTGCGCGAGGATCGGCGAGAGGTCGAGGCCGTGCGCCTTCCAGTGGTCGAGCGCCGTGCGCGTGTCGAGCATCTCGACGTGACCGATCGCCTCTTGCATCGAGCGGAACCCGAGCGCGGCGAGCAGCTCGCGAACCTCCTGCGCGATGAACTCCATGAAGTTCACGACGAACTCGGGCTTGCCCGTGAACTTCTTGCGCAGCTCCGGGTTCTGTGTCGCGACACCGACCGGGCACGTGTCGAGGTGACAGACCCGCATCATGATGCAGCCGCTGACCACGAGCGGCGCCGTCGCGAACCCGAACTCCTCCGCGCCGAGCAGCGCCGCGATCATCACGTCTCGGCCGGTCTTGAGCTGGCCGTCGACCTGCACGACGATGCGGTCCCGCAGCCCGTTCAACAACAGCGTCTGCTGCGTCTCGGCTAGACCGAGCTCCCACGGCGCGCCCGCGTGCTTGATCGACGTGAGGCGCGCCGCCCCCGTGCCGCCGTCATGGCCAGAGATCAGGACCACGTCCGCGTGTGCCTTCGACACGCCGGCCGCGACGGTGCCGACACCGATCTCCGCGACCAGCTTCACGTTGACGCGTGCGCGCGGGTTGGAGTTCTTCAGGTCGTGGATGAGCTGTTTCAGGTCCTCGATCGAATAGATGTCGTGATGCGGCGGCGGTGAGATCAGCCCGACGCCCGGCGTCGAGTGCCGCGTCTTGGCGATCCACGGGTACACCTTGTGGCCAGGTAGCTCGCCCCCCTCGCCCGGTTTCGCGCCCTGCGCCATCTTGATCTGCAGGTCATCGGAGTTGACGAGGTACTCGCTCGTCACACCGAACCGGCCCGATGCCACTTGCTTGATCGCGCTGCGCGCGGAGTCACCGTTGGGTTTCGGCACGTAGCGGTCGGGATCCTCCCCGCCCTCACCTGTATTCGACCGTGCGCCGAGCCGGTTCATCGCAACCGCGAGCGTCTCGTGCGCTTCCCGACTGATCGACCCGTAGCTCATCGCGCCGGTCGAGAATCGCTTGACGATCTCGGCGACCGGCTCGACCTCGTCGATCGGAACCGGTGGGCGCGTGCCTTCCTTGAAGTTGAACAGCCCGCGCAGCGTTGCCAGGCGCTTCGCCTGGTCGTCGACGAGCTTGGTGTATTCCTTGAAGACCTCGTAGCGGCCGGTGCGCGTCGAGTGTTGCAGCTTGTAGACGGTCTCCGGATTGAACAGGTGGTACTCACCCTCGCGCCGCCATTGGTACTCGCCGCCGACCGGCAGCTCTCGATGCGCGAGCTCTTCGGGCCGGTCCGGATATGCGATCGCGTGTCGCGACGCGACCTCTCGTGCGATCACATCGAGGTCGATGCCCTCGATGCGTGATGCGCAGCCAGTGAAGTACTCGTCGACGAGCTCCTTGCGAAGCCCGACTGCTTCGAAGATCTGCGCTCCGGTGTACGACGCGACCGTCGAGATGCCCATCTTGGACATCACCTTGAGGATGCCTTTCCCCGCCGCCTTGACGTAGTTCTTTATCGCGGCCCGTTCGGTGAGTCCTGTCAGAACGCCTTCCCGGCACAGATCACGGATCGTGTCGAACGCAAGGTACGGATTGATCGCGCCCGCTCCAAAACCGAGCAGCAGGCAGAAATGGTGTATCTCGCGCGCCTCGCCGGTCTCGACCACGAGCCCGACGCGCGTCCGCGTCTTCTCGCGCACCAGATGGTGGTGCACGGCGGCAGTGATCAGCAGCGCCGGGATCGGCGCGCTGTCGGAGTCCGCATAACGGTCCGAAAGGATGACGACGTTGGCGCCCCCACGGATCGCGTCACTGACCTGGGTGCGCACGTTGTCGATCGCCATACGCAGGCCGTCGCCACCATCGGCCACCGCGTAGTGGCAGTACACCGTGACCGGCGTGAAGCCCGGTACCGCGTTCTCCGGCGCGTCGACGTAGCGCAGCTTGGCGAGCTCCTCGTTGGTGAGAATCGGGCTCGGGCACACGATCTGTCGGCACGATTCCGCACCGGGCGCGAGCAGGTTGCCCTCGGGTCCGATCGTGGAGTTGAGTGACGTCACGAGCACTTCGAAGTTCGCGTCGAGCGGCGGGTTCGTCACCTGCGCAAACAGCTGCTTGAAGTACTCGTACAGCATGCGGGGCCGATCGGAGATCACCGGCACCGGCGTGTCTGTGCCCATCGACCCGAGCGACTCGATGGCGTTGCGGGCCATCGGCGCGATGATCAGCCGCAGGTCCTCTTGCGTGTAGCCGAACATGCGCTGCTGTTGCACCGCCGACGAATGTTGCGGCACGAGCGGAAACTGCGGGGGCACGTCTTCGAGGTGCACGAGCCCGGCGTCGAGCCACTCTTGGTACGGCAGCTCGGCCGCGAGGTCGGCCTTGATCTCCTCGTCGGGGATGATCCGGCCCTTCGTCGTGTCGACGAGGAAGATCTTGCCCGGTTCGAGGCGACCCTTCTTGACGATGTGCTCGGGCGCGACGTCGAGCACGCCGACCTCGGACGCCATGATGACAAGTCCTGCGTCCGTCACCCAATACCGCGACGGCCGTAGGCCGTTGCGGTCGAGCACCGCGCCGATCACGGTGCCGTCGGTGAATGCAATCGACGCGGGCCCGTCCCACGGCTCCATCAGCGACGCGTGGTAGCGGTAGAAGGCCTTGCGACCGGCGTCCATCGACTCGTGGTTCTCCCACGCTTCGGGGATCATCATGAGGATCGCGTGGTGCAGCGGTCGTCCCGCGAGGTTCAACAGCTCCAATGCCTCGTCGAAGCGCGCTGTGTCGGACGCGCCCGGCGTGCAGATCGGGTACGCGCGCGCCAAGTCGCCCGGCAACACATCCGATTTCATGACGCCCTCGCGGGCACGCATCCAGTTCTCGTTGCCCTGCACTGTGTTGATTTCGCCGTTGTGGGCGAGCATCCGATACGGGTGCGCGAGCGGCCACGACGGGAACGTGTTCGTGCTGAACCGCGAGTGCACGAGGCACAGCGCCGACTCCAAGCGCTCGTCGCGCACGTCGACGAAGAACGCGGGTACCTGGTCGGGCGTTAGCATCCCCTTGTAGACGATGACCCGCGCGCTCAAGCTCGGGAAGTACGCGTCGGTCTGGTGCTCCGTGCGCTTGCGGGCGATGTACACGTGTCGCTCGAGCTCGTCGCCGCTCAATCCATCCTTGGTGATGAACACTTGCCGGAAGGCGGGCACCACTTCCTGGGCGCTCGTGCCCGGCACCGAGAGGTCGACGGGCACGTCGCGCCAGCCCAAGATCGCGAAGCCATCGTCGCGCAGCACCTTGTCGACCTTGTCAGCGCACGCGTCGGGCTCGTCGGGCGGAAGGAACGCGATGCCGGTCGCGTACGCGCCGGCCGGCGGTAGATCGAACGGCACGACCGCGCGCAAGAACCGGTCCGGGATCTGAATCAGAATCCCCGCGCCGTCGCCCGTGTCGGGCTCGGCGCCGGCCGCGCCGCGGTGGTTGAGGTTGCAAAGCGAGGAGAGGGCGTCGTCGATCAGACCGCGCGACTTGCGGCCGTGCATGTCGACGACGAACCCGACGCCACACGCGTCGTGTTCGAAGCGAGGGTCATAGAGCCCCTGCGCAGGGGGCATCCCGCGGTACGCCATGTTCGGTGCGGTCCCTTACGTTCTCGGGCGGTCAGTTCCAGGAGCGGAGCTGGCCACCGCGGGACAACGCTGGCCCGACGGCGGAGCACACGTAGTGTAGCTGGGACGCGGAAGGCCCGAGCGCGCCCCCGCGACTTCGGGTCGGCGAGCCACAAGAACGCGGCCGTCGATCACGCGCCGGTGTACGCCTCCGCCTGTTCGGCGACGAGGTCGACGATCGAGCCCATCGCGACGTTCGCGTCGATCAGGTGCATGCCCCACTCGGGCGTGAGGTCGCCGCCGATGTCGTCGATGCGGGGATCGGCCGGATCACCGCGCACTGACAGCGACAGGTACGAGAACCCGTCGGCCTCGACGCATTCGGCGTCGACGAAGTCGGGCAGCGTGACGAACGGCGTGTCGACTGTCGCGCCCTGCGTCCAGTCCGAGCCGCTCGGGCCCTGACCGCTGAGGATCGCGCGTCCGTCGGCCGGGAAGTACGGCCGCAGCGTGCCGCGGCCGCCCTCGAGCGCAGCCGGGTTCACGCACGCAGCCCGACCCTCGTCGACGCGACCGAAGAAGCTGTTCGCGGGCGGGGGTGCGCTCGCGCGAAAGGATGCGTAACTGACCGCGCAGCCGACCTGCTCGCGCGCCCGGCACAACGCCACGTTGGTGAACGCGCCGCCGACGTCGGCATCAGTCGGGACCGCCACGCCCGAGCCGAGCAGGTACGCCGACACGAGGCGCGACCGCATGTCGGCGTCGGGATCGATTTCGTCCGCAAGCAGCCGCGTGAGCAGCCCCGAACCTTGCGAGTGCCCGATGAGAACGACGCCGCGCCCGCCGTTGTCGTTGGCCATGTAGTGCTTCCACGCGTCGACGACATCGGCGTACGCGGTCTCGCCCGTGTTCGGCGCGATCTCACCGCCGGAGAGACGGGCGACCAGCGCGGTCAATGTGGTCTGGCGGTAGATCGGCGCGAACACGCGGCACACCGAGCCGAGCCGAGCCGCCTGCTGGCGCACGACGAAGATCTCCTGGTCTTCGCCCGCGAGCATGTCGCTGTTGGGGGTCTCGTCGGTGGAGATCGTCGGATACACATAGAAGCAGTCGACGGCGGCGTCGGCACTGGGCTCGAATGTTTCGACTTCGACCGTGCCATCGGCTCGCACCACGGTCGCGTCCAGGTCGGTGTCGCACGGGTCGTCGTCGACGTCGCCTCGGCACAGCCAACTCGCGGTGTTCGCGTAGACCTCGCTCGCGTAGCCCGGATAGGCGGGCGCGGCTTTGGCGACCGTCGTCGTGACGGCGTCCTCGGCGCCGCCCGAATCTGTGGTCGCGGCGGCTTCGGTCTCGCCATCGTCGTCGCCCGCGCACCCAGCCGCGGCGAGGACCAGCGCGACGACAACAACGAGTAGGAACCCCCGATGCGTGCGCACGGGCGGACGGTAGCTCCACCCCCCGAACCGCGCCGGCCGGCGCGTCCGGAGTCGACTCTGTGGAGTCCGGGTGCGCGGTGAGCGACCGAAATTCGACTCTGTGGAGGAAACGGGCGGTCGCAGACCCCTGGCATCAGGCTCGAGACCCGAGTGGGGCCGAGGCCCACACGCGGCCTCGGCCCCACATCGTCTCGTTCCGCTCGCACCAGCAGTTGCCCCTTCGCCGGGTGCTCCCCCACCTGAGGACGGCTGGCGCCGGAGCGACGGACCATCCGTGAGTACCCGGTGAAGAACGGGCGCCCGCTACCAGAGCGAACCAGTGCGGCGTAACCGTACGAAACTGGACAAGCTCCAAACAAGAGACATATCGTTATGTTTTCTTGGACACGACGGATGGCGTCTCCCGACCAGCAGCTCGACAGGATGTCTGAGTACACCGCCAAGCGAGCCAGGACACGAGGCCAGTTGCTCGCGGCGGGCCAGGAAATGCTGCCCGGCGCGCTCCGCCGCGGCCTCGAACACGCGCTCGGGCCGGGCCCCGTGTCGCAGCGGGCCGGCCTCTCGCGCCAAACCTGGTACCGGTACTGGCGCGCCGACGACACCGCGTACCTCGACGAGCTGACCCGAACCGCGCTCGACACCGTGCGTCTGCTGATGCAACCGATCCTCGACCGCCTCCACACCCCGCGTGGCGACAGCGGCCCACTCGACGCGCTCATCCGTGACGTCGCGCGGGCCCACTTCGCGTTGGTCACCCAGCGTCGGATCGCCTTGGTACACCTGCTCGTGGCCGCGCTCGCGGTCGAGGACCAGTTCCTCGAAGCCGAGTCAGGCATCCGACCGACGGGCGCGCCCGCGATCCTGCACGACTACTACGAGCGGCTGACGGAGGCGCTGGTGGACGTGTACGCGCCGCTTATCCAACAGTGGCGCCGGGTGCCAGTTGCGCCGCTGGCGACGGCCGATCTCGTCACCCGGATCACCGCGCTCGCCGACGGGTTCGCGCTGCGTCACGTCGCCGATCCCGACGGACTCACCGCCGACGGCTTCGCCGATGCCGTAGTGACCACCCTCCGCGACCTCACCGTGGCGGGAACAGAGAACGGCTGAGGCCGGGAAGGCTCAACAGGCCCGTCTCCTCCGCCGATACGCGTTGTAGCAACGTGGCGAGGAGGATCATGGGCCGCGACAAGGCCCCCGCTCGGACTCGGCGGGCGGATGCTGCCTCCGCCCCGAGCGTTGGTGCACCCCTATCGGTCGAAAGTGCGTTTCGACGCGTCCGGATACTGGCGGCCGTGCTGCTCGCAATCCGGATGCTCGCGACCCACGACACGCGGGCGCTGCTGTCGTGGCCGTGGATCGTCGCGATCACGGGTCTGTTCTGCTCGATCAACATCATCTCGCGCATCGGCGAACGCAGCTCGGAACCGGTCCGCACCGCGCTCGGCATCGTGCAGCTGGTCGCCGACACGGTCCTCGTGCTCATCGTGCTGTGGGCGCGCCAAGAGGATTCGCAGTCCGCCGACTGGGCCATCCTCGTCCTGCCCGTGCTCGAAGGCGCGATCCGGTTCCAGCTCGTCGGCGCGCTCGCGAGCTGGCTCGCGGTCGCCGCCGGCTACGTCGGTTGGAACGCGGTCAACGACTGGCTCATGGAGATGCCCGAACTCGCCCAACGGCTCACCGTTGTGTTCTTGGTCGCGTTGCCGCTCGGATTCCTGGCGCAAGCACTGGAGACCGAGATCGACGCCCACCGGCGGGGCCGCGACGAGGCCGAGCGCCGAGGCGCGCTGTTGCGCGCCGCCGCGCTCGGCGGCCGCAAAAGCACGAGCCTCGATGTCGACGAGATCCTCGACGTGCTGCGCAACACAGTCGGCCAGATGGGATTCGCCGACCCGATGGTCTTCGAGATCGAGGGTCCCTCCCGGACTCCGGCGCTCAAGGCGCGCCCGATTCGGTTCTCGCGGGACGTGCTGGCGATTCCGCCGGGAGACCCGCGCCTGCTGGTAGCCGTGAATGCGCGCGACACCGGGACCGCGGCCGTGTGGCCGCCCGGCGCCGGCACCATGCCGGCGAGCGTCGTGCGCGCGCCCGACCGAGAAACGCCCGCGCGCTACTCGGTGCTGGTCGCAGTGCCAGTCGCCGACGGCGAGGACGGCCAGGCGGTGCTCACCGCGCGCTGGCCGAGCGGCGGCGCGCCGCCCGCATCACAGTGCGAGAGTCTCGAACTGTTCGCCGCCCAAGCCGGCGCCGCGTTGCGCAATGCACAGGTACACAAGGACCTCCAGGTCATCCGGGACCGCCTAGCACACGAGGCCGCGCACGACGCCCTCACCGACCTGCCGAACCGCCGCCGGTTCCACGAACACCTGGAACGCGTGTGCGGTCGGGGACGACCGGGCGACCTGATCGCAGTGCTGTTCTTGGACCTCGACGGGTTCAAGGAGGTCAACGACCGGTACGGCCACGACGGCGGGAACGAGCTGCTGGTTGCGGTCGCCCGGCGCCTGCGCAACTGTGTGCGCCCCGGGGACGTCGTCGCGCGGATGGGCGGCGACGAGTTCACGGTGATGCTCACCCGGCTCGAGAGCGCGGCGCCCGCACTCGAGGTCGCCGAGCGGATCTGCGACATGCTCACCGAGCCGTTCACGCTCGGCACCGACAACGTCGAGATCTCGACCAGCATCGGCATCGCGCTCGCTCCCGCGGATCGGGCCGACCCCGGCGACCTCGTACGCCGGGCCGACGTGTCGATGTACCGGGCCAAGCGCCAGGGCAAGGCCGGATGGGCGATGGACCCGGGTTCGCTCGAGCCGGCAGGCTAAAAGCCCCGAAAAAATCGAGAAATTCGGCTTCGGATCCCCACATCGGGCGTGTGGAGGTGCAAGCATGCGAGCCGCACTTCTGCACGCCGCTCGATGGAGGACCTGTGAATCGAAGCCAGCTGCTCAACGCGTTTGCCGACCGCAACGACATGAGCCGCAAAGAGGCAGATGCAATGCTGACCTCGCTGCTCGACCTCATCACCGAAACCGTGAGTCGTGGGGAGGATGTCGCCATTTCGGGCTTCGCGAAGTTCCGCCGGATCGACCGCCCCGCGCGGTGGGCCCGGAACCCCGCGACGGGGGAGCAAGTCCGTGTCGCGGCCAAGCGCGTCGCCCGCATCACGCCGTTGAAGGCGTTCAAGGATTCGGTACTGACGGGCAAGACTGCGAAGAAGGCACCCGCCAAGAAGAAGACCGCCGCCCGCAAGGCGCCCGCTCGCAGGGCACCCGCCCGCAAGCCCGCCGCCCGCAAGGCTCCGGCTCGCAAGGCACCCGCCCGCAAGCCGGCGAAGAAGAAGGCCGCCAAGCGCCGCTAGCGTCCGCGTTTTCGAGTTCGAGAATGCGTTGCGAAGGCGCCCGGGCGTGATGCCCGGGCGCCTTCGCGCGGTCGAACTCGTACACGTCCGAATGCCGCTGGTTCGGCCCTTCGCCACCGTGCACGGCGTCACACGCGCCAAGGACTCGCTGCTCGTTCGCGTCGTTTACGACGGCGTCGAGGGCTGGGGCGAGTGCGCGGTCGAGACCGAGCCGGGGTACACGGGCGAAACGCTCGACGGCGCGCGCGTCGCGCTACGCGAGTATCTCGTCCCACGCGTGTTTGCCGGTCGTGACCTCGGCAACGGACGGGGGAACGAGTTCGCGAGGTCCGCATTCGAGTGCGCGCTCCTCGACGCGCAGCTGCACGCGGCGCAAGTCTCGCTCGCGTCGCATATTGGCGGTGTTCGCGACCACGTGACGGCGGGCGTCGCGATCGGCCTGCACGACGATATCGGCGCGCTCCGGGCGCTCGCGGCCGAATACGTCGCGCAGGGGTACACACGGCTGAAGCTGAAGATCGTTCCCGGCCGTGACATCGAGCCGGTCGCAGCCGTACGTGACGAGGTCGGTCCGGACGTCGCGATCGCGGTCGACGCCAACGGTTCGTACTCGTTCGAAGCCGCGATGCAGCTCGCGGCGCTCGATGCCTTCGGACTGCAATGCATCGAGCAACCGCTGTCACCGGACGCGTTCGAAGCGCACGCCCTGCTCGCCGCGGGACTCGTGCCGCCGCTCTGCCTCGATGAGAGCATCACCAGCGCCCCGCTCGCCGAACTCGCAATCTCGCTGGGCGCATGCGGCATGGTCAACGTCAAGCCTGGGCGCGTCGGCGGCATCGAGGCGGCGCGCGCGGTCCACGACGCATGCCGGATCCGCGCGGTTCCCGTGCTGATCGGCGGCATGCTCGAGACCGGGATCGGACGGGCGGTCAATATCGCGCTCGCGTCGCTGCCGGGATTCACCGAAACCGGCGACTGCTCCGCCTCCGACCGCTACTTCGCCGACGATCTGACCGAACCGTTCGGACTCGAAGGCGGGACGCTCGCCGTGCCGACGGGTCCGGGCATCGGCGTCGTCCCCCGCGCCGAGGTACTGCGCGCCCAGACCGTCCGGCGCGAGAGACTGCGCCCGTAATCCCAACTGGCGTCACACACAGACCGTGCATGTGACGTGTGCGACGCCAGTTCGAGACCGTCGCGGATCACATTCGCAGCGTGTCGGGAGGCACCCAGGTTGCGACCTGCACCTCGGCGTTGCCCTCGACCGCCAGTGTCCCGATCGCGTGCGCGCCGATGTCGAGCGACGCGAACGTCCATCCTGGCGGATCGGTTGGCACCGAACACGGGTCGCGCACCAAGCCGAGACCGATCGCCTTCAAGTACGCCTCCTTGGCGGTCCAGCGCGCCAAGAAGCCGCGGAGCCGGTCGGGTTCGGGCAGTCGAAGCCAGCGGTCGAGCTCGTCGGCGGACAGCGCGCGGGCGGCGAGCCGGGCCAGATCGGAGCGACGGGGGCGAACGACCTCGATGTCGACCCCGACGGGCTGCGCGCCGACGGCCACGACGCCGCGGCCGTCCGAGTGCGACAGGCTGTACTCAGTGTCGGGCCGATCGGCAAGTCGCGGCCGGCCGTGGGCGGCGTGGCCGCAGTGTCGGCAGGCCCGCTCGATACGCAGCGCGGCGGGTTCGGCTCCGACGGCTGCGCCCAGGATCAACCGTGCCGCCCCGTGGGCGACCACGTACCGATCGCGGCTCGGGCCAGTCCGGCGGTCCGCGGCGGTGGTGCGCTCCGCGTCGTCGAGCAGGGCCGCGAGGTCCGTCACGATCGGCGCGCGTTGATCCAAATCCACGATCCAGACGCGCACGGCCGACACAGGCCTTCGAGGCTATTCGGGGCTCCGAGGATATTCGGGGCGCGGCGGGTTCTTCCCTTCTCGGCGTTTGTCGCGGATGCTTTCGGAATGCGGGGCCGCCGACGGAGCGACGCAGACGAGGACCAGGGCTGGCTTCGCCTCCAGGGCCGGACCAACGCGCGCCTGCACCTCCTTGCGCGCGAGTTGGGGGCGGATTTTGTGGCGCCCGATAACTGGGACACGTTTGCGGTCGTGCGCGGCCAGACGGGCGGCTGCCGGTTCGAATTGCGGATCGTGCGGGACCCGTCTGACGCGGCCCGAACCGGCGTCATCCGCCACGGGCTGGAACTCGAGATCGAGCACGGCGCGACCCGCGCGACTCGCACGTTGTCCGGTGAGGGGCTGACCCCACCGAACCTCGATCCGCACCGCGTGCGCAGCGCACTCGAGGCCCACTGCTATTCGTTCATGAGTCGCAGCGACCGGTAGAGAATCGCGTCTGTGCTCACGATCGCGTCGGACGCGCACCGACGACATCATCCGCGCGCACCGATCCACGACGCCGGGCGATTCGTGGCGCCGCCTGAGATCCCCGCGCGCGCGGACGCCATCCGCGACGCGATCTTCGCGGCGGGTCTCGGCCCGATTCGCAAGCCCGACGAATTCGGACCGGAGCCGCTGCTGCGGGTTCACACTCCTGCGTACGTCGAGTTCCTGACGACCGCGCACGAGCGGTGGCAGCACGCGACGGGGAACCCGCCCGACGCGGAGGCAATGCCGTACGCGCGCGCGGTCCGCGACCAGCCCCACTCCGAACCACCGCACGTCATCGCCCAACTCGGCTGGTACTCGCACGACTCTGATCCGCTCCTGGCCGGGACGTGGCCGGCGGCGGCGGACGCCGTCGATGTGGCACTGACCGCGTGGCGGTCCGTGACCGGAGGCGACCGCGCCGCGTACGCGTTGTGTCGCCCGCCCGGTCACCATGCGGCGGCCGACTCGTTCGCCGGATACTGCTACCTCAACAACGCTGCGGTCGTTGCGCAGGCGTGGTGCGACCTGGGCGCGCGCGTCGCAGTCCTCGACGTCGACTTTCACCACGGCAACGGCACGCAGCAGATCTTCTACGCGCGCGGCGATGTCCTGTTCGTCTCGCTCCACGCGGACCCAGCCAACGAATACCCGTATTTCCTCGGGTTCGCGAACGAACGAGGATGGGGCGCCGGCGTGGGGGCGACCCGTAACTACCCGCTGCCGATCGGCACCGATTGGAACGCGTACGCCGACGCCCTCGCGAGCGCGTCGGAGGTCATCCGCCGCTTCGCGCCCGACGGCCTGGTCGTCTCCCTCGGCGTCGACATGGCCCTCGAGGATCCCGATTCGTTCCGCCTGACCGGCGACGATTTCTCGCGGCTGGGTGAGTCGGTCGCCGCGTTGGGATACGCGACGGTGCTCGTCCAGGAGGGTGGGTACGCGCTCGGAGTGCTCGGCCGCAACGTCGTGAACGTCCTGACCGCGTTCGGCTGAGCGCTACTCCTCGTTGAGTGAAGTCGCCCGCAGCATGAACATGGGCGCGACGAGCAGCGTCTCCGGCGGCTGGGGCGGCTCCCATTTGTAGGCCGCGACCTCGGCGGCGGTACGCCGGCCCGTGAGCGCACGGATGATCTCGAAGCGACTGGCAGTGACCGTCGCGATCGCCTCACCGATGCCGCCCAGCGCCTCGCCCGCTTCAGTGACGAATCGCAGCGCCGGAAGTTCGAAGGTCGTCCGGCCTGCACACCCCCAATCGAACGCGACCCCGACCGCGTCGCTCTCCCGCGCGCCCGGTTCGTCCAGCGCGAGCCGCAGATCTTGTTCGTGGGTGATCGCGTCGAACACCGCCTGACCCGACATCACCTCGGGCGCGCCGCCGAGCGCCTGCTCGAACTGCGGACCGATCTCGTCCCACTCCGCGAACAACTCGCAGAGGGTTCGCCCCCGGCGGGCGTCGACTTGGGCTGCGGTCCACGGATCGGTGGCGACGCCTTCGAGGCGGCCGGCCATCACGTCCGCGCCGACACCGATCATGTGCGAAAGCACCTCGCGCACGCGCCACTCGGGCGTCGCGGGCGAGGGCAGATCGCCGGCGGATTCGGGACGGTCGCGCAGCATCTCGGTCACTCGCGCCCGCACACCGCGGAGGGCATCCTCAACTCGCGACATCGACTGCTCCTTTGCGGCGCAACCGCGCCGAACTCGACCCCGCCGCCAAGATGACGGCCCACACGCACCCTGCGTACACGACCTGGCTGATCGTGACGGCAGTGTGCTCCTCGATCCAGCCGAGGATCAAAACACCGACCGGCACGGTTCCGCCGAACCCCATGATCCACAGCGCCATCACCCGGCCGCGCACGGCATCGACAAGATGTTCCTGCAGCACGGTCGACAACGACGTGATCACGATGAAGTACGCGTATCCCAGCACGGCCGCGACGAAATATGCGGGCGCCGGACTTCGCAACGATCCGAATAGCGCCAACACGCCCCCGAACGCGACGAAACCAGGCCGGAGCAGCTTCGTCTTGGAACGGAGCGCGAACACGGTGCCCACCGTGATCGCTCCCAACGCGGCACCGAACCCGAAGCACGCGTACAGCACGCCGTACGGGTCGCTCTTCGGATCCATGCCGAGATTCTCTTTCGCGATGACCGGCATCAAGCCGACAAACGCCAGCGAACACAGCGAGAACGAGAACAACGTCAGCAGGAGGTACCGCAGGAGCGGATCGCGGCGGACGACGCGCACCCCCGACAGGAGACGGCGCAGGCCGCGCTCGTCGACGATCGCGCCAGTGCGCCGCGGATACGTTGCCCAGACGATCCCGATGATCGCGAATGCATACGTCGCGGCGTTGATGCCGAAGACGGGCGTGGCGTCGAGTCGCGAATAGACGAACGCTCCGATCGCCGGCCCGATCACCCGCGACAGGTTCATTTGCACTGATTGGAGCGCGACCGCACCGGAGAGGTCTTCGCGCGGCACGAGTGTCGGGAGGATCGAGCTCAGCGCGGGCGCGCCGAGCGCGTTCACAATTCCGATCGCGAACACGATGCCAGCGATCGCCGCCAACGGCGGGCGATCGATCAACGCCAGTGCCGCCAATCCGAACGAGAGCAACATCTGGACCAGCTGGGATCCGATGAGGAGCCGTCGGCGGTCGACGGTGTCGGCGAGCAGCCCGCCGACGGTCGACAGGAACAGCAGCGGACCCAACTGGCAGAAGTAGATCAACGCGACGAAGTCGGTGCTGTCGGTCAGCTTGAGCGCGTACGCACCGAGGATGACGTTCTGCATCCACGTGCCGATGTTCGACGCGAACGTGCCGAGGTAGACGATCCGGAAGTCGCGGTGCCGCAGCGCGGCTTGCGCCGTGCCCCGTTGGTACGCGACATCGCCGTCGAGGATCGCATCCTCGACCTGCTCGCGCTCGGTTCGCGTCGTCACGAGTCGACCACCGGTTGCAGGCTACGGGAGGCGAATTCCCAGGCCGCTAGCCCACGACCGGGACAGTGCCGATGACGCGCGCGGCGCGCAGCTGCTCCAAGTCCGCGTCGGTGCAACCCAGCTCGTCCCGCAGCACCTCGTCGGTGTGCTGTCCCAACGTCGGCGCCGGTGCGGTCCAGAACCGGTCGGGCCCGGCCGACAACCGCAGCGGCCACGACGGGTACTCGTGCTGACCCACGAGGGGATGGTCGATCGCCTCGAAGAACCCGCGGGCGCGTAGCTGCGGGTCGTCGAGCGTCTGGTACGCGGGAACCACCGGCGTTGCGGGCACGCCACTTGCGCGCAGCTCGCCCGCCGCAGTGGCGGCGGGCCGGGCCGCGCACCAGCGCGCGCGGTCATCGGACCCGAGCGGATCTCGTGCTTCGTCGACGGCAATCCACGTGTCGGGCTCCGTACACTCGTAGACGCCGTGTTCGCCGCGTCGCCCGACCACGCGACCGTCGACCGCGTAGCGGATCACTTGCGCGGCGGTCACGGCGGTCGCGACCTCCACGAGTGGGACCTCGACGAGTTGGCCTTGTCCCGTGCGGGCGCGGTGTTCGAGCGCGGCGACGAGCGCGAGCGCGGCGTGCGTACCGACCATCGGATCGACGACGCCGCCGGGAATGATCGGCGGACCGTCGTCGTAGCCAGTCACCCACGCCATCCCGGTGAGTTGCTCCATCGTTTGCGCGAACCCGGGTCGATCGCGCCACGGGCCAGTGAGCCCGAACGCGGGCATTCGGAGGAACACGACGTCGGGGCGGGCCGCGCGCACCGCCTGCTCATCGAGGCCAAATCGCTCGAGAACCCGGGGAGTAAAGTTCTCGGCGACGACGTCGCAGCGCGCGATCAACCGCCGCGCGAGCTCGAGACCCTCCGGTTGGGACAGGTCGAGCGTGATGCCACGCTTGGCGAGATTGGAAGCCGCGAACAGCGGCGACTTCTCGTAGAACAGCGGATCGGTGCGCGGATCGACGACGGCGCTGTAGCGGATGCCATCGGGACGCTGTACCGCCTCGACCTTGATGACGTCGGCGCCCATCGCCGCCAGCCACGCAGTCGCGAACGGGCCGGCCCAGAACGCGGTGAAGTCGAGCACCTTGATTCCCGCGAACGGTCGCGAACCGACGGCGTTCGCCCGGCGCGGCGGCGCCGCGCGAGTCGGCCACGGTGGCGAGGCAGCCGCGGGTGGCGCGAGCGCGCGATCGGGTACGCCGTGGAGTCGAAACGGTGTCCGTGGTCGCACCCACGACTCACCCGGTTGGGCCACGAAGACGTTTCGATCGCGCAGATGGTCGAACTCGACGAGCTCCGCGCCGTTGCCGAGCACGGTCGCGGGCACGCGCGCCGCGAGGCACGCGGTCACGATCTCGTCGGCAGTATGGTTCACCGTCCAGCCGCGCACGATGCCGTTCACTTCTTCGGCGCGCATTCCGCGCCCCAACATCGTGGCGAGCTCGCGATCCTCGAGCAGATCCTCACGGCCCATCGCGCGGCACAACCCGTGCCATTGTTGCTTCGTCACGGTCGTGATCCCGACATACCGGCCGTCGCCGCTCGGCTCGTTGCCGGGAACCATCACCCACCGGAAGCTGCGCAACGACCCGCCCGGAAACCGCGCCATCAGCGTCGGGCACGTCGTGAGCGTCATCTGCATCGCTTCGAGCATCGAGACGTCGACGTGCTCGGCAACGCCGGTGCGCGACGCCCGATACCAGGCGGTCGCCGCGCCGAGCGCCGCGAACGCGCCCGTGACGTACTCACCAAGATCACCGCCGACCGTGAGCGGCGGCCGGTCGGCGTGGCCGTGGTTCGACAGCGCACCGCTGCGCGCCTGCAGCACCGCCTCGGGCAGGTCGAGGCCGTCGTCGGGTCCGCCATGGCCCACCGCGGTGATCGAGACGGTGACGAGCGGTGCGCCGTGCCGCGCGCGTCCGGGTTCGCCAACGAGTACGACGTCCGCG
Source organism: Actinomycetota bacterium (assembly GCA_052390615.1). Classification (GTDB taxonomy): domain Bacteria; phylum Actinomycetota; class Acidimicrobiia; order IMCC26256; family PALSA-610; genus JBQTGT01. The sequence continues at coordinate 81,329 of JBQTGT010000010.1, forward strand.
CGCTCCAGCCAGGGTCCGGGGTCACCGTCGACGATGTGTTGCGACGTCCGCAGGTACACCTCGAGCGGGTCGGTCACCGGCGTGGTGCCCACGACGTCGGCGCCGAGATCGGTCAGCAACTTCGCGCAGTACGCGCCCGCGAGCCCAACGGTGAGGTCGACGACGCGCACCCCGTCATAGACGCCGAGGTCAGTCATGCGCGCCTAATCGGAACATGGGGACGATCACGGCGCGGTCGGGCACGGTCGGAAACGACAGCGGGCGGAAGTCGACCACCACCGGCGCGTCGGCCGACAGCGCGTCGGCGGCGCAGTCGACGAGGTACGTCGCGAGCCGGACCGTCGGGTCCTCGGCCAATCCCACGAGGGCGGTGACGAACGGGACCATGTCCGAGAACGCGGGAAGGAACGGGCGACGCACGACCGCCCAAGAGAAGAGCGTCGCCGTTCCCGATACAACCACCCACGACGGCGTCCCGCCGCACGTCGGGCATGCGGGCGCGGGGTACCAGATATACCGACCGCAGCGGTCGCACCGCGGAATCGACAATTCGTTGCGGGCGGCGGCGGCAAAGAACGGTGCCGTGAGTGCATCGGCCAGATCGGGAAGCGGAAAGTCGTCGCGGCGAATCGCCATCGTCAGCGATCCCGAGTCAGCACGAGCGTGCTCGCCATATGGCCGGTGTAGCCACCATAGACCGCAACCTCGCAGTCCGGTACCTGCGCGGGTGCGTCGCCTCGGAGCTGCTTCACGCACTCGATGACGTGGGCGATGCCGAGCACATACGCGTGCGACAGGAGTCCGCCGTGGGTGTTGAACGGCAGGACACCGCCGTCGGCGTGCAGCGTGTTCCCCTCGGCGAACGCACCGGCTTCGCCCTTCGGGCAAAAGCCCATGTCTTCGATCTGCATGAGGCTGACCACAGTGAACGGGTCGTAAACCGTGAGCACGTCGACATCGCTCGGCGTGCACTGCGCCATTGCGAACGCCGGCGGGGCCGAAAACACCTGGGGGGTGCTCGTGAACACACGCTGCTGCGCCCAGTTCGCGCCGCTCGCCGAGTACCCCTCGCCGACACCCGCGACGACGACCGGGGGTCGCGCCAGATCGCGGGCGCGCTCGACGCTGGTTGTGACGAACGCCCCGCCGCCGTCTGAGATCAGGCACGAGTCGAACAGACGCAACGGATCGGCGAGCAGCGGCGAGTTCAGATAGTCGTCGATCGTCATGGTGCGTTCGTACATGACTGCGGCGGGATTGCGGTTCGCGTGGCGCCGGCACGCGACTGCAACCGCGCCGAACTGTTCCGGAGTCGTGCCGAACTCGAGCATGTGACGTCGCATGATCGTCGCGAAGTAGACGGGCTGCGGGAACCAGCCGAACGGTACTTCGAGGTTCTGCTTCGACGCTTGCTTCGCGTGCACCTCGCCCGGTCCGCCGGTCATCGACTCCCGCTGCGTTGCCCACGCCACCGGGAACACGTTGAGCACGTGTCGAGCGCGGTGTTCGCGCAGCGCGTGTGCCGCGAGGTAGGGCGCGGTCGCGGCCCAAGCCATGCCGCCGCCCCACGCCGACGTCCACATCTCGTGAGTCGTGCCGAAGTGCTCGTGAAACGCCGTCGCGTCAAAGTCGGCGAATGCGCCCGACCAGGTGATGCCGTCGATGTCGGCGGGCGTCAGCCCCGCATCGGCGATCGCGCGCGCCGCGGCTTCGGCACCGATCTCGCGCGCGCTCCGGCCCGACGCCTTCGTGTATGCCGTTTCGCCGATCCCGACGATCGCGACCTCGCCGCGCACGTCGGCGAGCTCTGATGCGTGCCCCCAATCGTGCACACCGAGACCGTACCGGGGCTACGGACGGGGACGCTCCGGGACGGGACGGGCGACGCAGACGATCGCGAGTGGAGTCGCGTCCGGCCGCCGGACCACCGCGCTGTCGAGGACGAGTCGGTGGGCCGGCTGATGGGCACTCTGGTTATCTCTTCCCGGTTGACGCCGTTGTCATTCCGGCGAGTTGCTCCTACATCCGACGCCGCCGCTCATCTGACGGTTTGTTTGCACACGGAGTACCTTCCCTACTCACATGAGCTACGCATTCGAACTCGCGGTTGCCAACGGTGTCGTCGACTTGTTGTGCACGATCGCGACGCGCGGTGACGGCGACATCGCCCCCGACCAGGATCCGGTCGACCTCCAGGTCAACACCATGGACCGGTGCGGCGTCCTCGTGGGCCTGGTCGACGTTTCGACAAGCGACGACGCGCGCCGCGCCGTCCGTGAACATCCCCATCGCTTTCTTGCCTCGTGGTCCGCCGACCCGAATCGCGGGATGGACACGATCCGTGACGTCGTGCGCGCGGTCGAGCAACACGATGTGCGGGCGGTTGAGGTCGCGCCCGCGCACCGGATTTTCGCGGAGCTCCCGAACGTGCCGTTCCGCGACCACGTATGGCCGAAGCTCCTGTACGAGAACGCGGCGCGCGTGCTCAACCTGGACTGACCGCAGCATGGCTGGACCCCTCGCTGGGATGCGTGTCATCGAAGTCCCCAACATCGGCCCCGTGCAGTTCGCGGGCATGCTGCTCGCCGACCTCGGCGCCGATGTCCTGCGCCTCGATCGCGCCACCGACGTGCGCACGGGCAGCGGCGTGTCGCCGTACTCGGTGCTCGACCGCGGCCGCCACAGCGCGGGGATCGACCTGAAGCACCGCGATGCCGCTGACGTCGTCCTGCGCCTGTGCGAGCGTGCGGACGTCTTCCTCGAAGGATTCCGGCCCGGCGTCGCCGAACGGCTCGGTGTCGGCCCCGATGCGTGCCGCAGCCGCAATCCTCGGCTCGTGTACGCACGCATGACAGGTTGGGGCCGAGACGGTCCGCTCGCCGACGACGTCGGCCACGACGTGAACTACCTGTCCATCGCGGGCGTGCTGGCCCACATCGGAGGCGTTGGCGGACCGCCCGTCCCGCCCATCAACCTGCTCGCCGACTTCGGTGGAGGCGGATCGCTCGTCGTACTCGGGATCCTCGCCGCCCTCCTCGAGCGGGCGCAGTCCGGTCGCGGCCAGGTCGTGGACGCGGCGATGGTCGACGGGAGCGCGCAGTTGATGAGCATCTTCTTTGGGATCGACGCCATGGGCGGTTGGGGGCCGCGCGGCACCAACCTGCTCGACGGCGGCGCCCACTTCTACAACGTGTACGAGACCAACGACGGCGAATACGTCTCCATCGCGTCCTACGAACCGAGGTTCTACGCGAACCTGCTCGCCCTCCTCGATCTCGGAGATCTCGACCCCGCGCAGCAAATGGATCGCACGCAGTGGCCGGTGCTGCGCGAACGGTTCGCCGTTGTGTTCCGCACCCGCACCCGCGCCGAGTGGGTTGAGTTCTTCGCGGGACACGAGGTGTGCTTCGCGCCGGTCCTGTCGATGTCCGAGGCGCGCGCCCATCCGCACAATGTCGCCCGCGGCACCTTCACGGAGGTCGACGGCGCGCCTCAGCCGGCGCCAGCGCCGCGGTTCGATCGCACGGCGACCATGGTGACGCGCGCCCCGGTCGCGGCGGGAGCCGACACCGACACCGCGTTCGTCGATTGGGGATTCGCGGCCGATGAGGTCGCCGCGCTGAAGTCCGTCGGCGCGATCGCCTAACGCGCACTCCCCGCGCGTCGTGCGTCGATAGACCCCCAAAAATCTCGGTCTATCGACGCATCGGGGGGAGGTGGGCTAGGGGCTGCGATCCTCGAAACCGGAGAGCAGGGTGCGGGCCCAGCGGTTCGCGCCGGCCGAGAACCCGTCTGGTCCGGGTGGATCGAAGTGGACGCCATCCTCGTGGCGCACGACGATCTCGCCATCCGTACAGCCGTGTGCCGCGTCCTCACCGAAGTCCTCCCGACACGGCAGCGCGGGCGCGAAACCGTCGGGCGAGAGCAGCTCCCGTCCATCGACGAATTCGACGTCGGCGAGTTCATCCGCAATGTCTTCCATCCGCGCGCGAATCAGCGGCGCGTGCTCGCGGTACAGCGGCGCGTCCATATCTGGCGGCCCGACCAGAACGACATGCGCGCCCGCACTCGTCGCGGCGACGGCGCCGCGCCGCACGTCACGCTCGTACTGATCGGCGAGCGCGGTGCCGGTCGCGCCATCGGTACACGGCGTGACATTGTTGCCTGCGAATGCCATGACGATCGCGACCGGCTCGTCGCGCGGGGTGCGCTGCTCGATGTCGTCGACCCAGTCACACGGCGCGGTGCCCCAGAAAAACCCCGGTTCCAGCTCGCGTCCGCTCGCGCCGGCGAGCATCTCTAGGTACGGCTGCGCTTCGGCCGACAGTGAGTCGCCGTAGATCGCCACGACGTCGGGGTCGTCGTCGCCGCAGCCCGCGACGATCGAAGTGAGCACCACCGCCATGACGACACAGTCGCGCCGACGGTTCACTCCGGGACCACGGTGTCCATCGCCCGCCAGCACCAGCACGCGACCAACGAGCGAAAGGGTGCGAAGCGCTCGCCCGCGATCGCGAGTTCCGTGGGCTTCGGCGGCTCGGGCAGCGCGTACATGCGGGCGTAGCCCATGCGCACACCCAGGTCGAGTGTCGGCCACACGTCGAGCCGGCCCAGCTGGAACATCAAGAACATGTGCGCGGTCCATTCTCCGATGCCGCGTACGAGCACCAACTCACGTATGAGTTCATCGTCGGGCAGGCGGGCGACGCGGTCGAGCTCGACGAGCCCCGCGTCGACCTTCTCGGCCAGGTCGGCGATCGACGCCGCCTTCGCCCCCGAGAGCCCCACCGCGCGCAGTTGCTCGGGCGCCAGCGCCAACACGGCCGCCGGCGTCGGCGGCCCTTCGAACAGGCCCTCGAAACGGCCGTGTATCGCGGCGGCGGCGCGTCCGGCCAGCTGCTGGTAACAGATCATGCGGGCCAGCTCGGCGAAGTGCGGGCGCCGGGGTCGACTGCGTCGCAGGTCGGGCGGGCCGTGCTCCTTCAACATCCGCCGCAGCACCTTGTCGCGCCGCGCGAGCTCCTCCGCGCCGTCGACGATCGCCTTCGAAACGCGCGCCATGACGGCAGGTTACGGGGTCAGCGCATCGAGAAGTTCGCGCTTGAGTGCGACGAACGCGGGATCGGTGACCGTGCGCGTGCGACGCGGGCGGACGAGCGGGACCATGCGGTCGACGACGATGCGACCGGGCCGCGGCGACATGACGAGCACTCGGTCCGCGAGCAGCAGCGCTTCTTCCACGTCGTGCGTCACGACCAGCGTCGTGCGCCGGTCGGTCGCCCATACGGCCTGGAGCCATTCCTGCATTCCGCCACGCGTGATCGCGTCGAGGGCACCAAATGGTTCGTCGAGCAGCAGCGCCGGGCGCGGCACGAGGAACGTGCGGAGCAGAGCGACGCGCTGGCGCATTCCTCCTGAGAGCAAGGCCGGCCATGCGTCCTCGAAGCCGGCGAGACCGAAGCGCTCGAGCAGCGCGTGAGCGGCGGCGCGCGCATCGTCGCGCGGTACCCCCGCGACTTCGGCTCCGAGCGTCGCGTTCGCGAGCGCCCGTCGCCACGGCAACAGCAGGTCGCGCTGCGGCTGGAACGCGACGTATCCCGGCCGTCCGTTGACCGGTTCATCGCCGACGCGTGCGTCACCAGCGGTCGCGGCGACAAGTCCCGCCAGGATTCGCAGCAGCGTGGATTTGCCACACCCGCTCGGCCCGATCACAGCTGTGAGCTGTCCTGCGGGGATGTCGAGATCGATCGGGGCGAGCGCTTCGACCCGCGGCGGACCCGCGTAGGCGTGCGCGACGCCGTGCAGCGCGATCGGCGCGCCGGCGGACGCCGAATGCGTCACCCGCTCGGTAGGAACTCGTTGGTGAATGCATCGTCGACGACAACGGCCTCGTCCATCGAGCCCGCGGTTCGAAGGAACGCCTCGAATGTCGCCCAGACCGCGCGTTCCTGCGTGCCGAACGGCGCGCCGTCGACCGTGAAACGAGTCGCGTAGTAGTCGGCTGCGGCGCGGAGCAACGTCTCGTCCATCTCCGGCACGGCATCGAGCATCGACTCTGCGGCGGCGTGTGGGTCTTCGACCGCAAGCTCGTACCCACGCGTGGTTACCTCGAGGAAGTCGCGCACCAGCTCGGGATCGTCGGCCAAGAGGTCCTCGCTGGCAATGAACAGCGGCGTGTACCAGTTCGGGATGCAGTCGAAGTGATCCTCGAAACGCAACAGGTCGACGTCGACGCCTTCCACCTCCGTTGCCCGGAGCGCGTCCCAACCGGAGAAAATCCACGCCGCGTCGAAGCGGTCGGCGTCCATGCCGGCGAGGTAGTCGACATTGCCGACCTCGACGTGGCGCACGGCGGTGGGGTCGACCCCGCCGCACTCGGCGAGCGTGTTGATGATCTCGGTTTCGAGTGGTCCGCCGTAGCCTCCGTACGTCGCGCCCGCGAGGTCGGACGGCTGTTCGATGCCGTCCTCGGCCAGCGACATCAGCGCTGAATCGTTGACCGGCAGGATCGTCGCAATCGACACGATCGGGATGTCCTCGGCGCGCGCCGGCAGCACGGCCTCCGCGATGCTGATGCCGAACTCGGCCTCGCCATTCCCCACGGCGGGTTCGGCGGTTCCGCCGGTCGCGGACTCGACGATCTCCAGATCGATCCCGGCGTCCTCGTACCACCCACGTTCGGCGGCCGCGTACACGCCGAGGTGGTGCGCGTTCGGCGTCCAGTTCAACACCAACGTCGCGTGCCGCATTTCGCCCGTGCGGTCGTCGGCGGCACTGTCGTCGTCTCCGCCGCACCCGGTAACGACCAGCACGAGCGCGAGCGTGGCCGCCAACCACGGGGTCGCGGCGTGTCCGAGCGCGCGCACCAGCGCGAACAACACCAGGCTCAGGAGCGCGACGACCACCACCGCGACGAAGACACGATCGTTGCGAAACGCCGTCCGTGATCGTTCCATTACCAGGCCGAGCCCGTGTGACGCACCCATCCACTCGGCGATCACTGCGCCGACCACCGCGTACGTCGCCGCGATCTTCAGACCGGCGAAGAACGCCGGGAGCGCCGACGGGATCTGTACCAACCGGAGCTGCTGCGCGCGGCTCCCGCCGTAGCTGCGGACGAGATCGAGCTGCTCGCGATCGGCGTTGACGAGACCATCGACCGTGCTCACGACGACGGGGAAGAACGTTACGAGCGCGACGACGACGATCTTGGGCGTGAGCTCCTCGAAACCGAGCCACACGACGAGTACCGGTGCCAGCACAATGGCGGGCACCGTCTGCGAGACGACGAGCACCGGGTAGATCGCGCGGCGCGCGAACGCATACCGCGCGATTGCCAATGCGAGTGCGACGCCGACGAGAGCACCGATCGTGAGACCGGCGACCGCCTCGACCGTCGTGATCCAGACGTCGCGCCCGAGATCGGGCGCCATCGAGAAGAACTCGCGTCCGACCCGCGTCGGCGCGGGCAGCACGTAGTCCTCGATGCGGTCGGTGCGCACGTACAACTCCCACGCGCCGAGGAGCACAACGAGAAAGCCGAGGGGCGGGAGGAGCCCGACGACGCGATGCACCGGTCTCATGACCGGAACTTCCGGGTCAACGAGTCGATCGTCGGCTGGTCGTCATCGTCCGCATGCGCCGCGAGCTTGACGACGGTGACGACACTCGCGGCGCCCGAGCCGAGCGTCGCCTCGTGCATCCGCCGCACGACCGACCACAGCGCCGTGGCTGGTCCTTCGATCGTCGTGCCCAGCGCGTTGACCTCGTAGTGCAGGCCTGACTGCGCGGCGACCGCGATCGCCGCTTCGACATGCCGATAGCGGTCGTCGGGAGGGCCGAGGGGCTGAGGAATGACCTCGATGTCGACGATCATGAAACGACTCCTGTTCCGGTATCCGGCTGGACGACCAGCAGTGATCCGACTTCGACGGACACCACGGCCGTTGGGTTCACCATCTCGTTGCTGACGCCGCGTGTCGTGCCGGGCGCCAGGTCCTCGCGGTGCAGCGGCCAGCGCAGGCCCGTCGTCACGATTCCGCTGGCCGCCCCACCGACCGGCAGCAGCGTTACCAGGCTGCCAACTGCGCCGCGCAGCTCCACCGCGTTGCCGCCGTGGACGACGCGCACACGGGCGCGGTCGACGTACGCCTCGAGCTCGACGGCCGCGTACGCCGTCGCCGCCCACAACAGCGCGTTGCCGAGCAGGTGGTCGACGCGGCCACCACCCCCGCTGACGAGCACGACCCGGCGCGCACCCGCGCGCACCGCGGCGTCGAGCGCAAGTTCGAGATCGGTCGCGTCCTTGTCCGGCGGGTGCGCTTCGACTCGCGCGCCGGTCGCCACCACTGCGTCGAGGGCGGCGCTGTCGATCGAGTCGAGGTCGCCCACGACGAGATCGACCCGTAGTCCGAGTGTCGTCGCGGTGTGGACGCCCGAATCGGCGGCAATGACCAATGCATCACCGGGGAGGCGCGCGCGCAGCGTTGGGTCGACCGGATCACCGCCTGCGCACACGATTGCGGTTGTGCCGGGAGCGCTGGCCATGTCCCTCCCTCCGCCGGCATTACCCGGAGCAGGTTCGAGGGGTCGGTGGCGGTGCGAGCACGCTCGCGGAGCCACCCTCTCAGCCCGGTTCCCCCGAGCTCCCCGTGGGTTCTCTCAGTCGGAGACTACCGTGCTCGACGCGCTCTCGACGCGAAGCGAACCGCGGTTGCGGCTGTCCCGGGCCTCCGTCCGGTCTCTCCACAGAGTCGAAATCCGGCTGCTCAGCGACCGGTTCTCTCCACAGAGTCGATTTCCTGCCTGCGCACAACCACGCAACTTGCGCCGCAACCGGCCCGCACGGGCCGCATCGGGCGCAAGTACGAGTTACGGCGCCAAGATGAGGCCGACGGGATGGCCGGCGAGGCGCGACGGGAAGCCGAGCCGGCGGGCGTCGCCGAACGGCACGACCGCGCCGCTCGACGTCGCGATCCAGTAGCCGTTGCCGGTGGGCGTGACCAGCAGTCGCATCGCGAAGCCGTAGTTCGTACAGCCCGCGATGCCGCCGAAGTCGGCCGCGTCACCGAACGGGTAGACCTTGCCGTCGGCGCCGAGCATCCAGTAGCCGTTGCCGCTGGCGGTGCGTTGCATCGAGATGATCGGCGCGGAGATGGCCTGGCCGCCGAGCGACCCGAGGAACGGCGCGTTGAACGCGAAGATCCCGCCGTCCCGGGCGAACAGCCAGTAGCCATCGCCCGCCTTCGTGCGTTCCATCCCGAGCACGGGCTGGTTCAGCCGCTGGCCACCCATGGAGCCGAGGAACGGCGCGTTGAAGGCGAAGATGCCGCCGTCGTCGGCAACGAGCCAGTAGCCGCCGTTGTCATTGGTGACTTCCATGCCGTTCACCGGCTGGTTCAGGCGCTGGCCGCCCATCGAACCGTGGAACGGCGTGTTGAACGAGAAGACGCCGCCGTCGGACCCCATCAGCCAGTAGCCGGCGCCATCGGTTCGGGCTTCGGCGTTGATGATCGGACCGTTGAGATGCTGGCCACCCATCGATCCGCGGAACAGCGCGGTGCCGAACGAGTACACACCGCCGTCACTGGTCGCGACCCAGTAGCCGTTGCCGCTCTTGAGATCGTTACTGCCCGGGAAGTACGGCAAGCATTCGGCGCGCGCGCCGTTGAGCACGAGCGCGAAGGAGTAGAGCTCGATGATGCGCAGGCCGTAGTCGTGCGCCGACGCCCAGATGAGCTTGCCCGTCGCGCTGTTCCCGCCGAACAGCTCCCAGATCGGCGCGATGCCGTCGCGATCTGTCGGGGCCGAGCGCACGCGATCCGGAAGGCCGATTGCGGTCGGGTCGGCGTAGCTACGCAGCAAGTGGATATTCGCCCGCACGCCGATCTGCGGTGTGGAGAAGCAACGCGATGCGAGCGGCGCGTCGAGGACTTCCTCGGCACACGTCGTGCCCTTGCGCCGGCCGTCGTTCGCGTTGATGCCGCCGTAATTGTTGAACTCGGGGCGGATCTGTCCGGCCGCGACATACGAGAAGCCGCCCGTTTCGAGCACGGCCTGCACGAACGCCATGTCGCCGCGGACACCTTCGAACGCGCCTTCGTCGATGAAGAGCTGCGCGAGCGCCCGCACGTCGTTGTTCAGTGGCGGCAGTTTCGCGGGGCCGTACCCGCGCGTGGTGTACCAGCGCACGAGCTGGTCGGCATTCAGCAGGCTCGGGCCCATCACCGACGTCTGCGTCGTCACGCTCTGCGCGGACGCGGGTGCGGCCGTCGTGCTCGCAAACAACGGTCCACCGAGCGCGACCGCTGCGGAGAGTGCGAGCGTGCGGGTTCTCATACGATGAATCATCGACCGCCCTGCGGAGGATCCCAGCGTTCTCTGGGTGCCCAACCCCGCCCGAGAGGTGAGGCTAGTCAATCCCTGCGAGCGTGCGCGCGCGGTCCTTCGCAGATCGATAGTCCGGCTTGCCGTTCGCCAGGCGCGGCACCTCGTCGACGAGGAGCAGGTCGCGCGGCACCTTGTACCCGGCGAGCTGCGCTCGACAGTGCGTCTGTAGTTCCTCGAGATTGGGCGTGCGCCCCGGACGCGGTTGCAGCAGCGCGGTGACGCGTTCGCCCCACCGATCGTCGGGGAGTCCGACCACGAGCACGTCGAAGACGTCGGGATGCGACTTCAGCGCGCCTTCGACCTCTTCGGGATAAATCTTCTCGCCACCCGAGTTGATCGATACGGAGCCGCGCCCGAGGAGCGTGATGCGACCGTCGGCTTCGACGCGCGCGTAGTCGCCGGGAATCGCCCACCGACGTCCGCGCGTATCGGTGACGAACACCTCCGCGGTCTTCACCGGATCGTTGTAGTAGCCGAGCGGGATGTTGCCGCCACGCGCGACGCGACCCACCACGTCGGAGCCGGGCACAATCGGTTCGAGGTCGTCGTCGAGCACCACGGTGTCCGCGACGGGCTGCACCGACGTGACGCCTTCCTTCGGCGCGTCGCCCTTTTGCACGATCCGGATGCCGTTCGCGCCCGACTCGGTGGAACCGATCGAGTCGGTCATCACCGTGTACTCCGGGAGCAGCCGCTGGAGCTGCTCCTTGACGGTCTGCGAGAAGATCGCGGCGGTGCTGCTGAACGAGACGACCGACGAGACGTCGATGTCACCGTGGCGACGTTCGAGCTCGTCCGCGAGGGGCCGCGCCATCGCGTCCCCAGTAATCGAGATGACGTTTACGCGTTCCCGCTGGATCAGGTCCCACACGGCGCCGGCCTCGAACTTGTCGATGAGTACGGCGGTGTTCCCCTCGAAGAGCGCGCGCAACGTGCCGATCTGGCCCGCGCCGTGCATCAGCGGCGGCACTGGCATCATCACCAGCCCGCTCGGCTGTGACGCGTCGATTTTCTCGCTCGCTTCGCTCGCGCGCTGCACCCGTTCGCTCGTGAACACGTCGATGCCGCCCGCGAGCGCGAAGTACACGTCCTCGTGGCGCCACATGACACCCCTGGGCATTCCCGTCGTGCCGCCCGTGTACAGCAAATAGACGTCGTCGTCCGATCGCTCCTCGAAGTCACGGGCCGGCGAATGAGCGGCGAGCAGAGCTTCGAATTCGCTCGGATTCAGCACGGCATCGTCGGCATCGGCACCGTCCCATTCGATCCGGACGAACGTCTGCAGCGCGGGTTGCGAGTCGCGTGCAGCGATCACGAGCGGCGCGTACTCGCGCTGGTACACGAGTGCGACGAGGTCGGAGTTCTCGAAGAGGTAGCGCAGTTCGTGTTCGACGTAGCGGAAGTTCACGTTTACGACGCGGGCGCGGATCTTGTAGACCGCGCACATCGTCTCGACCCACTCGATGCAGTTGGTGGCGATGATCCCGACGTGCTGACCCGCTTCTACACCGGCGGCGCGTAACGCATGGGCGAGGCGGTTCGCGCGTTCTTCGAGCTCGCGGTACGTGACGCGCCGCCGAGTGTCGATCACGGCCGTCCGGTCGGGCACCTTGGCGGCCGCGAGCTCGAACAGATCGGCGAAGTTGAAATGGCGGTTCATCCGGGCAGGAGCAGACGCGTTGCCGCGCCGAGATCTTCGTCGACGCGCTCGGGGCCATCGACACCACACACCCATCCGTTGAGCGACGACAGCCATACTTGCATGAGGATCCGCGCGACTCGTACCTCGCGCTCGGTCGGCGCGTGCCGATCGGCGCCTTGCACCGCGCCGGTAATGATCGTTGTCATGATCTCGGTGACCTGACGCACGATGTCGGCGTTCTCGGTTTGTGCCGACCCGAACGCGCGCACCATCGCGGTGGTGACGTCGGGGTAACGGCGGAGTGAGCGGTTGGCGCGCGCGAGCACGGCGAGCACACGATCAGCCGCCGTGACCTCGGTCGGCGGGTGGTGCACGAGGTACTCGCGCAGATCTGATTGCTGTTCCGCCATCGCCGCCAACAGCAAACGTTCCTTCGACGAGAAGTATCGGTACACAGTGCCGAGCGCCACGTCGGCCGCGGCCGCGACGTCGCGCATCTGTACGGCATCGAAGCCGCCTTCGGCTGCGAGCTGGAACGTCGCGTCGAGCACGCGGCGCCGGCGGGCGGCCTGGCTGCGGGCCAGGGCGCCGGTGGGTTCGTCGACGGGAGTGGTCGCCACGGGAGAAATTGAAACAGGTTCTGATTTTCGCCGCAATGCGTGGTCCGGACACACTCCGGAGCATGGACCTATTGGAGCGGGCCGACCGGCTGTTCACCGGCGAGGCGTCGACCGAGAAGCATCACCCGTTCGCCGCCAGCGGCGAGCTGGCGGAGGTGCAGCCGGGCGTCGCGTTCGTCGATGCGTTCGCCAATTCGGCGATCTTCGCCACCGATCCGGGCCTGGTGATGGTCGACACGAGCAGCACGTTTCACGCGCCGGTGGTGCAACAAGCCGTGCGCGGCTGGTCCGACCAGCGGCTCGACACCGCGATCTTCACCCACGGCCACGTCGACCACGTGTTCGGCGTCGATCTCTACGAAGCGGAAGCGCGGACCAATGGCTGGGCACCGCCGCGTGTCGTCGCCCACGAACTCGTCGCCGAGCGCTTCGAGCGCTACAAACTCACGAGCGGCTACAACGCGGCCATCAACCAGCGGCAGTTCCGAGCGCCTGGTCTCTCGTGGCCCGTGAACTACCGCTATCCCGACGAGACGTATCGCACCGAGCTCATCCTCGACTTCGGCGGCGAACGGTTCGAACTGCATCACGCGCGCGGCGAGACCGACGACGGGACATGGGTGTGGTCGCCCGTTCGCAAGATCCTCTGCGCTGGTGACCTGTTCATCTGGGCGTCACCCAACTGCGGCAACCCGCAGAAGGTACAGCGCTACCCACGCGATTGGGCGGTTGCGTTCCGCACGATGGACGCGCTCGACGCGGAGGTGCTACTGCCGGGCCACGGCTTGCCGATCGTGGGTGCGGATCGTGTGCGGCGTGCGCTCACGGAGGGTGCCGAGCTGCTCGAGTCACTGCTCGACCAAACGCTGCAGCTGATGAACGACGGCGCGCGCCTCGACGACATCGTGCACACGGTTCGGGCGCCGCAGCACTTGCTCGACCGTCCGTATCTGCGGCCCGTGTACGACGAGCCCGAGTTCATCGTGCGCAACATCTGGCGCTTCTACGGCGGCTGGTACGACGGTGACCCGTCGCACCTCAAGCCCGCGCCGGCGGGGCAGCTCGCCCATGAGCTCGCGGCGCTGGCGGGCGGGGCTGCGAAGGTCGCCGACCGCGCGCGCGAGATTGCCGCGGCCGGCGATCTCCGACTCGCCGGCCACCTCGCCGAGCTCGCGGCGCAGGCGGCACCCGGCGACGCGGGTGTGCACGCAGTCCGCGCCGAGGTCTTCGGCGCGCGCGCCAAGCAGGAAGCGTCGACGATGTCGAAGGGCGTGTTCTCGTGGGCCGCGCACGAATCGAGGGAGAAGTCTTCGTGAAGCTCGACGGGGCGCGGGTCCTCGTCACCGGCGCGTCGTCGGGGATCGGCGCGGCGCTCGCGCCGCTGCTCGCCGCCCGCGGCGCCACCGTCGGGATCGTCGCGCGACGCGAGGATCGTCTCCGGGAGGTGCTCGCGCAGTGTCACGAGCATGCGCCTGAATCGCAGATGTGGGGCGTCGACCTCAGTGACCTGCCGGGTGCGGAGAAGGTGGCGCGCGACGCGTGGGATGCGTTCGGCGGACTCGACGCGCTGGTCAACAATGCCGCCATTCCGAAGCGGGCACGGGTGACGGAGCTCACCGCCGCGGACATCGCGCACGTCATGGACGTCGACTTCCACTCCCCGGTCCGGATGAGCCTTGCGATCCTGCCCCAGATGCTCGAACGGGAATCCGGCACGGTGCTCTTCGTGTCGAGCATGGGCGGGCGCATCCCCATTCCCAACGAAGCTGCGTACAACGCGGCCAAGTACGCACTGTGCGGTTTCGCGGAGGCGATGGCCGTCGACCTCGGCGGCACCGGCGTCGACGTGAAGCTCGTCCTGCCGGGACCGATCGCGACCGAAATCTGGGACCAGCCCGACAACGAGCCCGCGCTCTTCGACATCGACAAGGTCCCGGCCGCCGACTGCGCCGCCGGCATCGCGGACGCGCTCAGCGGTGACGGATTCGAGTTCTATGTGCCGCCGATCTTTCCCGGCGGCCTCGACGCGAAACAGATGGCGACCGACAAGACGCAGGACTGCGACGGCTACGTCGCCATGATGGCCGACGTCGCGCAGGCGCTGCGGCCGAGCTGAGGACTACGCGGGCGCCAGCTCCACCGGGATGCCGTTCAACACGGCGTTCCCCGACAACGGGTCGAACAGGTCGGTGCGCGCGAGCACGTTGCTATTCGTGCCCGCGTTCGCCTCCGCCACCGTCATGCGCACGCCGGGGTAGTCATGGCCCCAGCCGTGAGGGATGCTGACGACACCGGGCCGCACCGCGTCGGTCACCTCGGCGGTGATGACGATCTCACCAGCGGTCGAACGCACGCGCACGGCCGCGCCGTCCGCGACGCCGACACGGGCCGCGTCGTCGGGGTGGACGTGCACGGTGCAACGGGCTTTGCCCTTCACCAGCACCGGGATGTTGTGCATCCACGAGTTGTTCGACCGCAAGTCGCGGCGTCCAACGAGCACGAGCGCGCCCTTCACGCGCCGGCGGTCGAGCGCCTCGCGCAAGCGCGTGACGTCTTCGACGCACGCCTCGGGCGCGAGTTCGATCTTGCCCGACGGAGTGCGCAACACCTCGGGAATACGCGGTTCGAGCGGACCGAGATCAACGCCGTGCGGGTTCGCTTCGAGGGTTGCCAGTGTCAATCCGTCGGGATCGGAACCGAAGCCATCGCCGTACGGACCGGTGCGAAGCATGAAGTCGAGGACACGTTCGGGGCCGCGCCGACTCGCGAGCTCCTTCATGATCTCGTCGGGGTCGCATCCTTCGATGGCGCCGGGACGGGCGACGGCCTTCTCTACGAGGGTGCGGATGACGAAGTCGTCCAGGGCATCGATGTCGGCGTCCGGCCCCAGCCCGCTGAAGATGCCACCGAGCTTCACGAGGATCTGCCATTCGGGCATCTCACCGGGTTCGAGGTCGACGAGCGGCGGCGAATAGTTCGCGACATTGCGGATCGCGAGGTTGTACAACGCGAGGTCGTAGTGCCCGCGCGCGAGCTCCGCTTCCGGCGGCAGGATCACGTCGGCGTGGCGCGTCGTCTCGTTCACGTACATGTCGACGCTGACCATGAAGTCGAGGGTCGCCAACGCCCGATCGAGCCGGTCCGAGTCGGGATTCGAGACAACCGGATTGCCCGAGAGCGTGAGCAGCGCGCGAATCTGGCCGTCGCCCGGCGTCTCGATCTCTTCGGCGAGGCACACGACCGGGAACTCACCGAAGAACTCCGGCAGGGCGCGCACCCGCGACCGCCGGCGGCCGAACTTCACGCCCCGCCCTTTCCCCGGCGTGCCGCCCGTGTTCGCGCTGCCGGCCGCGGGCCTGGCGAACATCGCGCCACCGGGACGGTCGAGGTTGCCGGTCAGCACGTTGAGGACATCGACGAGCCACGACGCCAGCGTCCCGAACTCCTGCGTACACGTACCGATACGCGCGTACACCGCCGCGGTCGGCGCCGACGCGAGCTCGCGCGCCGTCCGACGGACGGTGTCGGCGTCGATCCCGCACGCGGCAGCGACCACCTCGGGCGCGAACTCCTGCGCGAGGACGCGCACCTGCTCGATGCCCTCGACGTGGGCCGCGATCGGACCCGGATCGGCGAGACCCTCGGCGAAGAGCACGTGCGCGATCGCAAACAGAAACAGGGCGTCGGTGCCAGGGAGGATCGCAAGGTGCTCGTCGGCTTCGTCGGCGGTCTTCGTTCGACGCGGGTCGACGACGACGACCTTGCCGCCGCGAGCCCGCAGGGCGCGGAGACGGCCGGGATAGTCGGGCGCGGTCATGAGGCTGCCGTTCGACTCGAACGGGTTGGCGCCCAGTATCAGCAAATAATCGGTGCGATCGATATCGGCAACCGGGATCGAAAGCGCGGCGCCGAACATGTAGCCGGCCGAGACCTGCTTTGGCATCTGGTCGACGGTGCTCGCGCTGTAGACGTTGTTCGTACGTGCGGCCTGGAGCACGACGCGGCCGTAGACGATTGGCCCGAGGTTGTGGGCAGACGGATTCCCGAGATACACCGCGATCGAGTCGACACCGTGTTCCGCGCGAATCTCGGTGAGCCGCCAGTCGATCTCGGCGAACGCCTCGTCCCACGTCACCTCTTCGAAGTCCACGCCGCGCCGCACGAGCGGTCGGCGCACTCGATCGGCATCGGCCTCGAGGTGTTTCAGCGCGGTGCCCTTCGGACACAGGAAGCCATGGCTGAAGACGTCGTCGCGGTCGCCGCGTACCAGCGTGATCGAGCGCCCGTCGAGGTGGAGTTCGAGTCCGCACGTCGCTTCGCAGAGATGGCAGGTGCGGTAGGCGGTCGTCGTCATTGGCAGAGGATACGACGGCGTGGCTTGGCCCGACACTTCCCCGAGAGGGGGCCCTAGAGGTAAGGAAACCACTGCGGGAGCCGCAGCGCCCGCATCTCGTCGCCGGACACAGTGAGCGTGCCGCCCGCTGGCGTGCGCCCGTTCAGCCACGCCAGCACGTCGCAGCCCCAGCCGGTCACCTCCGCGGCGTACTCGGCGTTCGGATCGACGTGCGCGTCGACGGTGGCGTCGTGTCCTTCCAAGGTGACCGACCAGCCGCGCCCGTGGTCGGTCGCTTCGATCCGATAGTGCGCGCTCACTGCGGGCCGCCCCGCCGTGGCACGATCGGGCAACGTCGTCATCGCTTCGGCGAGCGCACGTGTCACAAACGTGACGGGCCAGTCGGTGCACGTGTAGCCCAGGTCGAGATCGACGTGATGCAGTTCGATTTCGCGCAACCGCAGCCACACGGTGGTCGCGATCGTGCGGGTCGCGGTGGGTGTGCGGCCACCGATGTTCCAGGCCGCGGCCGGCAGCGCGTGCCAAGAGTCCATGAGCGCATCGGTGGCGCGGCGCAAGTCGGCGGCCAGCGCGGTGGCACGTTCGCCGCGGCCGGCCGCGATCCCGGCGGCGCGGCCTTCCGCACCGTCGGGATACATCGTGGCGCGCTCGCCCGCGGCGGCGGCCTCGGCGAGCCGTCGGAATCCGTCCGCGTTTCGGGCGAGGTGGGCGACGACTTCGGCGCGCGTCCAGTCGGGCAGACTCGACGCATCGGCGGCCTGCGCGTCAGTGAGCTCGTCGATGCTGCGCAATACGCGCCGAGTCGCGATCCGCACCGCCTCGATATCGTGCTGCGGGCAGCCCACGAGGCCATCATTGTCCAAGCGATAGCCTCCCGCACCATGCGCGACGGCCGCTTCTACTTCCGTCAGCTGCTCGCCGGCCGCGACTTCGCGGCCAAGGACCCGATCGCGCAGCAGATGGTCAATTTCGTGTATCTCGTCGGCGACCGTGAGACGGGTGATGCGGTAGCGATCGATCCCGCGTACGGCGTCGCGGAGCTCGTCGAGCTGCTGGGCGCCGACGGCATGCGGCTCAGCGGTGTGCTTGTCACGCACTGGCATCCCGATCACGTCGGCGGCGACCTCATGGGTTGGAGTATCGAAGGACTGGCCGAGTTGCTCGCGCTGCCGGGCGCCTCGGCGCCGGTCCACGTGCAGGCACCCGAGGCGTTCGGGGTGAAGCGGGTGACCGGCATCTCGGATTCGGACCTCGTGCTGCACGACTCCGGCGACGTGGTCCACGTAGGATCGGTGCCGATCACGTTGATACACACACCCGGTCACACGCCCGGTTCGCAGTGCTTCTTCGTAGACGGCCGACTCGTGTCGGGCGACACGCTCTTCCTCGACGGCTGCGGCCGCACCGACCTCCCCGGGGGCGACGCGGACGAGATCTACTACAGCATCACGCAGCGGCTGGCGCACATTCCCGACGATGCGGTGTTGTATCCCGGCCACCGCTATTCGCCGAAACCGCACCTGCCCATGCGCGTCGTTCGCGAACGCAACTACGTTTTCCAGCAGTACTGAGTCACTTCCCCGCGCTCTTCGCCGAGATCGTTATCAACGGTTGCCGATACCGGATCGACTTCGTGTGGCCGCCTATCGGCTCGGCCTGGAATGCGAGGGCTTTTCGGTGCACGGACGCCGGCACGCCTACGACCCCGATCGGGCGCGTCTGCGCGCGCTCGCAGCGGCAGGCTGGCGAGTGTTCCCGGTTACTTGGGAGGCAACGAAACAGCCCGACGTGCTGGGAGGGCTCGTGCGGGCGGCGCTGTCGCAGCGCGCGCCGTGATGACGTGCGCGAGGCCTTCGAGCACGCGGGCGTGCGGAGACCGGATCCGGAGCCACTCTCGCATCGGCGCGCGCATGCCATCTCGTCGGACGCGGGCGCCGCAACTTGAGCCGCAAGGCTAGGACGGGTCGAACACAACCGGGAGCGAACGAGGACCCCGGAACGCATAGCCCTCGATGACGGCCTGGTCGGCCCGATCGGGATCGAGACGCAGGTTTGGAAGCCGGGCGAGGATGACGTCGAGCCCGACGCGCAGCTCCAAGCGAGCGAGGTGCATGCCCAGGCACTGATGTTGGCCGGTCCCGAACGCGAGGTGGTGCTGCGCCGGGCGACCCAGGCGCCACTCGTCGGCGTCGTCCCACCGGTCGTCGTCGTGGTTCGCCGAGCCCGTCAACACGCCGATGGGCGCGCCGGCGGCGATCGGGCACCCCGCAACTTCGGTGTCACGGATGGCGACGCGCGACACCATCGTCACCGACGTCTCCCACCGCAGTGTCTCTTCGATCACGTCGGGGAGAAGCGACCGGTCCGTGACCACACGCGCGTAGTCCTCGGGGTGGGTGAGCAGCGCGAGCAGACAGTTGCCCATGACGCGAAACGTCGTCTCTGCGCCTGCCGGCAACAGCAAGCGCAAGAATCCGTACAGCTTGCTCTCCGATAGCTGCTCGCCGTCGATCTGCGCGTGCACCAAGTCGGAGAGGAAATCGCCGCGCGGGTTCGCGCGCCGGTCCTCGACGAGCGGACGTAAGTACCCGACCATGGCCTTCGACGCCGCGTGACCGGCCGGTGGGTCAAGCGGGCCAGTATTGATCTGCTCGGCCCACCGATGGAACTGCGGTGCGTCTTCGAGCGGCACGCCGACGATGCCGCAGATCACCTCGACCGGATACTTCGACGTGACGTGCGCGACCAGGTCCGCACGGCCGAGGGGCGCGATCACATCGCACAACCTCGTGATCGCCGGTCGCACGAGCGAGTCGTCCCAGCGCTCGAGCTGCGAGGCGCGAAACGCTTTGGCGACAAGGTTGCGGTACTGGCGGTGTTCGGCGCCGTCCATCGCGAGAATGAGATCGCCCATGAACTGGCCGATGTGCTCGGCGTTGATCGACGACGAGAACGCCTCGCCGTCTCGCAGCACAGCCTCGGCGTCCTTGTATCGCGTGATCTGATACGTGATCCGATCCTCGTGACTGGCGCGAGCCTCGATGACCGGTGCCTCCGATCGCCGCGCTTCATCCCACTCGGGATAGGGCTGGCCCCGGAAGAAGTCGATGCTGCCCTCGGCCACGGCCGACAACCTAGACCCGGTCGCGGTCGCCTCAAGGGGTAGGGCGCAACGGCCGATCCTCGGTTGTGGCCAAGGGCAGCAAGGGCACCAAGGGCGGCAAGGGAAAGAAGGGGAAGGTTCTCGGCCCTTCGACGGTCGTGAAGCCGGCGATGATCGGCGCGATCGTGCTGTACGTGCTCAACGCTGTGCTGACGTTCGTGCTCGGCGGCGGCGCGTAAGACGGAGTTGACCCGTAGGTACGCTGCTTCATGATGGTCGAGTCGCGAGCCACTCCCCCATTCGCCGATACCGAAGATCAAGCCGCTCTGCGTCAACTCGCGCGCGACCTCGCCGAACGCGAGCTGGCGCCAATGGCCCGCCACGGGGACGAGACCGAGGAGTTCCCCCAGTGGGCGTGGGACGCCATGCGCAAAGCCGAACTGTTCGGCGTCACGATCGGCGAGCAGTGGGGCGGCGCCGGCCTCGGTGACATCGAGGCCGCGATCGTGTTGGAGGAGCTCGCGCGCGCCGACGTGTCGAGCGCGATCCTCGCCCAGTTGATCTTCAACGGGCCGCCGCGCGCAATCGAGCACCTTGGCCACGACGCCATGCGCGACAAGTGGTTGCCGATCGCCGCGTCGGGCGAGGGGCTCTTCTGCATCGGCATCAGCGAGACCGAGGCCGGCAGCGCCGTCGGCCACATGCGCGCCAAGCTCACACCTGACGGCGACGGCTTCCGTCTCGACGGCTACAAGAACTACGTGACCGGCGGCCACAAGGCCCGCTGCTGCCTCGTGTGGTGCCGGTTTCCGGGAAGCCTCGGGATACGCGGTATCGGCGCCGTCGTCGTCGATCTCGAATCGCCCGGCGTGACCGTCGCGGGAACGCACGTGAAGATGGGCTTGCGCGCCACCAGTGAGGCCGAGCTGGTGTTCGACGGAGTTCGCGTCGAATCCGACGACGTGCTCGTGCGGGGCGATCCCGAAAGCGGCGACTCGTTCAAGACACTTATTGCCCATATCAACCACGAACGGTGCGGCAACGCGGCGATGTGCGTCGGCGCCGCGCAGGGCGCGCTCGAGTACGCGGTCCAGTACATGCACGAACGTCTCGTCGGCGACAAGCCACTGGCCGCATTCCAGGGGCTCCAGTGGAAGATCGCGGACATGGCGACGCAACTCGAGGGCGCCCGGCTCCTGCTCCTGCGCGCTGTGCACATGGCGGGTCCCGGCGGCACGCCGCCGGCGCTCGAGACGGCGATGGCGAAGACGGCCGCGAACCTGGCCGCCAAGTTCGTGTGCGACGAGGCGATCCAGCTGCTCGGCGGCTACGGCTTCAGCCGCGAGTACCCGGTCGAGCGCGTGTACCGCGACATCCGCGGCCTGTGCATCGGCGCGGGCACCGTCGAGATCCAGCGCAATCTCATTGGCCGGGCCGTGCTCGACGGCTCGACGCCCGCGAGTGACGGCTGGAAGCGCCATCGCCCGTAGCGACGTGCTCTCCCCCACCTTCCATTCGCCCCGAGCCGCCGCGTACCGCGCGCCGGGCGGCGCATGGGACCGCCCGTCGCTCGATGCGCTCCTGACCGTGGCCGCGTCCGACGACACCAATGCGCGCGTCGCCGATGTCGCGGGCGGCCTGCGCGCGGCAGGTATCCAGCCCGGCGCGGTGGTCACGTGGCAGTCCCCGAACCGCGTCGAGGTCACGATCGCGTACCGCGCGTGTTGGCGCGCCGGTGTAGTCGCGTCGCCGATCCATCATCAAGCCGGCCCGGCCGAGGCCGTGACGATGCGCGAGCAGTTGCGGCCGGACCTCACGCTCGACCTCGACGCGCTTCCGCACGGCGCACCCGTGACGCGCCCGTGGGAAGAACGCGAGCAACTCGCGGCTGTGTTGTGGACATCGGGATCCAGCGGCGCGCCCAAGGGCGCGCTCCATACCCAGGCGACGTTGGCCTACAAGGCCGCGACTATGGCCAGCGCGCATGCACTCGGGCCGGAGGACTGTGTCCTGATGCCCGCGCCGTGCGCGCACATCTCAGGACTGCTGAACGGTGTCACGCTGCCGGGCGTCGTGCCGTTCCGGACGGTGTTCATGGCGCGCTGGGATCCTGCGCACGCGCTCGACCTCATCGAGTCGGAGCGCGTGACCTTCATGGTCGGTCCACCCACGTTCTTCGTCTCCCTCATGGGGGCGCCGGGATTCTCACCCGCACGCGTGACGTCACTCCGTTTGATCTCGAGTGGCGGCGCGGGCGTCAGCACCGCGTTCGTCGAACAGGCCACGCGTGCACTCGGCGCGCGCGTCAAGCGAACGTACGGATCGACTGAGGCGCCAACAATCGTGACTGAAGGTCAGCCGATCGGCGAGGTCGAACTAAGCATTGGCGACGACGGCGAACTGCTCGTGCGCGGCCCCGAAGTCTGTGTCGGCTATCTCGATGGGACGCACACGCGCGACGCCTTCACCACCGATGGTTGGTTTCGCACCGGCGATCTCGCCACACTCGACCCCGTCACAATCGTCGGTCGGGTAACGGACGTGATTATTCGAGGTGGCGAGAACGTGAGTACCGCCGAGGTCGCCGCCGCCCTCGAAGCGCACCCGGCAGTGCGCCACGCGGTCGCCGTCGGCTACCCCGATCCGCTCATGGGCGAGCGGGTGGGCGCGGTTGTCGTGGTCGACGACACCTTCGATGTCGAGCGGGCGCGCGCGTGGTTCCACGAACGCGGGATCGCCCGCTACAAGTGCCCCGAACGCGTACTCGTCGTCGACGCGTTGCCGCTCCTGGCGACCGGCAAGCCCGACCAGCGGGCGCTACGAGCGCTACTCACCCCAAGGTGACGTGTCGACGCCCATCATCTGAAAGCCCTTGATCACGGCCTTGGGGTTCAGGATTCCGGGCTTCCAGTGGTAGTTCCACATGCGTTCGTTGGCGACGCCCTGCACGAACATCTTCGCCTGTGTGAAGTTCACGCGCACGCCGCGCGTGGCGGTCTGGCGTTCGTAGCGCTCGGCGTGCTCGTCGTCGATGACGTAGTTCATCGCGTCGCACATCCGTCGCATGTCGACATTGTTCCACTCGTACGGACTCAGCGAGATGTGGAGCATGACACCTTCGGGCGTCACCGACTGCAGTTCGAAGTTCTTGGAGATCAAGGTCACCGGCCCCAGGCAACACGCGCAATGGGACTCGAGTCGGACGGTCTTGTCGTGGAACGGCGGCATGTGCGAGAAGGCCACTGCTTCGCTCGCGCAACCGACGAACGAATGGAACTCGTTGTCGACGTACGCGCGGACCTGCGATGGAAACGACGAGAACGGCGGCGCCTTGATCAGATTGCAGTTCTGGGTGTCCTCGTCGACCGTGATGACGATGCCGAGCTGGAGCTCTTTGTACGCCTGTGTGATCTCTCGCCGTTCGAGCCCTGTCGCCTCGTGCACCTCGCGCAACGTCGGGCCGCGCCCGTGCTCGCACCAGAAGTCGAAGATGAACGCGCGGACCTTGAGCGCGTCATCCGAAAACGCGAAACCGGGCACGTTCTGGGGCATTGGCGAGAGGCTAGCGAGTCGCTGTGGCATGCGACGCGCAACGCGTCCGGTCCGGGGTCACGTGACCCCGGACCGGACGCGAGCTCGTACCGGCAGTGCTAGTCGTCGTTCAAGATGGTGCCGGCCGCAATGCCGTCGCCGATCGTCGCGCCGCCCTGCGGGTTGGAGATCTGCACGATGAAGATCTCGTCGGGCTCGATGGTCTGGTCACCCTTGATAGCAACCCTGATCTGCACTGACGTCTTGCCCTTCATGATGCTCACCGACGCCGACTTCTTCTTGTAGTCGCCCGGTTGGGTCGCAATCAGATCGGCCGTCGCGTACTTCACCTTCACGGCAGCCGTGTGCGGCTTCGTGAGCGACACCGTGAACACCATGTTCTTGGAGCCGCCGTCGCCTTCGATCAACGATGCGTCGGCGATCGACACGGCCGGCGGGTCGTTGTCTTCGATCGTGGCGAGCCCCACGCCGTCGAGCAGCATGGCGTTCTTCGGATCCGACAACACGACCGTGAAGGTCTCGTCGAGCTCGCCGAGGATTTCACCCTTGACCGCTACCTTGATGGTCTTCGACACCGTGCCGGCCAGCAGGGTCAGCGTCCCCGACTTCTTGCGATAGTCGGCAGGCTCGATCGCCGTGCCGTTGACCGTCGTGTATTTCACCGTCACCTTGCTTCCGGGCGCCGACAGCGACACGGTGAACTCGACGTTGACCGTGCCCTTGTCCGGTTCGGACACCGTGACATCGTTGATCGACAGCTGCGGCACTCCGGGTGTCGCCGTCGTCGTGGTGGTCGGCGCCACAGTCGTCGGCGCCACAGTCGTCGGCGCCCCCGTCGTCGGCGCCCCACTCGTCGGCGCCCCAGTCGTGGGCGCCCCCCGCGGCGGCGCCCCCCGCCGCCGGCCCCCC
>JBQTGT010000011.1:0-13553 GCA_052390615.1 Actinomycetota bacterium
CTCTTCACACCCACCATCACCGAGGAGGTGACCATCGAGTCCGAAGCCGTTGTCACACCCGCCGCGTAGAATGAGCAATGAGGAGCCCGAGTTCGTCGTCGATTTACACCGCAAGCTGGACGCCACCTCTCATCGTGCGCAACCCGTGCCGCATCAAGGGCGCTGGCACCGAGCGGCTCCCGGAGATGCGTTGCGCCACTGTCGACGAGGTCGGCGCGATCGCCAAGGCGGTTGAGCCGCGGTGGAAGGAGCTCATCCTGCTCGCGGCTTATTCAGGCCTTCGCTGGGGCGAGCTCGCAGGCCTGCGCCGTCGCCACCTCGATCCACTGCACAAGACCGTGCGCGTCGTCGAGCAATGCACCGAGGTCAACGGCTACTTCGTTTGGGGACCGCCGAAGACAAGCGCCGGTACGCGCACCGTCGTGCTGCCCGCGTTCATCTGCGATGCGATGGTCGAACACCTCGCCCGCTGGAGCGAGCCTGGTGTCGACGGCCTCGTGTTCGTGATGCCCGAAGGGACGCCTCTCCGCCGAGAGAACTTCCGCAAGCGAGTGTGGCTCCCGGCCTGCCGAGCGGTTGGCATCGACAACCTTCGCTTCCACGACCTCCGCCACACGAACGCGACGCTTGCCGCGGCCAGCGGCGCGCCACTCCGAGCTGTCATGGACCGGCTCGGCCACGCGTCCGCGGCGGCGGCCCTTCGGTACCAACACCGAATGGTGGGCCAGGACGAAGCGATCGCCGAGTTCCTTCAAGGCATTGCTGGTGGTGTACCGAGCAATCGTTCGATTCGCTTACCCGCGGGCTGACGCACGTTGGGACACCCGCTCTCATCGGGTTTCGGTTGTCGACCAATGACTTTTGAATGTTCCGAGAGGCTTCCTCGACACGAGTGCAGGGTTCAGCTGCAAGCGCTCGCGTTTCGATCCAACCTTCGTTGCATAAGCGACTCTCGGCCGCCGCGAAGTCGATCGAGCAACTCCGGAGTCACGCCGATATCCGCCTTCACAAGCAGCAGGTCCGTCTCTTGGATCAGTGCCGCGCCGTCGTCAGCCGCGCCCCGTGCGATCGCGTCAAGTCGGTCCAACTCGGCCCCAAACTGCTGCGGCAAGGGGACTAGCAAACGCGCTACCTCCGACGGCACGAGTTCGAGCACGCCTCCTCCGAAGCTACGCCCCTCGACCTCGGCGGAGAGAAGAGTCAACGAGTTGTGGAATGCCGCGACGAGGTCGTCCTCTCGACCGCCGAAGAAGCCGACCATTTCACCGCGATAGATCGTGTCGGTGGTCATTGCGCCAACGTCGTTGAGTACAACGCGCGGGTGAAAGTGGGAACGCTTGGACATCATGAGACGCCCGCTGCGGATAAGGGGCACTCGGTACCACGGGGAGCGGATTCGACATTTGTAACGACTGGGCAGTTCTGCCTGTTCACCGACGGCCAGGTACGCGGCAGGACGCGGCTGCGCGCTCGGGTCCGGGCGATTCGAAGCGAAGTCGAGAAGATGCGTTTTCGCACCGATCGCCTCAGCGCTCGCATGATCTGCATCGGCGTAACGCAGCCCAGGCGCGTGACGGATCCGGGGCAACAGTGGAACCGACCACGGCCGGAGCTCAAACTCGTCAAGCGTGCACGAGTCAACCGAGAAGTAGTCATTCGCGCCTGTCACGGCCGCAACCTCGAACTTTGCGACGTTGCCGAGCGTCCACACGTCAGCAAGATGGGTTGCCTCGTCGAACGCCTCGATCTCACTCTTGCTGAGCAAATATCGCGTCCACGGGTGCGGCGTCGGCGGTATCAGGTGCGCAGTCGATGCCGCGCGTGCATGCTCATAGATCTCGCACTCTCGCGCACCAGCCGTAGGAGCCGACCGGCGTCCGCTCATGACGACGACTTCTTGCAGCACAGCGGGAAAGGAACCGGGCGGGAAGAGGTCGAAGCGCAATTCGGTCGCGTTCGCGACCACCCACTGGCGTAGAACACCCGCGGAAATGCCGGTGAAGCACTCTGCCGGAACAATGAAAGCGAAAGCGCCTCCGATCGAGAGTCGACTCAGGGTTCCGAGGAGCACGGGCAACCAGAGATTCGATACGCCCGCAAACGACAGCGTGAGCCGCTCTTCGAGCCTCCGCATAGACCGCCTGTCGTCGTCCGACACGAACTGGAATCGAACGAACGGCGGATTGCCGACCGCTACGTCGAACGCCGCATCCGTCGTGGCTGCCCAACGGATCGCACTCATGACGCGTACGTCGCCAGGTAGGCGCAAACGCTCTATCTCATCGGCGCACTTCGAGGCTTCGGATCGCGAAAGCTCAATCGCCTCGACGCGGTCCACCTTCCGCCGAAGCGCCCGGTGACGTGCCAAACCTCTGACGAACGCGCCGTCACCTGCGCTTGGCTCAAGTACGCGCAGGCGGCCGCGGCCCTTCGTCAGCGCCATGATCCGCTCAAGGCAAACGTCTACGAGGCCATCGGGCGAGTAGAAGCCCCCTCGGAGCTTCGCGTTTGTCACTTCCTCGCGGATCTTCACGACCGCTCTCCCCTCTGTCGGTGGATGAATCGCACGGGGGAAGAGCGTGAGGACCTAGTCTGTCCGAACACGCGTTCGACAACAAGGCCCTGCACCGCCTCATTCTACAATCAGTTGTAGATTTTGTATGTGCATCCTCCGCACGGCCCACACAAGGTCGCGACAAACGGCCAGGTCGTAGTTCCGAAAGACGTGCTGCACGCCGCAGGGCTCTCCGCTGGCGACTTGGTCTACGTGCAGGCCGTGGAAGACCCGCCCGGTGCCGTGTTGATCGTCCCCGTTGAGGTTGCAGCGCGCTGGTTCGAAGCAGGCAAGGCAACCGACCGGGATCACACCGACAACTGAGGCATTCGGCGCGAACTTCCGCGATGCTAGGTGCGTGGAGGCCCGGTTCATAGCCCAACCCTTCGCGGACGACCGCGACCTCAGGGACTTCATGAACGCGATCGCTGCCGACGACGACCTGACGCACCTCGATGTCGTCGTCGCGTGGGCCAAACGTTCAGGCCTCAGCCGGCTCCGCAAGGACCTCGAGGCCATCGGCGCGCGCGCGGGCGAGACGCGCCTGATCGTAGGGATTGACGAGGGTGGGGCTACGCGCCAGGGGCTGGAGCTCGCGCGGGAACTGTTCGACGTCGTTCACGTCTTCCACGATCGCGGCGGCGGCACGTTTCATCCGAAGGTCTACGCGGCCCGGGGTGAGTCAGCCGCTCGATTGCTGGTCGGCTCGCACAATGCGACTGCTGGCGGCGTTTACTTCAACCACGAAGCCGGGATCGAATGCTTGCTCACGCTTCCCGACGATGCCGTCCTGCTCGACTCGGTCACTCACTATGTGGATCGATTGTACGCCGACACCGCAGTATGCATGGAACTCACGGATGATCTGCTCGCGGAGTTGATCGCGAACCCGCGTTACCGGGTACGCGACGAGGACACGCATCCTCGTCCGACCGGCACGAATGCGCCCGAGGAACTCGACGACAGCGTGGACATAGAAGACGCTCCTGAGCCACCTGGGGCGTCCCCCTCCGTCTTCGGTCGCAGTGCTGAGCAGCGGAAGAAGGACCCAGGGACCGGCCTACCAAAGAAGGCGGCCGCGAAGGCGACGGGTGCGACGAAGAAGGCTGCTGCTCCACCTCCTTCGGCTGGTTCAGCACCGCCCGCGCCTACGCCTTTACCTGCCGCTGTCGCGGTCAAGCGTTGGTTCAAGAGACTCGCGAGCTCTGACGCGCAACACCCTCCGGGTGGTCAAAGCAACGTGACGGGTGTTCTACGCCTCGTTCAGGCAGGGCACCCAATCGACCAGACGTCGTACTTCCGCCAGGACTTCTTCGCACCGTTGCCCTGGGCCGCAACACCAAAGCCGCGTGGACTGTTCGAGCAGACCGTCGTGCCCTTCGCGGTCAGATTGAACGGCGCCGATGCGGGAATGCACAACCTGCGCGTTGACGATGCCGCGTACCGCGAGGCAGGGCAGGGGAACCACACCTCAGTGCTGCACTGGGACGGTCTCGGCCCAACGCTCGCGGCTACGGACTACACCGGGAACTTCGTCGTGCTCGAGCGGCTCGCCGACGGTACGTATCGACTGGAGATCACGCCTCACGACCCTGGCGCGGCAGCGTTCATCGCGTAGTCCACAAGAGCCCGGCGAGAAACACACCTATGTCGACCAACGCTACGAGTCGTCAGGCGCCTTCGGCGGCCTCGCGGCGAATCGCCTTGATGTCGAACACTTCCTGAGCTCCCGAGTCGCCCATGCCGAAGAATGCC
Organism: Actinomycetota bacterium; assembly: GCA_052390615.1. Classification (GTDB taxonomy): domain Bacteria; phylum Actinomycetota; class Acidimicrobiia; order IMCC26256; family PALSA-610; genus JBQTGT01. The sequence goes on from JBQTGT010000011.1 coordinate 4,310, forward strand.
GCGAGCGCATCGCCGGCTTCGCCTGCCGCAGCCTCGACCGGAACGTGATCGCGAATCACTTCTGCCGCGAGCTCGGCCGGTGTCATGCCGCGCCGCGCCGCCTCGACCTCGAGCCGGTGGGCCAGCTCGTCAGGCAGAGGAACGCTCACGGACATGCTGTAAGTCTACGAGCGTGGTGCGACGAGCGGATACGCTCGCCGTTGTGACACAGAAGTGGCACGCGGATGGCACGGAAGGCGCCGTGAGCGCCGGCGAGCAGCACAAAAGCGGCCTGCGCAGTGGTGGAGACGATGGGACTCGAACCCACGACCCCCTGCTTGCAAAGCAGGTGCTCTAGCCAGCTGAGCTACGTCCCCGAAGGTCGTTCAGGCTACCCGCGCGCGCTGCCGTCGCTCACTGGAACCAACGCTCGTGTTCGGCGGCGATGCCGAAGGGCGAACGCGCGCGTCCTCCAGCACGCCGCCACGCCGAGCGCTCGGACGAATCGACTGCCAACCCAAGACCGGCGCACCCCCGAGCGGCTACCCGATTCCGTCGAAATGCCTCGGAGACAGGCCGATCGCGCCGACGAGATCTCATGGCGCGATTGGCGACGACGATGCGTCGGATGGTTCGCGTCCTGCTCCCGCTGGCGCTGGTTGGCGCCACGGTCGCGACTGTGCGGCCCTCGTCCGCCGAACAGGCCGGGACATGGGAACCGACCTCCGAAGCGGCGTTCAGCCGTCTCCCGTTCACGGCAACGGTCGCGAAGCTCGTCGACGGCCGCGTGCTGGCCGGCGGAGGATCGCGCGACATCATCATGCCGGGCGCCTCGATCCATCCCGAGATCGACATCTACGACCCCGATACCGGCGAGTGGACCCCCGGCCCGAGCATCACCGACGAGTCGTCGCTGCAGTCGGGCGCGCGACCGCTCCTCGTCGCGTTGGCCGACGGCGGCGCACTCGCGCTCGGGTTCCGCACCGACTACGTCTCGTCGACCATAGCGGTCTACCGCATGGACGCCGCGGCGACGCAGTGGCGACCTCTCGCCGTCACCACCGACTTCGATCAGACGCTGTGGGCGGAGCTACGAGACGACGGGACCGTGCTCGTGCTCGCGGGGAGATTCGCCGGCTCCGGGCTGGAGCGTGCGTTCCTCACGTTCGATCCGACGACGGAGACGTTCGCCGCGGGCGTCACGGCGCCCACCGCCGTGCTGCCGCTCGTGATCGGTGGACACAGCGTCACGAGCCTCACCGACGGTCGTGTGCTCCTGGCAGGCGGCGTAGAGACCAAGGCCGAAGGCACGCTGATCACGTCGGTGCCCAGCGACCGCACGGTCGTCTACGAGCCCGCGACCGATTCGTGGCACGCGGGTCCGAACCTGACGGTCGCGCGCGACGATCACACGGCGTCGTTGCTGGCAGACGGGCGCGTGCTGATCGCGGGCGGTGAGACCGACACGACCATCGTTCACCGGACCGACGGCACGAACACCTTCCGACTGCGAGACGCCCTCGCCAGCGCGGAGATCGTCGATGTCGACGCGGGAACGACCGAGGCGGTGGCACCGATGCGCGTCGGGCGGCGACACCACGCCGCGGTCGTGCTCGACGACGGCCGCGTCCTCGTCGCCGGTGGCACCGGAGCGGCCGCCAGCGACCGGTGCCGGCCGCTCGCAGCGAGCGAGCTCTACGACGACGGCCGCGACGTATGGGAACCGGTCGCGCCCATGCACACCGCGCGCCACGAGGCGCCCGGCTTCCTGCTCGACGACGGCAGCGCGCTCGTCGTCGGCGGCTGGCGACCCGACGAACCGGCGTGGTGCACGAGTACCGCGGGTGACGTCCTCGCCGACGCGGAGCGGTTCCGGCCATGAAGCGGCTGCTGGTGCTGGTCGGCGTGCTGCTCGCAGTCGCGGGACCGGCGAGCGCGCAGACGTCCGGTTGGGAGCCGACGGCGGCGCCGACCGAGCCGCGCGTGCGCGCGACGGCGGTGACGCTGGCCGACGGACGAGTGCTCGTCGTCGGCGGCCGCGGCGCCGAGGATCCGTTCGTCCCCGACCCCGAACGCACGGAGTCGGCGGACGTGTACGACCCCGCTACCGGCGTCTGGTCGGCGGTGCCGTTCCCGGCCAACCGCGGCCAGTCGACCGCGACCCGGATCGACGACGGGCGGGTGCTCGTGTTCGGTCAGGCCGGCTACGCGTACGACCGCGAACGCCCCTCGTCGATCGCGGTGTTCGACCCCACCACCAGCAGTTGGGCGGCGCCGGTGAGCGACGCCGCCATCGCCTTCGACGCCGTGGGGGGCGAGTTCCTGTTGGCGCCGCTGCCGCGCTCCCGTGCGCTCGCAATCGGGAGCGACACGGGCCAGCCGCACGCCTTCATCATCGACGTGGCCGCGGGCACGATCGCCGACGCGCCGATGCCCACGACGTTCCGTTCGGGCGCGACCCTGACCGCCCTCGCCGACGGCCGGCTTCTCCTCGTCGGCGGCGACGACGGTCGCACCTCGGTCGCCGCGGTCGAGATGTTCGACCCCGAAACGGGCGCCTGGTCGGACCTGCGGTCGCTCGCCGCGGCGCGCTCGTACCACGCGGCCGCGCTCGTTGCCGACGGACGTGTCCTCGTCGTCGGCGGATGGGGACCCGACGGTCCCGTCGCGAGCGCGGAGCTGTACGACCCGGTGACCGACGGGTGGACGACGGTAGCGTCGCCCGCGCGTTTTCGCGAGGAGCCGACGCTCAGCGCCCTCGCCGACGGGCGCGCCGTGCTCGTCGGCGGCGTGGTTCCGTCAGGGACGAACCCCGACGACCGGAGCGCGGCGACGACGCTGGCAACAGGAGCCGAGATCTACGACGCCCCGAGCGACTCGTGGACTCCGGCCGCGGGACCGTCGGCGCGCTTGGCGCACGTCGCGGCGGCGATGCCGGACGGGTCGCTGCTGGTCGCGCTCGGGCTCGGCGACGGCGGCTTGGTGACCACGGCCGAGCGCTTCACCGCGCCGGGCGCGCCACCGCCGACGACACCGGCAAGCGCCGACGACCAGCGCGTCACCACCAAAGAGCACGCGCGTGACGCCGCGGACTCGAGCGGCGGCCGGGGCATCGCGATCGTCGTCGGCCTCTCGGCACTGACCGTCGCGGCGCTCGTCGGCGCTACGCGGTTGCGCCGCCGTCAGCGCGTCTGACCCGCGCCGGTCGACGCCGCGACCAGGTACGCGCTTACGGGGCGTGACTGCCGAAGAACGCCGCACTCCCGAAGTTGAATAGGCCGCCGTCGGACGCGACCTCCCAATAGCCGGCACCATCGGGCGTGTTGTCCATGCCGACGACCGGCTGACGCAACGTGCGGCCGCCCATCGAGCCGCGGAAGACGGCGTCGCCGAACGCGAACAGGCCTCCGTCGCGCGCGACGAGCATGTAGCCGTTGCCGCTCGCGGTCGCGACCATGCCGACCACCGACTGGTTCAACCGGACGGACCCCATCGAGCCGAAGAACGTGGCGTCGCCGAACGAGAAGACGCCACCGTCGCTGGCGACGAGCCAGTAGCCGTTCCCCGTCGGCGTCGGCGCCATCCCCACCACGGGCTGGTTGAGTCGGAGGCCACCCATCGAACCGAAGAAACGCGCGCCCGCGAACGAGAAGACCCCGCCGTCGGACGCGACCTGCCAATAGCCGGCGCCGCCGACCGTGGCGGCCATGCCGACGACCGGCTGATTGAGCCGCACGCCCCCCATCGAACCGAAGAACCCCGCATTGCCGAAGTTGAAGATGCCGCCGTCGGTGCCGACCATCCAGTAGCCCGCGCCGTTGGGCGTCGACGAGAAGTCAATGACCGGGCCGTTGAGCGTCGTGCCCGCCATCGATCCGAACAGGTTCGCGTCGCCAAACGGGAACACGTTCCCGACGTTGTCGGCGATCCAGTAGCCGTTGCCGCTGGGCGTCGCATCGAGCGCGATCGAGGGCGGCTCCGACGCTCCGATCGTGGGGGACGCGACCGAGAACTGCACGACCGAGTAGTCGAGCACCGGGACGGTCAGCGTGTTGCCGCCGGTGAGGCGTGCAACAACATCGGCGACTTCCGAAGACCGGTCGGCGCACGTGATGTTGAGTGACTCTGACGTCATCGACGCGCCGTTGGTGATGCCGAATCCGTTGCGCAGGAAGGCGTCCGGAAGGAAGAGCCGCAAGAACCCGTCGTCGTTCACCGAGCCATCTGCGTGCAGGTGTGGTGACCCGACCGAGAACGCGAAGGTGTCGGACACCGCCGCAAATGTCGGTGCACCGAACGCCTGGGCGTCGCCTTCGATCCACGTGCCGCGGAAGTCGGCGCTCGCGATCGACGGCCCGGTCGAAGGCTGCGACGGAGGTGTGTGGATCGCGCCCGCTGCGATGGCGGCGAACTCGAGGTCGGCCCTCGTCGTCGGCCCACCGCAACTCGTTGCGGTGCACCCACCGACCAGCCATGTCGACGATCCGGGCGAGACGTCGAGCGTCACCGTGTTGCCGGTCCCGGCCACGATCGCGGGCGTGAACGCCTGCACCGAACCCGCGAACGTCAGCACGCCCGGATCGAAACTGCCGACATTGAGCTCGATGTGGATGTCGCTCGCCGAGGTCAGCGTCGGCGAGAGCTCCAGCGATTGCGCCCCGCCGCTCCGCTGCACCTGCACGGTCAGCAATGACGTCGACGTCTCGACGACGTTCAACGAGATCCCGGCGGGCGGCGCGCGAGGACTGGTACCGGTGCTACGTCGACGAAATCGCGTTCGAGATCCCGGCGCCGGTGCCGAGTCCGTCGCACCCGTAGTGGCGATTCAGCCGACGGGAACCCCTTCGAAGGCGGCGGCTTTGACTCCCCGCTGCGCGAGTTCGGCCAGCAATCCCCGCGAATCGGCCAGCGCGCCGACGCCGTGCACGCCGGTCGGCGCGCCACGAGTCGCGAGTCGCAACGTCGCTACCGCGAGCACCGCGCCCGCAGCAACCGAAGTGCGCTCGACCACGCCGTAGACGACGCAGTCTTGCGCGCCCGCGCGCCGGCCCCACACTTCTACTCGAGCCGCGCCCCACTGGCCGTCATCACCGAATCGTCGGCGCATGAACGCGCGCTTCGGCGGTTCGCCGAGCAGCACGCTGACGCGAGGAACGTCAGGGAAATCGTCCACCAGTAGGGCCGCGGCGCCGGTCACTGGCCGGCAATCGCGACCGCCAATCGGCTCCGGGAACCAAACGAGCGTGTCGCCGTGTGGGTGGTCCTCGCGCCATGTCCCGTCGCGCCATGACCGCACCGACGCGCGCCGCGCGTTGCGTACCGCCGCAACACTCGCCGGCCCTGCCCAACCACTGCGGGCAACGCGGATCTCGTCGATCTCGGTGAACATCGACGCAGCGTGCCGCGCGAGAACATCCGACAGCCCCGGCGCGAGTCCGCACCCCGCCAGAACTGTGATGCCGGCGCGGCGCGCGTTCGGGTCGAGTGAGCGAACCGCTTCGATCGCCGCGTGGTCGTCGTCAGTGGTTGCGCACGGGACGCCCGAGACAATCGCGGCCGCGACGACGGCGTGATCCGTGCCCGACGGCAGCGCGCACGCGACGACGTCGACCCCGACGGGGATGGCATCACCAGGTTCGAACTTGGCGACGTCGGCCTTGTCGCCCAGCGCGTCGGCCACTCCCGCCACGTGGTCGGCGGCGCTATCGGCCAGGAGCACCCGCACCACCTCGGGGGTGTCGACAAGCTGGCGCGCGGCGCGGGTACCGACGGCACCGACACCGACGAGCAACGCCGTCGTCACCGGCTCACCGGAACTCGGGCGCTTCGAGCTCGCGCCACCCGCCGCTGGTGGGCGGGACGCCGCCCTTGCCGCGCAGCCGGGCGATCAGCCCGACAAGCCCGGCCACTCCCAGCACGACGAGCACGCGACGAAAGGCCCTCACGGCGGGCGAGTGTACCGACCGCCTCAGTCGGCGACTCCGGCGCGGCCCCTCACATCGGCCTGTGTTCGATTTCACGAAAACGATTCTGTTGGCGGAAGGCGCGCGAATCGCGCGCCTTCGCGATTCTGACGACGCTTGGTGACACCCGCCGCCGGACTCACGTTTCCGCAACGAGGGCAGCCCGCGAACGGAGCCCCACCCGAGAATGGGAGCGACTCCGCGTAGTGAACGACCCCGAGCGGGTCGATCATCGCAGCATGCAAACCGTTCCGACCGGGCCCCCGACGGCGCTATGGCGCGATCGCATCAAGGCCGAGCTCTCGATCGCCTTCCTGGCAATCGGCGCCCTGTGGATGACGGGCACGGCGCTCGACAACGACCCGGAACTTGAGTGCCGGGGCGCAACCGAGGGCATCGACCAGTGCCTCGAGGACAACCAGCGGACCGGAGTGTTGTGGGCCCGACTCGGTCCCGTCGTCCTTCGTCTGACCAACCCGCGCGGCGGAGCTGCTCACCAAAACGATTCTGATGACCGGAAGCGCGCGTATCGCGCGCCTCCGGGATTCTGATGGCGTTTTGGTGGGTGGACGTCGGCTACGAGAGCGCGCCGCCGCCGATCGTGCCGTAGCCCATCTGCCCGCCCATGAGCGGCATGAACATTTCGAGGCCCGCGAAGTCGGGGGTGAAGTGACCGTTGTGCGGGTTAGTGAGCGTCAGGTTGTCGATCCGGCACGTGTCGTGCTTGCCGCGTCCGTCGGCTTCGAACTGACACGCCGCCTGCGAGACCGGTCCGAAACCGTCGGAAAGCGAGATCTGATACTTGCCCGTCGGCAGGGCCGCGAGCCTCACGCGGACCGAGAACGTGCCGTTCTTGTGCTCGGTGACCTTCACGCTGCCGGTCGTGGAGGGACTGTTGATCTTGCCCGAGTACTTGTTCGTGTTCGCCGCGCCCGCAGGTATGGCCAGCGCCACCACCGTCGCCGCCACGCCCAGTCCAGTGATCATCTTGCGCAACACTTCGCCGCCCCGTCCCTCGTGTCGCCCGTTCCCGGGTGAGTTCGTTTCACCACTGACGGGCGGCGACGGCAATTGGTTGCACAGGGCGTAGATAAATCCTTGCGACTCGTCGGTGCGACGTCCACGCTGTCGCCCGGCTCAGCCCGGTGAGGGGGACGCCGGCGCAGCTTGGACCCGAGCAGGAGAACGACGAGCGCCCCACCAACGAACGACGTGAACTCGATCGACCCACGGCGTCAGTAGGGGCAACCCCCGATGTGCTTTGCACGGATCCGCATGCGCGGTGCCTCGTCGGAGACGGATGGGTCCCGATTGGCGACGCCGCGTTCTTCGTCGACCCGCTGATCTCGCCCGGATTGACCATAGGCACCGCGACCGCGTATCGCGCCGCGGAACAGTCGGCGGCCGCGCTGGATACCGGCACGTACACCGCGGAGTTCCTCGCTCCGTACGAGAGGTTCGCCCTCGAGCTGCATGATGCGCTCGAACGCGACAACCAGCTGGTGTACATGTCGTTCAACCATCCCGATGCGATCGTGCTGGTGCAGCGGTTCCAAGAGATCGATGCGACGAGTCGGGTCCCCGCGTCTGGGCCCCGCTTGCGCGTACCCGCCGCGACGCGTCGAGCCCTGCCGTCGTGCAAGAGATCAGATCGCTACGCCTTCGGGTGTCACGTCGATGTGGAACTCGATGCCGAGCGCGTTCGAGAGGCGCGCGAGTGTGCCGAACGATGGGTTGTGTTCGCCGGCTTCGAGTCTTGCGACGGCTGGCTGCTTCATCCCGAGCTGACGGGCGAGTGCGGTCTGGCTGAGCCCGTGCTCGACGCGGTACTCGACAACGCGCGCCGCGACGGCGCGTGCGACCGCAGTGCGTTCCCACTCCGCGCGAAAGCGCGGGTTCTTGAGCTGGCGAGCCAGCACCTTGTCGGCTCCCGGGGCCTTGGAAAGGTTCACGGCGTCCCTCTCACTTCTCGATCCCGTTCATACGTTTCGTTGCCGCGTCGACGGCTCGACGGAACCCCCGTGCGTCGACGAGAGCCTCCGGTGCGATTGCCGCGATCACGAAGACGTCTCCGACGCGCCCGTAGAGCGCGCGCCACTGACTGCGACCAGCTCTCGGCCGTAGCTCGCGCAGCCCTTTGCCGCCTTTGACATTGCTTTGGTGCGGGAACGGCAGCGCAGGACCGGCCGCCTTGAGTTCTCGACTGCGTGCAGCAGCGCGACGCGTTCGCTGACCGGTACTGCGTCGAGCTCTGCCTCGGCTTCCGGGTGGACGACCACGGACCACACCGAAGGACTATAACATATATGTTATAGTCCTTGCGACCATTCGAGACCGACATCGAGGTCGTCGTCGATGCCCCGCGAGGCATAGCGTCCCGAAGTGCGGGGTTGGATCGCCGTGATCGCGAGGTCGTGTTGGCGTGATCGCTCGAGTTCCCGCGCGAAGAACGCGCGAAGATCGGCGCCAAACGCGACACGAGCCGGCCTCCGCATCCCGCGAAACCGGCTCTGACATGGGACTTCGTCAGTGGGGCTAGCAAGAATCGAACTTGCGACCTCATCCTTATCAGGGATGCGCTCTAACCGACTGAGCTATAGCCCCTGGCCGTAGCCGGCGAGGAAGGTCGCGCAGAATACCAAAGCCGGGCGCGTTACCTGCCGACGTTTTCCTCTTCGACAACCGTGATCTCGACGCCGCCCATCAGCTCTGCGAACAAGTTGTAAAACGCGGCCGCGATGACCGTGCACACCACCATGAGACACACGAGCACGAGCCCGACGAGCGTCGCCGCGCGCAGCACTTCCCAGGAAAGGAAGCGGAAGTCGTCGGAGTTCATCATCTCGCCGACGAAGTCTTCGAAGTTGCCGATGACGCCGACCGCGGACGCGATCCACCACAGCACCACGCCTGAGAACAACAGCACGATCAGGCCCGTCAGGTAGAAGCAGATCGAGATCTTCAGCACCGTCCACAAGTCGATGCGGCGGATGGTCTGGCGGTACTTGCGTTCGTAACTGGGGCGGATCGCATAAGCGCGCGCTTGACGGCGGTCCTTGCGGCTGGGCTTGAGCGTGCTCCCGCGACCATTGGTGCGAGTCGCCCGGCGCGCGGGCGCGGCCTTGTCCGGTGTGTCCACGCTCTCGAGCACCGCTCTTGCCCGCGCCATCGTGGTCTAGGTGACTGCCGAAGAAGTGGCCTTCGGCAGGATCGATCGGGGGTTGACCGTGGCCTTGTTGCCGGAAACGCGTGGCGACGCGACGGAGCGGTCATGCATGGCAGGCGTCCGGTGTCGAGATTTC
>JBQTGT010000012.1:0-79808 GCA_052390615.1 Actinomycetota bacterium
GCCGGCACAACGCAGCCGCATCCAACAACACGCGGTTCGGATCAGACTTGCCCTGCACCCCGCCAGTCTGAACAGGCCGCGACCCGATCGCGAGCACCAACAGACGATTTCTTCAACAGCGTCCTAGGTCCGCCTCAGGCAAGGTTCGCAGCGCGCTCCGAGACCTGTTTGGTCCGTCGCCGTTGCTACTGCGCCGGCGGGCGACCAAATACCTGAGCGCGCAACGCACCAAACGTTCGCGGTCACGGTACTAGGTCTCCGCTAGACCTTCCGGCCCAGGAACGCCGCGAGCTGGTCAGCCGCCGACGCACCCGCGGGCGCTTCCGTCGCTTGGCCGAACGGCATGACTCCGTCGGCGCCGCGGAACTGGTCGGGGATCGCGGCGCGCGCGCCTTCGAGCAGCTGGGCCGCGAGTGAGGGATCGAGCTCGGCCGATTGGCCGGTTGCCTTGGCGAGATCCCAGCCGTGCGTGAAGGTGTCGGTCGTTGCGAGCTGGCAGAAGGCGGTGCCGGGGAACGTGCCAAACGGAAGCTTGATCATCTTCTCCATCGCGCCGGGCGCCGAGAACGCCGCGATCGCGCGCTTGGTGCCTTCGTCGAACGCGGCGACGGCGTCGATCGACGCGTAGTCCGTGTTTTCGGTCGTGTCGTCGGCGGGCGACTCGCCCGCGTCTGTCGAGATTCCGAACCAGTGGGCGCCGCCGACAATGTGGTTCACGAGCTTGCGCACGTCCCACGACTGGCATGGCGTCGCATTGCCGAGCTGGTCGGGCTTCACGTTGGCGAGAATCGCGCGGGTGCTCGCGAAGGCCTGCTCGAGTTCACTGACGCCCATGACCGTCCCCCTCTTTTTGTTCGCTGTGGGCGTGATCGTCGCACAGGTCGAAGGGTGCCGGCCACTCGCTGGCGATCGCCCAGTTCGTGCCCTATCTCGGCGCGTCGCCACGACGGTAGGGCGCCGTCAGTTCGTTCAGGCGATCGACGATGTCCGGATCGAGCGACGCGTCGACTGCAGCCAGCGTCGCGTCGAGCTGTTCGGGTCGGCTGGCTCCGACAATCGGCGCCGTGACGGCAGGATGCGCAAGCGTCCACGCCACCGCCAACGTAGGCAAAGGCATGTCTGCGTCGCCCGCCGCCTTGACCAGCTCATCGATAGTGTCGAACACGTTGTCGTGCCAGTAGCGATCCTGGTACATGCGACCGGCCGAGCCGAGCGTGAACCGCGTGCCCTCGGCGGGTGCGTGGGCGCGATCGTGCTTCCCGGAGAGCAACCCACCCGCGATCGGGTTGTACGGAATCACGCCAACGTGTTCCTCGATGCACAGCGGGAACAGTTCGCGCTCGAACTCGCGAAAGACGAGGTTGTATCGAGGCTGCACCGACTCGAATCGCGAGATTCCGCGCGCGTCACTGCGGCCGAGTGCGCGCGCGACCTGATACGCGAGGAAGTTCGAACAGCCGATGTAGCGAACCTTGCCCACGCGCACGAGGTCGTCGAGGGCGCCGAGCGTTTCGTCGATCGGCACCGACGGATCGTTGAAGTGCAGCTGGTAGAGGTCGATCCAGTCCGTCTGGAGGCGGCGCAAGGACGCGTCGACGGCGTCCATGATGTGACGGCGGCTGTTGCCCATGTCCCACGGCTTTGTTCCCATTGGCCCGAAACACTTCGTCGCGACCACGAACTCCGCGCGCTTGGCCCGCAACCAGCGGCCGAGGATCTCCTCGGTGCGGCCGACCGTCGTGACATCACCGCCCAGTGGATACACGTCGGCGGTATCCAGGAAGTCGATGCCGCCCGCGGCCGCCTTGTCGAGGATCGCACACGACGTTTCCTCGTCGGATTGAAGCCCGAATGTCATCGTGCCCAGGCAGAGCCGGGACACCCTCAGGCCCGTGCGGCCGAGCTGCGTGTGCTGCATGCGGCGCACGCTACCGGTCGCTCCAGGGCGTACGCTCACGGCGATGGCGGGGGGACGGCCGGTGGTGTGCACGATCACGACCGCGACCGGGACGCATCAGGTGGCGGGAACGAGCGCGACGATCGGTCGTGACGCGCGAAGCGATGTCGTCATCGACGACGCGCTCGTTTCGCGTACGCATGCCCGCGTACACCGCGTCGGCGATGTCTGGATGTTCGAAGATGCCGGCAGCCGGAATGGCACATTCGTCACGGATGAGCGCGTCGACTCTATCCCGGTGCGCGGCACGCTCCGCGTCTACCTCGGTGCGCCGGATGGACCGTGGGTGCAGGTGGACACGGGCGGGATCGTCGCGCCGGTGCCGCTCGAAGCCCGCTCTGATCTCGGCACCGTCACGTTCGTGCATTCGGTCCGCCGTGACCTCGTGCGCATCGGTCGCGACGAGGAGAACGACGTCGCGCTCGACGATCTCCTCGTCTCGCGTAGCCACGCTGAACTCCGACGTGACGTCGGCGGCTGGGTGCTCGTTGACCTCGATAGTCACAACGGCACATTCGTCAACGGCCGCCGGATTGACAAGGCAACGATCGGACCTTCGGATCTCATCGCCATTGGTGACCGATTGTTCTTGTTGCGTGACGATCAGCTCGTCGAGCACCGCGACGCAGGCGAGGTTGGATTCGCGGCGTCGGACCTTGCCGTCGTGACGGGCGACGGGCGCACGCTGCTCGACGGCATCAGTTTCGCGCTCGACCCCTCCTGCTTTCTCGGTGTGGTCGGAACATCGGGCGCGGGCAAATCGACGTTGCTCGGCGCGCTCACCGGCTACCGTCCCGCAACCAGTGGCGCGGTTTACTACGCCGGTCGCGACCTCTACCGCGAATACGACTCGCTGCGACGCCGCATCGGCTTCGTTCCCCAGGACGATCTGGTGCAACTCGACCTCACGGTGTTCCAGTCGCTGAAGTACGCGGCGAAGCTGCGATTCGCGCCGGATGTCTCCGTGGCGGATCGGAACGAGCGCGTCGAAGAAGTGCTGCGCGAGCTCGGACTCGATGAGCGCCGCGATCTGCGCGTCCGCCAGCTGTCGGGCGGGCAGCGCAAGCGCGTCAGCGTGGCGCTCGAACTGCTGACGAAGCCCGCGCTGTTATTCCTCGACGAGCCGACCTCAGGTCTGGACCCGGGCTTCGAGCGCAACGTCATGCAGCTGCTGCGCGACCTCGCCGACGGGGGTCGCGTCGTCGTGTGCGTGACCCACAGCGTCGAGAGTCTCAACCTGTGCGACCGGGTGTTGTGCCTGGCCCCCGGGGGCCGAGCTGCCTACTTCGGTCCGCCGCAAATCGCGGTGGCGTCGTTCGGCCGCGATGATTGGCACGAGGTGTTCCAAGAACTCAGTGCGCCGTCCGAAACCAACTGGAAGACGCGCTTCGAGCAGACCGCGGAACACGACCGCTACGTCGAAGCGCCACTCAGTTCTTACGCGCCCGCACCCACGCCCGCCGAGGTTGAACCGCGCGCGCGGGCGCGGGGATGGCTACGCCAGCTGGGTGCACTCACGAGCCGCTACGCCCGCTCGACCGCGGCCGACCGGCGCACGCTCATCTACCTCGTGATCGCGGCGCCCATCCTCGGTCTGGTGCTGCTCGTCCGTGTACCACCAGGTGAGCTCGAACGACTCCCCGAAGGTGAGCTTCATCTCTTCTCGCGCGCGTCGGTGCCGTTGCTCTTGCTCGCCATCGCGATGACACAGCTGCCGATCAACCTCTCCGTGCGCGAGATCGTGAAGGAGCTCGCGATCTTCAAGCGCGAACGCGCGGTCGGTCTCTCGATCTCCGCGTACTTGTCGTCGAAGGTGCTCGTGTTGGGCGTCATCGGCGCGCTCCAGGCCGCGATCGTCATGCTGATCGGAATCGCTCGTCAAGGCGGCCCATCCGACGGTTCGGTGCTGTCGGCCGGGAAGCTCGAGCTGTTCCTCGTGTGCTTTGCGATCTGGATTGCCGGCATGGCCCTCGGCTTGCTCGTGTCCGCGGTCGTGTCGAACGAGGACCGGCTCTCGATGCTCCTCCCCGCCGTGCTCGGGCTGCAGGTGTTGGCCCTCACCGGCAGCGCGCTCGCGAGCGTCCCGCGCGTGCCCGGCCTCGACGAGACGGCGTACGTCTCGAGCGCGACCTACGGCTACAACGCGATGGCGTCGACGGCGCGACTCAACGAACTGAACGCGTTCAACGACTCGCTCGCCGATCTTCCACTCGACGGCATGCAGGGCGACCCCGAAGGCGCGCTCGCGACCGCCCTCGCGCAGCTCAGCGATCCCGACAACGCCGAGCGGCGACTCGGCGATCCGTCCTACAACCACGATTCCGAAGCATGGGGGCGTGCGATGGCCGCACTCGGCGCGCTCACCCTTGTCTGCCTCGTCGGCGCCGACGTCGCCCTGCGCCGCCACGACCCGTTGTAGTTTCGACGGGCGAAGCCGGATCGACCTCGGGACGAGCGGGGCTGGCCGCCCCCTCGAGCTCCCCCCGCGCGGGCGTGTGCACTATGCGTACGCGTCCCGAAGCAGCTCTTCCAATAGGTCGGCGAGGGCGGCGTAGCCGACTTCGTTCGGGTGGAACGACCCGCTGAACGGGCTCAACCCCGTCCGGGTCGAGACGAAAATCCCGTTGATCCACGGTTCCTGGTCGCCGCAGCGGGCGTGGCCCACGAACGCGGCGCGTGGATCGAGGAACCGGACGTCTTCGAACCGCGTGACCAGCGTCGCGATCGTGTCGTCGAGCAGATCGGTCGTCGCCCGCAACACTTCGACATCTTCGGTCGAGAGCGCTCCGCAGTCGTCGCCGACGTCGTCGGGCCAGACGTCGGGGTCGTCGATGAGTTGTGGATAGCCGATGACGACGACGAGGCCGTCGCCGCCGACGACGCGTTCGGCCCGTTCGTACAGCGACGCCAGGTCGTCTTCGATCATGGCGATGCGCCCGGCGAGTTCGTCGGGAGTCACGTCGCAGCCGCGCCGCATCAGATCGTCGCCACCCATGCAGTCGGCGCCGACCTTGAAGAAGCCGATGTCGTTGCCGCCGGCAGCGAGCGTCACCAGGTTCGTGTCCGCGGGCGCGCTCGCGAGTTGCGTGACGATGTCGGCAATACGGGCGCCGGTGCACGCGAGATGCTCGTATTCTTCGACGGGCAGCTCGGCCGTGAGCGCGGCGGCTGCCACGGGCGCGTACGCAAGGTCGCTCGTCTTGCAGTCGCCCTCGGTGTCGCGCACGCCTACGCCCGACGAGAACGAGTCGCCGAGCGACACCCACCGTACCGGCGACGCGAAGTCGTCACCGCCACCGTCGTCATCGCCGCCGCAGCCCATGCCCGAGAACGCGAGCACGAGCGCGGCGACAACAACTACCCGTAGACGCGCAGCTCGGCGATGCCGCCGCAATCCCGGGCCTCGTGGCCGCCGAACGCGACCCGTACTCGGTCGCCACTGACGTTTGGTGTGACGGACACGTCAGGATCCGGTGTCCCGGGTAACTCTTCGAACGCGCTGAAGACGCTCGTGCCACCTTCGAAGATCTGGATCGACACGCCCGCGAACCCGAATCCCTCGCGGTTGTCGGGATTCGCGTTGGCGGCGTTGCCAACGATCTCAAGCTTTGAGATGTTGGTCGCAGCCGGCAGCGAAAAGTCGAGGAACGACTCCTCGGTATCGCCGCCGTCGGGACCCGCGGAGAACCACGAGGTCGTCACGTCGCCGTCGATGGCGAGGCCGACTGGAAATTCACCGCCCGGGAATTCGGACGAGAAGTTGCTGATCGTGCCCGTCGCCGTGATGTCGGGACCGGTCGTCGGCTCGGTCACCGGCGGTGCCGAGTCCGGCGGCGCGGTCTCGGGCGGGGCCGTTTCCGGTGGCACGCTGACCGACGGAGTGTTGGTCGCGGTGGTCGCGTCGGATCCGGGAACGCGGTAGATCGGCTCGCCCGTGACGACGTCGCCGAGCGTGAACTCGGTGACCTCGTCGCCACGCGTGATCGTCACCGTCGCGCCGAGATCCAGATTCGGCCAGATCTGCCCGCGTACCGCGACGTCGACCGACAACGGTCGGGCCGGCTTCAGCGGGTTGCCGCACTTGCAGCGCACTTGCGGGACCCCGAATTTGTCGATGAGCACGGCGGTACCGGCCTGGAGGATGCTGTTGAGCGGTTTGATGACGCCGTCTTTGAAGCCGTGGTTCGTGACGCGGGTATCCGACCGCAGGATGACGTCGGTGAGCCCGGCGACGTACGTGTCGATCTCGTCGACCTCGATGCCGAGCGTTTCGGCCCACGCACGCGCCTTGTCCGCGTTCTCTTCGAGGAAGGCAACGAGCTGCTCCTTGTCGCAGACCGAGAGCAAGTTCGTGCCACCGAATAATCCGGGTGTGCTTCCCGCGACCTGCGTCACCGCGTCCGGCTCCCGCGGTGGAACGGTCGACAGCCCCAGCGGCGGCAGCGTCAGCGTGGGGAGACCACCGAGGGCCGCGAGCAGTCCGGCCAGGCGTCCGTCGGTCGCGGCGACCTCCTCGGGGGGTGGTGTCGCATCAGCGAACGGGTCCGTGCCGAGTGACGAGATCGGTTCCGCGAACACTTCGGTCGCGACGGGGCCGTCGGGTTCGTCGTTGGCGGCGGTGAGCGCGACGACGCCGATCGCGCCTGCGAGCACCGCGATCAACGCGAGGGAGGTCAACAGGAGGCGCGATCGCCTCTTCTTCGGCGGGGGTGTCGCGGCGCCTCCGCTTCCGGTGGGTGGGGCAGGCGGCGGCGCGCGTGGGGGAGTCGTCCCCGCGCCGGCCGCGCGCGCGGCCCGGAGTTCCTCGGGCGACATGGTCGCCCCCGCGGCCACGGCGGCGACGGGAGTTGCGGGCGAGGGCGGCGCCGACGCCGGGTCGTCGAGCGCGGCGAGCCACGCGTCTGCGTCGCCATAGCGTTCGTCGGGGTCACTCGCGAGCCCGCGCGCGATGACGGCATCGAGCTCGGGCGAGACGTCACCGCGAATCGAGCGCAGCGGCGCGAACTCACCCGCGGCCTGCGCGCGGATGATCTGGCCGATCGACTCGAACGGGTAGGGCACCTGCCGCGCGAGCACCTCGTACAGGATGACCGCCGCGCTGTACACGTCGCTGCGGCGGTCGGCGCGACCGTCGGCCTGCTCGGGTGCCATGTAGTGCGGTGTGCCGGTTGCGATCGTCGTCGCGGCGCCGTGGTCGAGCGATCGCGCGATGCCGAAGTCGACGAGCACCAGCCGCTCCTGGGACGGGTCGTCCGCATGGGCGGGGCCGCTGCGATACATCACGTTGGCCGGTTTCAGGTCGCGGTGCGCGAGCCCGAGCGCATGCACGACGCGTAAGCCCTGCGCGATATCGCGGCTGATCGCGAGCGCCTCTTCGACGCGGAACCACCCACCGGCTTCCGCCTTGGCCCGCATCCGCTCTTCCAGCGAGCCGCGATCGGCGTAGTCCATGACGAAGTAGGGCCGGCCGTCCGGAAGCTCGTCCACCGTGTGGACGCGGATCAGATGGTCAGAGTCGGCCCGGAACAAGATCTTGGCTTCGTCGATGAACCGGCGGCGAAACGCATCGTCGCGCGCCCAGTTTTCGGCGAGCACCTTGATCGCGACGGGTGCGTCGAGCGTTTCGTCGTGCGCGAGCCACACGGTGCCGAACGCTCCGCTGCCGAGCACGCGATCCGTGCGGTAGCGCCCGATCCGCTCCACGCTCAACCCCCTTTGGCCGCCGCGGAGCATAGGCCCTCGAAAAGTGCTGAACGTGCTGCGTCGCACCGCCCATGCGGGGACGGGTGACCGAGCGATCTAGTAGCGCAGCTCGGCCACGACGCCGTAGTGGTCGGAACCGAGCATGCCGTCGACCATCTCGTCGCCGAACACGCGGGCGCGCAGCACGTGACCGACGCCTCCGAGCTTGGGCTGACCGACCATCACGTAGTCGATGCGGGTGTCGTTGCCGAGCAGGCTGCCGACGAACGGGTTGTCGTTCGACGCGGTGAACCCAGCGTCGCGGTTGCGGGCCAGATCCCACGCGTCCCTGAACACGACGCCCGGCACCGGTACCGCGGCACGACCGGTGAGCATCCGGATCTCGTCGCTCGTCGGTTCGGAGTTGAGGTCACCCAGCAGCACCGCGGGAAAGGTCGGCCGCGGCCGTTGCTCCTTGACGAACTCGCAGATCGCCTTCACCTGCTGCTGGCGGACGGCGCTGTGATCGTCACGCCAGCTGAGGTGGGCACAGAAGACTTGGATCGGGCCGCGCGGCGCATCGACCTCGGCGAACACGCACAGCCGCTCCTCACCCTCGTCGTCTCGGGCGTCGCCGGCCGTGCGCGGCAGCGTACGGACCTCGGCTCGGGAAATCGGCCAACGCGACATGACCGCGTTGCCGGCACGCGTCCCGTCCGCGAACGTCAGGTTCGAGGCGTAGACGGGCGTCGTGTATCCGAGGTCCTTGGCGAGGAGCTGGGCCTGGTTCGCGACGTCGGAGTCCCACACCTCCTGCAGGCCGACGATGTCCGCGTCGAGCGCGCGCAGCGTCGTCAAGATCGCCGGTCCCCGGGCTGCCCACGGGCCATAGCGCGCCCAGATGTTCCAGGTGGCGATGCGGATGGACGACTGAACGAGCGGTCCGTAGCCGGGGTCATACGACAGCACGGCCCGGACTGTATGGGGGCTCAGACTCCGGCGCTGGTGCCGCGCAGGACGGCGAGGATGTCGGCGCCGTACCGGTCGAGCTTCGTCGGGCCGATACCGGCGACGCGGCCAAGGTGCACGATGCTGTCGGGTCGCGCCGCGACGATCTCGTTCAGCGTGGCGTCGTGCATGACGACGTACGCGGGGACGCCGTCGCTGCGGGCGCGCTCGCGTCGCCACTGCTTCAACGCATCGGCCAGCAGGCTGTCGACGACAGCCGCCGCTATCGGCAGCGGCTGCTGTTCTTGTTGCGGATCGGGCGGTGTCGTGAGGTCATCGACGAACGGCACCCGGGCAACGGCGTCGGCGAGCACGACGACATCACGCCGGCAGCGGGTGAGCGCCACGTGGAAGATGCGGCGCTCCTCCTCGCGGTCGTCCGCGAGTCGGTGGGGCATGAGGCCCTCGTGGGCGCCGAGCACGATGACGTGAGGCCACTCCATGCCCTTGACTCGGTGCACGGTCGAGAGCGTCACCCGCCCAACCTGTCGCGACGTGTCGCCGCGAGCGCCGCGAAGATGCTCGCGCAGCCACGCCTCGAACGTCGACGGATCGGAGTGCGCGCTTGCAATCGCGACGAGGGCTGTCAGGTCGTCGAGGTGCGATGCGTCGCGACCCTTCTTCGACGCGTCGAGCGCGCCCATTGCCACCCCGAGGCCGACGTCATCGCGCACGGCGCGCAATACGGCCGCGGTGCCTTGCCTTTTCGCTACGCCTCCGAGCCGTTCCAACTCGGCGACAAACAGTTCGAGCCGGTCGGCGTCCTGGTCTGGCAGGCGGTTGGCGTGGGCGCGCAGCGTTGCGAGAGTCCAGCGGCGGTTGCGAATCCGGTCCACCGCGCGCGAGTTGATGCGGCGGCTCGGACGGCGAACAACCTCACCGATATCGCCGCCGCGGAGCTGATCGTTGTCGCGGACCGCGCACGCGATGCGAAGATACGCGAGCGCGGCCCGTACGCCCGTGTGACCGAGGAATTCCTCGCCGACTGTTTCGGTAACGGAAATCGCGCGCTCGTGGGCGAGAATCTGTACCGGGAGCAGCCCCGCATTGACGCGGCACAGCACCGCGATGTCCTCCGGCGCGGCCCCGGCTGCGAGCCGTTCGGCGATCAGATCGACGGCCGCCGGCGCGAGCTCGTCGCCCGCAATCCGCTCGACGCGGAGCGGATTGTCACCGTCAACGCGCGCGCGGCCAGCGCGAATCATCTTGTCGACGCGGCGGCGGTTGTGGGCGAGGAGCATCGTGGCCGCGTCGACGACCGCGGGTGGGCACCGGTAGTTCACTTCGAGCGGATGATCCTCCGCACCGGGGAAGAAGTCCGCGAAACGAATCAGGTAGTCGGGTGTCGCACCCTTGTATCCGTAGATCACCTGATCGTCGTCGCCGACACCGAACACGTCGAACGCGGGTGCGGCGACGAGCCGCACGAGCAACAGATGCGCGGGACACAGATCTTGGAACTCGTCGACCAGCAGGTGCCGGCACTCGCGCTGCACGGCAGCACGCAGAGCAGGATCCCGCAACAGCACCTCCACCGCACCCGAGATCTGACCATCGAAGTCGACGGCGCCGTCGCGCACGAGTCCGTCGCGGTAGTGGTCGTACATCGCCGCGAACCCGTCGACGTCGCCGCGGGTTGCTTCGACCCGATGGGGATCGCGCAACCCGAGTTGCACTTCCTCGAGCGCTTCGAGGTAGGGCGCGAGCGCGTCGGTGTTGGTGCGGTGTCTGACCGAAACGTGCGGCTCGATGCGGCGGCGCACGTCGGGCTCCTCGATCACGCGGACACGCGGCTGCGCGCGTTTCAGGATGTCGTACCCGAACGAGTTCAGCGTGCGGATCTTGCGGTGCGCCGCGCCGGAGAGATCGGCGAGGCGCCCGAGCATCTCGAGCTGCGCCCGCTTGTTGTACGCCAGTGCGCACACGTTGTCCGGCCCGTAGCCGCGTTCGACAACGACGTGACGGAACCGGGCGGTGAGCACCGTGGTCTTTCCCGATCCCGCCGGCGCCATGATGCGCGCGGGTCCGCCGGGATGCAGCACCGCCGCGCGCTGGTCCGCCGCCAGCGAGTGGAGTGCGCTCGCGTCGGGATCGATGTCGGGCGCGGTGCGGCCGGACTCGATCGCGAACCGATGAACGACGCGCCTTCCCGGCACGAGCCACGCGGTACGAGGCCCGCCATCGGCGCATACCCCGTTCGTCTCCTCCGCGTGCCACCAGCGGGGTGGATCCTCACGCGCGTCGTAGTTGTTGGCGCGGACGAGGAAGTACAAGCGTTCGCGCGCGAACTCGAAGCTCGGCGTCAGGGCGTGCGCGGGCCGGTCGTCGATCTCGGGCGATCGGAGTGCGTCGCGGTCGACGCGGAGCTCGAGGACGACCGGCTTTCGGTTTGCCCACATCTCGTGCAAGACGTCGAGAGTGGTGGCCGGCCCCCGCAGCGTCTCGTCGTCGATGACCACCCGCGGCGCGTCGGCCCACGGTGCCGGCGTCGTGGCACCGGCACCCAAGATCACGCCGCGGCCGAGCGCGGCCCGAAGCTCCGGCACCTCGGCATGGTCGCGCGCGGGTGGGACAACCACGGGCGAAGGTCCGAGATGGGCCCGCGGGGCACCCCGGTGCGAGCGTGCCCACCATTGCGCCTAGCTTGGGGGGAGGAATCGCGACGGTCAGGAAACGCATGAGTGAGCCGAGCACGTATCGCGTGAGCGACGGGGAAGCAATCGAGTTCGCGCAGGCCGCGACCACCTGGGCGGCAGCCGCCCGGCCCGTGCTCGTCGAGCTCGCTCGGCGCTACGGCAGCCTCGTCACCTACAAGGAGCTGTCACAGGAGCTGCAGGAGACGACCGGCATCCGCACCAAGAAGCTGATGCACCACTGGATCGGCTCTGTGTTGGGTGAAGTCGCGCACGAGTGCGCCTCCCGCAAGGAGCCGATCCTGACCGCGTTTTGCGTGCAGGCCGACGGCACCGTCGGCCCCGGCTATCTCAAGGCCGTGATCGACGTGTACGGCGACGAGCCGATCGATCTCGACATGCACGCCGCAATCGAACGACTCGAGGCGCACAAGTTCTTCGATGCCGAGCTCCCCGCCGACGGCGGCCGGCCAACCCTGCCCCGCCAGATTGCGCGCAAGCGGGCGACGGCCGCGCGCGCGGCATTGGCCGATCGGCCCGCACGCGCGCAGTGCCCAACCTGCTGGCTCGAGCTTCCCGCGACGGGCCAGTGCGATAACTGTCTCAGCCACCTCTGAGCGCGGACGCGCTTCGCGACGGCACCGATCAGGTGGTGCGGGTGCGAAAGCTGGCGAGCGACACTCATCGCACCGAGCCCGAGGGCGAGCGCACCGATGCCGGCGCCGATCCACAGTGAAGTCGCGTCGCCGCCGGTGACCGGCTACTCGGCCACGGCGACACCATGCCCGAAGCTCCCCAGATCGGCCGATCTGGAGAAAATTACCGGTCGGCGAGTCCACCGAACTAGGTCCGAACGGCCCAGGAGACCAGCTACGGCTGGCGCAGCTCGTCGCGCATCACCTTGCCGTTGCCGCCGCCGGCACCAGACGCGGTGAGAGGCTCGTGACGAGTCCCACGACCGCGTGCTTCGCTGTCGCGTCCCCACCCAGCCGGTACGCTGACACGAGCGTCAGGTGCGGGCGGCGAGGGGTCCATGGAACTGCCCAAGATCATCAGCGTCGACGACCACGTCGTCGAACCGCCGCATGTGTGGCAGACGTGGCTGGCGCGCCAATACCGAGAGCGCGGCCCGCGCATCGAACGCAAGCGGTGGGGCGCGTTCCGCCACAGGGCCGGCGCCCGCTACGTCAATACCGAAGACCCCAAAGGCCTGTGGGGCGACGCGTGGTACTTCGAGGACCGGTTGGTCTACGTGCACAAGCGGTTCGTGGCGATCCCACTCGAAGCGACCCCCGACGGCGACGTCACGCGGTTCGACCGCACGAAGATGGTGATGGAAGCCCTCACCTACGACGAGATGCGCCCGGGGTGTTACGAGCGCGACGCACGAATCGAGGACTTCGAGCTCAACTGGGTCGACGGTTCGCTGCCGTTCCCGACGTTTCCGCGCTTTTGCGGCCAGACGTTCTACGAAGCCGATGACAAGGAGCTCGGCCTCGCATGTGTACGCGCGTACAACGACTGGATGGTGGAGGAATGGTGTGGGCCGTCGCGCGGCATGAACATTCCGCTCTGCATCATGCCGCTCTGGGATGTCAACCTCGCGGCGGCCGAGATCCAGCGCAACGCCGACCGTGGCGTCCGCGCGTTTTGTTTCAGCGAGCTCCCGCACCACTTGAAGCTGCCAACGATTCATAGCGGCGAATGGGATCCCGTCTTCCAGGTGTGCAACGACGCGGGCGTCACGTTGTGCATGCACATCGGGTCGTCGTCGACCAACCCGGCTGCGTCACCGGACGCACCGGGCGGAGTGGGTGGCACTCTCGCGTTCAACAACTCGATGGCATCGCTCGCGGACTGGCTGTTCTCCGGCAAGCTCATCCAGTTCCCGAAGCTCAAGCTCGCCTATTCCGAGGGTCAGATCGGCTGGATTCCGTACGCACTGGAACGGGCCGACACCGTCTGGGATCAGCACGACAGCTGGCAGCACTCGAAGGCGCGCGTTCCCGAACCGCCCTCGACCTATTACTACGGACGCATCTTCGGTTGCTTCACGGCCGACCATCACGGCTTGCACTCGTTGCCCGAGGTCGGTGAGGACAACATCTGCTTCGAGACCGACTACCCGCACACCGACACGACATGGCCGAACTCTAAGGAGTACGTCGAGAAGATGCTGGCGGGGTTCGACGCGCGCATCGCCTACAAGGTGCTGCGCGGCAACGCGATCAAGATGCTGGAGCTCGATCGCGTCTAGGACGCTGCTGGGGTCCGCGTGTTTGTACCTGGCCGGCCGCTGTGCGGCCATCCAGGTACAAACATCTCGGTGCCGGGTTCGCGCTATGGGACGGTCGTGGCGGCGGTCGTACTTAGTTTCACGAGCGCGTTCCACGACGACTCGGCCAACTTCCATTGGCCGTCTTCTTTGACCATCAGCCCGCTCGCCGCGGTGAGGACAACGGTGCCGCCGAAGCTCAGGTCGTAGATCACCTCGGCTTCGGCGTCGGGGAGCAGCGTGGCCTCGGTGGCTGCGGCGCCGAGCGCGTTCGCGCCCACGTTGAAGCTGTCGTACAGCGTTTGGAAACTCTCGCGGAACGTCTCGCCGTTCTCGAGCAGCGCCGCGGCGCCGTCGAAGTCCTGCTGGCTGTACAGCGTGAAGAACTGTTCGAGCGCGGCCATCGCCGCCGCTTGTTCCGCCGCGTCGTCGCCCGTCGCAGCGGTCGTGTCGACCTCGGGTGCGTCGGTCTGCTCGGTGGTCTCGTCGGGGGCGTCGGGCGCATCCGTCGTGTCGGTCCCGCCGGCGTCGTCGTCGCCGCCACACGCGCTCATTAGCGTCAGCGCCAGCACCGTCGCGAGCGCGATCTTCGTTCGCCGCATCGAGACCTCCGTTCACCGACCAGGGGCGACCCCCGATGCGGAGCCGCACGTGCCAGGCTGATCCTATGTTGGTACGTTGACGCGCGTGTCAGGTGCGCCGGGACGAGGGATATCAAGGGGAATGCCACAAGCGATGCCACGAGGGATGCCACGAGGGATGCCACGAGGGATGCCATGAGGGCATCGATGGGGCGCGGCCGGTTCGCGATCACTTGTGTGTGCGTGCTCGCATTGACGGCGTGCGCCAACGCTGGCGACGACGACGATGACGGCGTGGGCGAGAGTGGCGGCAACGGCGTCGGCAGTGACGGCACGACGACGGGCGTCACTGACACCGAGATCCTGGTCGGCGGGCTCGTCTCGCTGACCGGGCCGCTCGCCCAGCAGTTCAAGGGCAGCGACGATGGCGCCGAGGCGTACTTCGCGCTCGTAAACGAGCGGGGCGGGGTCCACGGCCGGACGATCCGGCGAGTCGACACCCGCAACGACAACACCGACCCGGCCCGCAACGAGACCGAGGCCCGTGCCCTCGTCGAGGAAGACAAGGTGTTTGCGGTCGTCCCGCTGGCGACGCCTGTGTTCGAGTCGGCCGAATACCTCGGCGAGACCGGTATTCCTGTGTTCGGTTGGCGCATCCAGGACGAGTGGAACGATCACATGGCGTTCTTCGCACACTCGGGTACGTGGGCCCAAGTCGATGCCCCCGGCACGGCCGGTGGCGCGTACGGACCGAAGCGGCTCGGGTTCACGAAGGTCGGCGCGATCGGTTACACGATTCCGCAGTCGGCCGATTGTGTCGATCTCCAGGTACGCAATTTCGAAGCGGCCGGCCTCGACGTCGTGTACGAGAACAAGAGTCTACCGTTGGGAACGGCCGACTTCACGGCCGACGCGCAGCGCATGAAGGACGCCGGGATCGAGTACCTCGCGACGTGTATCGACACGAACGGGAATCTCAACCTGACGCGCGCGCTGCAACGGGTCGACCACGAGGTTGCGATGTCATGGCCGACCGGGTACGAGCAAGAGGTGCTCGCCGAGTACGGCGACCTGATGGAGAACGTCTACTTCATTCTCCAGCACCTGCCGTTCGAGAGCGCCGAGGACTCGCCCGGCATGCAGGAGTACTTGACCGAATTCCCGCGGCTTTCGCCCGACGGCACGATCGGTAACCAGAGCTTGATCGGTTGGGTCAACGCCAAGCTGTTCGTCGATGGGCTCGACGCGGTTGGGCCCGACCTGACGCGCGAGAATCTGGTTGAGACGATCAATACCGAGTTCACCGATTGGGACGCCGACGGCATCATGTGGCCGCTCGACTGGTCGGTGCAGCACACCGCCCAGAACCCGAACGGCTGCACCACCGCGGTGGTGTCGGTCGACAACGGCGAGTTCGTGCACGTATTCGGCAAGCCGTTCAACTGCGTGCTCAGGCTCGAGACCCCAGAACAGCTCGACTCGTACATCGCCGCCGAAGACGCCGGTCTCTCACCTGAGGAGGCGCGCGACGCCGCGCTGGGTTCGTGAGCGACTACTGGCCGTACATCGTCGGCGGGGTCACCGAGGGCAGCATCTTTGCTCTCGTCGCCGCAGGACTGGTGCTGACCTTCCGGACCACCGGGACGTTCAACCTCGCATTCGGCGCCCAGGCGTACGTGAGCGCGGTGGTGTTCTACGACTTGCGCAAGGAAGCCGAGCTTCCTGTCTGGGTCGCGTTCGTGGTTG
Source organism: Actinomycetota bacterium (assembly GCA_052390615.1). Taxonomy (GTDB): domain Bacteria; phylum Actinomycetota; class Acidimicrobiia; order IMCC26256; family PALSA-610; genus JBQTGT01. The sequence goes on from JBQTGT010000012.1 coordinate 15,883, forward strand.
CCGTACTCGTCGTCGCGCCGCTGCTCGCGCTCGTGCTCGATCGGCTCGTGTTCCGGTTCCTGACCCGCGCGCCGGTGGTGACCAGGATTGGAGTCGCGCTCGGGCTCGCGGTTGCGCTGCCCGCGGTCGTGGCGCTGTACACCGCGGGCGAGCAGAAATTCGGTCCTCCCAGCTTGGGGCCGAGCCCGCCGCACTTCTATAGCGTCGGTTCACTGTCGATTGACTCCGACCAGGTCATCGCGATGGTGGCGACGGTCGTCGTTGTCGTGCTGATCGGATTGGTGCTGCGGTACACCGCGCTTGGGCTCCAGATGCGCGCCGTGGTCGAGAGCCACCGGCTCGTGGAGTTGGCGGGTGTCGACGCCAACCGCGCCAACCTCGCCGCGTGGGTACTTTCGTCGGTGGTCGCGGGCTTGGCCGGAGTGCTGCTCGCTCCGTTGAATCTCGGGTCGCTCGATGCGCGCAGGTACACGATCCTTGTCGTGGGCGCGATCGCGGCCGCAGTGTTCGCGCGGCTGCGCAGCCTCCCGCTCGCGATCGTCGGCGGGCTGCTGCTGGGCCTGTGTCAGTCGATGATCGTGAAGTTCCTCGAGCCGGAGTCGATCTTGGCCCAAGGGTTGCGGCCCGCGTTCCCCTTCGCCGCGATCGTGCTGCTGCTCTTGTTTCTGCCCGGTCTGCGCGACCGCCCCGAAGCGGTCGATCCGCTGGCCGGCGTCGATCCGCCCGCGCGCGTGACGGCGATCAGCGTGGGTGGGAACACGGGGCGCGCGCAGGTCGCGATCGCATTCGCATGTGGGATCGTCGCATCGGCGGCGGCGATCATGCTGCTCTCCGACTTCTGGCTCGGCAAAACCGCGCAAGCGGTGATCCTGGCGACCATCTTCTTGTCATTCGTCGTGCTCACGGGTCTCGCCGGGCACCTGTCGCTCTGCCAGGCGGCGTTCGCGGGCATCGGCGCGTTCACGGCCGCGCAACTCGCGGCCGAGCAGGGCATGTCGGTCATCGGGGGGGCTGTCGTTGGGGCCATGGTTGCCGCCGCGGCCGGTGCGGTGGTGGCGCTTCCCTCGCTGCGGCTCTCTGGTCTGTTCCTCGCGCTCGCGACGCTCGCCTTCGGGCTCATGCTCGACAATGTGATCTTCCCGCAGCCATGGGCGTCGGGCAGCGGGACGCGCGGGCTCGACGTGCCGCGCCCACTCATCGGCACCATCGACTTCACCTCCAACGCGTCGTTCCTCGTGCTGTCGGGAGTGGCGTTCGCGCTCGTCGCGATGTTGGTGTGGCTGCTGCGGCGGGGTACGACGGGCGCGTTTTTGGGTGCGTTGCGCGGCAGTCCGGTCGCGGCGGTATCTATTGGCATCGACGAACGGAGTGCTCGCGTGCTCGCGTTCACGATTGCGGCTGGAATCGCCGGCTTCGGCGGGGCGCTGCTCGCCGCGCAGCAGGGTTCGGCCGCGCCGGTGAATTTCATCACCGACCTGTCGCTGTACTGGACGGTCGTCGCGCTGGCCGTCGGTGTCGCGACGATCAGGAGTGCGTTCGCGGCCGGACTCCTGATCGTGTTTGTGCCGGAATTGCTCAATGAGCTGCCGGAACGCTGGATCGTGCTGCAGTTCGTGTTGTTCGGGTTGGGCGTGCTCGTGCTCGCGCGGCATCCCGAGGGTGCGTTCGAGTTCGTAGTGACCAAGTTCCATCGGCGCCGGCTGGCGGCGTGACGAGGCGCACGCTGGTCGGCGCCCTTCTCGTCGTCATGGCCGCCTCCGGGTGCGTCGACCACGATCTCAACGCGCGCCAGTTCTGCAATCGCCACGCCGATCTCATCGTGGAGTCGAAGGACGAACGCGAGCTCGCCTCTGATCACGACACGCTCGGGGCGCGCGCCGACGAGATCGAAGAGACGATGAAGGATGCCGAGGACGGAACCCGTCCGGTGCGGCTTGCCGCGCGCGATCTTCTGGAGGGGTACATCGACCTCGAGCGCATGCTCGGCGCCGACGATGCGGAGCCGGACGACGTCGCGGACACCGAGCACGAGCTGCGGGAGGCGCGCGCGGGGATTCGAGACGCGTGCGCGGAGGCCACCTAGCCGTTCTCGAGCCGCTGCTGGCGCAACGCTTCGCCCTGCGCGTAGGCCATGTCGCGCGGGTACGTCCGCGCCGCGAGGAGCACGATGAGACCGGCGACCCCGAGCGTGGGCGCGATCTGCAGCATCGCCGAACGCAAGCCGTACTGCTCGGACAAGTACCCGAACAAGATCGGGGCGGCGCCCACGGCGACGACGCGCATCACCGAACGGATGCCGGCGGCGCGACCGCGCAGCTGCGGGACGATGATGTCGAGCTGGACCGCATTCAGGGGCGCCATCGGGAGTCCGATCAAGAATCCGGACACCAGGAAGAACGGCACGACGAGCGCCAGGCTGTCGAAGCCGAATGCGATCATCAACGACACGACCGCGCCGATGTACGCGGCGCCGGCCATGTTCATGCGCGCGGCCGGCGCGCCGCGCGCGAGTTGCCGGTCGCTGAGACGCGCGCCCGTGACGATGCCACCGACGACCGACAGCGCCAGCACGGCAACGATGGTGCCGGCGCCGCCCGCCGAGAAGCCGTGGTAGCGGCGGAAGAAGGCCGGCGCCCACGAACCGAGCGCGGAGAAGAAGAACTCGCCGGCGACGCCCGCAAGGAAGGTGATCCACATCGTCGGGACGCGCACGATCTCGCGGATCGCGGGCCACACCCGCAGGACCCGGTAGTCGACCGTCGGCGACTCGGACCCGAGCGCCTCGTCGTTCGGCGTCGGCGGCGCCGGGGCGGTGCTCGCGGCGAGGTGTTCCTCGGCTCGGTGCAACGCGTCGGGAAGCCCGCGCTGCGGTTCGGGCAACAGCTTCCACACGGCAGCGCCGCAGAGCAGCCCGGCCGCGCCCCACGCATAGAATGCCGCCCGCCAGTCGAACGCGTCCGCGAGGATCCCCGCGGCCGCGAACCCGAGCACGGCGCCGAGCAGCATGCCCAGGTTGTTGATCCCGAACGCGCGACTCCGTTCCTTGACCGGGTAGTAGTCGCCGAGCAGCGAGGGTGTGCTCGGTCCGTTCGTCGCTTCGATTGAACCGAGAAATAGGCGCGCGGCGAACATCATGCCGAACGACTGGGCCGCGCCGGTCCAGAACATTGCGATCGACCACGGGAGGAAACCGAGCGCGATCAGCCGCACGCGGTTCCATCGATCGGCGATGAATCCGAACGGCAGCGCGCTCACCGCCGCGACGAGGGCGTACGCACCGAGCAGCAAACCGATTTCGTCGTCGCCAACGTCAAAGGCGAGCCGCACGTCCTCGGAAACGGTTGCGAGGATCGTGCGGTCGGCGGCGTCGACCGCGCCGACCGCCATCAGGATGTACAGGTACCGCTTTGGGTAGCGGGGGAACCGCTCTCGCAGCCGGTCGACCTCCGCGACCAGTGCTTCGCGGTCGGCGGGCGCGACGCCTTCCGGCGCTGTGCCATCGCCGGGTCGGACCGCCACGTCGTGAATCCTCGCAGGTCGCGGGCAGACTCGTCAGGAAGGCGAGCGAGTGCTCCGACCAGAAAGCTTCGCAGCGCGCTCCGAGACCTGTTTGGTCCGTCGCCGTTGCTATTGCACCGGCGGGTGACCAAATACGTGAGCGCGCGACGCACGAAACGCTGCCTGTCACGGCACTAGGTCTCGTACTCGCGTACGCCGGGTCCGAGGCGATCGCGGAACCGCGCGAGCACCTCGCCCGGTTCCGCATGCCGACCCTCGGCGTGTTTCGAGAAGATCAACTCACCGTCGACACGCACGTCGAACACACCCTTACTCCCCGTCACGACGCGCAGATCTTCGATCACGTGCTGGTACTTCGACAGCGAGTCCTTGGTCGCGCTCACGGCGGCGCGCTCCGAATAGTTTCAGGGGACGCAGTAGATGATCTCGATGCGGTGCACGCATCGATTCTACGAGACGGCCCGGTCGATCCTTTCCAGGCGATTGCCATGGCGGGCTGGCCCGCCTTGCCCGAATGCCGTTCACGCACTACGCAATGGGGTCATGCACGCGCCGGCCGTGGCGGGTGTCTGATGTGCCAATCGTGAAGAACGTGTAGGGGGACCGAATGACGCTCACGTACGAGCTGTACGAGCTGTACGAGCTTCGATGAGCCCATCGCTCTTCGGTCTCGTGGAGACCGATCGCTTGCTCACGACGACACGCGCGGTCCGCAAGCGTCTCGACCTCACCCGTCCCGTCGAGCGCGATGTGATCCTCGAATGCGTGCGGTTGGCAACACAAGCACCGACCGGTGGCAACACACAGGGCTGGCGGTGGGTGATCGTCGATGACCCCGAGAAGCGCGCGGGCTTGGCCGAGTTGTACCGCCGCAGCGCGACGCCCTATCTCGCCGCTCACCGAACGAGGCTTGGCGACGCGGCGACCGCACAAATGGGCGCGGTGCTCGACTCGTCCGACTATCTGGCCGAAGTTCTGCACGAGGTGCCCGTGCACGTCGTGCCGTGCTTGTTGGGAACGCTCCCCGAGACGGTGCACAACGTCGAAGCGTCCGGCTTCTACGGCTCGATCTTGCCCGCGGTGTGGAGCTTCATGCTTGCCCTGCGCAGCCGCGGCCTCGGCTCGGCGTACACGACATTGCACCTCGTGTTCGAGCAGGAGGCCCGCAGGTTGCTCGGCATACCCGACACCGTCACGCAGGTGGCGCTGATTCCGGTCGCGTACACGATCGGTTCCGACTTCAAGCCCGCGTCGCGGCGCCCGACCGAAGAGATCACCTACTGGAACGCGTGGAAGGCCACGAACCGACCGAGCTGATGGCCCGGCGATGGGCGCAATGTGCCTCAGTTCCGTGCCAACTGTTGGGACAGGGTGGGGGCGCTACTCGTCGGACTCGGTCGCGTCGGCGGCTTCGAGCTCCTCGGCGAGTTCTTCCGGCGTCTCGATCGGATGTTTGCCGCGCCGCATGCTGTTCGCGATCGTCAGCGCGACGATCGCGACGGTGATGCCCGTGATCCAGAGCCGGTTGGCGCCGATCCAGTCGTTGAAATCCAAGATCGCGTCCGAGAACTTGTCGCTGAGCCCGCGGATGAGCGAGATGCGCACAATCGTGCCGGCGACGTTCACGACGATGAACGGGATCCACTTGATGCCGGTCGCACCCGCCATCAGGCAGATCCAGTTGTTCGGGAGGACCGCGATCATCACGTAGCCGGCCTTGCGGAACATGCGCTCGAACCACAGCACCGGTGCCGCACCCGGCCCGAGCTGGCGCTCCATCCAACGGATCGCGACGTCGCCGTACCGCTTGCCGAAGAGGTAAAAGAGCGGGTCGGAGATGAGCAACCGGCCGGCTGCGACGAGCACGTACGGCACCACGGCCGTTTCGGGCCCGACGAGCACGAGATTGCGCAACTTCGGGCTGCACACGAGCAAGAGCAGCGGCGCGTCCTCGAGGAGTGTCGCGAAGAAGGCGTCGCCGATCCAGCCGAGGATTGTCAACACCGCCATCGGGATCGCGAAGAGCGCAACACCCTTGGCGTCGATAGGTCGGTGCTGCGGAACCTCGTCGGTACTCAGGACGGCCGACCGGAGCGGATCTAATCGAGCGGAAGCGCGGCGAGCCGTTCGAGCAGCGCGCGCTTCTCCTCCTCGAAGGTCTCGAAGTCGATCTCGTTGTTGTCGAAGCGGTTATGCGCAGACTCGAGGCGCTCCATGAGCTCGCCGGCCGAGAGCCGCTCGGTGACGCCGACCACAGACACCTCGATGTCCTCGCCGCGCGCCGCGGCCCGCTCCTGGCGCTCCTCGCGCTTGGCCGACTGCTTGGCCCGCTTCGCGCGCTCGCGCTGGAGCTTGTCGAACGATGTGCGTCGTGTCGCCATCCCGGCCTCCAAGGGTGTCGGGGCGGTCCGTCGCTCCTCAGGCTAGGGCGCGCGCCGACGGAACAAGGTACCGGGCGGCGCTGCGCCGGTAGCGTCGCCGGAGATGGGAATTCCCGTGATCGACGTGTCGGCGCTGGTCAGCGGGCAGGCCGCGCTCGCCCGGGTTGCCGCCGAGATCGATGCCGCGTGCCGGGACGTCGGCTTCTTCGCGGTCGTCGGGCACGGCGTCGACGCGGCCCTGTGTGAGCGCCTCGACCGGACCGCGCGCGAGTTCTTCGCACTCGAGCCGGCCGAGAAGGAACAGATTGCGATGTCGCACGGGGGCCACGCGTGGCGCGGCTGGTTCCCGCTGGGCGGCGAGCTGACGTCGGGTGTGCCAGACCGCAAGGAGGGCATCTACTTCGGTGCCGAGGAAGCGGCCGACGGTCGCCCGTTGCGGGGGCCGAACCTGTTCCCGACTCGCCCCGCCCAGCTTCGGGACGCGGTGCTCGAGTTCTGCGCGGCGATGACCGACCTCGGGCATGCGATCACGCGCGGGATGGCGCTCGGGCTCGGTCTGGATTCTGACTGGTTCGCACGCGAACTCACGGGCGATCCGACGATCCTGTTCCGCATCTTCCACTACCCACCGGAGCACGCCGGGGCCGGCTGGGGTGTCGCCGAACACACCGACTACGGCCTGCTCACGATCCTGATGCAGGACCGAGCGGGCGGGCTCGAGGTACGCGGGCGCGAGGGCTGGACCGACGTGGCACCGATTCCGGACGCCTTCGTCTGCAACCTCGGTGACATGCTCGAACGGATGACCGGTGGTCGGTACCGGTCGACACCGCACCGAGTCCGAAATCGGAGCGACCGCGGCCGCCTGTCGTTCCCGTTCTTCTTCGATCCCGCGTGGGATGCGCGCGTGCGCCCGATCCCGCAGGCGGCGGTCCCGAGCGACACCGCCGCCGACCGCTGGGACGGCGCCAGCGTCCACGAGTTTGGCGGGACCTACGGGGAGTACCTGCTCGCCAAGGTCGCGAAGGTATTCCCGGGACTTGCCGATGAAGTCATTGCGGCGCCCGAGCGTGCGCCGGGGCGGCGAAACTGAACCTCCCGTCGTGGGCGCGTTTGGCAGCTCGACGAGGCAGGTATGGAGCAATCGTGTTGGTGAGGTGCGGGTGCTCGAGCTGACCGTGGCGCCCGAGCCTGCCCAACTCGCCCGAGTCCGGCATCAGCTGGCCGCGCGACTCGACGAGCTCGGACGTTCCGAAGTGCACATCTGGCGCGTGATGACCGTAGCGTCGGAACTGCTGACGCTCTCCATCTCGCAAGGGAGCGTCGCGCCGGCGGTGGTGCGGCTCGAGGTGGAGTCCGAGGCGACGAGAATCGAGGTCGTCGACGCGCTCGACCACCTCCCGGTCTTCGATTCTGCGTCGGGACGCGTCGTCACGCGGATCGCGTCGATCTGGGGGGTCGTGCGCGACGCCGGCAGCACGCGCACAATCTGGTGCGATATCGACGTCGCCGGCTGACCGCTCGGGGGTAGCGTCGGCGCCCGCATGGCCGATCCGCTCGTAGACGCGCGCGCGCTCACGAAACGATTTGGTTCGTTCGTCGCAGTCGACGGGGTCGACTTCACGATCGCGCGCGGCGAGGCGTTCGGTTTCCTCGGCCCCAACGGCGCCGGCAAGAGCTCGACCATGCGGATGATCGGCTGCGTCTCGCCGCTCACCGAGGGACAGCTGCGCGTCTTCGGTCTCGATCCTGCGCGCGATGGGACTGCGATTCGGGCTCGCCTCGGCGTGGTACCTCAGGACGACAATCTCGACACTGAGTTGTCGGTGGCCGACAACCTGTTGATCTACGGCCGCTACTTCGACCTGCCGCGCGCCGTCATACGTGAGCGTGCGACCGAGCTGCTCGAGTTCGTCCAACTCGGCGATCGCCGCGACTCGCTCGTCGACCCGCTGTCGGGTGGCATGAAGCGACGGCTCACGATCGCTCGCGGGCTGCTCAACCAACCTGAGCTGCTGCTGCTCGACGAGCCGACGACCGGGCTCGACCCGCAGGCTCGCCATCTCGTATGGGACCGCCTCTACCGGCTCAAGCAATCAGGCGTGACGTTGGTACTCACCACGCACTACATGGACGAAGCCGAACAACTGTGCGACCGCCTCGTGATCATGGACCGCGGGCGCATCGTCGACGAGGGTGCTCCCCGCGATCTCATCGCCCGCCACGCAACTCGCGAAGTCGTCGAAGTGCGCTTCGAGAACGACGCCGATGAACACGCCGCCCTCGCCACATTGAAGGCTCTGTCCGATCGCGTGGAGGTGCTCGCCGACCGCGTGCTCCTCTACACCGATGATGGGGACGACGTGTCCGCGCGAATTGCCGCGGCGACCCTGCCGGTCGTGTCCGTGCTCGAGCGGCGAGCCAGCCTCGAGGATGTGTTCTTGCTTCTCACCGGTCGTTCGCTCGACGAGAGCACCGAGGGCGCGTGAACGTCGCCGCGACGACGAAGGTCGTCGAGCGCGAGCTCCAGCTCTTCAAGCGGCTCTGGCGCGGATACGCGTTCTCGACGTTTCTGTCACCCATTCTCTACCTCGCGGCAATGGGAGTGGGGCTCGGCGATCTCATCGACGAGAACACGGCCAGCGTCGGCGGCCTGTCGTATCTCGATTTCGTTGCGCCCGGCTTGCTCGTTGCCAGCGCGGTGCAGCTCGCGGCGCCGGAATCGCTCTGGCCGGTCATGGGTGGGATGAAGTGGATGGGCCAGTTCCACGGGATGGTGGCGACGCCGATCACCCCGGCCGACGTGTACACGGGGTTTGTCGCGTGGACCGTATTGCGGACGGTTGCCGGAAGCGCGGTCTTCCTGGTCACGGCCGCGTTTCTCGGCGGCGTCCCGTCGGGCTGGGGCGTCGTTGCGATACTGGCCGCGGGGCTGACGGCCGCCGCGTTCTCGGCCGTATTCGCCGCGTACGCCGCGACCTGCCGGGACGATCAGTCGTTCCCGCTCATCATGCGGGTCGTCATCCTGCCGCTGTTCCTTTTCTCGGGGACGTTCTTCCCGGTCGAGCAACTGCCCGACGCGCTCGAGGCACTGGCGTTCCTCTCGCCCCTGTGGCACGGGGTCGAGTTTGCCCGCTCGGCCACCACGGGCGACTTCGATGCAGTCGTAGTCATCAACGTACTCGTGCTCGTCGCGTGCATCATTGGCGGCTACGCCTGGGGCATCAGGAGCTTCGCGAAACGGCTGGCGCCGTGAGCGCACCCCGCGCCTTCCGGCTCGTCGAGCGCAACCTCTACGCCTACCGGCGGAACTGGCCGGTGTTCGTATCGGCGTTCGTGGAGCCGTTGTTCTTCTTGCTGTCGATCGGTGTCGGAGTCGGTGAGCTCGCCGGACACATCAGCGTCGCCGGGCGCTTCGTCGACTACGAGCAGTTCGTCGCGCCCGGGCTGTTCGCCGTCGCCGCAATGAATGGCGCCTTGTTCGACTCCACCTTCAACTTCTTCATCAAGTACAAGTACTGGCACATCTACGACGGCATACTGGCGACGCCCGTGAATGCGTTCGAAGTCGCGACCGGCGAGATGTTGTGGTCGCTGCTCCGCGGCTCCGTCTACTCCATCGCCTTCCTCGGGATGATGGTCGCGCTCGGCCTCGTCGCGTCTTGGTGGGCGCTGCTGGCGATCCCTGTCGCGATGTTGATCGGTTTCGCATTCGCGAGTGCGGGCCTGGCCGCGACCACGTACATGCGCAGCTTCATCGACTTCGACTACGTGAATCTCGTGATGATCCCGTTGTTCTTGTTCTCGGCGACGTTCTTCCCGCTGAGCCAGTATCCCGACGTGCTCGCGTTCATCGTGCGCTGCACCCCGCTGTACCAGGGCGTCGTGCTGTGCCGCTCGTTGGTGTTGGGCGAGTTGCATTGGACGCTGTGCGCGAACGCCGCGTACCTCGCGGTGATGGGCGCGGTAGGGCTGCGCCTCGCCGGGCGACGTATTCGACAGCTGCTCCAGCCCTGACGTTGTATCGCGTCGCCCAGTGCACAAACTGATGGGTATCTCACGCACCGGAGCGGTGCGTGAGATACCCATGTGATGGTGCACTGGGCGCAGGCGTCAAGGTCAACCTTGTCCATTCGAGCGCGGAGCGCAAGACTCTCGCGTCGAGGAACTCTCACGACAGGAATCGGGGGACTGCGATGCCCAAGTACCTGCTCATCGTCTCCTACACCGCCGACGGCACGAAAGGAATCCTGAAGGACGGCGGCGTCGCCCGGCGCGACGCGGTCGCCAAGATGCTCGCCGAGGTCGGCGGGCAGCTCGACAGCTTGCACTTCGCATTCGGCGAAGACGACGTGTACGCAATCTGCGATCTGCCCGACAACGCAACGGCGGCCGGCATCGGGCTCAAGCTCGGCGCGAGCGGCGCGGTCACGGCTCGCACCGTCGTCTTGCTCTCGCCTGAGGAGATCGACCGCGCCACCAAGGTCAACTTCAACTATCAACCGCCGGGCTCGTAGCCCATGGGACTCGGGACGCGGTGGGGTGTTGCGCGCGCCCGAGACCTCACATTAGGAACGCTGCTCGACCGTCACGCGTCCGCGCGCGGCGCGCGCGTGCTCGCGGAGCAGCCCGACGGCACGCGACTCACCTACGCCGAGGCGGCGGACCTCGTTGCGCGCGCGTCGACCGCGCTGCGCACGCAGATTTCGCCCGGTGAACGCGTCGTCGTCCGGACGCCGAACGGCTACTCGTTGTTCCTCGCGTGCCTGGCCGTGAACCGCGCTGGTGGCGTCGCGGTGCCCGTGAATCCCCGCATGACGGCGGGCGAGATCGACCACGTCGTGCGCGATGCCGACGCGGTGACCACCATCGACGAGCTCGAGGCGGCGGGCGGAACACCCGCGCCCGCGGTCGCGGTCGATCCCGACGCGACTGCCGTCATCTTCTACACGTCGGGTACGACCGGACGCCCGAAGGGTGCGCAGCTCAGCCACCGCTCGCTGCTCGCCCGCGCCGGCGCGGGCGCCCTCGCGCCCGAGGGCCTGTTCGACCGCGGCTGCGTCTCGGGGATGCCGGTCGCGCACATCGCGGGGTTCACCATGCTGATCATGCTCGCGTCGCTCGGAATACCCGTCTATCTATTGGCGCACTTTCGGCCCACCGACGCGCTCGATGCAATCGAACAACGCCGGCCGATGATGTTCATCGGGGTTCCCGCGATGTACCGCATGATGCTCGAAGCCGGCGCCGAGGACCGCGACTTGACGTGCGTACGCATGTGGTCGTCGGGCGCGGACACGCTGCCCGACGACATCGTGGAGGCGTACCAGCGTATGGGGTCGGGCGTGTCGCTGCCGTTGATCGGCAACGTCGGGCGGGCGACGTTCGTCGACGGGTACGGGATGGTCGAGCTCGCGGGCGGGGTCGCGATTCGTGTGTTCACGCCGTTTCCGACACCGGGGAGCGGATTGCTGCGTCCGATGCTCGGCCATAGGATTCGCGTCGTCGACGACACCGGAAACGACGTACCGCGCGGCACGGTGGGCGAACTGCTCGTGCAAGGCCCGGGTGTCATGCAGGGGTATCACAACCGTGCCGACGCGACGGCCGAGATCATTTCCGACGACGGGTGGCTGCGGACCGGCGACCTCGCGCGCACCCGCGGGTTGGGATTTTTCGAGCTGGTCGGGCGCAAGAAGGACGTGATCAAACACGGCGGGTACTCCGTGTTCGCGGGCGAGGTCGAACGCGTCCTCGAGCAGCACCCGGCCGTCGCCGAAGCGGCCGTTGTCGGGTTGCCCGACGCGCGCAAGGGCGAGGTTCCGGGCGCGGCCGTGCGCGTGCACAGCGGCACAACCGTCACGCCCGAGCAACTACGGTCGTTCGCGGCGGCGCAGCTCAGCGACTACAAGGTTCCGCAGCGGATCCTCGTGGTCGAGGGCCTGCCGCGTACCGGCACCGAGAAGGTGCAAAAGAAGCTGCTGCTCCCGCTGTTCGAACGCGGTGAATGACGCCGCGTCGCGCGTCGCGTAGCCTGGCCCCGTGATCCGGCGCGTGCTGAAGAATCTCGGCGTCTACGAAGCTGAACCACCCGAAGCAGCGACCCAGCTCGAACGGGAAGGTTGGGTCGTATTGCGGGGTGTGTTCGACGCGCGGACCGTCGCCCGCCTGCGGGAGGAGACCGACGCCGTCTTCGACGAGTATCCGGCCGAGCGCTCGCGCGGCGACCGCGCCGAGTTCCGCTACGAGCTGTGCAACCGCAGCGCAGCCTGCCAGGCGGCGATCGGCCATCCTGCGATCCTTGCCGCCGTCGAGCCACTGCTCGGCGAGGACTGTCACATCATCGCGAACACTGCGTGGCGGAACCCGCCCGACTTCAAGGGCGGCCCGTGGCACTGCGACGCCGGCCCCCACATTCCCCGGCCAGAGGGCGTCGAGTGGGACGACCGCATCCCCTATCCGGTGTTCGCGATCGGCGGGCACATCTACCTGCACGACTGCTCGCTCGCGGACGGCCCGACCGCAATAGTTCCCCGCAGCCACCGCTCGGGTCGGTTGGCGCCGATCGACAAGATGTTCGAGGAAGACCTCACGTACGACGGGCGACCGCCCGTACTCGTAGAAGCCGAGGCCGGTGACGTCGCGCTGTTCGCGTCCTACTGCTGGCACCGAGGGTTGCCCGCGCGCGAGGGGGGCCGCGGCCGCTACTTCATCCAGGCGCACTACGCCCGTCGCGACATCGCCCAGCGCATTCGCACGACGGATGCCGTGAACCATCTCTCCAACGAGGCAATCAAGCGCGCCGACACCGATCGTGCCCGCACCCTCGTCGGTCTGCACGATCCGTTTTTCTACGACGGCTGAGCCGCGTCGCTAGTTGCGCGTCGGCATCTTTCCGGGCGTGTGATTGATCGTGAAGTGCCAACCGATGTCGACGGTCGCGCCCTGCTCGGAGACTTGGTGGTGGAGTTCCTTCGTCGCGACCGGCGAACCGCCTTGCGGCTGTTCCCAGTTCTCGAGCAGCAACCCGGACTCTGTCGCCTCGGGCAGGCCGGCTTCGCGCAGCAGCTCGAGGTCGGTGACGAACGGCGGCATCCCGAACGCACCGATCGGGTCGGGGCACGACACGGTTGCCTCGGCCAGCGTCGCGGGCGAGACGTTCACCGTCGGTCCCGTGTCTGCGAGTAGTGTGGTCGCGACCGCGCCGATCTGCCCCTGTCCGGGTGTGATCCCGCAGTTGAAGTAGTCGTTCTGCGTGTAGTCATTCGGCACGTTGATACCGACGAACGCGCCGACGCCTTGGCCGAGCAGTTCGAGAAGCTCGGCGCCGCGGTCGTAGCCGACGCCGTCGACCGGTCCCTCCTGCGATCCTTCGTACCCCGCGCCCGCCATCAACAATGGGACCTTGACGGTGATCGAGTCACCCATCTTGATGACACCGCCGCCCATGTCGAACGCGAACTCGCCGTACGTGTCCAGCTCGAACTGGTTGCACGCTTCGAGGACCTGCTGTTGATATTCCGCTTCGCCGGGCTCGTTGTCGTAACCGATCAGCTGACCGATCGTTTGCCAATATAAGAGGTCCTTGAGCTTCGTGAGGTCTTTCTCGTCGATGCACGCACGCGCGAGCTCGTCGACGCGGCCGCGGATGCGGTCGCGCATCTCGTCCAGCTTCTTCTCGGCCGCCTGCTCGCCCTCCTCGTCGCCGGTGAGCTGGGCGTTGGCCAGCTCTTCGAGCGCGTCGCGGAGGTCGTCGCCGAGGTCGCCCCCGCCGTCGTCGCCCGCCGGCGTGTCGCCGTCGGCCAGCGAGTCCCGGTCCGGTTCGCCGCCACGCTCGTCGTCACCGCCGGGTCCGGGTGGTTCGCCCGGCGGGTTGTTCGGCGGAAACCCGTTGCCCGGCGCCGGCACGTCGACGGGACCTCCGAGGTCGATGGCACCGCCTTGCAGTCCGCCGCTCGTCGGATTCGACGGGCCGCGATCGGGCCAGCCGCCGAAGCCGCCGGGCCCGGGGAAGCCGACGCCGCCGCGGCCGGAGAAGTGCGCGACGGCCAGGATATAGCGGTCGCCGTCGTAGCCGATCGGTCGCAGCGACGCTTCCTCGCCGTCGACCGCGAGGCCGGCGCGCACGTCGACCGCCGCGCCGTCAGGGAGGTCGACGTACAACCACGCGGGCTTCGCGAACACGAGGCCTTCTGGTTCGAGCCCCACGCCGAACGCCAACTCGGTGTCGTCGGGAAGGCCGTCGAGGCGCAGCAGTGGCGCGACGGTGATCTCGGTCGGTTCGGCCAGCGCGCCGGGTGGGATGTGCAGCTCGTAGACGGTGCCGTCGGGGCCGGTGCGCTGCACGGTCGCGCCACCGGGTCCGAGGATCTCGGGTGCCGGCCGCGGCTCGGCCGCCACCATCGTGACCGTGACGGGATTAACCGGCGCGGTGTCGGGCTCGGCGGCGGCAGCGTCGCCGCTGTCGGGTTGGGTGGTGTCGGTTGCCCGATCGCTGCCGCCGCATCCGGCCACCAACAGGGCGGCGAGCAGGGCGGGCCCCAGGTTCCGTCGCATTCAGACTCACTCGGCCGATCTGCGTCCGAGCTGAACGACGGTGCCGTTACTGCTCGCACAGCGCCGCGCGCCGTTGGGCGGCCCGCATCGCGGCCCAATTGGCGGCGGCCGTACCGGTGGTGTCGTCGCCGCATCGAAGCGACGCACGCAGCGCAGTGCGCGTTCGGTGGTCGCCGCGCTCGATCGCGTCGGCGAGGCCGGGAACCGCGTCGTCGGACAGCGTCCCCAGATACGTGAGGTCGAGGGGCGCGCCCGCCTCGGCACGCGCCAGGTTGTGCCGCACGACGAACGCTTCGGGGTTGGCCACGTTCGCGACGACCACCAACGCGAGCGCCCACGCACCCCCGCCACAGAGAAGCCAGTCACGCGACGCGCCGATGCCCGCGTTGCGCAATGCGATCATGATCAGGGTCCCGCCCATCCACAGCGCGGCGCCGACGACACACAGCCGCAGCATCGTGAGTCCGAATGCCTGGTCGTACAGCGCCATGCGGCGCAGGCTGACGACAACCAGTCCGAGTGCGAGCACGGGAACGATTGCGCCCAGCACGCGCACATTCGGGGTCGTGAGTACTTCGGGTGCAGCCAAGCCGCGCACGAGTGTGAGGAACGCGACGAGAACCGCGATCGCCCAACAGAGCTGGAAGAAACCGCTGCGCGCGTACTCGGCGGGTGTCAGCCCCGATTCCTCGACGAGACGTCGTCCGGCATCGGTGAGTGCGATCAGCTGGGCAACGACGAAGAGGCCGAGCACTGTTGCGACAAGCCCCAGCATCGTGACGATCGAGCAACACGGGCGATGCGTCCACTCCCGTGACGCGGCACGAGCGATCGAAGGTATGCGGGTCCCGTGCCGATTCGACCGAACGTCGTCACGAAACGCCGATAGGCGTTGGCCAGCGTCGTCGATGACACCGAACCCGAATGCGAATAGCACGCGGCCGCGCTGATGAGTGCGACGGACGCGATGAGGTTGGAGAGGGCCAGCCACGGGCTGGCGCGCACCGCCAGGAAAGTCGCGGGCACGGCCGCGGCCAGCGCCAGTCGCCGCGCGCCCGACCGTTGGAGTCGCTCGCTGGCGAACAGGGCCCACACCGCGAGCACAATCGCCGCCGCGACCAGCCCGTTGGCCGGACCTCCTCGTATTCCGATGTCGAAGCACGCTCCCGCGCCAACGGCGATCAGTGCCAGCCGCACCGGTGAGCGACCAAACGCTGCAGTCTTAGGGAGCTCGTCGATCGTCGGCGTGTGCTGCATCGTGGGTCACGATACGAAAGAGATGTATGGACGGTGTGCACACGATGTGGAGATTTCGACGAGGGAGGTGTCGGTCAGGAGATTCGCGCGGTTGCGACGTTCGTCGATATGCTGCACGCATGGTCACCAACGGAAGCGTCAGTCTCGAGATCAAGGCGGCACCCGAGGAGGTGTACGGATTGGTCACCGACGTCACGCGCATGGGCGAGTGGAGCCCGGAGTGCCACAAGTGCGAGTGGCTCGACGGTGCGCCCGCGACGGTCGGCGCGACGTTCAAGGGACATAACAAGAACGGTTTGATGCGTTGGAGCACGACCGCGAAGGTGCTGTCGGCCGAGCCGGGGCGAGAGTTCAAGTTCGCGACGCAGTCCGGTGGAAAGGACTCGACCGTGTGGCGCTACCGGTTCGAGCCGACACCGGGCGGGACGTTGGTCACCGAGTCATACGAGGCTGTGTTCACGCCGAAGATGATCGCGCTCGCCGAGCGATTCCTTCTTCGGAATCGCGCGCAGCAGATCGAACGCGGGATGCACGCGACGCTCGAGCGGCTCAAGTCCGTGGCCGAATCCGCAAGCTAGGGGCCAACCGCGAGCGGGGCTTCACCGGCGACGGTCGTGCGGTGCATGTAACGGCGGTTCCCCGACACGTCCGCCATCACCATGTGTTGGACGCGGCGGTTGTCCCAGAACGCGACGTCGCCCGCCTCCCAATGCCAGCGGCACGTGAATGACTCCTGCGTCGCGTGGCGGAACAGCCGTTCGAGCAGCGGCGACGACTCGTGCGGGTAGAAGCCAGCGAGGCCGACCGTGTACTGCTGGTTGACGAACAGCGCCTTGTGGCCCGATTCCGCATGCACGCGCACCGCCGGGTGCTCCTGCGACTTGTTCGCATCTTCGCTCGTGTGCACGGTCATGCCGACGAACGTGTCGTGGATCGCCTGCATCTTCGGTGAGTACGCGTTGACCGCGCTGTGCACGCCGCGCAGCGACGAGACCATCGCGCGCATGCCCGGTGACAACGTGCGGTACGCGGCGTACTGATCGGCCCAGATCGTGTCGGAGCCGTACGGCGGGACCTCGATCGCATGGAGAATCGATCCCATCGGCGGCTCGGGAAGGAACGAGAAGTCCGAGTGCCAGATGCCGCCGAAGACAAAGCCTTGTTGTTCTTGGGGCTCGCGTACTACGGCGATGACCTCAGGATGATCGGCGACCGACTCGACGAACGGCACCGGGCTGTACGGGCCGAACCGGCGGCTGAACGCGACCTGCTGATCGGGTGTGAGCGATTGGCCACGAAAGAAGATCACCCCGTTGTCGAGTAGCGCGCGGCGAACCTCGGCGATCGCGTCGTCATCGAGATCGGACGCGAGGTCCACGCCTCCGACGACCGCGCCGCACGCGCCCGCGTGCTTGGTCACCGTGACACTTCGGTACTCGTGCCCGACCGGCGCGGCCGGAACCGGAATCAGCGGAACGTCAGTCGCCGTCACGGCTACCAGCCTGCCAGACTGCCGGGAAATCCGGGATCGGGGTTGATCCGGCCCCCGACCGCACGGCGAACATGCGGTGGGACCGCTCGGCATCAGGAGGAATCATGGACAGCGTTGCCCTGCTCCAAAAGGTGATCGACGAGACAACGAGGGTCGTCGACAACATTTCGCCGGCGCAGCTCATGCAGCCGTCGCCGTGCGCGGGGTGGGCGGTCCGCGATGTGATCAACCACATCACGGGCGGCGCCACGATGTTCGCGATCTCCGCCGAACAAGGCGCTGTTCCGGACGAAATGATCGGCCAGCTCATGGGCGGTGACAACATCGGCGACGACCCGCAAGGCGCGTTCAAGAAGGCTGCCGACCACGCGTTGGCCGCGTTCCACGAGCCTGGTGTCCTCGACAAGATGGTCACGCTGCCGTTCGGGACGATGCCCGCGGGTATCGCGTTGAACATCGCCGTCTTCGACGTCGCGGTGCACGCGTGCGACATCGCGCACGCGTCGGGCCAGAAGATCACCGACGACGCCACCTTCACGATGGCGCTCGGAATCGGTCAGGAGATGGTCGGCCCCGACCTGCGCCAGCCGGGTGTGTTCGACGCCGAGCAATCCGTGCCGGCGGGGGCGACGATCCAGGAACGCCTGCTCGCGTTCGCGGGCCGCAAGATCTGATCGGGTCCGGTCCGCAACGCAACCTGCGCCGCAAAACCCGGATAGTTCCCGGCTTGCGGCGCAGGTATGCGATGACTCTCAGACCACGCGGACGTTCTGGGCCTCGTCGCCCTTGCGTCCCGGGGCAACGTCGAACTCGACGGCCTGCCCCTCTTCCAGGGTCTTGTATCCGTTGCCCTGGATGTTCGAGTAGTGCACGAAAATGTCCTTGTCTCCCTCGCGCGAGATGAAGCCGTACCCCTTCTCGGCGTTGAAGAACTTCACAGTGCCTTGTGCCAATTGACTAGCTTCTTCCTTACCTTCGAGCGTCTCCGAACGTCCGCTCGTCCGGCTTCCAAGGGTAGCCGCGGCCAGAGTGGGGGCGGAATGGGACCGCCCGGACCCTCCAGTAGCCTGAACCGATGCCGGCGCGCGAAGACCTTCGCAACGTCGCGATCGTCGCCCACGTCGACCATGGAAAAACGACGCTGCTGGACGCCCTGCTCTGGCAGTCGGGCGTCTTTCGCCCCAACCAGGATGTCGCCGAACGCGTGATGGATTCGAGCGACCTGGAACGTGAGAAGGGCATCACGATCCTCGCCAAGAACACGGCGATCCGCTACGGCTCGGTGACCTTCAATATCGTCGACACGCCGGGTCACGCCGACTTCGGCGGCGAGGTCGAGCGCGGGCTGGCGATGGTCGACGGCGTTCTCTTGTTGGTCGATGCCAGCGAAGGGCCGCTGCCGCAAACGCGCTTCGTCTTGCGCAAGGCGCTCGAGTCGCACCTGCCCGTGATCCTCGTGGTCAACAAGGTCGACCGCGCCGACGCGCGCATCGCCGCCGTCGTCGACGAGACGTACGAACTGTTCCTCGACCTCGGTGCGACCGAGGATCAGATCGAGTTTCCGATCGTGTACTCGAACGCGCGCGCGGGTTGGGCGTCGCTGGAAGCGGGCGTCGAAGGCAGCGATTTGAAACCGTTGTGTGAGCTGATCGTCGACCGCATTCCGGCACCCGTATATGACGAGGGGCATCCGTTCCAAGCGCTGGTCACCAACCTCGACGCGTCGGCGTACCTCGGACGGCTCGCGATCTGCCGGGTGCGTAACGGTAGCGTGCGCAAGGGTCAGGCCGTCGCGTGGTGTCGGCTCGATGGCACCATCGAACGGGCGAAGGTCACCGAGCTGTACATGACCGAAGCGCTCGATCGTGTCGACGCGGCGGAGGCAGGGCCGGGCGACATCATCGCCGTCGCCGGCATCCCGGGCGTCACCTTGGGTGAGACGCTCGCCGATGCCGACGATCCGCGCCCGCTTCCGGCGCTGACCGTCGACGAGCCGAGCTTGTCGATGACGGTCGGTATCAACACAGCGCCACTCGCCGGTCAGGATGGCACGCGGCTCACTGCGCGCCAGGTCGAAACTCGCCTCGCGCAGGAGCTCATCGGCAACGTTTCGCTCCGTGTGTTTCCGACCGAGCGGCCCGACGCGTGGGAAGTGCAGGGCCGCGGCGAGCTGCAACTGGCGGTGCTCGTCGAGACCATGCGCCGCGAAGGCTTCGAGCTCACGGTCGGCAAACCACAGGTTGTGACGCGCGACGTCAACGGCAAGGTACACGAACCCATCGAAGCGTTGACGATCGACGTGCCCGAGGACTACCTCGGCGTCGTGACGCAGCTGCTCGCGCTGCGCAAGGCCCGCATGGAGCAGATGGTCAACCACGGCACGGGCTGGGTGCGCATCGACTTCCGTGTCCCCGCGCGCGGTTTGATCGGGTTCCGCACGGAGTTCCTCACGGAGACGCGCGGCACCGGCATGTTGCACCACGTGTTCGACGGCTGGGGCCCGTGGTTCGGCGAGCTGCAGACTCGTCGGCGCGGCAGTCTCGTCGCCGACCGACGCGGGCTCACCACCGGCTACGCGCTGATGAATCTGCAGGAACGAGGGGTGATGTTCGTCGGCCCCGGCGCCGAGACCTACGAAGGGCTCATCGTCGGTGAGAACTCCCGCGACGACGACATGGACGTCAACCCGACGCGGGAGAAGAAGCAAACCAACGTCCGCGCCGCGGCGTCCGACGACGCCATCCGCTTGGTGCCCGCCCGCCAGATGTCGTTGGAACAGGCGCTCGAGTTCATCACCGAGGAAGAATGCGTCGAGGTGACACCCAAGAACGTGCGCCTGCGCAAGACGGTGCTGTCGCAGACGGACCGCGCGGTCAAGCGGAAAGCCGGCCGCTGAGCCAGAACTCCGCCTGCGTGAGCGCGTCGCGGTAGTACGACTCGCTTGTGTAGTTCGAGTGTCCTTCGAGCGGCGTGAGCAGCGGCACCTCCCAGTCGAGGGCTGCGTGCTGCACCGCGCCGCCAATCGGATCGGTGACGCGGAACAGGTTCACCCATCTTCCGTCGAGGCGGCGCGCGAGCGCAGCTGTCGTCGCGGGTGCGAAGTACGCCGGAAAGTATCGGCGATAGAGGCGATCGATCGGTGCGCCGTACGTCACGAGGACGACGCGGTCGACGGCTTGGCCTTGTCGGAGCAGCGCCGCCGCCGCGATCACGGATCCTTGGCTGTGCGAAGAGACGATGACGGCATGGGCGCGGAATGTCGGGTCATCACGTCGCGGGTCACCACTCGTGAGATACGCAATCCGCTGCCCGAGCTCGGGGACGGCCCGTTCGGCATAGCACGGCGGCGCGAGCGGATGGGCGTGGCGCGGCCAGAACGTCGCGACGTCCCAGACGATGCCGACCCGCCGCCGCAGCGCGCGGTTGCGGTAGGACGCGCGCGCGAGCAGCACGAGCCCGATTGCGAACAGCGCGATCAGGCGGCTGCCGACGACCGTGAGCCCGCGCCACGCGGGCCCGGACGTATCGGAACGCAGGTCGTCGGCCCAGCCCTGGTCGATCGCGACCACGATTGCGACGCCACCCACGAGGAGCGGCACGAGCGCGGCCATGACGATAGCGGCGTAGACGGAGATGCGGTCGGTGCGGCGCGCGGCGCGGGTACGCCGCGCGACCGGGTCGGGCGGTTCCGGGTTCCACAGTCGTCGCGCGGCGAACACGAGCGCGGCCGCGGCCGCAGTCGCGATCGCGATGCCCAGCACGACCGCGGTTCCGCGTGCTGCCCACGCGATCCCCTCCGGCAGCACGAGCGCCCGCGTGTCGGGTTCGCCGAGGAGATCCGCCCCCTGCACGACGACGCCGGCGGAGAACGCGGCACCCAACGCGAGCGCGAGCAATGCCACCGACGCGGCGGTCCACCGCGAAACGAGCAGGAGTACGCCGACACCGAGCACTTGGAAGGCGAACAGATATGTCACCGAACGGTCGATTCCCGGGAGCTGCGCGGGGAGGCTGCGGAAATCTGGTTCGGACCATGCGTACCACGCGGTCGCCAACAACGCGAACCACGCGAGCCCGAGCGCGATCCAACTCATCGTGACGCGGATGGGGTCGACGCGCGCGGGAATGTCTTCGAGCGAGAGCACGGCGACGCCGACAAGCACCGCGACTGACATCGCGAGCTGAAATTCCGCGTCGCCGGTCGTGCGAACCAGCGCGAACGACAGCAGCGCCGCCACCGTCGCGACCGCGATCGAGACGTGTAGGTGACGAAGCAGCCGTCCCCGTGCGCGGCCGTCCCACAGCTCCGGATCGTCGAATGGCGTCTCTTTCACCAACGGCATCACGGTCACGTCCGGTACGAACGCCTCCGCGCGTTGCCACGTCGTACGGGCGAGCGCCCACAGCACGGCGATGACGGCGACCGGAAGGAGCAGCGAGATGGCGAGGCGGCGCCCCGGCGAGTCGAGCCACTGCCACGCGAGGAAGCGCGTATACGCGTGGCGCTCGACGCACGCGGCGTCGCTGCCGCACTGCCACGCGAGGAGATCAGCGCTGACGATGTACGCGGAGCCGACGAGCGTCCCGGTCATCGACAGCGCGAACAGCCGCGTGAGTGGGCATGCGAAGCGAGCGCCGGGACGGTGCATTGCGGCCGCCGCGTTGACCAGCGCGAACGGCGTGAGCAGCACCCAGGCTGCGCGCATGGGCGAACCTGATGTGAGCCCACCCCACGCGTACGCCTCTTCGGTGTCGCGATCACCGTCGTCGGTGCGCGGTCGGTAGAAGCCCGATGCGTCGTCGCCCGCAACGCGACGTGGATGGGGGTCGTCGAGCATCTGCTCGGGCGCCGTCCCGCTCACCCCGTGCACACGCAGCTCGATCACTCGCTCCACTCTTCCTCATCAGAGTCGCAATTGCGCGCACCAGCGGCACTTTTCTGACTTTGATGTGGGAATCCGACTGGCCCGGGTAGCGTTCCCACCGACGTGATGCGTCGATAGACTCAAAGAACTTAGGGTCTATCGACGCCCGACGGACTGGGAGTGGAATGACGGACGTGCAGGGCTGGACGGCGAAGGGTTTCGCGGACGTGCGCGACGCCTTCGCGAACAACTTCCGCGAGGGGCGCGAGATCGGCGCGTCGTTCAGCGCGTACCACCGCGGCCAGAAGGTCGTCGACCTCTGGGGCGGCGTCGCCGAGCCGAAGACGGGCCGCCCGTGGGAAGAGGACACGATCGTCCTTGTGTTCTCGACGACGAAGGGCGTCACCGCGGCGTGCGCGAACCGACTCGCGCAGCAAGGCGCGCTCGATGTTGACGCGCCGGTTGCGCGGTACTGGCCCGAGTTCGCGGCTGAGGGCAAGGCCGACATCCCCGTCTCGTACCTCCTGTCGCACCAAGCGGGCCTCGCCTGGGTCGACGGCGCGATGACGGTCGACGACGCGCTCGCGTGGGGGCCGGTCGTCGAACGCCTCGCGGCGCAGGCGCCGCACTGGGTGCCGGGCACCAGCCACGGCTATCACGCCACGACCTACGGCTGGCTGGTCGGAGAGGTGATCCGCCGAGTGACTGGCCGCAGCGTCGGCGCCTACCTGCGCGACGAGATCGCGCAGCCCCTCGGCCTCGACTTCTGGATTGGTCTGCCCGTCGAACACGAGCCGCGCGTGGCGCCGCTGGTGTCATGGCGCACGCCCGAGTTCCTGGCGAACCAGGATATTCAGAACGCAATCGAGATGTTCATGGGACCGGAGACGGTGCTCGGGAAGGCGCTGAGCGCGCCCGGAGGCGCGTTCTCCGTCAACGACGACGCGTTCTGGAACTCGCGCCGGGTGCGCGCGGCCGAGATTCCCGCCGCGAACGGCGTGGGTGATGCGCGTTCGCTAGCGCGTCTGTACGCGGCCTGCATCGGCGAGGTCGACGGTATGCGCGTGCTCACGCCCGATCAGTTGAAACGGGCGACTACGCAGCAGACCGACGGCCCGAACACCGTGCTGATGAACCTCGACATCCAGTTCGGCCTCGGGTTCATGGTCCGCTCGAGCATCATCCCGATCGGCGGCCCGCAATCGTTCGGTCACTTCGGTCTCGGCGGCTCCATGGGCTGGGCCGACCCCGACGCGGAGGTCGCATTCGGCTACACGATGAACAAGCTCGACATCGGGTTGGCGGGCGACGTGCGCAGCTCGTCGCTGGTCCAGGCCTGCTACTCGTCCGTGTAGGGGGGACGGATCGACGCGGCCTCCACTCGGCGGCGCACAGTCCAGCCCAGGCGTTCGTACAGGCGAATCGCGGGCGCGTTCTCTACGAGGACGTGCAAGAACGGCTGTGCACCGCGCGCGCGAATGTCCTCGACCAACGCGTGCACCAACGTCGCCGCGTGGCCGCGGCCGCGAAATGCAGGATCGGTGCACACCGCGCTGATCTCCGTGTAGCCGTCGAGCTGCATGCGTTCGCCGGCCATCGCGACCAGGGCGTCGCCTTCCCGGATCCCGACGTAGGTTCCGAGCTCGGCCGTGCGCGCTTGGAACGGGCCGGGGCGCGTGCGCGCCACGAGACCGAGCATGGCCGGCACGTCGTCGGGGCCCAGTCGTTCGACGGGTTCGTGCGTGGGCGCAGGGTTGGGCGGCGGCACCATCTGCAGCGTCGGCATCCGTACCTCGATCGACCAGCCCGCAGGATCGGGGACCGACGCGCGAAACAGCAACGCGACACCGGTCGGTCCCACCAGCGTCGCCAGCGCGGCCCACGCGTCCTCGTCGGGCTCGTCGTGCACGGCGGCGAACGGCGCGACGTCGGGCACGTACCGGAAGGCCAGGTCGGTCCCCTCGGCTACCGTTGCCTGCGGACCCGTGAGCGCGCGCCATACCGCGTTGTCGAGCGGGTGCATCGCTCAATGCTCGCAGGAGAAACGATGGCTGTCCTGCTCGACGACGCCGAACTAGCCGGACACCTCACGCGCATCGACGACGAGGGGTACACGATCGTCGAGGGGGCGATCGAACCCGCGCTCGTGACCGAGCTTCGGGACACGATCCGCCACCTCCAAGTCGAGCTCGACCTGCGACCGCGCGCGACCGCCGCCGAGGGCCATTCGACGCTGCGCATGTACAACCTCCTGGCCAAGGCGCCCGTGTTCGCGGCCATGCCGACGCATAGTTCGGTGCTCCCGATCGTCGAGAAGCTGCTCGACCGCGGCTGCCTCCTCTCCGGCATGACGGCGATCGACATCGGTCCTGGTGAGGACGCGCAGCCGATGCACGGCGACGACATCGTGATGTCGCGTCACCTCCAGCGGCCGCATGCACCCATGATGGTCACCAGTATGTGGGCGTTGACCGACTTCACGGCCGCGAACGGCGGTACTCGGTTCGTTCCCGGCTCGCACCGGGACCCGCACTCGGCGGACGATCCAGCTGCCCGTCGCGACGTCGAGGTCCGCGCGCTCGAGATGCCGGCGGGTGCGGTGATGATCTTCCACGGCAGCTTGTGGCACGGCGGCGGTGCGAACACTACGACCGACACGCGCCGGCTCGGTGTCAATGTCCAGTACTGCCCGGGCTTCGTCCGCCAACAGCAGAACCCGTATCTCGGCATCCCGCCGGAGATCGCGGCGGAGTTCCCTGATCGCTTGCTCGAGCTGCTCGGCTACCGGTTGTACAAGGGGATCATGGGTCACGTCGACGGCAAGAGCCCGGGTGAGATCGTGTTCGGCGATCGCTTCAAAGAGACCGCGTACAGCGACGCCGAGCAACGGAGCGCCAACCGTCAACCGTGAGTGCCGCACTGACGCCCCGAGTCGAGGGGGTCGTGACGCTCGCGGACGGGCGTGATCTCGGCTACGCCGAATACGGCGCGCCCGACGGGCGCGCCGTATTCTGGTTCCACGGCACGCCCGGCGCCCGCCGTCAGGTGCCCCCGGGTGCGCGCCTCGGCGCGACGGAGCGCGATCTTCGGATCATTGCGGTCGAGCGACCGGGTATTGGCGCGTCAACGCCGCATCTCTATGACGACGTGCGCGGCTTCGCGCGCGACATCGCGGTCGTTGCCGACCGTCTCGAGGTCGACGAGTTCGCCTGCATCGGGCTGTCGGGCGGCGGGCCGTACGTCCTGGCGTGTGCGCACGCGCATCCCAAGCGGATGCGGGTGGGTGTGGTGCTGGGCGGTGTCGCGCCGACGACCGGCCCGGAAGCGGCGCCCGGTGGCGTTGTCGGAATGCTGAGGCGCTTCGCGCCGGTGCTCGGGATCGCGCGCGCGCCCCTCGGGCGGGCGGCAGGACTGCTCGTGCGGGCGTTGGTGCCGCTGCGGTCGCCGCTGTTCGAGCTGTACCGGCGGACGTCGCCGCCCGGCGACCGCGAGCTGTTCGCGAAGCCGGAGATGAAGGCGATGTTCGTCGACGACCTTGTGCGCGGCAGCCGCACGCAGCTGCATGCACCGTTCCTCGACCTCGTGCTGTTCACACGCGACTGGGGATTCTCGGTGCGAGAGATCCGGGTGCCGATCCGCTTCTACCACGGCACCGGCGATCACATCGTCCCGTTTCACCACGCGCGACACCTCGCGGCGCTCGTTCCTGATTCGGTGTTGCGGGTGCGATCAGGCGAGAGTCACATGGGCACGCTCGACGCGGCCGACGAGATTCTCGACACTGTCCTCGGCCTCTGGGAGCTCCCGACGCGAAAAGGACCGCGGCGCCGAGTGCGAACCACCGACTTCGGGGCGACCGGTATCTGACCCACCCAATACCGACAAGAATGCGGCCGTGGAACACGCGATGGTCGTCGAGATCCCGCAAGGCTCGCGCAACAAGTACGAGATGGACCACGAGTCGGAAGCCATCTGGCTCGACCGGACGCTGTTCACGGCGATGGCGTACCCCGCCGACTACGGCTTCTTCCCGGACACGCTCGGCGAGGATGGCGACCCGCTCGACGCGCTCGTGCTGCTCCCGCAGCCGACGTTTCCCGGGTGCCACGTGATGGTGCGCGCGGTTGCAGTGTTCTGGATGGCCGACGAGAAGGGCCCCGATGCGAAGGTCCTGTGCGTTCCTGCGCACGACCCGCGTTGGGAGCACGTACGCGACATCGCCGACGTTCCCGCGCACCTGCTCGCCGAGATCGAGCACTTCTTCGACTTCTACAAGACGATCGAGCCCGGCAAGGCGACGAGCACGCGCGGCTGGGAAGGCGCGGAGGTCGCCGAGCGCGAGATCCAAGCCGCGCTCGCGCGCCACGCCTGACGCAGTCGGATCTAGGCGCGGGTGAGCAGACGGCGCGCGGTGCCGCCGAGGTGCCGTCGGGAGGACCCGCCACGAAGCTGACGCTACTGTCAGGCTCATTGCGACCGCTACCACCCGGTTGCGGGGAGGGACCATGGAAATCGCGGTGCCGGCCAAGCTCGAACAGTTCGTGCACGCGCAGGTGCGCGCCGGCAAGTACGTCGACGCGAACGATGTCGTCCGAGACGCGTTGCGGCGATTGCAAGAAACCGAGGCACCGGACACGCCCGCTGGCCTTGTGCGCGAGGCCATCAACATCGCGACACAAGCGCAGCGCGACGTCCTTGGTTTGCTGCAACGCGCGGACCGCGAGACCGACTTCCTGCACCAATTGCTCGGTGCTGCGAGCCATGCCGTCGACTCGTCGCTCGACGTCGCGCGCAAGATCCCCGTCGCGCGCGAAGTTGAGAAGGTCGTGCGCGGCTCGCTCGAGGGCGTCACGACCGCGGCGGAGCGCGGGGAGCAAGAAGCGCGCGCGCTGCGCCAGGGCCTAGAAGGAACCGCCAAAATGTTGGGCGCGCTCGCGAGCGTGCTCGAGCGTGTGAACCAGACCACGGCTGCGATCGGCCGGGTCGGCACCGGCTAGTCCTTCGAACTTCCACGATTTGCGGTCTGGGCCATTGGACCCAGGCGCGCGCGCGTCGCTACCGTGCGTACCGACGGCCATTGCGCCGGCCGGTGGGGAAGGATCACTTTGTTGGCACGGACGCTCGCGCTCGCTTCGGCGACCCTCGTGTTCGGCCTCGCCGCCGCCGCGCCCGTGGCGGCCGAGGAGGCCGTTGTCGGCGAAGTCCTCGCTGCGGACACCTTCAGTGGCGGTGACCCCGTCGTTTCCGACCCGGTGCCGACGGCGCCCGAACCTGCCGGCGGGACCGAGTTCGGCGGCGGTGAGCAGGTCGTTGGCGACCCGGCACCGACCGCGCCCGCCGCAGCCGCGGACTCGGTCGTGATCCAAATCATCGGCGGCGATCCGGTTGATCCGGCGACCGCACCGTGGACAGCGGCGATCCTTGCCGCCGAGACCGAGGACGCGTGGGCGGCCCAGTTCTGTGGCGGCACGGTCATCGACGACGAGTGGGTGCTCACGGCCGCGCACTGCGTCAGCGGGGAGTCACCGGCCACGATCGAAGTGGCCTGGGGAGAGGTGTCGCTCGACGCGATCGGGCCGGAGGATCGCCACGCGATCTCGCAGGTCGTGGTGCACCCGGCCTTCAACGCGTTCAAGGTGACGTCGGATGTCGCGCTGTTGCGGTTGGCAACTCCTGATCCCACCGCACCGATCCTGCCGATCAACACCGATTCGCTCGTTCCCGCTCCCGGCGAGTCGATGGACACATTCGGGTGGGGCGCCACCGGCTCCGGATACCCGGATCTCTTGCAGGGTGTCACCGTGGAGGAACTCGCGGGCGCGGCCACAGAGTGCGGCCTGTACGGCGCCGAGTACATCGCGCAGCATCACGTGTGCGCGGGCGCGCTCGAGGGTGGACGTGACGCCTGCCAGGGCGACAGTGGCGGCCCGCTCGTCGCCACGACGCCCGCGGGGCCGGTGCTCGCCGGCGTGACAAGTTGGGGCGAGGGCTGCGCCCAGGCCGACTATCCCGGCATCTGGTCGCGCGTGTCGTCGTACACGGCGTTCTTCGCGGGGTACGTGAACGCGCCGCCGCTCGCAGTCTCGATCGGCGACGCGACCGTCGTGGAAGGCGACAAGGCGAAACGGTCCTTGCGCTTTCCCGTGACCCTGTCGCGGTCCGCCTTCGAGCAGGTCGCCGTTCGGTTCGCGACCGTGGAAGGCGGCGCGACGACGAGCAGGGACTACACCCGTCGGCGCAACGGTCAGGTCGTGTTCCGTCCAGGTGCGACGTACGCGTTTATCGATGTCGACGTACGCGCCGACCGTGTCGTGGAGGGCGACGAGCAGTTCACGGTCGTCCTGCGCGAACCCACCAACGCGACGCTCGACCGAGCCACCGGCACGGGCACGATCGTCGACGACGATCCCGGCGCGCTGCCGACCCGGGTGTCGATCGGCACGACGCTCGTCCCCGCATCAGACGGTGCCGCGACAGTCGTGGCTCCGTTCGCGATCAGCGCCTCGCAGAACTCGAAGCAGGCGCCCGACGTCGGATACGAGGTGCGCGCCGGCGACGGCAGCGTCGTGGTGGCCGGCGTCGCCCGTCTCGATCACCGGCGGGCGTCGACGATCGTCGAGGTCACGCTGCCCAATCCCGGGGGCGGTGCAACCACACGTTATGACGTCGTGCTGACGAGTGTGCCGGCGGGGTTCGCCGCCGCCCACACCGGGTTCGTCGACGTCGCCAGTTCGCCCTAGGAATCGACGCAGTAGCGTCGGCACCCATGCGCGCCGCCCTGCTCGAATCGTCCGCGACACCGCTCACCGTCGTGGACGACATTGTTGTCGCCGATCCTCGTCCGGGTGAAGTGCTCGTGCGGGTGACGCACTGCGGCGTGTGCCACTCCGACCTTTCAGTGGTCAACGGCACCTTCCCGCTGACTGGGCCCACCGTGCTCGGTCACGAGGCCGCCGGCGTCGTCGAAGCCGTCGGCGACGGCGTCGCCGGTCTGGCGTCCGGCAACAAGGTCGTGCTCACACCCATCGCCGCCTGCGACGAGTGCTACTGGTGCTTGCGCGGCGAATACGGCTGCTGTGTGCGCGGCTCGGAGCTGATGACGGGAACGTTCATCGACGGGCATACGCCGCTGTCGCGATCGGATGCGCCGGTCCTGCGGGGCCTCGGCGTCGGCGGCTTTGCCGAGTATGCTGTCACGAGCGCGTCGGCGGCGGTGCGGGTGCCCGACGACACTCCGCTCGAGATCGCGTGCGTACTCGGATGCGCGGTGCAGACCGGCGTCGGCGCCGTGCTCAATACCGCTCGCGTCGAGAGCGGCGCGTCGGTCCTCGTGGCTGGGGCTGGCGGAATTGGAATCGCGATCGTCCAGGGCGCGCGCGTTGCCGGCGCGACGACGGTCATCGTGTCGGATCCCGTCGCCGAACGCCGCGAGAACGCCCGCCGCTTCGGCGCCACCCACGTCCTCGACCCGAATGAAACCGACGTTCCTGCCGCCGCCCACGACCTCACTGGTGGTGTCGGTGTCGACTACGCGTTCGAAGCGGTCGGGCTCGGTGCACTGGTGGAGGCCTGTCTTTGGGCGACGCGCAACGGTGGAACCACCATCATGGTCGGGGCCGGTGGTCTCGACCAGCAGGTGACGCTGGCCCCCGCCGTCGTGTTCATGGCGACGGAGCGCAAGGTCGTCGGCTCGTACCTGGGGTCTTGCAACGGGCGCCGCGACATTCCTCGACTCATCTCGCTCTGGCGCGCGGGGCGGCTCGACCTCGAGGGCATGATCACCGCCCGCCGACCTCTGTCCGAGATCAACGACGCATTCGCGGACATGACCGCCACGCGCGGGATCCGGACCGTCCTCGAACCCGGGAAGTAGCGCGGCGCGTCAAGCGAAGGCAGGCTGCAGCTCGTCGCGCTGGACCCACGCCGGTCGGTACAGCCACCAGACCGCGCCGCCGACCAACGCGGCCGCCACGAGCCCATCGAGCCAGTAGTGATTGGCGGTCAGCACCACCGCGAGGGACGTGAGCGCGGGGTGGGCGAGGATCAGCCATCTCGCGCGCGTGCGCGAGATCCTGATGACTCCATAGGCGACGATCAACGCCCAGCCGACGTGCAGCGATGGCATGGCCGCGAATTGGTTCGCGAACGAGCGCACAGCCTCCGACCGATAGGGGTTGGGTCCGTACAACACCATCGTGTCGATGAAACCCGGCATCATTCGCGGTGGCGCGAGCGGGAACACGAGGTGGATGACGAGCGAGCTCGCGGTGACCGCGAGGAGCACACGCCGCACTTGCCGGTAGTCCCGCAGCGAGCGGACGAACGCCCACACCAGGAAGGCGACCGTCCCGACGAAATGTAACGACACGTAGTAGCGGTTCATCGCGACGACGAGATCCTTGTGCGGGAGGACAAGTCGCTGAAACGTCGATTCGGAATCGAGCTCGAACCAGTGTTCCCACTGAATTACGCGGTACGCGTTCGAGAAGGCGGCATGGACCTGATCGCGTCCGAGGTAACGGACGAACTTGTAGACCCACACCATGAACGTGAGCAGCAGGAATTCGCGCACGAGTACGCCGCCGTACTGTGCACGCCAGAACCGAGCCACGTTGTCGCGTAGCTGTTCCACGCCTCGCGTCCTACCCCGAATCGAAACCGCAGCATTATGCGTCCGCGCCGGCCGTTCAAACGGAATGCGCGGCCGCGTGGCGACCGGCTGCGCTCACAGCCACACCGTGCGCAGCGGCCCGCGTGGAAGCGGCGAGCGTCGCGGGACACACCTACCCCGGCCGCCCGCGGGCGCGACCCGGAATTAAGGCAATCGGCGGCCGGCGCCGACAATCACAACGATGGCCGCCGCACCGTCTCCGCCGCCCGACTCTGGGGTTCATACCGGCGCCGCCAAGCGGGTGCTGCTCGACGACCTCGTGGTGGACCGAACGGCCGAGGCCGTGCCGCCCGCGCCGATCCTCCACGTCGAGCCGGTGCCCGTCGAAGCGTTGGTGAGCAAGGGGCGGCGGCGAGTCCAAGAACTCGAGGATGCCGCCCGGCGCAACCTGCGCGCGGCCGAGGAGGCCCGGCGCGCGCTCGCGGGAGAGCACGACCGGCTCGAGGCCGAAGCCGCCATTCGGCGGAAGGTCGAAAAGGAAGCGGCCCGCTTGCGGCGCGAGCTCGAGCGCATGCGGGAGAACGAGGCGCTTCGGGTCGCGCAGGCGCGATACGCCGCCGAGCGCGCCGCGCAAGCGGAAGTGTGCTCGGAAGTCGAAAAACGCGAGGACGAGTTCGCGCGGACACTGCAGGAGATCGAGCGGCTCCGCGGCGCGGTCGACGACGACCGCGCGATGATGTCCGATTTCTCCGATCGGCTCCGCGAGGAGCAGCACGCCAAGGCCAAAGCTCGCGCCGAAGCCGATCGTGCCCGCGACGCCTGCCAGCAGGCCGAGCGCAGCCTCGAGCTCGCGACGGAAGCGGCCCGGCGTCGAGCCGAGGACGAGCTCGAGCGCCTCGCTGCGGCGGAGCAGTCTGTGCGCGATGCGCTGGCCGACCGCGACCGCATGGCCACCGAAATTGCCGCGATGACCGACGAGAACCGCCTGCGGGAACTCGTGGAGTCGGTCGAGCGGCTCGAACGGACCGTGCGC
The DNA here is from genome assembly GCA_052390615.1 of Actinomycetota bacterium. Taxonomy (GTDB): domain Bacteria; phylum Actinomycetota; class Acidimicrobiia; order IMCC26256; family PALSA-610; genus JBQTGT01. Next base: position 47,597 of record JBQTGT010000012.1, read on the forward strand.
GAGCGAGACGCGCAGCTCCTGGCCGAGCGGGAACGCACCGACGCCGCCGCGCACGCGGCCGCGGATCTCGAGCGCCGACTGGCACGCGTGGCGACCGAGGTCGACGAGGGTCACCAGGCGATCGCGCGCGTGACGGAACTCGACGCTGCAGTTCGCGACGCCACCGAAGAGATCGAACGATCGCGTGCCGAGCTCGCGGCTGTGGCCACGGAACGGGAGGCGCTCGCGGGCCGCGTTGCGCCGCTCGAAAACCAGGTGAAGCGCGTCCGCAAGGAGGCGACGAGCGCCCACAACCGCGTGGAAAAGCTCACGCGCGAGCTGCAAACAGCGACCGAGGACCGCGACGCGGCGCACGTGCGCGCGACTCGACTCGAAGGTGAACTCGAGCAAGCGGCGACCGATCTCGACGCGGCGATCGCCGCGCGCGACGCGAACGGGCTTCAGGTGTCCGAGCTCGCGGAGCGCTTGGGCGCCGCCGAGGTGCAGCGCGATGCCAATCAGGCGCGGGCGACCGAGCTGCAGGAGAAGGTCGCCGAGCAGGCTGCCGTGCGCGAGGTGTTGGCCGCCCAGGCCAGCGAGCTCGAGTCGCACCTGGCGGACGCGATGTCGGCCGGGGCGGGGGCAACGAGCCGGGTCGAGGAGCTCGAGGCGACCGTGGCCGCCTTCGAACACGCGGACGGGACCGATCACACGACGCGGCGAGTCGCCGAGCTCGAGCGCGCCCTGTCCGACGAGCAGACGCGAATGCGTGAAGCCGAGACGGAGCTGCGGCGGCTCCGCAAGACGGCCTCCGCGGACGCGCACGCCGTCGTGACAGGGCGCGCCGAAGTCGAGCAACTGCGGGTGCAGGTCGCGTCGATGGACGAGGAGTCCGTCGCAGCACAGGCCGCAGCCACCGACGAAGTGCAGCGGTTGCGCGCGCAGTTGGTCGCGCTCGATGAGCGCCTGGCGGCCGCGCAAGCCGAAGTGTTCGAGCTGCGCGTCCACGCGCAGCCACCCGAGGTCGACGCGTCGTCCGCGCCGACGGTGTCAACCGACACGGTCTCCGAGGAGCCCGGAGCTGAGGTGGCCACGCCCGAGCCGGTGTCCGAGTACGCGCCCGAACCGGCGCGCGTCGACGAGTCGACGCGACGCTCGGCCATGGCTGAACTGACCGCGCTCGCGTACGTCGACGGTGAGGATCTCGTTCCGCGTCGGCGCTAACCGCGGCACCGTCGGTGCGCCGGGGGTCGAGTGTGGAACCATGTGAGCAGTGTCCGAAGCGCCGCCCGCCGCCGTCCCCACGCCCGGCCTGCGTTTCGGTACGCCGGCCGCGCGAATGGTCATCGCGGCGACGGTGCTGGGGTCGGGCATCGCGTTCGTGCGGTCGACGGAGCGATGTCTTGGTCGGCCGTCCTGGCCGCCGCCGGTGCGATCGTCGCCTTCCTGACCGTACGGGAGAGCGCGAGACCGCCCCGAGTGTGGTTGCCGACGCTGCGCACCCGTGCCAGCCCGCGGTGTGCGCGAAGATCGCGTCATGAGTATCCCGGTAGACCTCACCGCGCTCACCGACGCGATCGACAGTCAAGCGGCGTTTGCGTACCTTTTCACCGTGTCTGACGATTCGACCCCACACCTCATCGCAGTGACTCCCAGGCTGACCCACGACACGCTCGACTGTGCGGTCGGAAGGACATCGCTGCACAACGCCAGCGCGCGGTCGCGGATCTCGCTGGTGTGGCCGCCGCTCGAGCCCGGGGGCTACAGCCTGATCGTCGATGGCGACGCGACGACCGGTGACGGCACGGTCGCGCTCCGGCCGACGCGCGCCGTACTGCACCGACCGGCGCCGGGTGGCGGCAACGATTGCGCACCCATAACCCCCGAGTAGTACCCCCGAGTAGATCGAGTCGTGGCAACCGCCGTGACTTTCGGCGGTCCCCGCCCCGGAAGTCACGCAAGAAGGCATCCGGGTCGAAGAGCACGGCGAATGCCTATCGCGTTGGGCGGGTGCGTCGATCGAACCGGAACCGGGCGCGACGGACGTGGCCGCGTTCGTGCGGGAGCAGGCCGAAACGCTGTACCACCCGGTCGGGACGTGTGCGATCGGTGTGCGCGTCGTCGACGCGTCGGTGATGCCGAGCATCACTCGTGGCCGCACGATGCGCCGACGATTGCGATCGTCGAACGGGCGGCCGAATTGGTGCTCGGACGCTGACGCGCCAAGCTGGGGCCATGGAGACACGCACCATTGGGTCACTGAAAGTGTCGGCCGTTGGGCTGGGCTGCAACAACTTCGGCATGCGCATCGACGAGCGGGCGACTGCTGCGGTTGTCGGTGCCGCGTTCGACGCCGGCGTCAACTTCTTCGATACCGCGGACATCTACGGCGCCACGTTGAGCGAGGAGTACCTCGGGCGCGCGCTCGGGCGCCGGCGGAGTGAGGCGATCGTCGCGACGAAGTTTGGCGCGCAGGTCGACGAGGTGCGCAAGGGCGCGCGACCCGAGTATATCACGCGGGCGGTGGAGGACAGCCTGCGCCGGCTCGCCACCGACCGCATCGACCTGTATCAGCTGCACGTCCCCGACGCCGACGTCCCGCTCGCGGACACGCTCGGCGCGCTCGACGAGCTGGTGCGCGTGGGCAAGGTGGTCGAGATCGGATGCAGCAACTTCTCTTCCGATCAGCTCGACGAGGCGGAGTCGACGAGCCGCGCGCAAGGGTGGGCGCGGTTCGCGAGCGTGCAGAACGAGTACAGCCTGTTGCGACGCGGGCCCGAGCGGTGGGGAGTGCTGGAGGCGTGTGAACGCAACGATGTCGGCTTCCTGCCGTACTTCCCGCTCGCGAGTGGTGTGCTCACGGGAAAGTACACGCGGGACGCGCCGCCACCCGAGGGCACACGCTTGGCCGCGATGGGCGACCGGCTCGGCGATGCCCTGTCGGAGAAGGTGTTCAACCGGGTCGAAGCGCTCTCGCAATGGTCCGCCGAGCAGGGCCACTCGCTGCTCGAGCTCGCGATGTCGTGGCTGCTGACTCGACCCGCGGTCGCGAGTGTGATCGCGGGCGCGACGAAACCTGAACAGGTGCGCGCCAACGTCGACGCGGCCGGCTGGAAGCTCACGGACGCCGACCTCGCGACCGTCGACTCACTCCTGGCAGCGGCGGGCTAGAAGATTCCGGCGTCGAGGCCGGCGGCGAGCGTGAGGCCGAGTTCGTGGGCGGCTTCGAGGTGGCCGTCGGCGAGCGCGCCGACGACCACCAATGGCGGGAGCACCTGGCGCCACTTCAGTCCCGCGACGATGCGCTCGACGCTGCGGACCGCGCCGCTCCCGTCGGTCGAGGCCTTGACGTACAGGCCGTAGGGCATGCCCGCGGTCTCCTCGAGCAACACGTAGTAGATGCGCTCGAAGAAGTCCTTCAGCGCGCCGCTCATGTACCCGAAGTTCTCCGGAGTGCCCAGCAGGATCGCGTCGGCCTGACGAACATCGTCGGCGTCGGCGTCGAACGCGCGTCGCACCGCGACTTCGACGCCATCGACATCGTCGCTCGATGCCCCCGCGACAACTGCGTCGGTGAGGGCTTGCGTGCCGCCCGACCGGGAGTGCGAGACGACCAGCAGGCGCGACACCGACCGCAGGCTACCGGCGTCCCCTCAGCCGGCCGCGCGAGCGCGCAAGAGGTCGGCCGTGAACGCGTCAGCCGGATAGAAGGCTTCGATCGCAAGCTCGGACAGCGTGACGTCGAGGGGAGCGCCGAACGTCGCGATCGTCGTGAACATCGACAGCTCACCCGAGGGTGTGCGGACGCGCAAGGCGAGTACGACGCCGGGATCCGAGGACATCCCTTCGGGCAGCAGCTCGACGCTCGGATACGAACAGATCTCGTCGAACAGCTCGATGAGGATCCGCTCGCGGTTGCGATCGCGATCGCCCGCGAGGCATGGTTCTTCGCGCTGGTGCTCGCATTCGTCGCGATCGATGCGGCGCTGTTCGGGTTCGCCCGCCCGTCCATCATGGCGCTCGGCGCGCGCCTTCTCTGCATCGGCAACTTCGTGTGGGCGGCCGCCGTCGCACTCGCGCTCGCCGCGGGCGCGGCCGACGGCGTCGATGCGTGGCTGCTCGCGGCCACGATTCCCTACACGCTGGCCTTGGGCGCGCTCCAGTGGCGTGCGCTCGCCCGCGAGGATCTGCGCTCCGCGCTGCTCGTTTCGTAGCATCTGGCTGTGACCGGCGTTTCTCCAACTGATCCGCGCATTTCGATCGAAGACAGCTTCATCGGCGTGCTGAACCTTTCCGTCGACCCGCCCGAGGAGATTGGTCGGTTGCGGGGCCGGTTGCCGGTTGTTCCCGCCCTTCTACAGCCGATGGGGATCGTGCATGGCGGGGTGTACGCGTCGATCGCGGAGACGCTCGCGTCGATGGGCACTGCGCGCGCAGTCGTGCCCGACGGTCACGTCTGCATGGGCATGTCGAACAACACGAGCTTCCTCCGTCCCGTCAGTGAGGGCACGATCCACGGCGATGCCACGGCGCTCCACCGCGGGCGAACGACATGGGTCTGGGACATCGATATGCGTGACGACGCGGGCCGCCTCTGCGCGACATCGCGCGTCACAATGGCAGTGCGATAGCAGTGGCGAAGATCGCCGTAGGGTTCTTCTCATTCACCGAAGTCACAGACCCCGCGGAGCACCGCTCGTACAACGAGTGGCATGCGCTCGACCACATGCCCGAGCAGTTCCCGATGAACGGCATGGCCGCCGGGAATCGATGGGTGTCCACACCCGCGTGCATGGCCGCGCGCGCGGCCGGTGGCCCGCCGTACGAATCAGTGCACTACATCACGATGTACCTGATGACCGAGCCGGTGGAACGCACGCTGCGCGCGTTTTACCAGCGCGGCGTCGAGCTCGGTCGGCTCGGCCGATTCCACAAGCACCGCACCTCGCACCTCACCGGCGGGTGGCGCGTCGATGCGATGGCGGCGGCGCCGCGCGTGTTGGTGAGTCCCGAAGCAGTGCCGTACCGGCCCCACCGAGGTGTGTACGTGATCGTCGAACCCGCGGCCGCCGCGTGGGATCCGTCCGTACTCGTCGACGAACCGGAGGTCGCCGGCGTGTGGACATTCCGGAAGCCGGTGGTCGTCGACGGACTCCCCTGGCAGCCCGGCGACCGACGCGTGACCGTGTGCTGGTGCGACGACGATCCACTCGGCGCCGCGCCCGGTATCGGTGCTCGCATCGGCGGTGCACCCGAGTACGCGGGACCGCTGCTCACGATCACACCCGGGCGGTGGGACTGGTTCGACTGAGCCGCCTGCCCATCCGGCCTCGAACCGATCGCGGCGCGCCCCGTAGTCTCCGGGTATGGGGGAACGAGGGTGGGTGTGGGGGAGTGCAGTCGTGGTCGCGGGCGTGCTGTTCGCTGCGTGCGGTGGCGGCGGCGACGACGCCGCGCCCGAGTCGAGCCGGTCGACCGCATCGGAACCGCCGGCCGATCCGACGACCTCCACGACCGAGGTGGTCGAAGACATCGAGATGCAGGCCGCCGACTTCCCCAACATCAACACGTTGACCAAGGTGGGCAACCACTTCGTGGGCAACATGCTCGGCCACCTGGACGAGGCGTTGGCGGTTGCCAACTCGCCCGACGGCGGCACCTATCCGGTCGGCACGCTGATCCAACTCGTGCCCCAAGAGGCGATGGTCAAACGCGCCGAGGGCTGGAGCCCGGGAACGGGGGACTGGGAGTTCTTCTCGCTCGACGCCACACCCGAGGGCACGACGATTCTGACGCGGGGAAAGACGCCGGTCCTCAATCGGTTCGACATGGACTGCGCGGCGTGTCACGGCCAGGCGGAGGCGCAGTGGGACTTCGTGTGCGACGAGGGCCACGGCTGCGATCCGCTCGGTCTCGATCAGGCGATGATCGCGGGGTTGCAGCAAGCCGACCCGCGGCCCCGTTGAGCCATACGGTCGCCTCGCCAACGTGCAGCTCGGCATGTAGTCACGCGGGTGCGACGACGTGTGGTCGAACCCTCGCCAAGCGGGCAACATTCTCCAGATGCATCACGCGATCGACCGCTACCTGACGGAGGTGCCCCGCGATGGCAGATGACGACCGCCGAGACCGACGGGAGACGAGCGAGACGATCCGTCTCGTTGTCATCGGGCTCCTCGTCGTCGCCCTCGTCGGGTTTGTGCTCGACAACACCGACGACGTCGCGATCGAGTATGTGTTCGGTGACACGGACGCACCATTGATCGTGGTGCTGGTCGCCACGGCGGTCATCGGCGCGGTCATCGGCTGGCTCATTCGGCGGGCGCGTCGCAACTGACGTTCACCGACGCCTTCGCGTAACCTCCAAGCATGGCCCACCACGTACGCGGCGTTGTCGCCAAGGGACGCAAGGAAGCAGTCCGAATCGAGACGATCACAGTTCCGGATCCGGGACCCGGTGAAGCACTCGTGCGCGTGCAAGCGTGCGGCGTCTGTCACACAGACCTGCACTACCGCGAGGGAGGCATCAGCGACGACTTCCCGTTCCTGCTCGGGCACGAAGCTGCCGGGATCGTCGAAGCCGTCGGCGACGACGTCTCGAGCGTCGCGTCCGGCGACTTCGTGATCCTCAACTGGCGCGCGGTGTGCGGCGAGTGCCGGTCGTGTCGGCGCGGCCGCCCGTGGTACTGCTTCACGACGCGCAATGCGACCCAGAAAATGACGCTCGCAGACGGCACGGCCGTGTCGCCCGCGCTCGGCATCGGCGCGTTCGCGGAGAAGACGCTCGTCGCCGCGGGCCAGGCCACCAAGGTCAATCCGGCGGCGCGTCCGGAGGCGGCAGGGCTGCTCGGCTGCGGGGTGATGGCGGGGTTTGGTGCGGCCGCGTACACAGGCAACGTGGGTCGCGGCGACACCGTGGCCGTGTTCGGATGCGGCGGTGTCGGCGACGCGGCGATCGCGGCGTCGGCGATGGCTGGTGCCCGCACGATCATCGCCGTCGACCGCGATGCCCGCAAGCTCGAGTGGGCGAAGGAGTTCGGCGCGACGCATACCGTCGACGCGTCGAAGGAAGACGCGGTCGCGCGTATCCACGAGCTCACCGACGGCAACGGCGCCGACGTGTGCATCGAAGCGGTCGGCCGGCCGGAGGTCCTGAAGCAGGCGTTCTACGCACGCGACCTCGCGGGCACGGTCGTGCAGGTCGGTGTGCCGACGCCCGATATGGCGCTGCCCGACATTCCGATGATCGACTTCTTCGGACGCGGCGGCCAGCTCAGGCCGTCCTGGTACGGCGACTGCCTGCCGTCGAGAGATTTCCCGATGCTGATCGAGGCGTACCTGCAAGGACGCCTCGATCTCGATCGTTTCGTGTCCGAAACGATCGCGCTCGACGAGGTGGAGGACGCGTTTCACAAGATCGAGCGCGGCGAGGTTCTGCGCTCCGTCGTCGTGCTGTGATCCCAGGGAATCGACTTGCGGGAACGGGTCTACCGGGGCGCGATGACGCCGTGGACTGGTGGCGGCGGGCCGTCGCCGCACATGGAGCGCAGCAAGTCGTCCGCCCCGTCGAGGCCGACGACGCGGCGCGGTAAGGACTCGAACGGGTAGCGGCCGGACGCGAGCAGCCCGAGCGCGGCGCGGTACGCGGGCGCGTCCACGCCGAGTGCGCCGAGCAGGCGCAGTTCCTTGTAGACGACCAGATCCGGCGCGAACCCCGGCGTGTCCGTGCTGCCGCGCGTTCCCGCCAGGACGATGGTGGCGCCCGCACGCGCGAGCGCGACCGCCTGCCCGAGTGCCGCCGGCGCTTTCGCGGTCACGTCGACCACGATGTCGGCGAGCACCCCGCCGGTCGCGTCGCGCAGCGCACGCACGGGATCGTCACGTGTGACGTCGACGACGAGATCGGCGCCGAACACCGGCGCAGCCGCCAGCCGCCCGTCGTCGCGCGGTCCCACTCCGGTCAGCATCACGAGTGAGGCACCGGCGTCTTTCGCGGCCGCGCACGCGCTCAGACCGCGAATACCGGGACCGAGCACGGCGACGACGTCGCCCGGGCGTGTCCCCGGCACCGTAACCGCCCACCGTATGCCGGCGCCGAGCGGGTTGAACGCCGTTGCGAGCACCGGATCGAGCGCCGCAGGCACGGGGAGCACCAGTGAGTCCGGTGCGAGGTACTGGTACTGCGCGTAGCCACCCCAGAGACTCGGCGGCCGCGCCGTCGGAACGAAGCCATACATGTCGCGGATCCCGTGCCGCGCGCAGCGGCGGTACTCGCCGGCTGCGCACGCATCGCACTCTCGACACGACAGGAACACTTCGACCGCGATGCGTTCGCCTTCGCGTACGCCCCACCGCGCGGACGCCCCCGTTCCGATCGCAGCGATGACTCCCACCGTTTCGTGGCCGGGGACAAACGGGTAGCCGGGATGCAATTCGCCGGTGTACTGCTCGTGGTCGGTGCCGCACAGGCCGCATGCCTCGACGCGCAGGAGTGCGTCGTCGACGCCGATCTCGGGAAGCGGGAACTCGCGTTCGACCAACGACCGCGGCGCGTCGAGCACCAATGCGCGCGCCGCTGTCGCGCTCACGCGTGCCCCAATAAGTGCTCGCGACCGCGTGCGACGAACTGGGCCCGCAGGTCGAGCGCGTCAGCGGCCGTCATACGGCGGTGGCGCACACCGCGGGCGGGGATCCACCACACCGGATCTTCGGTGTCCCAGCCTTCCTGGCGGAGCACGCGGGTCACGACCTTCTGCGTCGCGGTCGACGGCAATTCGGTCGTAATCCGCACGTACTTCGGTACCCACTTCGGCGATAGGTCCGACTGCGCGGCGAGGAACGCGGCGAACTCGTCGGGATCGAACTCGGCGACATCGCGAACGTGCAACGCGGCCATCACCTCGTCACCGACGGCGACCGACGGCACCGCGTACACGGCCGCGAGCACGACATTCGGGTGCCGAGCGAGGATCGTCTCGACCGGCGCGGCCGCAAAGTTCTCACCGTCGACACGCAACCAGTCGGAGTTGCGGCCCGCGAAGTAGAAGAACCCAGCTTCGTCGCGGTACCCGAGATCGCCGGTCCAATACATGCCGCCGCGCATCCGTTCGGCGTTGGCCTCGTCGTTGTTGTAGTAGCCCTCGAACGCGCCGGGACCTTCCGTGTTGACGATCTCGCCGATCGCGAGCTCGGCGTCGCAGAACCGTCCGTGCTCGTCGAACCGAGCGGCCGGGCACTCCTCGCCGGTTTCGGGGTCGAGGATCTTGGCGACGACGTTGGTCGGCAGCCCGAGCGAGCCCAGCGGCGTGTCCGGCGTCTTGGCCATGGTGACGCCGCCCTCCGTCGAGCCGTAGCCGTCCGCGACGATGCAGCCGAACCGTCGTGCGAACCGATCGACGTCGAGCGGCGCCGCTTCGTTGCCGAACGCGATTCGCAAGGTCGTCGCCGCGTCGTCCGGACGTTCCGGAGTCGCGAGGATGTACGTGAGGGGCTTGCCGACGTAGTTGAAGAACGTCACGCCGTAGCGGCGCACGTCGGGCAGGAACGCGCTCGCCGAGAACCGCCGGCGCAACACGGCGGTCGCACCGGCCTTCCAGATGTTCGTGAACCCTGCCACTTGCGCGTTCGAATGGAACAGCGGCATGACCGAGTAGCACACGTCGTGCGGTCCGAGCCCGAATCCGGCGGCGAGACCGGAACCCCAGCCCGCGAGCTTCCCGTGGCTGATCCGCACCGCTTTCGGCGCACCGGTGGTTCCCGACGTGAATATCAGCATGAAGACGTCGCTCGGCGCGACGTCGACATCCGGTAGCAGCGCATTCCTGTACGGCGCCAGCGCTGCGGCCCACTCGGGCGAGTCGACGACGAAACAACGGTCGGCGGTTACGACAGGCCCGGCCGCGTCAAGCAGTGGCAGATGGGCCGACTCGGTCAGTAACAACGTGCAGTGCGTGTGCTCGATATCGCGCGCGAGCTCGGCGCCGCGCCGCGTCGGGTTGATGCCGACCAGCGTCGCACCTGAGATCGCGCACGCGCCCAGCAGGAACCAGAACTCGGGGATGTTGTCGAGGAGAACCCCGACGTGAAACGGTGCGTTCCGCGGTTTGTGGTCGAGGAGAAAGGCGGCGCGCGGGGCGACGGCGTCGAGCACCTCGGCGTAGGTCCAGGCATCGTCCTCGTAACGCAACGCGATGTTGTCGTCACCGGCGCGCGCGGTCAGGAGTGCGGCGATGGTGTCGGCATCCATGAGACGCCCAGTCTCGCACCCGCGCGTTCGACCGGGAACAACGACGCGAACGCGACGCCGCTGAGGTGGTACGGGAAACTAATCGCCATCAGCGCGAGCACGCCGAGGTGGAACAGCCAGGCCGCGACCGCCCATGCGCGCCTCCGCCCGAACCCGAGCACGATGACCAGGGCCCGAGCTCGACGGCCAGAGTCGCCCACGAGATCGGGGCGAACAGCCATCCGTGGTCCAGCACGGCGCCCGCGATCGGCGACGAATCGGCGCCGAGCGCGGCCTTGCGAACGTTGTCGTACGCGACGTGGTTGCGGAGGATGTCGCCGTCGAGCCATCCGAGCCCGGCGTCGCGCAGTTTGGTGATCCCCGCGAGCACGTACGTCGCGCCAACCGAGCACGCCGACGGGCTCCCACCGGCGCGACTCGAGACCGAAGATCGTCCAGAAGTGCTGCGCGCGCACGACAGATATCCGAGCGCGAAGCCGCCGACGAGGATGCGCAATGCGGCGGGTCGCGTCCGCGAACGCATGCGCGCATAGTACGTGCGCGCCGCTCCTCATACTTGCGCCGCGAACCCGGAACTATTCAGGTTTTGCGGCGCAGGTTGCCGGGAAGGCGGGGTTCGCTAGGCGAGCTGGAGGTCGAAGGTGCGGGCGCGGTCGAAGCGGCCGGCGATGTCGGACCAGTTGACGACGTTCCAGATCGCTTCGACGTAGTCGGCGCGGCGGTTCTCGTACTGCAGGTAGTACGCGTGCTCCCACGCGTCGAGCACCAACAGCAACACGCCACCCTGACCGACGTTGCCCTGGTGGTCATAGATCTGTTCTACGAGCAGGCGTTGCCCGAGCGGTTCCCACGACAGCGCGCCCCACCCCGACCCCTGCACGGTGGTGGTCGCTTCGGTGAGGAGCCGTCGGAACCCGTCGAAGCCGCCAAAGCTGTCGTCGATCGCGGCGGCCAGCTCACCGGTTGGGCGGCCGCCGCCATCGGGTGAGAGGTTCTGCCAAAACAGCGTGTGCAAGACATGACCCGACAGATTGAACGCCAAGGTCTTCTCCAGACCGACGATCGCGCTCAGATCGCCGGATTCGCGCGCCGCGGCCAGCTTGTCGACCGCCGCGTTGAGGCCCTTCACGTACGCGGCGTGGTGTTTGGCGTGGTGCAGCTCGAGCACGCGCGCCGAATAGTGGGGCTCGAGCGCGGCGTAGTCGTAGGTGAGGTCGGGGAGTTCGTAGGGCTTCATGAGACTCCAATCACGGTGCGATCCAGTGGTGTTGTACCCGCCCGGCTTGACCGGGACGCCTGCGCCGCCTACATACCGGCTCCATGGCCGATCTCGCGAGCAGGCTGGCGGAGGTAGTCGGCGCAGAGCACGTGCTCGTCGGTGACGCCATCTCCGAGGACTACACGCACGACGAAGCGCTCACCGCGCGGCCGGTGCGACCGCGGGCGGTCGTCCGGCCTGCCGACGCGCGGCAGGTCGCGGCGCTGCTGCGAGTCGCCGACGAGCTGCGCGTGCCCGTCACCGCCCGAGGAGCGGGCACGGGACTGTCGGGCGCGTGCATCCCGCTCGCCGACGGCATCGTCTGCTCGCTCGAACGGATGAACCACATTCTCGAGATCGACATCGAGAACTACGTCGCGGTAGTACAGCCGGGCGTGACGCTCGACCAGCTCGACGAGGCGCTCGCGCCGTTCGGTCTCGTCTATCCCGTGTGTCCCGGCGAGAACAGCGCGTCGCTCGGTGGCAACGTGGCGACGAACGCGGGCGGGATGCGGGCAGTGAAGTACGGCGTGACCCGTCACCAAGTGCTCAGCATCGAGGCCGCGCTCGCGACGGGTGAGGTGATCCGCAGCGGCGGCAAGTTCGTCAAGGCGACGACCGGTTACGACTTGACCCAACTCGTGATCGGCTCCGAAGGCACACTCGCGATCGTCACCGAAGCCATCCTCAAGCTGTACCCGCGTCCACCCTACGACGCGACGGTGCTCGTTCCGTTCCTGTCGCTCGAAAACGTCTCGGCCGCGGTGCCAAGGATTGTGCGCAGCGGCGTGAATCCGCTGATCCTCGAGTACGTCGACGGCACGGGCATGTCGCTGCTCGCTGCCAACGTCGGGTTGGACCTCGGGATCCCCGAGGCCGTGCAACAGGCCGCGGCCGCGTACTTGATCGTCGTGCTCGAAGGCCACCACGAGTCGCGAGTCGAAGACGATCTCGCCGCCCTTGCCGCGCTGCTCGCCGAGCTGGGCGCACTCGACGTGTACGTGCTGCCCTCGCGGCAGGGCGCGTTGCTCATCGAAGCGCGCGAGAAGGCGTTCTGGGTCGTCAAGCAGATGGGCGCCAACGACATCGTCGATGTCGTCGTGCCCCGCGCCTCCGTGCCCGACTACCTCGCCAAGGTGCGCGCGATCGGCGAGGAGCACGGCACGTTCATCGGCGCCGCCGGTCATGCCGGTGACGGCAACATTCACCTTTCGGTGTTCCAGGCCGACGATGCGGTCCGCAAGACTGTGATGCGCGCCATCCTCCACGCCGGCATCGCGCTGGGCGGCGCCATCTCGGCCGAACACGGCATCGGCACCGAGAAGAAGGAGTATTTCCTCGAACTCGAGGATCCGGCCAAGATCGCGTTGATGCGCCGGATCAAGACCGCCTTCGACCCCAACGGCATTCTTAACCCCGGCACCCTGCTCGACTGAGGAGCTCCGATGAATGGCGCCCACGCGCTGATCCGCACACTCGTGGCCAACGGCGTCGACGTCTGCTTCGCGAACCCGGGGACGTCCGAAATGCAGTTCGTCGCCGCCCTCGACGACGTCCCCCAGATGCGCGCCGTGCTCGCGTTGTTCGAGGGGGTCGCAACGGGCGCGGCCGACGGCTACGCGCGCATGGCCGACCGGCCCGCGGCGACGCTGTTGCACCTCGGCCCCGGACTCGGCAACGGCATCGCCAACCTGCACAACGCCCGCCGCGCGCGGACGCCGATCGTCAACATCGTGGGCGATCACGCGACGTATCACCGCGGGTTCGACGCGCCCCTCGGTTCGGACATCGAGACGCTGGCGCGCAACGTCTCGGGATGGATCCGCGACACGACGCGACCTGCAGACGTGAGACGGGATGCCGCGGATGCGGTCGCGGCCGCGCTCGGCCCGCCCGGTCAGGTCGCGACCATGATCCTGCCCGCGGACACGACCTGGCTCGAAGCGGGCGACGCCGCCCCGGCGCGCGCGCCGACCGTGGTGCGCCGCGAGGTGAGCGCTGACGTCGTCGACGTCATTGCCAAGGCGCTGCGCAGTGGCGAGCCGACTGCGCTGCTGCTCGGTGGCAGCGCGTTGCGGGAACGTGGGCTGCGGGCGGCGAGTCGCGTCGCGCAGGCCGCGGCCGCGAAGTTGTTGTGCGAGGTGTTCCCGGCGCGCCTCGAGCGCGGCGCGGGACTGCCGACGGTCGAACGGCTCGGTTACTTCGCCGAGTTCGCGATGGCGCAACTCGCGGGAATCCGCCACCTTGTGCTCATTGACACCAAGGCCCCGGTCTCGTTCTTCGCGTACCCCGACAAGCCCAGCCTCCTTGTCCCCGACGACTGCGAAGTTCACGTGCTTGCGGCCGACGCGGACGACGCGCCGCTGGCGATGGAGCATCTCGCCGACGCGCTCGGCGCGGACGCGGACGCGATCCTCCAGCCCGCCGTCCGACCCGAGCGCCCGACGGGCGCGCTGAGCGCGCAGACGGTCGCCGAAGCCATCGGCGCGGTGTTGCCCGAGGGAGTGATCGTCGCGGACGAAGCGCAGACCGGCGGTCTGTTCGTCTCGGGCGCGACCGCGGGCGTGCCCCGACACGATTGGCTCACGCTCACGGGTGGGTCGATCGGCCTCGGCCTTCCGCTCGCGACCGGCGCCGCGGTCGCCTGTCCGGACCGGCCGGTGCTGTGCCTGCAAGCCGACGGCAGCGCGATGTACACGCTGCAAGCGCTGTGGACGCAAGCACGCGAAGGACTCGACGTGACCACCGTTCTCTTCGACAATCGTTCGTACGCAATCTTGCACATCGAGCTCGGGCGGGTCGGCGCCGGCGCCGGTGGGCCACGCGCCCGATCGCTGCTCGACCTGTCGAATCCCGACCTCGACTTCGTTGCCCTCGCGCGTGGGATGGGTGTCGACGCGGCGCGCGCACAGGATTCCGAGGACTTGGCCGCGCGGATCGAGCGGGCGTTCGTCGAACCCGGGCCGCACGTGATCGTGGTGCCGCTGTCGCCTCGACTCTAGGCGGGCGGCGGTGTGGGAGCGGGCGCGGCGTCGAACCGCGAGATCCGGCGCACGACCGGGATCACCAGGATCGAACCGACCGCGAGCGCGACCGCGCCGATGGCGATGAACGTGGCGCCGCTCCGGACTTGGGAAGCGTCGGCGAACTCGTCGCCGTATTGCGCACCGCCCGCCAGGAGCATGACCTGACCCGAGACGACGAGCACCCACCAAAGATTGCTGGTCAGCGGGAGCGGTGCGTGCGGCCACATCGGGATCCGCCCGACCGCGGCCGAGTGCGCGATCTTCTCGTTCTCGCGAAAGACCAACCACGGAATGACCATGTTCGCGAGCGGGATGAACCAGCCGCCGACGGCCCAACCCGGCGACCACCGGCGACCGACCGCGTTGTGCCGCGCGGCAGAACGTGCGACTTGGTACAACCAGACGATGAGCAAGATGACGAGCGTCGAGACGCTGAGGAACGCCAGCACCCGCGTCGCGCTCAGCACATCGTCGGCGTCTTGGAACTCCTGGTCGTCGGTGAAGAGGTTGCCGCCGACCAAGTCGTCGAACGCGGACCGCGCCGCGATCGACGCGAGTAGGACAAATGCGTAGAGTGCCGCCGCGATCCCTGCCATCACTTGGATCCACTGCGCCAGGGTTCGACTCGCGGGTGGCACGACGGGCGCCGCGTACATCGCGGGTGGCGACCACGCGTACACCGGCGGTTGGTGCGACGCGTCGGGCGAACCCGTCGGTGGGGGCGGGGGCGGCGCGCCCGGCGCACTCCACGACGACGCCGGTGTCGGTGCGGGCGCGGGCTCGGTCCAGCCGCCCAGCGCGCGCCCACAGTTCCCGCAGAAGGAGGCCCCCTCGGGGCGTGGTGTCCCGCATTGGGGGCAGAAGTTCGGCACCAACGCCGATTGTACGGCGACGGCGGTTCGTGAGTAGGAGCGCCCGAGGCTCGCCTCGTGCCCTACGGCAACAGCAGGTGGACGTCACCGAACTCGTGCCAGAGGTAGTCCCGCGCAGCCGCGGCCGCGTACGAAACGTCGAGGACGTCACGCCCACTGACGGCCTCGAGCATAAGGAGGTGCGGCCCCTCCGACTCGTGCCAACCGGTGAGCATCCCGTCGACGGCGCGCACGCCGCGCTCGGCTGTCACGACGAGGTCGGTCCAGCCGTCGCCGGGATGTACCGCACCGTCGACGTCGGCGACGGTCTCGAGCGCTCGTACGACCGTCGTCCCCACGGCGATGACGCGACCGCCGTCACGGCGGGTCTGGTTCAGGCGTGACGCCGTCGAGCGGGGAACGCGGTACCACTCGGGGTACGGCTGCTCGTGCGCCTCGAGCGAGGAGACGCCGGTATGGAGCACGACCGGCGCGACACCGACACCCTTGGCGACGAGCCGGGTCATCAGCTCCGGTGTGAACGGCCGCCCTGCGCTCGGCATCTCCGCACTGCCGGGCTCGCGCGCGTACACGTTCTGGTACACAGCGAGCGGCCAATCGCGCGTGACGTAGCCGTAGCGAATCGGCCGTCCGTGCACGGTGAGGAACGTCAGAAGCGGCGCGGGAACATCCAATGTCGCGAGCCACAGCCGCCGTGACTTCGCGTACCGCGTGACGAGTTGGATCGTACCGCCGCCGACGAGCCGCAGCCGCGTGCCGGGCGGGTCCTCGAACCAGGGTTCGGTCGCGCCGGCGTTCGGTCGTCGCAGCTCGACCAACCACAGGTCTGCCGGTAGCCGCTGCGACAGATGGACGACGAGCGGAGAACCGTCCTCACCGAGCGCGTCGAGTGCCGCCGCCAACGTGCCGGAAGTGTTCACGACGACGAGGTCGCCTTCGTCGAGGTACTGCGGCAAGTCGTGGGCGTGCGCGTGGACGACGCAAAGATCGTGCCGGTACGCGACCATCATGCGGACGGCGTCGCGCGTGATGCCGCGCGCCTCGGCCGGTGCGCTCGCCTCGCGCACCGCCGTGATCACCGGACCAGCTCCGCGGACTTGAAGCGGCCACTCGGTGGTCGCTCGTCGATGAGCGCCACGAGCGACGGAACCACGGACTCAGGTGCGGGGCGGTCGGAGATGTCCTCGCCCGGGAACGCATCCTGGTGCATCTGCGTGCGCATGTCACCGGGATCGAACGTGTACACCCGGACATCTGGTTCCTCGGCGCCGAGCACGATGCCCCACTGCTCGAGCGCGGCCTTCGAGGACCCGTAGCCGCCCCAGCCTTCGTACGGCTCGACCGCGGCATCCGACGTCACGTTGACGATCGTGCCGCGGGTGCGACGCAGGAGGGGGAGCGCGCGTTGCACGAGCGCGAGCGGTGCGACGACGTTGACGTCGTAGACGGCGCGCAGCACGTCGATCGGGTAGTACGCCAACGGCGGCTGCGGCGACGGGCCGAGCACGCTCGCGTTGTTGACGAGGAGATCGAGCCGCCCGAACTCCTCGGCCTCCTGCACGAGGGCCTCGCGGTGCTCGGCATCGGCGACGTCGCCCGCGATCGCGCGCACGGTCGTTGTGGTCGCGAGCTCGGCGGCGACATCGGCGAGGGGGAGCCCGCCCCGAGCGTCGAGCACGAGCGTGCATCCCGTGCGGGCCAGCTCGCGTGCGATCGCGAGGCCGAGGCCGCGGGAGGCGCCGGTGATGAGGGCAACCGGGCTGGTGGTCATGACGGCCTCCTTCCTTCCCCGCAGTATCGCCCCGCCGCCCGAATAACGCAAGTAAGACCTTGCGATATTGAGATGGCCCCAAACCTGCGCCGCCAACCGGGAACTATCCGGGTTTCGCGGCGCAGCTATGAGCGGCGACGGCGCGGGAAGCGTGTCAGCGCTCGAGCTTGAGGGCGCGGTCGGCGATGATGTTCTTTTGGACCTCGGTCGGGCCCGCGCCGATCGTCGTGTAGCGCTGCCACACGTAGTTGCGGGCCCAGACGCCGCCGTCGATCGCGCCCGGCGCGCCCTTCAACAACGTGCCCGTCGGGCCGAGGATGTCGAGCGCGAGCTCGGCGAGCCACAGCGAGATGTAGCCCCACTGCAGCTTGGCGAGCGGAACCTCGGGCCAGCCCTTCTCGCCCTTCAGCACCTTGGACAGAGCGCGCGCGAGCAACAAGCGCGTGTACTCGATCTGCGTGTGCAGCCGCGCCACTCGCTCGCGGATCGCCGGGTCGCGCAGCGCGTCAGGGTTCTCGGCCTTCGCGGTTTGCAGCAGTCGGCGAAGATCCTGCGCCATCGAGATCGCCTGGCCGGCGCTGCCGACACGCTCCTGACCGAGCGCGCCCATCGACACCAACCAGCCGTTGCCCTCGTCGCCGAGCCGATCGCCGGCCGACACCTCGACATCGGTGAAGAACACCTCGCAAAACAGCGAGTCGCCCGTGATCTCGCGAATCGGCCGGATGTCGATGCCGGGCAGCTTCATGTCCACGATGAATGCGGTGATCCCCTCGTGCTTCACGCCGCGCGAGATCGCAGTCGGGTCGGTGCGGAACAGGAACAGGCCCCACTTCGCGATCTGCGCGGAGGAGATCCAGATCTTCTGACCGTTGACGACGTAGCGCGAACCGTCGTCGGAGAGGAGCGCGATGGTGCGCAGGTTGGCGAGGTCGGAGCCGGCCTGCGGCTCGCTGAACCCTTGGCACCAGTGCTCGCTCGCGTCGAGGATCCCCGGAAGCCAACGCGCTTTTTGGTCGTCGGTCCCCCAACCGATGATCGACGGTCCGATCTGCACGATGCCGTTGGCGTTGTAGATGCCGGGCGTGCGGTACTTCGCCATCACCTGGGTATAGATGACTTGCTGCGCCGTCGTCGCGGCGCGGCCGCCCCACCCCTCGGGCCACAGGATCGCGGCCCACCGACCTTCGTTCAGTTTGTGTTGCCACGCCTTGCGCTTGTCCATCACGCCCATGACACCGCGCGACGGCTCGAGATCGTCGTCGGACCACTGCTCGACGAAGGCGGGCAGCTCCTTGTCGAGGAACGCTTCGAGTTCGTCCTTGAACGCGACGTCCGCGGTCGACCACGAGAAGTCCATAGTGAAACTGACATTAGCGTCAGGTCGAGATACCGTTTTCCCGATGGACTTCGTCTTTTCCGCCGACCAGGACGCGCTGCGCGCCGCCGTCCGCAGCTTCCTCGCCGCGGAGTCGCCCAAGGCGTACGTGCGCCGGATGGCGGAGCACGACGACGCCGGCATCACGCCTGCCGTGTGGGGCCAGATCGTGGACCTGGGGTGGACGGGCGTGCTCGTGCCCGAGGAGCACGGCGGGCTCGGCCTCGGTTTGGTCGACGCCGTCGTCGTGCAAGAGGAGATGGGCCGGGCGACGTTCCCAGGGCCGTACTTCTCTTGCGCGATCCTCGCGACGCTCGCCGCGCGCGCGCTCGGGTTGTCCGACCGGCTCGTCGCGCTCGCGGCAGGACGCGAGCGGGGCGCGGTCGCGCTCGAAGAGGCGGGAAGCGGCGATCCCGTCGATCGCGTGCGCGTCCGCGCCGAGGGGCGTGGTGCGCGCCACCGTATCGAAGGAGTGAAGCCGATCGTGCTCGATGGGCACACGGCGGATTGGGTGCTCGTGCCCGCGCGCACGCGCGAGGGACTCCAGACCTTCCTCGTAGAAGCGCCCCCAGCCGAACTGGTACCGAGTCTCGACATCACGCGCAAGTTCGCGCGCTGCTCGTTCGACGGCACACCCGCGCTGCTGGTGGGGCCACCCGGCGATCACACCGCGACGTGGCGGCGCATCGTCGACGACGCGGCCGTGCTCCTCGCTGCCGAACTCACGGGCGTGAGCGAAGCGGCGAACAAGAGCGCGCTCGACTACGCGCAAGCGCGCGAAGTGTTCGGCCAGCCCCTGTCGAAGTTCCAGGTGACGCGCCACAAGGCCGTCGACATGCTGCACAAGATCGAGCTGGCCAAGGTCGGCGTGCACTACGCGGCGTGGGCCTCCGACGTCGACGCGCCCGACCGCGCGGCCGCGGCCGCCATGGCGAAGTCATACGCGGCCGAAGCGGCGAACTACATCGCGGCCGAGTGCATCCAAGTGCACGGCGGCGTGGGGTTCACGTGGGACTGTGACGCGCACGTATACCTCCGCCGGGCGAAGGTCAATGACCTGCTGTTGGGCGACCAGGCGTGGCACCGCACCCGCGTTGCGGACGAGTATTTCGCGGCGTTGTAGTCAGCGGTGGCGTAGCCGTGCCGCCACGATCGCGAGCATCGAGCAACCGAACAGAACGCCGCCGAGGAACGGCACGTTCGACTCCGATGGGTCGCGGCGAGCGGTCGCGACCTGGGCGTCGTCGAGCGCGATGGTCGGCGGAGCCGGAGTCGTCGCTGTCGTCGTCGAGAGCTCGGTGATCGGCGGCGCCGGCGGGATCGTCGTAGTCGTCGGGACGGACCCGTCGGGATGAAGCACGGGAAACACGCCGAACGTGATGTCCGCCAGCTTGGTCGTGCACGGGTCGTTGCAATGCAGTAGCTCGTACCAGCCCGGTTCGAGGTTGGGCAGCACGAACTCGACGCGGGCACCGTGCGGACCGGTCACCCAGCCGGGTGACTCTTCGATCGGTTCGAGTTGCGTCGCGATCTGCCCCACCGGCTCTGCGTTGGCCGGAATATTCATCCAAGGACCGAGGTAGGGCCACGGGACGATGTACGCGAAGTACGGGCCGTCATCGGGCGTTCCGAGCTGCGGGTTGTGCTCCCACGAGATGCCGGTGCGCGCGATGACGACGTCGCCCGGCCGATAGCCGTCACGGTCGAACGACCAAGTCGCGCCGCCGGCGGCCGCGGGCGGGGCCGACGATACAACTGCGTACACGACGACAAGGACTGTGAGGATGCGCTTCATCGCGAAGTTGGACGACCGCCGCCGCGAAACGGTTCAGTCGTGGAGGCCCACCGCTCGGGATGATGCAGTCCCGTTTGGTCACCGGGGTGCGGATTTCGAGGGGTCGCGTGACCAAACGGGGGAGTTACGCGGGTCGGAGGGTGTTGAGCTCCATCGCGTTGTCGCGCAGGATCCGGCGTCGGGTCTCGTCGTCGAATGCCTTGAGCTCGGCGGCGTAGTCGAGCGGACGCGGCATGCCCTCGATGTGGGGCCAGTCGGAGCCGAAGATCACGCGGTCCGCGCCCATCAGGTCGACGACCTCGTGCACGTCGTCTTCCCAGAACGGGTTGATCCACACGTTGCGACGGAACGACTCGACCGGATCTTCGGTGAAGTAGCCGGGCATCTTGCGGTCGGTCGAGCGCAGCTTCTTGTGCAGCTCGGCGAGGAACTCCGACCCGTTCTCGACCGACGCGATACGAACACTGGGAAACCGCTCGAACAACTTGTCGAACGCGAGTGTGATCAAGAAGTCGAACGCGGCCCGCTCGATGTGGAACGCCTTGATCGACGGCGCCCACCGTCCGCCGGTGCCCGAGAACCCGGCCGCGAAACCGTCTCGTGCGTAGCCGTTGCTCGTGTAGCCGCTGTCACCGGCGTGCGCGACCACGGTGATGCCGGCTTCGTTGACGCGTGCCCAGAACGGATCGTTGCGGGGATCGCTCACGGGTACCTGGCCGTCAGGTGTGTGCGGCGCGGCCGGCCGCATCACGACGACGCGCGCGCCGCGGTCGAGGGCCCATTCGAGCTCGGCGACCGCCCAGTCGAGGTCGCACAGCGAGATGTACGGCGCCGCGAACACGCGGTGCTCGTACGCGCAGCCCCAGTCCTCGTCGAGCCATCGATTGAACGCGCGGAACAGGGTCGTGACCGCTTCGCCGTCGTGCTTCAGCAATTCCTCGTAGAGCACGCCAAGCGTGGGGAACAGCCACACCGCTTCGAGCCCGAACTCGTCGAGCCGGGCGATCCGTGCGTCGGGGCGGCGGTACTCGGCGGGAATCGGCTCCCGTTCGGTCAGGAACTCCCACGGCTGCTTCCCATCGGGGTTGCCGCGGAAGTAGTCGTGCATCGCGCCGGCCTTGGCGATCGGATCGAACGTCGGGTTCACCACCGCGTGGCTGATCTGGCCGCCCACCAGGTGGTACTTGCGGCCGTTCAGCTCGACCCACTGCACGCAGCGGGGCTGCATCTTGGGGTCGACGTGGCGGGTGAAGGCGTCCAGAGCCTCGTAGTAGTGGTTGTCCGCGTCGAACGCCAGGTATCCGAGTTCACCCACGAGAAAAGCGTACCGGTGTCACCCGCGGCCCCGGATCGGTCGTCTGTCCGAGCATGGCTGAAGTCATCGAAGTGCACGGGCTTCGCAAGGACTACCGACGATTCCGAGGCGGGCGCACCGTCGCCGTCGATGGGCTCGACCTCGCGGTACCGGAGGGCGGCGTGTTCGGCTTCCTCGGCCCGAACGGGTCGGGCAAGACGACAACGATCCGATGCTTGCTCGGTCTCGTCCGGCCGACCGCGGGTACCGCTCGTGTGCTCGGGCGCCCGACGCCGGACGCGCTGGGCGAAGTGCTGCCGCGTGTCGGCGCCATCGTCGAGACGCCCGCCCTGTTCCCGACGATGACCGGACGCGAGAACCTCCGGCTGCTCGGCGCGCTCGACCGCATCGGACCGAGGCGAGTGGACGAAACGCTCGACTTCGTAGGGCTCGGCGCCCGCGCCGACGACAAGGTCCGCAAGTACTCGCTCGGGATGAAGCAGCGCCTCGGTCTCGCGGCCGCGCTGCTCAAGGACCCGGCGCTGCTCATCCTCGACGAACCGGCCAACGGCCTCGATCCCGCCGGCATCCGAGAGATCCGCGAGCTGTTGCGCAATCTCGGAGCCGAGGGTCGCACCGTATTCGTATCGAGCCACCTGCTCGCCGAAGTCGAACAAACCTGTGATCGCGTCGCGATCATCGATGGTGGCCGGTGCATCCTCACGGGGCGCGTCGCCGACGTGCTCGCGTCCGCGGCACGCCCGTCGTTGCTGGTCGGCCTCGACGACGAGGATGGAGGGCAGCGAGTGCTCGGCGCCGCCGGCTTCCCCGTCGAACGTACCGACGGTGACCTGCTGCGCGTGGCCATCCCCAAGGCCGACGCGGCGCTGCTGACCAAGACGCTCGCCGACGCCGGCCTCTACGTGACCGAGCTGCGCCCGGAGACCGTTTCGCTCGAGGAGCTCTTCCTCGAGATGACGTCGCACCTCGAGGTGGCATCGTGAACCTGCTGATCGTGGAGATGCGCCGGGCGCTGCACCGGCGGCTCGTGCGCTGGATGATCGTGCTCGCGCTCGTCGGCTGCGCGTTCCTCGGCGTGGTCGCGCTCGTCTCGAGTGGTGACCTTTCGGCGCTCGACCGCGCCTACGGTCACCCCGCGCTGATGGAGAGTTGGTACCGAGCCGGAACGGGCGACGGCATGAACGGCATCGCCGCGAGCTTCTTGGCGATCGGTGCGGTCGTCTGCGCGGCCTCGGTCGCGGGCGCGGAGTGGAAGGCGGGGACGGTGACGACGGTGCTGACGTGGGTGCCGTCACGCGTGCGGTTGCACGCAGCCCGCACCGTGTCTGCGGCGATCCTTGCGTTCGTGATTTCTCTCGCGCTGCAAGTCGTGCTGATGCTCGCGGCCACTCCCGCCGTGGTCGTGAACGGCGAGACGACGGGTACGGACCAGCACTGGTGGTTCGGACTCCTGGCCGCGACGCTGCGGGTGTCGCTCATCACGGCATTGATCGCGGTCCTCGCGCTCAGCATCGCGACGATCGGGCGCAATACCGGTGCCGCGCTGGTTGCGCTCGCCGCTTGGGCACTTGTGATCGAAGGCCTCATCCGCGGTCTGAAGCCGGGTCTGGCGCGGTTCCTGATCGGCGAGAACGTCGTGATCGTCGTTCCCTGGGCACCGTTGGAGGATGCCGAGTTCCAGCGCGGTCCAGTCCTCGCGCTAGTGACGCTCCTCGTGTATCTCACGGTGATCTGCTTCGCGGCGGGCCTGAGTTTCACTCGCCGCGACATCGTCGCCAGCGCCTGACCTCTCCTCCGGGGCGGCGCGGTGGAAGGATGCGCCGGTGACGGGGGGCGATACCGGCGAACGCCTACGCGAAGCGTTGTGGGCCTGGTGTCACCCGCGCGCGGCGTACGAGACGTCAGTCGGGGTGATGGATGCCTCGACCCTTGCGCTGGCGGCGAGTGACGCGCCGTCTCTGCGCGCCGGCGCGCCCGCGGTGGCGGCATTGGACACCGACCAGTTCGTCGTGGCGATGTTCCGCGCCGAAGGCCCGTCGCTCGTGCGCCTCGCCCGGCTGTTCGTCGATGACCGCAACGCCGCCGAGGACCTCGTCCAAGAGGCGTTCATTCGCCTGGCCCGCTCCGCGCACCGGATCACCGACCTCGACCGCGCGCCCGCCTACCTACGGTCGATCGTGCTCAACCTCGCGCGTGATCACAACCGTCGCGGGCTCGTGTCGCTCCGTCACCACCTGCCGTTCGACGACGCGCGCGCGTCCGTCGAAGACGAGATCGATCTGCGCGAGGACCAGCGCGAGATGCTCGAAGCGCTCCGGGACCTCCCGCGCCGCCAGCGCGACTGTCTCGTGCTGCGCTACTACGACGAGCTCGGCATCGAAGGGATCGCCGAGACGCTCGGCGTGTCGGCCAACTCGGTCAAGACGCACCTCAAGCGCGGCCTCGCGGCGCTCGAACGGCGCCTCGGCGAACGGGCCGCGTCATGACGATGCTCGAAGAACGCCTCCGCGACGCGCTCCTCACGGGCGCGGCCGGCGTCGACGAAAGCCCCGATCTGTTCGCGCGTGTGCAACTCAGCATCGACGACGATCGCCGACGCCGTCGCCAATGGCGGCGGGCGGTCGCGGTTGGAATGTGTGTCCTCGGCGCGCTGACGGCGCTGTTCGTCGCGTTGTCCGATATCCGCGAAGGGAAGGTTCTCATGGACTGGTGGGTGCTCGAATTGATCACGAACGGCGTCCTGATCGTCGTCGCGTTCTGGCTCGGGCCGTTGATCAAGCGCTTCGGTCGAAGCTACGCGGCCGATGTGTTTCGCGCGAATCCGCGCACGGGCAAGAGCTTTATCGTGCTGACGGACTTCGCGTACTACTTGATCTTCTTCTCGTACATCCTGTTCACCGTGAGCTTCGAAGCCGGCGGGGACTGGGAGCAGACGGTCAACGCGGCGCAACTGAAGACGGAAACCGCGCGTCTCGGCGGCATCCTCTTGATCATCGGAATCCTGCATGGGGTGAACCTGCTCGCGTTGCCGGTGATGGGGCGTCTGCTGACGTTGAACCGCCAGCTCGACGAGACGGCCGGTCCGGCAAGTCCAGAGCGGCCGGCGTGATCTTGTTTGCCGTCGCGCTCGCCGCCGTGGGGCCCACGGTCGACGTCGACGCGAAGCCGATTGGCGATCCGCCGGCAGTGGTGGTCGCCGACAATCTTGGCGACGGCGACGTGCTCCGTGTGCAGGTGCACGGGCTTTCCCAGCACGCGCGCGCCGAGGTGCGGCAGTGCCCACGCGATGGTGACGCCAACACGGTGACCGGTTGTCACAACGAGTTTCCCGTGCAGGCCGACGTCAATGGCGACGCGCAATTTCAATACCAGATCCTCGGAGACGGCCGTACGTGCGGGCCGACGGCGTCCTGCGTGCTCGTTGTGACCGATGGCGCCAAGGTCGCCGTCGTGTACACGGTGTTCGGTGGCGCCGCGCCGCCTGCCGCGACGATCCGGCTCGAACCGGACGGGCCCTACCGAGTTGGCGCGCGCGTCGCCGTGCACATCGACGGGCTCGCAACGGGCGCGCGGGTCGGCGTTTCGCTCTGCCTCCCCGACTGCCGCGGCGCCGTCACGAGCGAGGGCGAACCGATCACCTTCGAATTGGACGAGCGCTGCCCGCGACGCGAGCGGTGTCGGGTGTTCGTGACCGGGCTCGGGGCGCGCGACTCGGTGCGGCCTCTGCGGTTCATCGCGCCCGCCGGCGCGGACTATGACGCGCCACGAGTCGCCGTCGGGCTGCTGGTCGCAGCTGCATTCGCGATGGCCGCGGTCGCGCTGGTGCGCCGCACTGACTGGCAACCGCCGACCGAAGCCGCGACACCGGCGATGGACGCCGCCGAGCTGTAACCGCGTACGATTCGCGCCCATGACTCCCGAGTAGGCCGCGCACGACACCGCCCGCGAGGTCGACCGGATCGGCGGGGGGTTCATGGTCGATCCCGCGACGTTCGCACGCGGCGGCGAGCTCGGCTTCGACGGCTACGACTTCTACGTCGCCGGTCGAGGTGGCGCGCTCGGCGATGTCCCCGGTGCGGTCGTCGCGGCGGCTCTCGTGTTCTTCGCGCCCGATGTCGTGATCCCGGCATGGGAGAGCACCGCTGGAATCATGGATCGGCGTCGCACGGCCGGGCACTTTGCCGAATGCGGGCACGAGTGGGCGCGAGCGCACCTCACCGGCAACTGCGAGCGGGTGGCTGCGTTGCTCGGCGCGGTTGTGTCCCGAGCCGCACTGGCCGGCTCGCCCTTGTTCGCAGGTTGGCGGCTGCTGCCCGAGCCCACCGACGTGCTCGCGCTCGCGCAGCACCGTGTCAACCTCGTGCGCGAGTCGCGCGGCGGCCTCCACGGCGCCGCGGTGCTCACCGTCGGCGTCACGCCGCACGAAGCGGTCGCGTTCCGCACGCCTGACTGGGTCTCGGTATTCGGGTGGCCGGAACCGCATCCCGAACCCGAACTGATCAAAGAACGGTGGCAGCTCGCCTAAGCGCGCACCGACCGCATGCTCGGCCGCCACCTCGCGGTGCTGACGGCCGACGAGCGCGCCGAGCTCGTCGCCCTGCTCAACGAGATGGCCTAAGCGCGAGGCCGATGCGCTCGAGTGTCTCCTCGGGGTGCTTCGTCACGTCGTCCCAAGTGACGAACATGACGCGCCAGCCGCGCGCTTCGAGATAGGCAGTGCGGCGCTTGTCGCGCTTCCATCGAAGGCGATTCCCATGGAATTCGTATCCCTCAGCCTCTAGATCGAACCTGTTGTCGCACCACGCGAAGTCGAGACGGTAGGGCCCGACCGGGAATTGGCGATGGGGGAGCGTCAGCCCGCTCGCGCGCAGCAGCCGCCACGCCTTGACCTCGAGCCGCGATTCGAGCGCGCGGTTCCCCAGTTGCTGGACGGCCACGAGTCGGTGGATCGCACGTGATCCTGGTCGGCCTCGCCCGCACAGCTCCGCGGCTCGATGGGCCAACATGTCCGGGGATGCCAACCCCATACGTCGCGCTGATTCGAATACCGTTTCGAGCGCTTCGCTGTCAAGTAGATGCGCGCAGTCGATCAGCGCGCGCGTGGCCGTCGTGCACCGAATCCCGTCGACCCACGTACGGTCGATCAGCGGTATCGGACCGTGGTGCACAGTCACGCGCGGCGAGCGGCGCGTCGAACCGTACGGCAGCGTGAGGTGCACGCTCGTCGTCCGGATGCCGTCCAGTCGCAGGAGCCGACCCGCGGTGGTATGCGAGATCAGCGACTCTTCGCCACCCCAGATCGACGCCGCGATCGCGAGCTGTCGACCAGTGCGAGGCGTGCCCGGCATGCGGTATACCGCCGGGAAGAGCTGCTCCCAACCGCGCCGGTTCAACGTGCGCGGTTTCATGCCGTATGCGATCGCAGTCGCGCGATCGACAACGCCGTGCTGCTTCTCGGCGACCGCGGCGATGCGACGCTCCACCTCGTTCATTTGTCCTCCTGCGCCAAATGTGGCGTGTTGGGATAAAAGAACGGGGAAGAGCCCGGGGAAGTGCCGCGAGAGTACCCTTGGCCCATGACGATGCTCGAGCTGCCTACCGCCATTCACCGCGGCGACGACGAGCTGCCGTGGGTCGACATCGGCGAGGGATCACTCCTCAAGGTGCTCCAGATCAAAGAGCGCGAAGGGCTGTGGGTGATCCGCAATCGCTTCCAACCCGGATACCGAGTGCAGAAACACAAGCACACGGGACCGGTGTATGCGTTCACGACGAGCGGCGCGTGGCGCTATGAAGAATCCGAGTTCGTCAACCGCGCCGGTTCGTTCCTCTACGAACCGGCGGGTTCGGTTCACACGCTGGTCGTCCCCCGGGACAACACCGAGTCGACGGACGTGTTCTTCGCGATCTGGGGTGCCAACCTCAATCTCGACGCCAGCGGGAACGTCGAGAGCATCGTCGACGCGGGCTTGATCCTGCAGGCCTATTACGCGTTGTGCGAAGCCGAAGGGCTTCCGAAGCCGGATGTCGTGCTCGATTGAGCATCCTAGGAACTCGGGTTCTTCGTAGCGAAGACCCCCGTTTTCTCACGAGCGGCGGCGACTACATCGAGAGCATCGACATCCCCGCTGCCCTCCACGTCGTCTATGTGCAGTCGACGGCCGCGCACGCACGGATCACGGCCATCGACTCGCGTGACGCGGCAGCGATGCCCGGTGTGGTCGCGGTGGTCACCGCCGCCGACGTCGACCTCGCCGACCAGGATGTCCCACACACACGCGTTCCCGCGTCGATGGCACGCCCGTTACTCGCGCGGGATCAGGTGCGGTTCGTCGGCGAGCTCGTCGCGGCCGTGGTGGCGCAGACGCGGACGCAGGCGGTGGACGCGGCCGAACGCGTCGTAGTCGACTACGAATCTCTGCCGGCCGTCATCGATGTCGAAGCGGCCCGCCAACACGACGATCACGTCGCATTCGTGATGCCGTCGAGGGCGGGCGACGAGATCTTCGACGGTTGCGACGTCGTCGTCGAGCAGCGGATCGTCAACCAGCGCGTCGCGCCGTGCCCGCTCGAGGTGCGGTCGGCGGCCTCGCGCTGGGAAGCCGACGGTCGTCTCACCCATTGGGCGTGCACGCAGAATCCGCACTTCACACGCAATGACCTCGCCGATGCACTCGGTGTCCCGCGCGAACAGGTGCACGTCATCACGCCCGACGTCGGCGGCGGCTTCGGCGCGAAGCACGGCGCGTACGCCGAGGAAGTCCTCGTGCCGTGGCTGGCCCGCCGCCTCGGTCGGCCGGTGCGCTGGACCGAGACCCGCACCGAGAGCATGAACACACTGGGACACGGCCGCGGCCAGGTACAGATCGCGAAGCTGGGCGGCACTCGTGAGGGTGCGTTGCTCGCGTACCGCTTGCAGGTCATTCAGGACGTCGGCGCGTATCCCGCCGGCGCGACGCTGCTGCCGTACATGACCCGCCTCATGGCGACCGGCGTCTACGACATCGGCAAGGTCGACGTCGATGTCGTGTCCGTCGTCACCAACACGACACCGATGGAGGCGTACCGTGGGGCGGGGCGTCCCGAAGCGACCGCGGCGATCGAACGCATGGTCGACCTGTTCGCGGCGGAGATCGGCATGGATCCGATCGAACTCCGGCGCGTGAATCTGCTGCCGGCGGACGCGTTCCCGCACACCACCCCGACGAAAGCGCGCTACGACAGCGGCGACTATGCGGGCGCGCTCGACCGCGTGCTCGCGGCGGCCGGCTACGAGCGGCTGCGCGCCGAGCAGGCCGAGCGTCGCACCCGCGGCGACCACCGCCAACTCGGCATTGGCTGTTCGGTGTACGTCGAGGTGACGAATCCCGGCGCCGAGGAGGAGTACGGCAGCGTCGAAGTGCTCCCGGATGGCCGCGCCGTTGCGCGCACCGGCACGTCGGCGCACGGCCAGGGCCACGACACCGCGTTCGCGATGGTCGTCGCGCACCACACCGGTATTCCGTTCGATCGGATCGAGGTGCGCCACGGCGACACCGATGACATTCCTCGGGGCCACGGCACGGGCGGCTCGCGTTCTTTGCAGGCGGGTGGGAGCGCGATCCACGGCGCGGTCGAGGTGCTCATCGCCAGTGCGGGCGAGCGCGCCGCCGAGCTGCTCGAAGCCAATCCGGACGACGTGGTCCTCGACGCCACGTCCGGGCGCTTCCATGTCGCGGGCACGCCGACAATCGCGCGCACGTGGGCCGACCTCGCGCAGCAGTCGCCGCTCCAGGCGGAGTTCGACTTCGAACCGCCCGGCGCGACGTTCCCATTCGGTGCTCACGTTGCCCTCGTCGAGGTCGACACGGAGACCGGCGAGGCGCGTCTCCTCCGCCACGTCGCGTGCGACGACGCCGGGACGATCGTCAACCCGCTGCTCGTCGAAGGGCAGGTGCACGGCGGCGTCGGGCAGGGCGCGGCGCAAGCGCTCTTCGAGGCGTTCGTCTACGACGACGACGGCAATCCACGTACCGCGAATCTCGCGGACTACGCGTTCCCGTCGGCCGCCGAGCTGCCGAGCTTCGAGCGGGTGCCGATGGAGACGCCGACACCGAACAACCCGCTCGGCGCGAAGGGGATTGGCGAGTCGGGGACGATCGGCTCGACCGCGGCCGTGCACAACGCGGTCGTCGACGCGCTCGCGCCATTCGGCGTGCACCACATCGACATGCCGTGTTCGCCCGAACGCGTGTGGCGGGCGATCAACGGCTGATCGCCGTGGAATATGCACGATGCAGCTCGTCTTGAAGTCACCATGAGCACGATTCGCCCGGTCATCCGATCCGAGAACCGATCGAGTGGTACGGGCCGTTCGTGATGAACACGAAGGCCGAGATCATCGAGGGGGTCGACGATCTCCAAGCCGGTCGTCTCGCGAGGTGACAGCGCAGCGACCCGGAGGGGAGCGGAGCGTGGAACCGACCCATGAACATCGACGATTACTCCGGTAGGGTCCGATTCATGAGCGACGCCATCGAAATCGTGCGCGAGTTCTGTCGGGCGTGGGAGAAGGGCGACATCGACGCGTTGATGGACTTCTTCTCTGACGACGCGGTGTACCACAACATCCCGGTTGATCCGACGGTCGGCACCGACGCGATCCGCGCCATGATCTCGATGTTCACGACCGACGTGCAACGCATCGAGTTTCGGATTCGGAACATCTCGGCTGACGGCGACGTCGTGTTGACCGAGCGCGTCGACGTGTTCGTACTCCCGACGAAGACGATCGAGCTGCCGGTCATGGGGACGTTCGAGGTGCGGGACGGCAAGATTGTCGCCTGGAGGGATTACTTCGACCTCCAGCAGTACATGACACAACTGCCGACCTAGGGCAACATGGCGCGCACAGCGTCGATCGTGTCCGCGTCCGCGGCGTCCTTGTCGGGCCGGTAGCCGCGCACGCGAGCGAACCGCAACGCGACGCCACCCGGGTACCGGCGCGACGCTTGCACCCCGTCGAGCGCGATGTCGATCACGAGCTCGGGGCGAACCCACACGACATGACCCTCGTGCGCGGTGGCGATCTCCTGCAGCCGTTCGGTTTGCCACGCCAGCAGCTCGTCGGTCATGCCTTTGAACGTCTTGCCGACCATCACGAACCCGTCGCCGACGGGATCGCGCGCGCCGAGATGCAGGTTCGACAGCCAGCCCCGGCGGCGACCGCTTCCCCACTCGGCCGCGAGCACGACGAGGTCGAGTGTTCGCACCGGTTTTACCTTGCGCCACGCGCCGCCCCGCCGGCCGGCCTCGTACGTCGACGTCAGCGCCTTCACCATCACGCCCTCGTGCCCGGCGGCGAGCGCGTCGGCGAGAAACGAGGTGCCCGCACTCGGATCGTCGGTGCGAATCGCAGGGACGCCCCGCATGCCGACGACGCGTGCAAGCGCGTCGAGCCGCTCCGACAGCGGACGGTCGACGAGGTCGGCGCCGTCGACGCGGAGGCAATCGAAGAAGAAGGCCGTCAACGGGATCCCGTGCGCGTCGACCCGATCACGTTGCGTCCCGAATCTGCTCATCGTCTCCTGGAATCGTTGCGGTCGTTCGTCGTCCGCGAGACCGATCGCTTCGCCGTCGAGTACGAACTCCGCGGCCGGAAACGTGCGCGCCGCGGCCACGACCTCCGGCACGCGCGCAGTGACATCGTTCAAGTTCCGTGTATACACGCGGACTTCGTTGCCGCGACGGTGCACTTGGATACGGGCGCCATCGAGCTTCCACTCGACCGACGCCGCCCCCGTGTCGGCGAGCGCCCGCTCGACGTCGTCGGCCGTCGCGGCGAGCATCGGCAGGATCGGCCGGAGCACCTCGAGCCGTATCGCAGCGAGTCCATCCTCGCCCGCCGTCATCGCGAGGTGCGCGGTCGTCGCGAGGTCGCCGGTCAACATGGCGGCTCGGCGAACCACCGCGAGAGGAGCATTGGCCGCGCGCGCGATTGCTTCGGTCATGACACCTTCGAGCGCGCCCTGGCGGAGCTCGCCCAGCAACAGTCGCCGGAGGAAGTCGGCTTCCGCGGCCGTTGCGCGTCCGAAGACACCGGCCAGGGCGTCGCGCCGCGCCGTCATCGCGCCGGAACCGGTAATCGCGGCGAGGGTGTCGATCTCCCGGTCGATGTCGGCGATGGTCAGCGTGGACACGGGAGCGGGTTCGACCTGGAGGTCGCGCAGCGCGGCCCAGCCGACGCCGATGCGACCTTGGCGCGCCGCGCCGACGAGGAAGCCGGTCGCGGGCACGACTTCGCCGGGATCGAGCCGTACGAACAGCGACGCGAGCGCCTCGACCTTCGCGAGGCGCGACCGGGTCGCGCCCACGGCGCCGGCGGTCGCGACCAGGTCGGCGAAGCGCATGGAAGGAATTGTCGCCGGCGGGACGGCAGGTGAGTCAAACGACCCAGAAAATTCCGGCATACCCATCGCAAACGGATCGGGGTACAGTCCGTCCGGCAAGAGAAGAGCGTCGGGGTGGGCGGCCAAAGAAGCTGCCACCCCGCACGCAACCCCCAAAGCCCAGGAAACACCAACCCCGGGGACA
>JBQTGT010000013.1:0-65506 GCA_052390615.1 Actinomycetota bacterium
AAGGCCGCGTAACCATGTCAAGAAGACCGTCGGAAAGCCGTGTGCGGGAAAACCGCACGCACGGTTTGAAAGGGGGATGGGGAAACAGACCCGCTATGCGGGCACTGCGCCCCTGACTACCAATGCGGGCCCTCCTCGATGCCTCGGATGCCGTGCTCTCGGACGTCGTCGCGATGCGCCGGCGGATCCACTCCGAACCCGAGCTCGGCCTCGAGTTGCCGCGGACGCAACACGCGGTCCTCGAATCGCTCGCTGGTCTCGGGCTCGACGTGCGCGCGGGAACGACGATGTCGTCGGTCGTCGCCGACCTGGACGGCGCCGCGCCGGGGCCGACGATTCTGTTGCGCGCGGACATGGATGCGTTGCCGATACCCGAGGACACCGACGTGGCGTTCGCTAGCACGGTCCCGGGTGCGATGCACGCGTGTGGTCACGACGCGCACGTCGCGATGCTCGTCGGTGCGGCTCGCGTTCTCGCCGCGCGCCGTGATGAGCTCGCCGGGACGATCCGGTTCGCGTTCCAGCCTGGTGAAGAAGGGTTCCACGGCGCGCGCTCGATGATCGCCGAAGGCGCCCTTGACGATCCCCACGTCGACGCCGTGTTCGCGCTGCACGTCTCACCCAACTTGCCGTCGGGGTCGATCTGGACGAAAGGCGGTGCCTTGATGGCGTCGGCCGACGCGATCGACATCACGATCTCGGGTAAGGGCGGTCACGCGTCGACGCCGTATCTGGCCAACGACCCGATGCCGGTCGCCGCCGAGATCGTGCAGGCGCTCCAGGTGTTCGTGACACGCCGCATCGACACGTTCGATCCGGCCGTCGTGACGATCGCGAGCATCCACGGCGGCACGACGACCAACGTCATTCCCGAGTCGATCCGCATGTTCGGCACCGTGCGGGCGGTGTCGAACGGGAGCCGCACACGCGCGCTCGAAGGGATCGAACGCGTCGCGACGAACATCGCCGCCGCGCACGAGATGACCGCGACCGTGCAGTTGGATCCCGGATACCCACCGACGATCAACGACGAGGACGCCGCCCAGTTCATGTTGCGGATCGCGGGCGAGCTGCTCGCCCCGAAGCACGCCGGACGAATGCCTGCGCCCCTCATGGGTGCCGAGGACTTCTCCTACATGCTCGCGCAGCGGCCCGGCGCGCTGGCGTTCCTCGGCGTGTGCCCGCCGGGTGTGCGGCCGGCCGACGCGCACGCGTGCCACTCGAATCGCATGACGATAGACGAAGATGCGCTGCGCGTCGGCGTCGCGTTCCACTGCGCCCTGGCCACGGGTTACCTCGCCGCTCACGGCGAACTGGCGCGCTGACCTCGGGCGCGTTTGGTCATGCGGGTGCGGGTTTCGACACCGTGCGGTCCAAACGCTTCGCCGGGGTGCCGCTTGGTAGTGTGATCCGCCCCGAGGGCGGTTAGCTCAGTTGGCTAGAGCGCGTCCTTCACACGGACGAGGTCGGAGGTTCGAGTCCTCTACCGCCCACTTCTCGCTCTTCTTTTCGATCAGCCCAGACGCGACGTCTGGGCTGATCACTCCAGTTTCTTCCGAGTCGCTTCACACGCACGCCGGTTTTGCCGATTGATACCCAGGACGGTCCGACACCTTCGCCCGGAACTTGTGCGAAGTCGGACAATTGGTGAACACTGGAGCAGCGCCCAGGATGGCGCCGCGATCGACTCGGGGGGAGACGATGCGAAACCAGGGACGGAACGTCCGCGTCGCGATTGTTGCAACGCTGGGCGCAGTGCTCCTTGCCAGCACGCTGAGTTCGACCGCGGCCGCCGTGTCGGCGCCGACACTGACGGCGACCGTCAGCCACGGCGACGAGGTCAAGGTCAGCTGGAAGATCGACGCCTCCGAGCGCAGCGGTCTCGTGCTGCAGCTCGAACGCCGGGTCGACAACGGTGCATTCGCGCTCTGGAAGAGTTTCAAGCGCCCGCGCGCGCAGGCATTCGCGCGCGAGACGCTGACGGGCCAGCACTCCTACCGCGCCCGTCTCCTCGTGAAGGGCAGTGCGGGTCCGTGGAGCGCGACCGTGACGGTGGGCTCGGGCGGGACGACGCCGACGACAGGGGCGACGCCGACGACGGCGCCGACACCGACGACCGTCGCTCCGACGCCCACGACCCAGCCGCCGGCGGGAAGCCCGCCGCTCGCGGCGGGCCAGAAAGAGTGCCCCGCCGGCTTCGTGGGCGACGTGTTGACCCTCACGAACGTGGAGCGGCAGAAAGTCGGTGCCAAACCGCTGAAGATGCAGCCGCTCCTCCAGAAGGCCGCCCGCCAGCGCACCGTCGATCAAGCCGTGGTCGAGGGGATCTCGCACACCGGCTGGGTCGCGACCATCCTCGCCATGGGTTACCGGTCACCGAGTGCGGAGATCGTCGCCGCGGGGCAGGGGTCACCGCAGTCGGTCGTGGGCGCATGGATGAACAGCGCCGGCCATCACGACATCATGCTCGAGGACAGCTACAACGACTCGGGCGTCGGCTGTGTGATCTCCAAGAACAACACCTACTTCTGGACGATG
Organism: Actinomycetota bacterium; assembly: GCA_052390615.1. Taxonomy (GTDB): domain Bacteria; phylum Actinomycetota; class Acidimicrobiia; order IMCC26256; family PALSA-610; genus JBQTGT01. The sequence goes on from JBQTGT010000013.1 coordinate 2,539, forward strand.
GACTTCGGGTGGGCGGCGTGATCCCGCCCTGGCACCCATCGCAGTCGCACGACCTTCGGCGCGCGTACGAGCTGTGGATCACCTGCGAAGACTGCGGGGACGTGATCGTCCGCGCGGAACACTGCGAGCTGCACGTCGTGCGCGACAACGAGCGGTACACGCTCAGCTATCCGTGCTCGTCGTGCGGGGTCCGGTCGAGCATTGCCGTGACCGAACAAGACGTCGATGACTTGCTCGACGCGGGCTTCGTGGTGCACACCATTCACGCCGCGGCCGAGCTCGTCGAAGAGCGTCCGTGTGCGCCGCCGTTCACATGGGACGACTTGCTCGCGTTCCATGAGCGGCTCGCCACCTGGGACGGCGCTGTCGCCGACGCGAGCTAGCGACGCGAGCTAGCGACGCGGCCAGAGGTCGGCGGGACCGCCCGGATAGCCCCCGCGGCGCGCACAGCTTCGCCCCACGGCTGGAGCCTCCTGCCCGATGAGCGGTTCGACCCGGGACGCGAGCGTGCGAGCGCGGCCGCGGACCGTATCGAAGTCCATGGCTCCGCAGTCTGTCGTTCGCGCGAGTCAGCGGCGGTCGATGACCGCGGCGGCGTCGGCCGGAAGGATGGACGCCCAGGTCACGATGTCGTCGCGTTCTGTGACGAGCACGATCTGACGCTGCTCGCTGTGGGCCACGACTGTCGTCAGCGCGCGGCGGCGCGCCCGGGCCGAGATTCCGTCGAGCGCGCAGTCGAGCAGTGCGGGCGTGACGAGATCGTCGTCGCCGAGCGCGAGCGCGTGGTCGAGCAGCGATTCGATCGCGGCCGGACCCAGCCGGTCGAGCTGGGTGCGATCGGGACGGGCGAGCACTTCGGCAGCGCGCTCGAGGCGAACGGCCTCGCGTTCGAGACGCTGGAGCTCGACGAACCGGTCGCGTTCGGCGATCGCGACGACAGCCGTGCGGGGCGTCGGGAGCGCGCGCAGCTCGGCGATCGCGTCGAAGCCCGGCGCGCGACCGAGGAGCTTCCCGGCGCGCGCGAGGGCGGCTGCCCGCCGCGCTCCAAGATCGTTGTCGAAGGCCGCGAGCTCTTCGCGAAGTGCCACGCTCTGTTGTTCGGCCATCGAGAGGACGGTCGCCGCCTCGCGGATCGCGAGGTCTGCCTCGGTATTGCCGAAACCGGTGCCGACAACCGTGAGGTCCTCGTAACACGTCGCGCCGAACTGCGTGAGGAACTCCTCGTAGCGCGACCGCTGCCCGTCCATTTCCCGGCGCGTGCGGCGGCGGCGCAGCTGGCGGTGGACCTGTTCGGCGTAGCGCCATTCGCTGCGGAGTCGGCCGGCTTCGGCGAGGTCGCTGGGCGCAAGGGGCGCGGCGTACTCGCGCTGATCTGCGAGACGGACACGCGCCTCTTCGACGACACGCTCCCATTTCCTGAGTTCGCGCCGGACGACATCGCGCGAGCGACGGTGCAGGAGCTGCTCTTCGATCGCGAGCAGCTCCTCGGCGAGCGTGTCCGCCTCGCCATCGGTTCCGACGAGGCGGGGCTCCGCGCGCGCGGCCTCGTCACGCCGCGCGCGCGCGATGCTGCGCTGAACCTCGCGCGCGTGGGTGGCGAGCTGTTCGGAGGCGAGGCGGGTCGTCGCCGTGAGCAATTCCTGCAGTCCGTGCGCGCGCACGACCGCGGGGCCGCCGCCGGCGGGCGAATCCTCGATGGCAACCGGCGCGTCGTCCTGGCGCGCGATCGTCACGCGGCTCCCGTCCGCGATGCACCGGGCGCTGCCGCGGCCGGTCGCGCCGACCAGGACCGTGAGCCGACTATGGAACGCCACAGGGGCGGCGGTGGGACCGAGGTCGGCCGTGACCAGTCGCAGCACCGGGGGCCGGTCGTCGTTCCCGCCCCCTGTGTCCGGTGTGTCCGGCAATTGCGCTCCTGTCGTCCGCTCCGAAGGCGGCGGAATCCCGCAAATGGTAACGACTTCTCCGCCGGAAGTCATCGGAGCAGCCGCCTCGCAGTGCCAGCGATCGTGGCGTCATGGAGCTGTTCGTGAACTACTGCGGCCAGGACGGAACCAAGGACTGTCCCATCAGTCACGGCGGCCACAGGAGCGCCAGCAGACGCGCCGGAAGGGCCAACAGGCCCCTCGCACGCCGAGGGAACGGCCACTAACCTGGAGTTTCCAGCCCGAAATAGCCCGAAAACCGACGGTCGCGGCGGGCCGCGCCGTCCGAACACCCGTGCGGCAACGGATTCCGCACGAAGACGAAATCCCAAGGCGGGGGGATGCAGCCGGACACATCGACACGACTGCGGCTCGTCGAGGTCCGCACTCCTGGTGGCGACTTGCGCCTGGATGGCGGCTTCGCCGGCGTCCTCGCCGCGCCCGCAGCGCGCAGCGCGGCGGCCCGATGGATCGCGACCGCCGTGGCTGGTCCGCGCCCGGCCGGTGCGGACGGCACGATCGAGATCGCCGGCCGGTTCGTTTCCGTGCGCAGCTTGCCGTCGCCATTGCTCGCCCCGAGCGCGCCCAGCGTGATCGGGCGTGAGGTCTTGCGGGCACAGTGGCAGGTGGCGTGGGCCGCCCGCCGGGACGATCTCGCCGCCGCGCATTCCTCGCGACGTCTCGCCCGCCACCGTGCCGAAGCCGCGCTCGAGCGAGCCCGGCGGCGGGCGGAAGGGCTCGCGGCACGCGTCGAAACCCTCGGCCCGCCCCCTGGCGCACGCGTGCCGGCAGAACGGGTGGCGGCGCCGGTGGTGACATCGGCGCCGCCCGCGTCGCTCTCGACCCCCGATCCGGCCGATATGGCCGCCCGCACGGCGATCGCATCGATGCTCGCCGCGCTCGATGATCTCGCGGCGACGCCGTCGCCGGCGGCGCTCGCGCTCGCCGAGGAATGGGACCAGCGCCGTGCGGGGCTCGCCGCGCAGGAATCGCGCGCGTCTGGCGACAACGATGTGGAGCGCGACCTGGCCGACGCCGAGGCGCGCGTCGCCGCCGCCCGGGTCGCGCTCGCACTCGCCTCGGGTGGGATCGACCCGATCGCGCGCGCGCATATCGACGAGCTGCACCGCACGGTCGTCGATGCCGAAGCCGCTGTCAGCGAGGCGAAACGCAAGGATCGCGCCGACGCCCTCATGCGGTATGAGCATGCCGTGCGCGCCGAGCGCGCGGCGTTGGAGTTCGCCGGCATCGACTCGTACGCGTCGATGCTCATGGCGATCGCGCAGGGAGCGATGCCGCCCGATCCGACTGCGCGCGAGCACGCTGCAGCCGAACTGCGGGAGGCGCAGGCACAGCTCGCCGAAGTGCACGAACGACTTGGGCCGGCGGTCCTGATCGAAGATATCGAAAGCGAGTTGCGCAGCCGCGCCGCGCAGATCCTCGGTCGTCTCCCGGCACCCGACGTGTCCGCAGACTTACGCGCATACCGGATCGAGCATCCCGATGCCGACGCGGTGCGGGGTTTCATGGTGGAAGCCCTTACGAGCGTCGACGTGCCCGCCGGTGGCGATGTCGTCGCGGCCGCGCGCGCGTACTTGGCGAGACCGGTGCGCCGTTCCGAGGCGCAGCCTGAGATCGCGCCGATATCGCGCGTCGAGCTTTCGAACGTCGAGGCCGAGCGTCGCAGCCTCGTCGACGAACACTCGACGTTGCACGAGGAAGTACTGGCGCTGATTCGCACTCGGGACGAGCACGCGGTCGCACTCGACGCACTCGAGCTCGAACTCGGACGCCTCGACACGCTGCGAATCGCCGATCTGCACGAGCTCGGGCCCGATGACATCGGGTTGGCCGTGGGTGCGCTCCTCGACGCGTACCGGCGTGGAGACCTCCTTGCGGGCCGTCTCCCGCTCGTGCTCGACGGCGCGCTCGACGGCATCGACCGGCCCGCCCGGAAAGCCGCGGTCGCGACGCTCGCGGCCGCCACTGATGTGCAGAGCATCGTCGTGAGCGACGATCCTTCGGTCGTCGACGCGATTCGCGACGCGGGCGGCGTCGTGTGCACGTGGCCGGAACCGTCGAGTTCTCCACTGCCGGCGCCGCGGCCGGTGGGCACGCCTCGCACGGTCTCTTCCGAACCGGTCGCACCGGTACGGCCCGCGCCGGTCGCCGAACGCTGCGTCACTCACGCGGAGGCGACGTCTGTCGCCCGCTGCGCCCGCTGCGTCCGGCCGTCGTGCATCGACTGCCTGGTGTACGTGATCGGCGAGCCCGAGCTCTGGTGCGCGGCGTGTGCCACCGAGACTCATGGAGCCCGCAATCGCAATCTGCGACTCCTGCGCCGGCGGGGCGCCTGAGCCCGAAGTCGAACGGTCCGCCTGACTGGCGAACCACAGCAAGCCCGCCCCGCTGCTCGAACTCGACTCTGTGGAGAGAACCGGACGCACTGCGACCGGGAATCGACTTTGTGGAGAATTCGGGCGGAGGTACGGGGCGAAACTCCGGCGGTTCCCGCCGCGACCAATCGCCGCTCGCGTACGGTAGGGCCCTGTGCATGCTGAGCTGCTCGTCGTCCCCGGGGCATTCCGCCGACCTCGCGCAGCGCGATACGGCGGCCCGGCTTGGGTACCCCGACAAGACCGCCGCCGCGCGCGTGCTCGACCAGCGCGTCGAACGGCTCGCGGTTCTCCAGAATCGGCTGTGGGCCGAACACACCCGTTCGGTCCTGTTGGTGCTGCAAGGTGTGGATGCGTCGGGCAAGGACGGCACGATCCGGCGCGTGTTCACCGGGCTGAATCCGCAGGGCTGTCGCGTCGTGTCGTTCAAGGCGCCGAACACGGCCGAGCTCGACCGCGACTACCTGTGGCGGATCCACAAGGTGGTTCCCAGGCGGGGCGAGATCGGCATTTTCAACCGTTCGCAATACGAGGACGTCGTCACCGCGGCCATGCGCGGTGTCGTCGACGACGCGGGAGTCGATCGGCGGTACCAGCACATCCGCGAGTTCGAGCGCGTCCTTGTCGACGAGGGAACCGCCTGCGTCAAGGTCTTCTTGCACATCTCGAAGGACGAGCAACGCACGCGGTTCGAAGCTCGCCTCGCAGATCCCGAGAAGCGCTGGAAGTTTCGGCGCGACGACTTGGACACCCGCCGCCGCTGGGACGAGTACATGACGCGCTACGACGCCGCAATCAGCGCGACCTCGACCGAGTGGGCACCGTGGCACGTCGTTCCGGCCGACCACAAGGGCGTGACCGCGACCGCGGTCGCCGGACTCCTGGTCGAAGCCCTGCAACGCCTGGACCCGCACGTGCCGCCGGCCGATCCCGAGCTCGACGACATCGTCGTCGAATCGCGCTGAGCGCGAACGCTTGGTGCGTTGCGCGCTCAGGTATTTGGTCACCCGCCGCGGTGATAGCAACGGCGACGGACCAAACAGGTCTCGGAGCGCGCTGCGAACCTTGCCGGACGCGGCACTAGCGCGCCCGCGCGCTTGGGTCGGCTCCTCGCCGCGAGCAGCCGCTACGGTCGGGGACATGGTCACGCCCGCAGCAGTCCGAGCCACCGTCGATGCGTATGTCGCCACGAACAACGCCAACAACCGCGCGGGTGTCCTCGCTCTGTTCGCGCCCGACGCAGAGTTTTACGATCCTGTCGGCACGCCGCCCCACATTGGGCGCACGGCGATCGGCGCGTTCTACGACCAGGCCCGCTCGCTCGCGCGGTCCTTCGAGTTGGTGCCGCGCGACATCGTCGTGTGCGGGACCGAAGCGGCGATGGTGTTCGAGATCCACGTCACCATCGACGACGCGACGGGCCTCGTCATCGACGTGGTCGAGATCTTCGAGTTGGACGACGCCGGCCTGATCCGCCGGCTGCGGGCATATTGGGACATGTCGCGCGCACGTACGCGCGGATAGCGATATTCTCGGCGCGAATTCGTCGACATTTCAGACGGCAGGGTCGCCCGACTTTCGCTGCAAGGGGTGCGTCGGCCACAATGTATTGGCGATGAACGTTGAGTCCCGCGATTCCGTCTCGCTCAAGCCCGCTGAGCTCGATGAGCTGGGGCAGCTCTTCAACGCGGCCGGGTTGCCCGTTGCCGACGAGGAGCTCGACCGCCAGGTCGAACAGTTCCCGCTCGTCGTGTGCTCGCATCGCGACGGTGAACTCCAAGGGCTGCTCATGGGCTCACTCGAGCGCATCGGTGGCACGCCGTCGATCTTGTGGGGACCCGGGATCGCGCGCAAGGGGAAGGATGCGCCGGCGACACTGCGCGCGTTGACGGGCGAGCTCTCCCGCCGCGCCGCGATCTCCTTCCCTGACGAGGATGTGCTCGTCGGGGCACGCCTCGCACAGCCGAGTGCGTACACACTGTTGCAGACGTACGCGAATGTCGTCCCGCGTCCGGGCTACACGCCCAATGGCGAAGACCGGGCGTGGGGTCGCCGCCTGGCCAAGCGCTATTCGTGTGATCAGCACTACGACGATCGGACGTTCAGGATTGCCGTCAAGGGGCGCAAGCCCCACTGTCTCGCTGTCCTCGATGCGAGCTCGTTCAAGGCATCGGGCGGCGCCAAAATTGTGTCGATGGTGGGTCAGCTCGACGCCGCACGCGGACAAGCGATGATCGCGTTCGGCTGGGCCGTGGCCGAGGAGCTGGCCGCCGGCTCTTACGTCGCCGCCCGCTGACGTTCGCCGAATGCGTCGTCGAGCTGGGCGCGCAGCTCCGACGCGGTTGTGACGGGGTGTCGGCACGCATAGCCCTCGCAGACGTACGCCGCGGGCGCGCCGCCGACCATGGTGCGTCCTTCGAGCAGCGGCAGACGACTGGATGCTGCGGTCGCGGGGTCGGTGACCAGCATGACTGCATTCGGAACCAGGCGTTCGGTGACGACGCGTCGGAGCGCGTGTGTGCGCTCATCGTCGCGCGGCCCGATGATCGCGAGTTCGAGCGGCGCACTCACGTGCCGCTCCACCCCCGCCAGTGCATGGGAGAACGCAGTCGGGTGCGTGGTGATGAGTGGCGTCAACATGCCGAGCACCGCGCGTGCCGGTACCGCGTAGTCCTCTCGGCCGGTGAGCGCGGCGAGTCGCAACAGACCATTGGCGGCCATCGAGTTGGCCGATGGTGTCGCGTCGTCGAACGCGTCCTTCTGTCGGACCACGAGCTGCTTGACATCCCGACCAGTGGTGAAGAACCCGCCTCGATCCGGATCGTGAAACAGCCGGATCATGTCGTCCGCGACGGGCACCGCGAAGTCCAGCCAGGACGGGTGGTCGTACTCAGCCAAGGTGCAGAGGGCTTCGAGCAGCGCGGCGTAGTCCTCCGCGAACGCCAAGTACGGCGCGCGCCACGAACGCAGCAGGCGACGGTCGGGGCGCCGGAGTTCCTTGATGAGAAATCGTGCGTTGGCGCGGGCGGCCCGGCGCCAGTTGTCGCGCTCGAGCGCAGCAGCCGCTTCGACCAGCGCGCCGAGGAACAGCGCGTTCCAACCGAGGAGCACCTTGTCGTCGAGACCCGGACGCACCCGTTGGGCGCGGCGCGCGAGTAGCTGGGGCCGCGCGCGCTGCACCGCCGCCGGCGGCTCCTCGTTACGTGTGACGACGTGCAAGATGTTGCCGGAGTACCCGGTATGCGGGTCGACGAAGTTCCCAGCTTGCGTCACGCCGTAGTAGCGCACGACCTCGTCCGCGTCATCGCCCGCGATTTCGCGGATCTCGGCTAGAGACCAGAGGTAGAACTTGCCCTCGACGCCTTCGGAGTCGGCATCTTCGGCCGCGAAGAAGCCGCCATCCGGGTGCCGCAGGTCTCGCAGTACGTAATCGACGGTTTCCTCGACGATGCGCCGATAGCGCGGTTCGCCCGTGACGAGATATGCGTGCAAGTACGCGCGCGTGAGCAGTGCGTTGTCGTACAGCATCTTCTCGAAGTGCGGGACCAACCAGTAGTCGTCGGTCGAGTAGCGGGCGAAGCCGCCGCCGATCTGGTCGTACATGCCCCCCGCCGCCATTGCGTCCAGCGACGTGGTGATCATCTCGAGGGTCTCGGGCGACGCGTCGCGAACGTACGCGCGACACAAGAAGTCGAGCGTCATCGCGTGCGGGAACTTCGGCGCCCGCCCGAATCCGCCGTATCCCGGTTCGAACTGTGCTCGCACACGCTCGTACGCCGTCGCGAGCGTCTCGGGAACGAGCGCAGCACGGTTCTCGGGCCGCAGCACCTGTTCATCGATCACCCCTGTGAGGCGCGCCGCCTGCTCGGCCACGTCGTCTCTGCGGTCGCGCCACGCGGCCGCGACTGCCTCGCACACGGTTGTGAACGACGGCATCCCGTGCCGCTCCTGGTCGGGGTAGTACGTCCCGCCGTAGAACGGTCGGCCGTCGGGCGTCAGCCACACGCTCATCGGCCACCCACCCCGGCCGGTCATCGCTTGGACCGCTTGCATGTAAACCGAGTCGACATCGGGGCGTTCTTCGCGATCCACCTTGACGTTCACGAAGCGGTCGTTCATCAGGGCCGCGGTGGTGTCCGATTCGAATGACTCGTGGGCCATGACATGACACCAGTGGCAGGCCGAATATCCGACTGAGAGAAAGACAGGCACGTCGCGTTCACGCGCACGCTCGAACGCCTCCTCACTCCACGGATACCACTCGACCGGATTGTCGCGATGCTGGCGGAGGTAGGGACTGGTCTCGGCGGCGAGGCGGTTGGCCACGCGGGCACGCTACATGCACGCGCCTACGCGCCTACGCGCCTACGTGCCCACGCGCTCCGGGCGCCGCTACGCCCGGGGCGAACCGCATCACGCGCTGGTGGGTGGGCTATCCACGCAGGTCGTTCGCGAACGCGGCCGGACCGACGGGTGCGCCGGTCGCCGATGCGATGACCTCGTTCCAGCGCAGTGCGGCACCGGGCGCGAACACGCGGTCCGCGAGGAAGGCCCCCGCGGCCGGCCGGTCGACGATTCCGCCGGCTGTGTCTCGCAGCGCCGCGGTGAGCTGGGACGCGATCATCTCGCCGAACAAGTAGTTGTGGTAGTAGACGGGCGCGAGCGCGACGTGCACCTTCGCGGCCCAGTCGGGCGCGTGCCGGTCCGGCGGCCGGCGCACGAGTTGGAACTGTTCGACGAGATCCCACCAGCGCGTGTCGTGGTCGGCGTCCGGGTCGGCATACAGACCGCGTTCGAAGTGGGTCATCACCAAGACCCATCGGGCGAAGACGAGGAGCGTCGCCCGGCGCGCGGCCGCGAGGCGCGGCGTCAGCGTGTCGACCTCCGTCCGAGGAACCTTGGCGACATTGACGAGCCACTCGGGCTCGTACACCAGCCGCCCGCACAACATGGCGACGCCTTCCGTCGTGCACATATCCATCGTGCGCAGCAACCAGGGCAGCGCCGGGCCGACACCGGCGAAGTACACGCCATGGCCGCATTCGTGCAGCATCGTCTCGGCCCAACGCTCGCTGGGCACGTTGTTGGAGAGGACCCGCACGTCGCCACTGCGATCGACGTCAACGCAAAACGCGTGCTGGTTCTTGGCCGGCCGGGGGGTCAAGTCACTCCGCGCGAGGATCGGACCGACGTCGAGTCCGAGGCCCGCGAACGTCCGCTCGGTCAGGGCGGGGAGGTCGGCGTCGGCGAAAAAGGGATCCAAGTCGACCGCTGCGCTCGCGGGTGGCGACTGGAAGAACGGGTCGTCGTAGTGCCAGGGTGCCAGCGCGTCGGGCGCGCATCGATAGCGCGCCGCGAGTTGGTCGTCGAGCCGTTGTTTCCAGTGCGTGAAGGGCGCCGCGGTCAAGCGGTCGACCTGGGCGAGCGTGGCGAGCAGCCGACCCTCATCGAAGTCGGTCGTTTCGAGCGTGAGGGCGAAGTGATCGCGAGCCCCGACAGCTCGCGCGGCGTCGTTGCGGAGATGCACCAGGGTGCGGAGGTCGGTGGCGACGGCGACACCGACGGTCCTCGAAGCCTCCCAGGCCGCGCGCCGTTCGTCGCTGTCGTCGGATGTCCGAAGGATGTCGATGATCCGGTTGTCGTCGACGGGTTCGCCGGCGATGGCGCCGCGGTGTTGCGCGTACCGCGCGCCGAGATCGGTCGCCAGCGCGACGATGTGGTATCGCAGGTCCGCGGGAACCTGGTGCGGCCGCTGGAGGTTGGCCAGCAGCTCCAGCTGTCGCTGCCCGTCGCCGTCGCCGTCGGCGCGGGCGGAGTCGCGCACCGCGGCATACGAGTCGGAGTCGGCGAGCGCGTCGGACCATGCCGATTCGGCGGCCGCCTGCGCTTCGGTGTGTGCGTCGCTCGCGTCGATGCTCGCGTTCCACCACGTGCCGAGCATCTCGCGCTCGAGCGGCGCGAGCGTCGCGGTTCGCTCCGCGGCGAGTGAGCGGCCACTCATCGCGGCTACTTGAACCAGATGCGTTGATAGTCTCGACTCATCGGGTGCAGCAGCAGCATCAACAGCGCGACCGCAAACACGAACGAGATGAGCACTCGCATGTGGTCGAGGATGCCGGAGAAGCCGAAGATCACGAGGTACATCAGCACGTGCACGCCGGCCGCGCTCACGGCGAGGGCGTACCCCCAGCGCTTCTCGTTGGCGACGCCGAAACCCCCCGCGGCGAGGCCCGCGATGATCAGAAACTCGAGCAGCAGCGAGGTGGAGATGAGCCCGAACAGCAGGCCGAGCACGGCGCGGAAATAGCACAGCATTACGCCGGTCTGGAGAGTCTGCGGCTGGGACGGATTGATGAACCGGTACTCGTTCACCGCTCCATTGTGCCCGATGGCCGGAGATCGGCGGTGCGGGCCCGCAACTGCCCGCACGCGGCGTCGATGTCGACACCGCGATTGCGTCGCACCGACGCGTGCACGCCCCGTTGCGCCAATCGACCCGCGAATGCCGCGAGGCGAGCCGCGCTCGGCGTCCGCCCCGGGAAGCCGGCGGTCGGGTTGCACGGGATGACGTTCACATGCGCGCCGCCACGAAAGCCGCGCAGACGGTCAGCCAGCGCATCCGCCTGGTGCCGCGCGTCGTTGATACCCGCAATGGCGGCGTACTCGAACGTGACCCGTCGCCCCTTGCGGAGCGCGTAGGCGCGGGCGGCATCGAGCACCGCTTCGATCGGGTAGCGGTTGTTGAGTGGGACGAGCTCCGATCGGAGCGCGTCGTCGGGTGCGTGCAACGACACGGCCAGCGTGACCGGCAGCGGGAAATCAGCGAGCCGGTGCATACCGGGGACGACGCCGACCGTCGAGACCGTGAGGTGGCGGGCGGAGATGCCGGCGTCGGAGTTCAGCCGGGTGAGCGCACCCAGGACGGCGTCGGTGTTCGCGAGCGGCTCACCCATCCCCATGAACACGACGTTGCCGACCCGTTGCGGCGACGCGTGCTGCGCGCGGAGCACCTGTTCGCAGATCTCGCCGACGTCGAGATGGCGCTCGAAGCCGGCCTGACCCGTCGCGCAGAACGTACAGCCCATGGCGCAGCCGGCCTGCGACGACACGCACACGGTGGCACGCTCGGGATAGCGCATGAGCACCGTCTCGACCTGCGCGCCGGTCCGGGTGCGCCACAACCACTTCACGGTCTGACCCGCGTCACCGTCGCGCCGGACGACCCCATCGAGCGCGGACGGCAGCACCTCCTCCAACGCCGCGCGCAGGGCGCCGGGCACAGAGGTGAGCGCCGACAGCGGTCGCCGCTGCTTCCACAAGCCGTCGTGGACCTGCTGCGCGCGGTACCTCGGCTCTCCCCGCGTGCCGAGGAGTGTCCGCACGTCGTTGGGCGTTGCGGCGTAGCGCGTGAGGTCGTTCACCGCGCGGAGACGTTCAGTTCGTACGCCCGGTCGGTGCGGTGTACGTCGAAGCCGAGGCTTCGGTACAACCCGAGCGCGGGAATGTTGTCGGCCGCGCAGAACAGCGAACCGGTCGTGACGCCCCGTTCGGCCATCCGCGCCAGACCGGCCAGGGCGAGCGCGCGTCCAAGACCGGCACCGGCGGCGCGCGGATCGACGCCGATGACGAAGATCTCACCCAGCGCAGGATCGCGGCCGTGCGCGTCGTGCATCTTGCACCAGTTGAAGCCGACGAGTCCGTCGGCGTCGGACGCGACGAGAAAGATCGACGGGTCGAACCACCGCTCGCGCATCCGTCGTTCGAGCGTGTCGCCAATCCAGCCACCCTGTTCAGCGTGGTTCGCGAATGCCCGATTGTTCACGGTGAGCCAGTCGTCTTCGTCGCGTCCCGGCTCGAACGTGCGAACGTCGATGCCCGGTGGGAACTGCGCGGTCTCGGCAATCGGGAGCGGCACGCGCATCTCGTACAGTTCGCGCGCGGGCCGGAAGCCGGCCGCGAGGAGCTGCGGATCGGCGGCCGTCGCTGCCCCGAACACCCACAGCACGAGCCGGCCGCCGCCGCTGGCCGCGACGTGCTCGACCGTCGCGGTCAGCAGCGCAGTCACCGGCGCGTGGCCGCGCGCATCGGGGTGCACGACCAGCCCCGCGACCCAGTGCCGCGGCGAGAAGTTGTCGCTCCGCGCAACGTGCAGGTACGCGACGCCGGGCGCACAGGCACCGGCGGAGTCGGCGCCCGGCTGCTCGAGGTCGCGCCACACGGCCTCGCCGAGCGCCGGATATCCATCGGCTGCGCGCGCGGCATCGTCGAGCGCGCGCACCTCGGCGACGACGGCACCGAAGTCGTCGGGGGCAATAGTGGTGACGGCAGCCGCGGCCATCGCGGGGAGGGTACCCGCGCGCCCTAGTGTGCACGCCGTGCCCCGCCCGCGTGGTGCCAAGGCGCGCGCCGCCGCAGTCGTCCGCATGCTCGCCGCGACGTATCCCGCGGCGCGCTGCGCGCTCGAGCATCGCAACGCCTACGAACTCCTCGCGGCCACGATCCTTTCTGCGCAGTGCACCGACGAGCGCGTCAACATGGTCACGCCGGCGCTCTTCGCGAAGTACGCCACCCCGGCGGACCTCGCCCACGCCGATCCGGCGGATGTCGAATCCCTGATCATGTCGACCGGGTTCTTCCGGTCCAAGACGAGGAGCTTGATCGGAATGGCGCAGGCCATCGTTGAACGCTTCGACGGCACGGTGCCGCACGCGCTCGAAGACTTGGTCACGCTGCCGGGCGTCGGGCGCAAGACCGGCAACGTCGTTCGCTCGGTCTGGTTCGGTGAGCCCGGCCTCCCGGTGGACACGCACGTCACGCGGCTCAGCCGACGCTTGCGGCTCACGAGTGAGGCCGACCCCGTGAAGATCGAGCACGACCTCGGCGCCATCGTGGCTGCCGACGACTGGGGTCTGCTCTCTTTGCGCCTGATCGAGCACGGCCGCCAGGTGTGCGATGCGCGCCGGCCGCGTTGCGCGGCGTGCGCGCTCGCCGAGATCTGTCCATCCGCCGGCAAAGTCATCCCCGCCGCGCGCCGCCGCTCAGAGCGCGCGCCGATCGGCGAGGCCCCGCGACGCGCCCTCGGGCCCGAGCAGCCGGCCGTGAAGCCGCCAAGAGCGGTAGGTAACTGAGAACGAGCGCAAAGGGCGCTCGTTCTCGGGGGCGCGGACCTACGAACGGATCTCGTCGAGCAGCTGAGCCGCGCGGTCGACCGCGCGGCGGGCGGCAATGAGCGCCCGCTCGGCACCGAACAGCTCCGCCGCGATCGACGAGTCGGGCGACGCACCGTGTCGCTCGGCCATCTCGGTGATTCGGGCCGCGAGGTCGTCGAGCTGGGCGGCGATGCTCGAGAGCGACGCGACATCGGCGGGAGCGGGCACCACCCACACCTATCAGATCGAGCCGGTCAGATCGGGTGGCGGTCAAATCGGAGCCGGGTTCGCGAGGGCCCGCCGGTAGCATTGGCCGTTCCCCATGCTTGTTCGTGTCGACGTTCGCGGCCAGAAGGGCGACCTGCGAGCGGTGCTCGCTCGTCCCGTCGCGGCCGATCCCGACGTCACCGACGCCGTGCGAGAAATCGTGGCCACGGTGCGAACCGGTGGCGACGCCGCACTGCGCGACTGCACGCGCCGCTTTGATGGCGTCGAGCTCTCGGATCTACGAGTGCCCGCCGATGCGCCGGCGGCGGCGTGGGCGGCCATCCCCGCCGCGCTGCGCGAGGCGATGGAGCTGGCGGCCGATCAGATCCGCGCGTGGCACGAAACCCAAGTCGCCAAGACCAACGGCACCGACCACCAGCGACGCGGCGTGCGCATCCGCGAGCTCGCGATCCCCGTCGATCGGGCCGGTTGCTACGTGCCGGGCGGCCGCGCCGTGTACCCGTCGACCGTCCTCATGACCGCGATCCCGGCGCGCGTCGCGGGAACGGGCGAGGTCGTGCTGTGCGTGCCACCCGGATCGGACGGTCTCGTACCCACCGTCACGCTGGCCGCGGCCGCGCTGGCCGGTGTTGACGCCGTCCACCCGGTCGGCGGTGCCCACGCGATCGCCGCGCTCGCGTACGGCACCGAGAGCATTGCCCCGGTCGACGTCGTCGTCGGTCCCGGCAACGCGTACGTCACCGAGGCGAAGCGTCAGGTCGCCGGGGTCGTTGGCATCGACTCGCTCGCCGGACCGTCGGAGATCGCGATCGTCGCCGACCGCGGCGCGGATCCCGAGCTGGTTGCGGCCGATCTGCTGGCGCAGGCCGAGCACGGCCCCGGCGGCGCGGCGGCGGTCATCACGTGGGACGACGCGGTGGCGAGCGCTGTCGAGCGCGCCGTCGAGCGATTGCTGGTCGACGCGGTGCGCCACGACGACGCGGCCGCGACGCTCGCGACCGGGGGGCGCATCGTGCTCGTCGATGACGCGGCGCGCGCGATCGACGCCGCGAACGCGATCGCGCCCGAGCACCTCCAGCTCATGTGTGCGGACGCGGACGCGCTCGTCGATGCCGTTCGCCACGCGGGCGCCGTATTCGTGGGGATGGACGCGCCCGCGGTGCTCGGCGACTACGTGGCGGGTGTCAACCACGTATTGCCGACCGGCGGAGCCGCGCGGTTCGCGAGCGCGTTGCGCGTCGCCGACTTCCAACGGCAGGTGCACGTTGTCTCGATCGCGGCCGACGGGCTGGCGCAGGTCGGTCCGGCCGCGATCGTGCTGGCCGATGCCGAGGGTCTCTACGCGCACGCCGATGCGCTCCGCCGGCGCGGAGGCGACTGGTGAGCGACAAGATCCTGCCGCGCGACGATCTCCGCGCGCTCGACGGGTACCACTCGCCGCAGCTCGACGTCGCCGTTCGTCTCAATACCAACGAGAGCCCGTTCCGCCCGCCCGCGTCGTTCGTCGCGCGCCTGGCGGAGGCGATGACGACCATTGACTACCGGCGGTACCCCGATCGTGGCGCGCACCGGTTGCGGTCCGCGCTCGGTGAGTTCCTCGGCCAGCCCGCGAGCCGCGTGTTCTGCGCGAACGGCTCCAACGAGGTCCTGCAGACGTTGCTGCTCACGTACGGCGGCGCGGGACGCGGCGCCGCCATTTTCGAACCGACGTACGCGTTGCACGCCCACATCGCGCGGATCACCGGCACTGAAGTGATCGCGGGCGCGCGTACGCCGGAGTTCGCGATCGACCTCGACGGCGCGGCCCGGTTGTTCGCCCGCGCGCGCCCGAGGATCGTGTTCGCGTGCAGTCCGAACAACCCGACCGGCACGCTCGACTCCCGCGACACCATCATCCGCCTCGTGGACCTGACCGCCGATGCCGGGGCGCTGCTCGTTGTCGACGAAGCGTACGGCGAGTTCGCGCCGTGGACCGCGCTCGAGCTCGTCGACGATGCCCGCCCGCTCGCCGTCGTCCGGACGTATTCGAAGGTGTGGTCGCTGGCCGCGATCCGGCTCGGGTTCGCGGTGGCGCCGCCGTGGGTCGTCGACCAACTCGAAAAGGTGTTGTTGCCGTACGCGCTGTCGCGCCCGACGCAGCTCGCGGGCGAGCTCGCGCTCGAGCACCGCAACGAGATGCGCCAGCGGGTCGCGGCGTTGGTCGAGGAACGAGGCCGGCTCAGCGCCGCACTCGCCGACTGCGACGGGCTCACTGTGTTCCCGTCGGGCGCGAACTTCCTGTTGGTGCGCGTCGATGGCGACGCCCACGCGCTGTGGAAGGCGCTCCTCGCGCGTGGCGTCCTCGTCCGCGACTTCTCGGGTTGGCCGGGCGTGGAAGGCTGTCTGCGAGTAACCGTCGGGACATGCGTGGAAAACGACGCGTTCCTGACCGCCCTCGAGGATGCGTTGCCGGAGGTACTCGTGTGACGGTGCGAACTGCGACACTCAACCGAGCGACGAAGGAGACGACCGTTGCCGTCACGCTGACGGTCGACGGTGCCGGCGCCACCGAGATCTCGACCGGCATTCCGTTCTTCGATCACATGCTCGAGCAGCTGGGGAAGCACGCGGGGTTCGACCTGAGCGTCCGCGCGGAAGGCGACCTCGCCGTCGACTTACACCACACGGTCGAAGACGTCGGCATCGTCGTCGGCAACGCGCTACGCGACGCGCTCGGTGACAAGCGGGGTGTGCGCCGCTTCGCGAACGCGCTGGTGCCGCTGGACGAGGCGCTGGTGCAGGTCGCGCTCGATCTATCGGGCCGCCCGTTCCTCGTCTACGACGTCGACCCGATCTCGGAATGGATCGGGACCTTTGATCCGCAGCTGGCCGAGGAGTTCTGGAAGGGCTTCGTTGACGGCGCGCGCTCGACATTGCACGTGCGAAGTGTGTCGGGAAAGAACGGACATCACGTCATCGAAGCGTCGTTCAAGGGCGTTGCGCGGGCGCTTCGCGACGCGGTGCGTATCGAAGGCGACGGCGTCCCGTCGACGAAGGGCACCCTGTCGCAATGAGGATCGCCGTCGTCGACTACGGGATCGGCAACCTGCGGTCGGCCGAGAAGGCGCTGCAGCACCTTGGCGCGGACGCGGTGTTGACGGCGGACGCCGCCGCGGTCGCGGGCGCCGACGCGGTCGTGCTGCCCGGCGTTGGCGCGTTTGGCGCCTGCATGCAGGCGCTTCGCGACGCGGGCCTCGAGCCGGTGACGAAGGAAGCCGCCACGGATGGCCGCCCGTTCCTCGGTGTGTGTATCGGCATGCAGATGTTGTTCGACGCGAGCGACGAAGCGCCTGATGTCGCGGGCCTCGGCGTGGTGCCCGGCCGAGTCACCCGGTTACCGGCGAGCGTCCGGCTGCCGCAGATGGGGTGGAACACGCTGGAGGTGACGGCGACCAGCGCGCTGTGCGCGGGACTGGCCGATCCGGTGTGGTGCTACTTCGTCCACAGCTATGTGCCGGAGCCGCACGACGACGCACACGTCGCGGCATGGTGCGACTACGGCCGGCGTTTCGCCGCCGCGATCGAGATCGGACCGGTTTGGGCGACGCAGTTCCACCCCGAGAAAAGTGGCGACACCGGCTTGCAGTTGCTCGCGAACTTCGTCGCCGCCGCTTGATCGCGATGGATCTGTATCCGGCGATCGACCTGCGCGGCGGCCGGGTGGTGCGCCTCGCGCAGGGAGACTACGAACGCGAGACGCGCTACGGCGACGATCCCGTTGCCGTCGCACAAGGATTCGAAGCGGGGGGCGCGCGCTGGATTCACGTCGTTGACCTCGACGCGGCTCGCTCGGGTCAGACGTCGAATCGCGACGTCATCGCCGGCATCTGTCGTGCGGTCGCGTGCCGTGTGCAGTGCGGCGGCGGGGTGCGTACGTCGACCGCGGCCCAGTCCTTGCTCGACGCCGGCGTCGACCGAGTTGTCGTCGGCACCGCCGCGGTCGAGCAGCCCGAGCTCGTTGACGAGCTCGCGTTCCGGTTCCCGGAGCGGGTCGCGGTCGGGCTCGATACGCGTGACGGCGTCGTCGCGACCCACGGTTGGACCGAGACCTCCGGTGCGACGCTGCTCGAAGTCGCGGCCCGTTTCGATCGTCCCGGCGTGGGTGCGCTCGTCGTGACCGAGATCGGGCGCGACGGGATGCTCGAGGGTCCGGACATCGAGCAACTCGCGAGCGTCGTCGCAGCCGTGCGCGTGCCCGTGATCGCGAGCGGTGGGATCGCATCGATCGCCGACGTCCGGACGCTCGCGATGCTCGAGGTGTGCGGCCGACGCCTCTCGGGCGCGATCACCGGTCGCGCGGTCTACGAAGGGCGCTTCAGTGTCGAGGAGGCAATCGCCGCGTGCTCGCCGTCCGGGTAATCCCGTGCCTCGACGTCGACGCGGGGCGCGTCGTGAAGGGGGTGAATTTCGTCGGCATTCGAGACGCCGGCGACCCCGTCGAGCTCGCGGCTCGATACGACGCTGACGGTGCGGATGAGCTCGTCTTCCTCGACATCACGGCGTCGTCCGACGACCGTGACACGATGGTCCATGTCGTCGAGCGCGTGGCCGACGAGGTCTTCATCCCGTTCACGGTCGGCGGCGGCGTACGCGAAGTGCACGACGTACGCCGCATGCTGCGGGCCGGGGCGGACAAGGTCTCCCTGAACACTGCCGCGGTCGCTCGACCGGAGCTCGTGGCCGCGAGCGCGGCCGAGTTCGGGAATCAGTGCATCGTCGTTGCGATCGACGCCCGCCGCCACGCCGGGGGGTGGGAGGTCGTGACGCACGGAGGCCGCACACCGACCGGTCTCGATGCGACCGGGTGGGCGGTGCGGGTCTGCGGGCTCGGGGCGGGCGAGATCCTGCTGACGTCGATGGATCGCGACGGGACCAAGACCGGCTACGACATCGATCTGCTGCGCGCCATCGGCGACGCCGTGAACGTGCCGGTCATCGCGAGCGGAGGAGTCGGAACCCTCGGCGATCTGTATGCAGGCGTCGCCGCGGGCGGCGCGTCGGCGGTGTTGGCCGCCTCGATCTTTCACTTCGGCCAGCACACGGTGCGGGACGTGAAGGCGTATCTGGTCGAACGCGGACTCGTCGTCCGACCCTGAACGCGCGCGCGAACCGATCACTCGCGTCGCGGTGCCGTCTCGCAGCCGCCCGCTCGGCGGTGGGCTACCCTCGCATCACGGTGCCGGGCGACAGATGCCAGCCCCCAGGGAGCCGGCCCCAACGAGGGAGGTGCTTGTGCCCGACACGCACTACTCGGCGAACGGCGCGACGCGCAGTGGTGTCGACGACCACTTCTTCCTGCGCTACCGCGAGCTCCTCGACGCGGAGGACAACGCGTTCGACGAGCTCGAGCACGCGTACGAGGACGGCGACCGAGCCCACTTCGAGCTGGACCTGGCCGCGTGGCAGACGGCGTACCACCGGCGAGCCACGTTCCTCCAGCGTCACGGTATGGCCGTCGCACCGCTCGCCATCTAGTGCCGCGACCGCGAACGTTTGGTGCGTTGCGCGCTCAGGTATTTGGTCACGCGCCGGTGCAATAGCAACGGCGACGGACCAAACAGGTGTCGGCGACCGCCGTGCGAGTCGCGCCGTCCGCGGCGCAGAATTCGGCCACGAGTCGTTCCCCGTCGCTGGTGGTGCACGTGCGGGACTCGTCGATCACGGCCGTGTCACGCGCGCACGCCGACGCGATCGCAGATGAACGCGAGGATCGTCGCCTCTTCTTGCCACGCGTCGTAGCGGCCGGAGGGACCACCATGACCGGCGCCGAGTTCAGTGCGCAACACGATCGGGTAGCCGCTCGTCGAATGCGCTCGCAGCTTCTGCACCCACTTCGCGGGCTCCCAATACTGCACGCGGGGGTCGTTCAGTCCGGTGGTGACCAGCATCGCGGGATACGGCTGTTCGCGCACGTTGTCGTACGGCGAATAGCGCTTCATCCACTCGTAGGCGTCCACCCGTTGCGGATCACCCCACTCTTCCCACTCGGTGATAGTGAGCGGCAGACTCGGGTCGAGCATCGTCGTGAGCAGGTCCACGAACGGTACCTCGGCCACGATCGCGGCGAACAAGTCGGGGCGCATGTTCGCGACCGCGCCCATCAGCAACCCGCCGGCGCTGCCGCCGCGCGCGACCAGCCGATCTGGCCTGGTGTAACCGGTCGCAATCAGATGTTCCGCGCACGCGACGAAGTCGCGGAACGTGTTCTCCTTGTGGGCCATACGGCCGTGCTCGTACCAGGGCCGGCCGAGTTCGCCGCCACCGCGCACGTGCGCGATTGCGAACACAAAGCCTCGCTCGAGGAGGGGCAGTCGTGTCGCCCGAAACGTCGCGTCGTTCGAATGTTCGTATGCGCCGTACCCGTACAGCACCGCGGGCGCGCTGCCGTCGAGGGGGACGCCGGCGCGATGAACGACGGACATCGGCACGCGGGTGCCGTCAGGGTGCGCCACCCAGAGGCGCGTCGACGTGTAGGCCGCCGGGTCGTAGTCACCCCGGACGGTTTGCACCTTGCGGACCGTCGCGACTCGGGTCTCCACGTCGTAGTCCACGTCGGTCGCGGGCGCGACGAGCGATGTGTAGCCGTAGCGAAGTGTGGCGGTCTCGTAGTCGTCGTTCGGTCCGATCCACGCTGTGTACACGGGCTCGGTGAATGCGACATCGTGCGTATCGCCGTCCTCGACTCGCATGACCCGCAAGCGCGGCAGGCCCTCGTGTCGCTCGCTGAGCACGACGTGCGATTCGAACGCGTCCACATCCTCCAGCCGGACGTCCTCGCGGTGGGGGACGAGGTCGGCCCAGTACTGACGCTCCGGGTCGACTGCCGGCGCCGCGACGAGCTTGAAGTTGCGCGCGCCCCCGTTGGTCACGATCAGGAATCGATCGCCGCGCTCCTCACTCCAGTGATGCTCGACCGAGTACTCGTGCCCGTGCTCACGAGGTGCGACGACCCGTGGGGCCGTCTCGGCGGCGCCGGTCGGAATGACCCACACCTCCGATGTCGTCTTCGAGGAGCTGTCGATCAGGACGAACTGGCCGCTGCGCGTGCGCGACAGATGCACGAAGAAGCGCTCGTCGTCCTCCTGGAACACGAGCGCGTCGTTGGTGGGATCTTCGCCGAGTCGGTGTCGCCACACCTGCCACGGCCGCATCGCGTCGTCGGGTCGCACGTAAAAACACGTGCTCGCGCCGTTCGCCCACGCCAGTCCGTAGGACACGTCGGTGATCACGTCGGGTAGGTCGTTGCCCGATTCGAGGTCACGAAAGCGCAGGCGATGCCGTTCGCCGCCGTTGTCGTCGACCGCAAACGCGAGGACCGCGTGATCGGGGGACACCGCGGCCGCGCCAACGGAGAAATAGTTCTCGCCATTCCCTTCGACGTTTTCGTCGAGCAGGACGTCCTCGCGTTCGCTGTCGCGTGCGCGCCGGCAGTGGATCGGGTACTGGAGCCCCTCGACCGTCCGCGTGTAGTACTCCCACGGGCCGTGGGGGACCGGCGCCGACGTATCGCTCTCCTCGATCCGCGCCTTGATCTCGGTGAAGATCTGCTCGCGGAGCGACGCGGTCGCGGCCAGCATCTCGTCGGCGTATGCGTTCTCGGCCGCGAGGTGCGCGCGCACCTCCGGGTCGTCTCGGTTGCGCAACCAGTACCAGTCGTCGACGCGAACGTCGCCGTGCGCCCGCAGCTCGATTGGGCGCCGGGGCGCAGTCGGTGCCTCCACGGCGCCGCAGTCTAGGAAGTCAAATGGTTGACCGATCGCAGGACCTGGACCATTACGATGCCCGGACCATGGCCCCGTCGGTCACGCCGATCGTGTACTCGCCCGCCGAGCTCGACGCGATCTCGTTCGATGCGAACGGGCTGGCCGGCGCCATCGTCCAGGAAGCCGGCACCGGTCGGGTGCTCATGTTTGCGTGGATGAATCGGGAAGCGCTGACGCGGTCCCTCGACACGGGCCGGATGTGGTTCTGGAGCCGCAGCCGCGGTGCACTGTGGTGCAAGGGCGAGACATCGGGGGATCGCCAGTACGTGCGCCAGGCGTTCTACGACTGCGACCTCGACGCCTTGCTGTTTGTCGTCGAACAGGAAGGCCGGGGAGCGTGCCACACGGGGGAACGCTCCTGCTTCTTCCGCGCGTTCTGTGGCGGCACCGCGCCCGTCCCGCTGTGAAGTCGGCTGTGTGCCGCCCGACGCCGGACGAGTTCGTCGACCTCGCGCGCGTGTACTCGGTCGTGCCGGTGTGGCGCGAGGTGCTCGCCGATCTGGAGTCTCCGTTGTCGGCCTTCGTCAAGCTTGTCGGCGATCGCGAAGGATTCCTCCTCGAATCGGTGGAACACGCCGAGCGTTGGGGTCGGTTCTCCTTTCTCGGGCGCGATCCGGCGCTGACGTTTGTGACGCGGGGTCGCACCATCTCATGGACGGGCGGGACGGCGCCGGACGGCGTGCCGTCCGACCTGGGGACGCTGGCCGCGCTCGAAGCGCTGCTCGCGAGGTACTGCGCGCCCGTACTTCCGGAGCTCCCGCCGTTCCACGGTGGAATCGTCGGCTGGATGGGCTACGACACCGTCCGCGAGATCGAGCGACTTCCGAACGTCCCACGCGACGACAGCGGCCACGCGGATGCGGTGTTCTCGCTGGCGGGACAGGTCGCAGCGTTCGATCACTTCCGCCAGCGCCTGTTCCTGATCGAGAACGTGTACCCGCCGCCCGGTGCGGACGCGCCGATGCTGCGCGCGCTGTACGGCCGCGCCGTCGCGCGACTGGGCGATGCCGCAGCCGACCTCGGCCGCGCGCTGCCCTACGCGCCGATGGTCCCGCCGGCCGACGAGTTGCAGGAGCTCCCCGAGGTTCGCCGGAACTTCACCTCCGAAGGTTGGGCGCACGCCGTCGAGGCGGCCAAGGAGTACATCCTCGACGGTGACATCTTCCAGGTTGTGCTCGCGCAGCGGTTCGATCTGGTCGACCCCGTCGACCCGTTTGCGATGTACCGCGTGCTGCGGCTCGTGAACCCGTCGCCGTACATGTACTTCCTGCGCCATCCCGAAGCGACGATCGTGGGGTCGTCACCGGAGCCGATGGTGCAGCTCCTCGACGGGCGCGTGATCAGCCGCCCGATCGCGGGGACGCGTCGCCGCGGCCGCGACGATCGTCACGACCAGCGGCTCGCGGCGGAGCTCATCGAGCATCCGAAGGAACGCGCCGAACACGTGATGCTGGTCGATCTCGCGCGCAATGACGTCGGGCGCGTCGTCCGCTACGGCACAGAACAGGTCGAGGAGCTGATGACGCTCGAGCGATATTCGCACGTGATGCACCTCACGAGCCAGGTCGCGGGCGCGCTCGCCGAGGGAAAGGGTCCGGTCGACGTGTTGCGCGCGACGTTCCCGGCCGGGACGGTCAGCGGTGCGCCCAAGGTGCGGGCCATGGAAATCATCGACCAGCTCGAGCCGACGAAGCGGGGTCCGTACGCCGGTGTCGTCGGGTACGTCGACTTCTCCGGCAACCTGGATACCGCGATCGCGATCCGCACGATGGTGTGGCGAGATGGGCGCGCGACACTGCACGCCGGGGCCGGGATCGTGGCCGACTCGGTGCCGACAGACGAAGACCTGGAATGCCAGAACAAGGCCCGGGCGTTGCTCACAGCAGCGGCCGCCGCCCAGAGGATGTTCCGAAAGTGAATGCCTTCCAAGCCCATGTTCCGCGCGACCTCGTGATCGTCGCGGGTCCCGACGCGACGACATTCCTCCAGAGCCTCGTGTCGCAGGATCTCGACGCGCTGGCGGTGGGTGCGAGCGCGCCTTCGCTGCTCCTCCAACCGCAGGGCAAGCTCCTCGTCGCATTTCGCGCACTGCACGTCGCGGCCGACGAGTGGTGGCTGGTCTGCGAGCCCGGCTTCGGCCAAGTGCTCGCCGAGGGGCTGTCGCGCTTCAAGATCCGCGTCAACGCCGACATCCATACGCGGGCGGTCGACGTCCTCGCGGTTCGCGGCGACGTCGCGCGGCCGGACCCGGCGCCGGGTGTGTTCGTCGATGTCGTCGACGAGCGCGGCTGGAATGGATTCGACCTTGTCGCCACGGCGGACGCCGGGCTTGACCTGCCGACGCTCGATGCCGCCGACTTCGAGCGGGAGCGGATCGTCGCCGGTGTGCCTCGCCAAGGCGTCGACATCGACGAGACGACGATCCCGCAGGAAGCTGGGCTCGAACGCGACTCGGTGTCTTTCACGAAGGGCTGCTTCGTGGGTCAGGAGCTCGTGTGCCGTATCGACACGCGCGGGCATGTGAACCGCTCCCTGCGGCGTCTGCGCGCCGATGCGCCCCTCGCGGTGGGCGCGGATGTCTCCTTCGCCGACAAGGTCGTCGGCCGGGTGACGTCGAGTGCGGGCACGGTCGCGCTCGCGCTCGTACGGCGCGAGATCGAACCCCCCGCGGTTGTCATGGTCGGCGCGACCGAGGCGTCCGTCGAAGCCGTGTGATCGTCCGCGGAACGTATCGTCGTCAGGACCACGCGTTGGCGCGCGCGATCTGACCCAACCACTTCGCGCTCGGCTTGGGTGTGCGCGCAAACGTCGTGCGGTCGACCTCGACCAGGCCGAAGCGCGGCCCGTACCCGAGCGCCCACTCGAAATTGTCGAGCAGCGACCAGGCGAAGTAGCCGCGGACGTCGATCCCGTCGTCCAGGCAGCGGGCTACGCCGTCGAGCGCGTCGCCGATGTACGCGATCCGCTGCGTGTCGTCGTCCGTTCCCATACCGCTCTCGGTCACGTAGACGGGCACCTGCGCGACCGACACGGCGTGGCGGACCGCGACTTCGACCGCCTGAGGCCACACCTCGTAGCCCATCGCGTCGACGACAGGGACGCCCGCTTCGGGCCCGATCGGCAGCCCCTCCGCAGAGAGACGGATGCGCGTGTACGCCTGCGCGCCGACGAAGTCGTCGCGCCGCGACGCTTCGAGGAACTGGTCCTCCATCATGTGCCGGGTGCGGGACAGTCTTTCCTCACCGCCGGCGGGAATCCACCAGTCGGCCAGCGAGATCGTCTGTCCGACGGGGAAATCACCCGGCCCCGCCTTGAGCACGTCGTAGCCCGCCCGATGTGCGGCGATCAGGTTCTCGTTCACCGCCGCGTATGCACCGAAATCGCGACGGCCGGGCGGGAACTGTCCCATGAGGTAGCCGAGCATCGACACGACGTTGGGTTCGTTGATCGTGCACGCCATGGCGACGAGATCACCGAGGGCAGCGACCGCGCGTTCGCAATAGCCCGCAAACCGGTCGACGATCTCGGGCGATTCCCAGCCGCCGCGCGCCGCCATCCAGCGGGGCGTCGCGAAGTGGTGGAATGTCACAACCGGCCGCACGCCCATCTCGTGGCACGATGCGCACATGCGCCGGTAGTGCTCGAGCGCGGCGCGCGAGAACTCGCCGTCCTCGGGTTCGATCCGCGACCACTCGATCGAGAATCGGTACGCCGCGAATCCGAGCCCGCTCACCAGCGCGATGTCTTCGGGATAGCGCCAGAAGCTGTCGCACGCGTCCCCGGACGGCTCGACACAGGCGGTGCCGGACGCGTGTTCCCAGTCCCACCAGTCGCTGTTCCAGTTGCCGCCCTCGATCTGGTGCGCGGCGGTAGCGGTACCCCACACGAAGCCGTCGGGAAAGGTCGTTGCCATGCGCCGCAGCGTAGACTTGCCCCGCAGATGGGCGTCCTTGCCGAGATCCTCGCGACGAAGCGCGACGAGGTCACGATGCTGCACCGGCCGCAAACTCGTGATCTCCTGCGTCGCGTCGCGTTCGATGCCCCGCCCACCCGTGACTTTTCCAGCGCGCTGCGGCGAGGCGACGGCAGGCTCGCGGTGATCGCGGAGTTGAAGCGCCGCTCGCCGTCCAAGGGCGGGTTGGCGCCCGACCTCGACCCCGGGCCGGTCGCGAAGGCGTACGCGTCCGGCGGTGCGGCCGCACTGTCGGTGCTTACCGACGGCCCCTACTTCGGAGGCGCGATCGCGGACCTCCAGCTCGCGCGTGAGGCCACAGATCTGCCCGTGCTGCGCAAGGACTTCACGATCGACGAGATCCAGGTGTACGAGACGCGCGCCATCGGTGCCGACGCGCTGCTCTTGATCGTGGCCGCGCTGGGCGACGACATCCTGCTCGCCGACCTCCACGCGCTCGCGGTCGAGCTCGCCCTGGCCGTGGTGGTCGAAGCGCACGACGCGGAGGAGATCGACCGCGCGCTCGGCGCCGGCGCGGCCATTGTCGGCGTCAACAGTCGTGATCTGTCGACGTTCGCCGAAGATCTCGGCGTGGGCGAAGCGCTGGCGACACGGGTGCCGGCCGATGTTGTCGCGATCGCGGAGAGCGCGGTGCGCAGCCCCGAAGACGCCCGCCGAATGGCGAACGCCGGTTTCGACGCGGTGTTGGTCGGCGAGGCGCTCGTCGTGGCCGACGACCCCGCCGGACTCGTCCGCCAGTTCACGGCCGCCGCAGTTCGAGCGAGGGGCTGACGGTGTTCGTCAAGATCTGCGGCATCACGAACGAAGAAGACGCGTTGCTTGCGACCGCGCTCGGAGCGGACGCGATCGGCTTCATGTTCGCGCCGAGTCGGCGCCTGGTGCAGGTCGACCACGTCCGCGACATGATCAAGCGGCTGCCGGGCGAAGTGCTCACCGTCGGTGTATTCAAGGACGAGCGGCCCGAGCACGTCGTCGACGTCGCGGCACGTGTCGGTTTGCACGCGGTGCAGCTACACGGCCGCGAGCCGATCTCGGAAGTGCGCTGGATTCGCGAACGCGTGCGGTACGTGATCCAAGCCTTCAGCGCCGGCGACCCCGCGCTCGCGGCCGCAGCGAACTCACCCGCGGACGTCGTGCTCGTCGATTCGCCGGATCCCGGTTCCGGCAAGGTGTTCGACTGGCGGCTCGCTGAAGGCGCACCCGGCGGCGTGCGGCTCTTGCTCGCGGGCGGCCTCAATCCCGACAACGTCGGCGATGCGATCCGGCTCGTGCGGCCGTGGGGTGTTGATGTCTCGACCGGCGTCGAATCGAGTCCGGGACAAAAGGACGCCCGCAAGCTGCGCCGGTTTGTCGAAGCCGCGCGCGCCGCCGACGAGGAGCTGGCCGATCGGCGCCCGGGGCCGTCGCAGCTCCGCGTCGACGATGCGGTTCGGGATGGTGAGGTTGGCGACGACGAGGTCGGCGGCATTTCTCGCCCTTGGGACTGGCAGCTCGACGAATAGGCTTCCCGGATGTCCGCTCCCGCCCGTGGTGCGCCCGTCCACCTCGAACCCCCTGGCCCCGAACCGGTCGGACTCGGGCGGTTCGGAGAGTTCGGTGGCCGCTTCGTCCCCGAGACGCTGGTCGACGCGCTCGAACAGCTCGAGACCGAGTTTCGTACGGCGTGGCACGACGACGCGTTCCGCACGGAGTATGCGACCCTCCTTGCGTCCTACGCCGGGCGGCCCACGCCTGTCACCGAGTGCACGCGACTGTCCGAACAGCTCGGCGTACGAGTCCTGCTGAAGCGCGAGGACCTCGCGCACACGGGATCCCACAAGATCAACAATGTGCTCGGCCAGGCGCTGCTCACTCGGCGCATGGGAAAGAAGCGCGTGATCGCCGAGACCGGTGCCGGCCAACACGGCGTCGCGACCGCGACCGCAGCCGCGCTGTTCGGTCTCGAGTGCACCGTATACATGGGCGCGGTCGACGTGGAACGCCAGGCGCTGAACGTCTGGCGCATGCGGCTGCTGGGCGCCGAGGTTGTCTCGGTGCAATCGGGAAGTGCGACGCTCAAGGACGCGGTGAACGAGGCGATGCGGGAGTGGGTCGCGACCGTGACCGGCACGCACTACTGCCTCGGTTCGGCGATGGGCCCCCACCCGTTTCCGTGGATGGTGCGCGAGTTCCAACGCGTCGTGGGCGACGAAGCGCGCGCGCAATGCCGGGAGTTGCTCGACGGCGCCGACCCGGACCTGGTGCTGGCGTGTGTCGGCGGCGGCTCGAACGCGATCGGAACGTTCGCGGGATTCCTCGACACCGATGCGAGGCTCGTCGGGGTGGAGGCGGGCGGGCTCGGTATCGAGTCGGGCCACCACGGCGCGGCGGTCAGCCGGGGCGTTCCCGGCGTCGTGCATGGCATGCGCTCGCTGTTCCTCCAGGACGAACACGGCCAGGTCCTCGAGGCGACGTCGATCAGCGCCGGCCTCGACTATCCCGGCGTCGGTCCCGAACACGCGCTCCTCGCGGCCGAGGGTCGAGCCGAGTACCACCACGCGATCGACGACGAAGCGATTGCCGGCTTCCGTTTGCTGGCCGAGGCCGAAGGCATCGTGCCCGCGCTCGAACCGGCGCATGCGATCGGGTGGCTCGCGCGCGAGGTCGGGCGCGCCGTCCCTCTGGGGTGCACCGTGCTCATCACGCTTTCCGGGCGCGGCGACAAGGACGCGGCCCAGGTCGCGGAACGGCTCGGCGACCTCGCATGAACGGCCAGGCGCAGGCCGCAGGCGCGCAGGCTGTATGGACTCTGTCGAGTGATGGAGCGCCGGAGGCCGAAGCCGCATGGATCTAGAAGTCCATCTGCGGGCTCGCCGCGACGCCGGTCGCAAGCTGCTCGTCCCGTACGTGACCGGCGGTCTCGGCAGCCAGTGGTGTGACGTGGTGCGGGCCGTGGTCGAGGGTGGTGCCGACGCCGTCGAGGTCGGAATCCCGTTCTCCGATCCGATCATGGACGGGCGCACGATCCAAGAAGCGTCACAGCGGGCGCTCGACCTCGGCGCGACGCCGATCGGTGTGATCGATCAGCTCGCCCGTCTCGACGTGCCGGTGCCGGTGATCGTGATGACGTACTACAACCTCGTTTACCGTATGGGCCACGAGCGCTGTGCCCGCGCGCTGTGTGAATCGCATGTCGACGGCGCGATCGTTCCCGACCTCCCGCTCGACGAGCTCGGCCCTTGGGGCGAACAGGCCGGCGCCCACGGCATCGCGACGGTGCTGCTCGCGGCGCCCACGACAACCGACGAGCGGCTGGCCGCGATCTGCCAGCGTGCACGCGGGTTCGTGTACGGCGTCTCGTTGCTCGGCGTCACCGGCGAGCGGGAGCGCCTGGCCGCGCACGCCGAGGAGATGGGGCGCCGCTGCAAGGCGATCACTGATCTGGCGGTGCTGATCGGGGTCGGGATCTCGACGCCGGCCCAGGCGGCCGCAGCGGCGGCGTCCGCCGACGGGGTGATCGTCGGCAGCGCGCTGGTCCGCCGCCTCCTCGACGGCGGCGGACCCGACGAGGCCGAGACGTTCGTGGCGTCCCTGCGCGCCGCCCTCGATTAGCACGGGCCCGCGCCGCGGGTCGGGACAGGGCGCGATTTCTCCACAGAGTCGATTTCCGGTCGGGACAGGGCGCGATTTCTCCACAGAGTCGACTTCCCGCGGTCGCGCCGGCGCAATCGCGGCGACGAGGCAGCCGCCCACCGAGTGTGACATCCGTCCTACAGCGGCCCCGCGCCCGGGTCGATACCACCGGAGCGGAGCAGCGGGTCGGGCGGACCCGTCCCCGTGCAGACTCGAGGGGAGGTGTGATGGAAAAGGGCACGATGATCGGCCTGGGCATGGCCTTCGTCGGCGTGTTCCTCGGGGCCATCATGAAGGGCGCCGATCCCGTCGCGCTCTTCGTCAACATCCCCGCGATCCTCATCGTGTGGATCGGCTCGATCGGCGCCGTGATCATCAGCCACCCCTTCGCCGAGACGCAGAACGCCGGCAAGTACGTCCAGAAGGTCATGAAGGGCGGCGAGCCGCACTCCGCGACCGAAACGATCGGCAAGATCGTCGTCCTCACGAACCGGGCCCGCGCGGAGGGCCTCCTGGCCCTCGAAGAAGAGGCCAAGACGATCGAGGACCCGTTCTTCAAGAAGGGCGTCGAGCTCGCGGTCGACGGCACCGACCCCGAACAGCTGAAGAAGACGATGCTCTCCGAGATCGGCGCGATGCGCGATCGCCATAAGGCGGGCCAGACGTGGTTCACAAACGCGGGCGTCTACGCGCCGACGTTCGGCATCCTCGGCGCCGTGTTCGGGCTCATGGCGACGATGGCGCACCTCGACGATCCTGCCGCGATCGGCCACGGCATCTCGGCCGCGTTCGTCGCGACCTTCTGGGGCGTGTTCCTCGCCAACGCGGTGTACTTGCCGTTCGCCAACAAGCTCAAGCGGCTGTCGGGTGAAGAAGTCGCACACAAGATGCTGATCGTCGAAGGCATCATGGCGATACAAGCCGGCGTCTCGCCGAGAATCGTCGAAGAGATGCTGAAGTCGCACATTCCGCCGGCCGAGCGCGAAGCGATGCAGGCCAAAGCGGCCTAGTCGCACGCGCATCGAAGAGGAACAGCTGGCATGTCGCACGGAAGCGACGGCGGGCTCCCGGAGGAGCACGAAGAGCACGTGAACCACGAGGCGTGGGTCATCCCGTACGCCGACCTGCTCACGCTGCTGATGGCGATGTTCATCGCGCTGTTCGCCATGTCGAGCGTCGACATCGACAAGTTCAAGTCGCTGTCGATCGGCTTCAACGAAGCGCTCGGCGGCGGCGAGCTGTCGACCGGCGTGTTCGACCCGGACGACGGCGGCGAGGGTCCGCTCGACGGGGACGGCGGTGACCACACCGGCGGCGCCATCGGCCCCGACCGAGAACCGGAATCCGACAGTGTGCTTCAGCAGCTGTTCAGAGATGCACAGGCGAACGCGGCCGCCGCGGTCGAACAGGCGATCGAGCGGGAGTCGTTGCAGCAAGTTGAGGACCAAATTCGAGCCGGTATCGTTGGAAGCGGATTTGCCGGCGGCGATTTGGAGCTGGAGCCGCGCGAGGACGGGTTGCTCGTGCGCGTGTCCAACGAGGAAATTCTGTTCGATGTTGGTGATGACGCATTGCGGCCTGAGGGCGCGCGCCTGTTGGACGTGGTCGGCGCCGCGATTGCGAGTGTCGACAACGATGTCATCGTGATCGGACATACCGACTCGGACCCGATCAACACGCCGCGGTTCGCGTCGAACACGTTCCTGTCGGTCGCGCGGGCCAGCAAGGTGGTCGATTACTTCCGGGCGCTCGGCATCTCCGGGTCGCGGTTGACGACGTCCGGCAAGGGTGCGGACGAGCCGGTTGTCGAGAACACGAGCCTCGAGAACAAGGCCAAGAATCGGCGGGTGGAGATCTTCGTGCAGTCGAACCTCGTCCAGTCGACGCTCGATGACGCCGGGCTCGGGAGCGAGCCGATTCCCGGACCCGACGCCGCCACGCCGGATGCAGTGGACATCGACAGCGACGTCGACAGCATCGTCCCCGACCTGGGCGGCTAACTGCGTCGTCGCTCGGTCCCGTCGGGCCGGATGGGGCCGGTAGTTTCTGCGTCATGGCCGAGAAGATCACGATGCAACCCGACGGCGCGATGCACGTTCCCGACGAGCCGATCATTCCCTACGTCGTCGGCGACGGTACCGGGATCGACATCTGGCCCGCGGCGCAACTCGTCATGGACGCCGCGGCCGCGAAGCACGGTAAATCCGTCGCGTGGACCGAAGTACTTGCCGGGGAGAAGGCGTTCAACGAAACCGGGTCGTGGCTGCCCGACGAGACGGTCGCCTCGTTCCGTGAACACCTCATCGGGATCAAAGGGCCGTTGACGACGCCGATCGGCGGCGGCATCCGTTCGCTCAACGTCGCGCTGCGCCAGCTCCTCGACCTCTACGTCTGCTTGCGGCCGGTGCGTTGGTTTCCGGGCGTGCCGTCGCCGGTGAAGCACCCCGAGCGCGTCGACATGGTCATCTTCCGCGAGAACACCGAAGACATCTACGCGGGGCTGGAAGTCGAAGAGGGAACGCCCGAAGCGAAGAAGCTCATCGCAACGCTCAAGGACCTGATGGGCTGGACGATCCGCGAGGACTCCGGTATCGGGATCAAGCCGGTGTCGGAAACCGGATCGAAGCGGTTGATCCGCGCCGCGATCACGCATGCGGTCGAGAAGGGCCGCGCGTCGGTGACGCTGGTGCACAAGGGCAATATTCAGAAGTTCACCGAAGGCGCGTTCCGGAATTGGGGCTATGAGCTCGTCCGCGACGAGTTCGCGGACGTCGCGGTCGGGTGGGACGACTGCGACGGCAAGCCCGGTGACAAGGTCCTCGTCAAGGACAACATCGCCGATATCACGTTGCAGCAAGTGCTGACTCGACCGGAGGACTTCGACGTCATCGCGACGACCAACCTCAACGGCGACTACCTCTCCGACGCGCTCGCGGCGCAGGTCGGCGGAATCGGTATCGCGCCCGGCGGAAATATCAACTACGTCACCGGCCACGGCGTGTTCGAAGCGACCCACGGCACGGCACCGAAGTACGCGGGCCAGGACAAGGTGAACCCGAGCTCCGTGTTGCTGTCGGGCGTGATGATGTTCGAGCACATCGGCTGGACCGACGCCGCGGCGGATATCGAGCGCGCCCTCGAAGCGACGATCGGCGACAAGATCGTCACC
Source organism: Actinomycetota bacterium (assembly GCA_052390615.1). GTDB lineage: Bacteria > Actinomycetota > Acidimicrobiia > IMCC26256 > PALSA-610 > JBQTGT01. The sequence continues at coordinate 34,793 of JBQTGT010000013.1, forward strand.
TACGACTTCGCCCGTCAGATGGAAGGCGCCAGCGAGGTCACAACGTCCGAGTTCGCACGCGCCATCGTCGCCCGGTTGTAGCCGTCGGCGTGAGCAGGCGTCCGCCTTCCGGCGCGATGGGCCGTCGAGTCACGCAAGTTCGCGCAGGAGTGTCGGCAGCGCGTCGCGAAAGTCGCGCAGGAGGGGCATTCGCTCGGCTGCCACGCGCGCATTCGCGAGAACCGAGTTGGCGGGGCGGGGCGCCGGCCGCGGCGGCCTCAGCTCCGCAGTCGTGATCGGCTGGACCCGCGTCGGGTCGTGACCGGCCGCTCGCAACACCTCCTGCGCGAACTCGTACCACGACACCGCGCCTTGGTTGGTGACGTGCCACAGCCCGGTCCGCCGTTCCTCGACGAAGCGCACGAGCATCGAGGCGAGATCAGACGCAATCGTCGGATGGGCGCGCTGATCGGTAACGAACGCCAGCTTCTCGTGCTCGGCCGCCAGGCGCAGGATCGTCCTCACCATGTTCGAGCCCGTGCGGCCGCAGACCCACGAGGTGCGTACAACGGCGTTGTCGGCGCCGACGCGGCGTTCGCCCGCGAGCTTTGATGCGCCGTACGCGGACAACGGGTTGGGCTCGTCCGCCTCCACGTACGGGTGCGGTGCGGTGCCGTCGAACACGTAGTCGGTCGACAGCGCCACGACGTGTGCCCCGGCCGCACGCGCCGCCGAAACAACGTTCGCGGTCCCGACATCGTTGACGGCAAACGCGCGCGCGCGGGCCAACTCGCAGCGGTCGACCGCGGTGAACGCCGCACAGTGCACGATCGCGTCCGGACGCGTGTCCGTGATCAACCGCGTTGCGCCCGTTGCGTCGCGCACGTCCAGGGTCGCGTGATTGCAGGCGACGACGTCGTGCTCGCGCGTATCCAGCGCCGCCAACACCTCTCGACCGACCTGTCCGGCCGCGCCGGTGACGAGCACCTTCACGACAAGCGTGCGCTCCAGGCCGTGTCCTCTTTGACCGGTGCCCGCGGAAGAAGCGGCTCCCACCAGTCGCGGTGGTCGGCGTACCAACGGATTGTGTTAACGAGTCCGGTATCGAAATCGATCTCCGGCTTCCACTTCAACTGATCGCGAATCTTGGACCAATCGAGTGCGTAGCGCCGGTCGTGAGCGGGCCGATCAGGCACGATCGTCTTCAACGCCGCCGGCTTACCGAGCACTTCGAGAATCGCATCAGCCAGTTCTTCGATGGAGCGTTCTTCGGAAGTACCGATGTGGTAGGTCTGCCCGATGATGCCATCACATAGGACGCGCTCTATCGCGCGGCAGTGATCGCGAACATGGAGCCACTCGCGTCTGTTTTGAGTCGAGGCGTAGAGAGGCAGCGGCTGATCGTCCAGAGCTCGAGTCACAAACAGAGGGATCACCTTTTCGGGGAACTGATGAGAGCCGTAGTTGTTCGCCGAGTTGGTGATAAGGATCGGAAGATTGAACGCTTCGTAGTAGGCGCGCACAACATGGTCGCCGCCCGCCTTCGAGGCGTTGTACGGCGTGCGCGGCCGGTACGGCGACTCTTCGTGGAAACGCTCAGCAGACCTCAGATCCAGGTCGCCGTAGACCTCGCAAGTCGACACATGATTGAAGCGCCCCACTCGGGCTCGTACTGCCGCTTCACAGAGTGACTGCGTTCCGAGTACGTTCGTTCGCAAGAACGCCGCAGGTGCAATCATTGACGCTGAGTTATGAGACTCTGCTGCGAAGTTCACGACCACATCGATCGCATGCTCGCGAAGGGTCACCTCCATCAGCGACTGATCGCAGATGTCGCCTCGCAGGAATGTGTATTGCCCGGCAAGGTCATCGAGATTCGCGAGGTTGCCGGCATAGGTCAGCGCGTCAACCACGAGCACGCGGTCAGCGGAGTGCGTCGCCAACCAGTATCGAACAAAGTGCGAGCCGATGAAGCCGGCCGCTCCGGTGACACAAAGGTTCATTGATCGAGTTGCAACATCGCTCTTCAGCAGGAGATCTGGTGGGGACTGCGCAGGTCTGAGACTGTACCGGCTCGCGCGCTCAGGCTGCTTGGTCGGACGCCGGCGGCTTCGGACGGGCTATTGAACGATCGCTCGCCGCCGCGATCGTCGACTATCGGCCGCCGCGGCCGGTAGCGTGCGGTCCGCTCCAGTACGAGCGGCGCGCCATCCATGTCGGGCGCGACGCGGCGTCGAGCTCGTTGCGTTTCGGTAATGCGCGATCGCGGTCACTGAGTGTCGGGTTGGTCACGCCCCAGTCGGCGGCCACGTCGACATCGTCCCAGATGACGCCGAGCTCGTCGGCCGGGTCGTAGTACCGATCCACGAGATAGGTGAGCGTCGCGTCGGTGCGCGCCGCGAAGCCGTGGCCGACGCCGCGTGGGATGTATACGCCGCGGTGGTCGTGGCTGCCGTCGGCGCGGGCGCCGAGATCGAACGCGAGCGTGGCGCCCTCTGTGGGGGAGTCCACGCGCAGATCGTGCAGTACGACGCGCACGGAACCGAACGGTACGTACCAATAGTCGGCTTGTTGTTGGTGGTAGTGCAGGCCGACGATGCTGCCGGCTCGCCGGTCGGCGCGGTTGGACTGGATCATCTCGCCGCTCCCAGGAATCCATTCGCGGCGAAACGTCTCAACGAATAGGCCGCGCGCGTCCGCGTGGACAGCCGGCGTGACGATGCACACCCCGGCGATCGCGTCGTGTGCGACGACTTCGGCCACGCCTACTCCAGCTCGGCTCGGGAATGGTCGCCGAGCATCAGGCGGGTCGCCTTGGGCCGCACGCTCGAGCGCACGACCTCGACTTCGCGGCCGATCAACGAGTCATGGAGGCGATGCACTCCGACGATACGACTGCGATCGAGCACGACCGAGTGCTCGATCTCGGCGTCGATCAACTCACATTCGGCGCCAATCGACGTATACGGACCGACGTAGGTGTTCACGAGGCGTGTCCCGCGCCCGATGATCGCCGGACCGCGCACGGCCGAGTTGACGAGCTCGGCCTCGGGATCGATGACGACGCGGCCTTCGACCTGCGAGGAATCGTCGAAGCGCCCTTCGATGCGACGCGCCAATGTGTCGAGTACGAGTCGGTTGCAGTGCAGGAGCGGATCCTTCTTGCCGGTGTCGATCCACCAGCCCTGGAGGATTTCGTGACGGACGCGGTGGCCGTTGTCGAGCAGCCATTGGATCGCGTCGGTGATCTCGAGCTCGTCCCGACCCGACGGGACGATGGCGCGCACGGCCTGGTGGATCGTGGGATCGAAGAGGTAGACACCGACGAGTGCCAGGTCGCTCGGCGGCTCGGTCGGCTTCTCGACGAGTCGCGTGACGTCGCCGTGCGCGTCGAGTGCGGCGACACCGAATTGGCGCGGATCGTCGACGTGGGCAAGGAGGATCTGGGCGCACGCGGGTGGCTGACCCTCCGCGCCGAGCGCGGGCTGGTGCCGCTCACCTTCGAACTCGTCGACGAAGCGGCGAAGGTCCTGTTGCAACATGTTGTCCCCGAGCAGGACGACGAAGTCGTCGTCGCCGAGGAAGTCGCGCGCGATGAGAACGCAGTGCGCGATGCCGAGCGGGATTTCCTGTTCGATGTAGGAGATCTTCACGCCGAACTGAGAGCCGTCGCCGACTACTTCCTCGATCTCGCCCGCGACTGGATCGACACCGACAACCACGCCGATATGTTTGATCCCCGCCGAGGCGAGCTGCTCGATGCCGTAGAAGATGATCGGCTTGTTGGCGATCGGGACGAGCTGCTTGGCGCTCGTGTGCGTGATCGGCCGCAGCCGCGTGCCGACGCCGCCGGCGAGTATCAAGCCCTTCATCGCGTCCGAGAGTCTACGGGGGCTATCTTCGCCGCATGGACGTCGGCCTGGAGCACGCAGACGGTTGCGACCTGTGCGAGGCCGCGCGGATCACTCCGTGGTTCCACGAAGACGACGTCTGCTGGATTGCGGAATGCGAGATCTGCGCAGTACCCATGGTCGTGTGGCGCGGTCACGGCCGCACGCCGCCCCCCGACACGTTGACCTACATGCACGAGAAGCTGGCCTGGGTGGTCGGCGAGCACTTCGAGTTCGAGCACTACGTCGACGACAACATGCGCAACATCCCCGACCACTACCACGCGCACGCGCGCCCGGTGGGCGGGTTCTTCGGTCACGGCTTGCGCCGGAGAATCTAGGCCTGCGTGGCGGAGCACGTCTTCACGCTCGACCTCGGCACCTCCGGGCCGAAGGTCGCGACGTTCACCGTCGACGGGACATTTGTCGACGGCGACTTCTCGCCGGTACCGCTCCACCTCTTCCCGGATGGCGGCGCCGAGCAGTCGCCGGCCGATTGGTGGCGCGCGGTCGTCGAGTCAACCCACCGGCTGCTCGGACGTCACGCCGTGCCGGTCGAGAGCTTCGTCGCCGTCGCGGTCACCGCGCAGTGGTCGGGGACGGTCCCGATCGACCGGTCCGGCGCGGTGTTGCACGACGCGATCATCTGGATGGACTCACGCGGCGCGGCCGCGATTCGCGAGGCTGTCGGCGGTCGCGTCCGGTTGCAGGGCTTCGACCCGCGCAAGCTGAAGCGCTGGGTGTCGCGCACCGGTGGCGCACCGTCGCGGTCGGGCAAGGACCCGACCGCCCATATCCTCTGGCTCCAACGAGAGCGGCCCGATGTCGCGCGCGCGACGTGGAAGTACCTCGAGCCGAAGGACTGGTTGAACCATCGATTGACGGGTGTCGCGGCCGCAACATTCGATTCGATCACGCTGCACTGGGTGACCGACAACCGCGATCCGGGCAGGGTCGAGTACGACCCGACGTTGCTCGACTACATCGGCATCGTGCGCGACCAGCTGCCCGATCTCCAACCGTCGACGTCGGTCGTCGGTGAGTTGCGCCGCGACGTCGCCGAGGAGCTCGGTCTGCCCCCTGGCATCCCGGTCGTCGGCGGCACACCCGACGTGCAATCGGCCGCGATCGGGTCCGGCGCCGTCCACGACTTCGCCGCACACCTCTACATCGGAACCTCGTCGTGGCTGACCTGCCACGTGCCGTTCAAGAAGACCGACGTGCGCCGCGGCATCGCGACATTGCCCTCGCCCCTGCCCGGCAAGTACTACGTCGCCGACGAGCAGGAAGCCGCCGGCGCGTGCGTCAACTGGCTGCGCGACAACGTGCTCTATCCCGACGATTCATTGCGCGAGACACCGGTACCGCTCGACGTCTACTCGCGTCTCGACGACCTCGCGTCGTCGCTGCCGCCCGGGAGCGGCGGTGTGATCTTCACGCCCTGGTTGAACGGCGAGCGCACTCCGGTCGACGACTACCGCCTGCGCGGTGGCTGGCACAACCTCTCGCTGCGTTCGACGCGCGCGGAGATGGTGCGCGCGGTTCTCGAAGGGGTCGCATATAACACGCGGTGGCTGCTCGGCACGGTGGAGAAGTTCGTCGACCGCCGCTTCCCCGGACTTGCCTTCGTGGGGGGCGGCGCGCAGTCCGACCTGTGGTGCCAGGTAATAGCCGACGTGCTCGACCGGCCGATACATCAGGTCGCCGAGCCCGTCCACGCCAACACGCGCGGCGCCGCGCTGCTCGCCGGCCTCTCGCTCAAGCGACTCACGATCGACGACGTGGCGCGCGCGGTCCGCATCACGCGCGCGTACGCTCCCGACCAGGCCAATCGGAGCACCTACGACGAGCTGTACCGAGAGTTCCGCGCCCTGCACAAGCAGACCAAAGGCATCTACGCGAGGTTGAACACGTGAGCGACGACGGCGTTTCTTCGGTCGAACGGTCGGTCAAGCCCTACCGCGGCGAGTTCTCGACCTACGACCGCATCCCACCCACGGGCGTCGAGCGGGCCGCGCTGCTCGCGCAGATCGAGGCGATGGCGGCGCGCGAGCGGCCGCGCTGGGAGGACGGCTTCGCATCGGGCAGCGTCTACAACGGTGATCCTGGCCATATCGAGTTCCTGAACCGCGTGTACGCCGTCACCTCACAGGCGAACCCGCTGCACGCCGACCTGTGGCCCAGCACCGTGAAGTTCGAGGCCGAGCTCATCGCCATGACCGCGAACATGCTCGGTGGCGTTGCGGGTGTGTGCGGCACGGTCACTTCGGGCGGCACCGAGAGCATCCTCGCGGCGATGAAGGTCTACCGGGACCGGGCGTACGGGCGTGGCATCGAGCGGCCGGAAATGGTCATCCCGTCGACTGCGCACGTGGCGTTTGACAAGGCCGCCGACTACTTCCGGATCGAGAAGGTCACGGTGCCCGTCGGCGGCGACGGGCGCGCCGACATCGTCGCGACCGAAGCCGCGATCACACCGAACACGGCGGTGATCGTCGGTTCGGCGCCGTGCTTCCCGAATGGTCTTGTCGATCCGATCGCGGACCTTGCCGAAATGGCCCGCGCCCGCGACGTCGGATTCCACACCGACGCGTGCCTCGGTGGGTTCGTGCTCCCGTGGGCTGAGCGCCTCGGCGCGCCGGTGCCGCCGTTCGACTTCCGCGTGCCGGGCGTGACGTCGATGTCGGCCGATACCCACAAGTATGGGTACGCCGCCAAGGGCACGTCGGTCGTGCTGTACCGCGACAAGGAGCTGCGCCACTTCCAGTTCTACCGAACAAGTCGTTGGAGCGGCGGGCTGTACTTCAGCCCGACGTTCGCGGGTTCGCGGCCGGGCGCGCTGAGTGCGGCCGCGTGGGCGGCGCTTGTCACCACGGGTGAAGCGGGGTATCTCGACGCGACGCGCCGCATCCTCGACGCGGCCGTGTCGGTGAAACGGGGCGTCGGGAACATCGAGGGATTGGAGGTGATCGGCGATCCGCTGTGGAACGTGGCGCTGCGCGCCCGCGACCTCGACATCTACCGCGTGCTCGACGTGCTGGGTCAGCACGGCTGGAGCCTCAACGGGCTCCAAGACCCGCCGTCGATCCACCTGTGTGTCACGCTGCGCCACACGCAGCTCGGCGTGATGGATCGTTTCCTCGCCGATCTCGCCAAGGCTGTCGACGAAGTGCGCGCGAACCCACGCGCGGGTGGGTCGATGGCGCCAATTTACGGGATGGCGACGATGACCGAGACGCAGGGCGCGGTCGAGGACCTGCTCGAGGCGTACGTCGACATGCTCTTCGAGCCCTAGCCCCACCCTTCCCCAACCCCACCCCCCAACCCGCATCGTGCGTTACGCGCGGCGTTCGGAGGGACTGACGTCATCGAGATCGCGAGCGCGCGTTTCGGGGAGGCGCGGCACGAAGAGAATCGCGGCGACGAGCGCGCCGATGCCGCACAGCGCGATGCCGCGGCCGATGTGCCCGAGTGGGTCGGACAGCTGACCGGCGAGACCGAGACCCGCCATCGAGCCGACCACGCTGATGCACGCGAGCAGGCCGTTCGACGTGCCGCGCGCCTCGGTCGGGAACAGCTCGGCGTCGAGCGTCCCGAGCGCGACGCCCGCGGCCGCGGACGTGAACACCGAGACCGCGGACATCACCCACAACACCGGTCCGCCCGTCACGAAGAACACCATTTGGGTCACGGTGGCGATGAGCAGTGCACTGATCGCGACCGACCGCCGGCCCTTGACCTCGGCGAGCCGGCCACCGACGAGCAAGCCGACCAGGCCCGGGAGCGCCGTCGTGACCAGACGAAACAGCGCGATGCCGGAGTTGGAGTAGTCGCGGACGTCGGAGAGGTACTTGTTCATCAGCTGTGACGACGGCGCGTTGAACACGTTGGTCAGGAAGCCGACCAGCGCGAGCAGCAGAAAACGACTGCGGTACCGGACGTCGAAAAGCTCGCGGATCCGGCCGCGCGCGACGTCGGTACGACTGACGATGCGCTCGTAACGCGTCGTCTCCGCGAGGTGGCGCGCGATCGGGAACGCGAAGACGATCGAGCAGGCGCCGATCACATAAGCGAGGCGCCACGTGTCGTCGCCGAGGTCCGCGATCGGAAGCGTCGCGACCGACAACGAGAAACCCAGGCCGCCCGCGAGACCGAGCATCGATGCCGAATACGCGCGCGCTCCTTCGGGCGCTTCCTCGATCACCGTGATACCGGCCACGATCGCGGTCGTGATGATGAATCCACGCTGGAAGACCTGCGCGACGGCAAAGAACGCGAGCGTCGGGGCGGCCGCCGACACGGCGCAGGCAAAAGCCGACCCGATAACGCCAGTCAGCAGCGCCCGCCGCCGTCCCCGCTGATCAGCGCGCAGCGCAACGATCAACGCGATCAGCGCGCCCAGGCGCGAGATCACGAGCACATTGGCGAGCGTCGCGTCCGACGCGTCGAAGGTCGCGCTGATCGGGTCGGCGAGCTGCCCGAACAACGCACTCCCGAAGCCGGCGACCGCGATCGCCGCCGACGCGCTCGCGAGCAACGTCGCCTGCTCGCGCGTGAACGCGGCCATAGGAAGCCCGATCACGCCGCGGGCGGGCGGAGGAATTGGCTCTCCGGCGAAAAGGTGCCGCAGCATCCCGGTCGCGTGGGCGCACGCGCGGCGCCGGGCGACGCGTGCCATCGGTCGGAAGAACCATCCGAAGAACGGGATGTCGATCCGTCCGACCGAGTCCACCGCCACGAGGCACCCGTCGCCGTCGGCGCTGATCCGGAGCACGACGGCGATTTCGCCGGGCGCGTCGAGGTTCGGGATGCGCAGCGTGCCGTCCTCGTCGGGGCGCGCGTCCAGCTGTGCGATCACCGCCGCGCGTACTTCGTCGACAGTTGCTGCGAGCCGATCCGGCGCGCGCCGAGCCACGTGCGGCATGCTACGGAGCTATGGCGAAACTGAGAGTCGGCGACCGACCACCCGCGTTTGTCCTCGAGGACCAGAAGGGCAACACGGTGCGCCTGTCGCAGTTCGGGGGACAGCGAGTGGTCGTGTACTTCTACCCGAAGGCCGATACACCGGGATGCACGCAACAGTCGTGCAACCTGCAGGACGCGTTCCCGAAGCTGAAGAAGCTGGACGCGACCGTCGTCGGGATCAGTCCGGACACCGTCGAGAAGCAGGCGAAGTTCGCGGCCAAGTACAAGCTGAAGTTCCCGTTGCTGGCCGACACCGACCACGCGGTCGCCGACGCGTGGGGCGTGTGGGGCGAGAAGTCGCTGTACGGCCGCAAGTTCATGGGGATCGTGCGCTCCGCCTTCGTCGTCGACGAGAAGGGGAAGCTCGCGGGGGTGTTCTACAAGGTCAGCCCGAAGGACACCGTTGCGTCCGTAGAGCGGGTTCTTCGCGGAGAGTGAAGCGCGTTCTCCGGGAGCCGACACCGGAGGACGAACCTATGACGACCGAACACCGATGACGCACGACGAACGCCGCGTCGACGACAAGGCGAAGTATCTCGCTGGATCGCACGCGAAGTCCGCGATCGCTTGACCGACGTTGATGACAAAGACGCCGACGCGATCGGTCCCGGCGACGAACCGCCCTGTCCCTGAGCGTCCGGTTCGTGATGGACACGGTGGTGGCGTCCAGCCACCGCCGGGACCGACGGGCTCGGCCGCGCGCCCTACGCCCAGCGGCCAATTCTTTCTAGCCCGCGGGACGATGCGATACCGCCCAATTTCTGGTTCGCTGGCAGTTCTTTACACGGAAGTGGGGCGGCACGTGCGATTCAGGATGCTCAAGTTCGGCGCGGCCGGGGCGGCCGCGATCGTCGCGCTGACGGTGGCCGCGGTGCCGGCCAGTGCGACGGGTTCGGTTGTGGGCGCGGACACCAAGACCAAAGAAGTCGGCGGTGCCCTGGCGACCTGCACCGCCACGTTCGCAAACTTCAATGTGGGATTCGTGCATCGGTTCGTCTACCGGTCCGTTCCGGGTGTGGGCGTGATTCACGGCCAGTCGCAGTTCCTCGGCAACAAGGTCAACGCAATGGTCGACATGATCGGTGCCGGCGCGACGCCGAGGGCCATTATCGCGGAGCTCCGTCGCGCGAACGACCCGTTGACCCCCGATCCGGCTTCGCCGTTGTACGAGGGCAAGGACCAAAACACGGGCGAACGATTCGTCGAGCATCGGCAGTATCTCGTGGCCTCGACTGACCCCGCCGCGCTTCCCGACACGTTCACGGGTACCAGCGACACCGACATTCTCGGCACGCTCAGAGCACGCGGATCGCTCATCGCCGCGAGGCAGCCCTTCCACGCCGCGATCGGCGGGAACATCCTCACGTCAACGGGCGTCCTGCTCGACATGCACCGGGGGTTCGTGCAGCCGATGGAGCAACGCAAGATGGTGAGGTTGTTCGAGCGCATTCTGAAGCGCGACATCGCTCGCAAGGACGAGGCGAAGCTCGGGGCAAACAACCTTGCGAATCGCCTGTTCCGGTCGCTCGCCGAAGGCTTCGACCGCCCAGCCCAAGGCGACAAGCGCTGCATCGAGCACGGCCGGTCGGCCGACACCGCCTGGCTCCGAGTCGACGCGCCCGCGGGTACGACCATCGACCTGCAGTACTCGTACAGCTGCGACCCGCGACAGGGCGATCCATCATGCTCACTCGGGTCCCCTGGTGACGCGCTGCGGAACCTCACCGCGATGTACTTCAACTGCTTGGCGAACCGCGGCCCGTGCGTCTCTACAGTGTTCAACACCGAAGTCGCGGTCGTCCCCTCGTCGGGCCAGGCGACGTCCGCTCGGTAGGCGGAGGCGGTGCTGAACGAGCGGTAGTAGCTACGCGCCGATGGCGTGGTAGCCGCCGTCGACGTGCACGATCTCGCCGGTCGTCGCCGGAAACAGGTCGGAGAGCAGCGCCACGCATGCGTTGGCGACCGGCGCCGCATTCTTCACGTCCCAGCCGAGCGGCGCCCGTTCGCTCCACGCCGTTTCGAACCGTTCGAAGCCGGGGATGCTGCGGGCCGCGACCGTTCGGATCGGCCCGGCGGCCACGAGGTTGACGCGGATACCGTCCGCGCCGAGGTCGCGCGCGAGATAGCGCGCGGTGGACTCGAGTGCCGCCTTGGCGACACCCATCCAGTCGTACACGGGCCACGCGACCCGGCTGTTGTCGAAGTCGAGGCCGACGATCGAGCCACCGCCGGTCATCAACGGGCGGCACGCGACCGCGAGCGCCTTCAACGAATAGGCCGATACCTGGAGCGCGACCGCGACGTCCTCCCATGGCGCCGTGAGGAAGCCACCGCCGAGACACGACTCCGGCGCGTACCCGATGGCGTGGAGAACGCCGTCGAGCTGACCGCCAACTCGTTGCGCGAGCCCATCGAGATGCGTGGCGTCGGTGACGTCGAGGTCGATCACGGGTGGGGCGGTGGACAGTTTCCGCGCGGCGCGCTCCGTCAGACTCGTCACGCGGCCGAACGACGTGAGCAGCACCTCGCCGCCTTCCTCTTGGACGCGGCGAGCGACGGAAAACGCGATCGACGCGTCGTTGAGGACGCCGGTGACCAGGATGCGCTTCCCCGCGAGGAGCATCAGGACGTAGTCACGAGGCGGGGGCGAAGATCAGCGTGGCGTTGTGCCCACCGAACCCGAACGAGTTGGACAACGCCGGTCCGGGTTCGACCGATCGCGCCGTACCGGCGACGACATCGAGCGCGATGTCGTCACCCTGGCGCTCCAGGTTCGCGGTGGGGGGGACCGCGCCATGGCGGAGCGCGAGCAGGCACGCGATCGCCTCCATCGCGCCGGCCGCGCCGACGAGGTGCCCCGTCACACCCTTTGTTGAAGTGACCGGCGGCGGGCGATCCCCGAACACCTTGCGGATTGCCTCGGCCTCGGCGGCGTCGTTCAGCGGCGTCGACGTTCCGTGCGCGTTGATGTGCGCGATCTGCGTCGCTGCGAGGCCGGCGTCTTCGAGCGCCAACTGCATGCACGCGGCCGCGCCTTCGCCACCGGGCGAGGGGGCGGTGATGTGGTACGCGTCGGCGTTGCGGCCGTAGCCGACGACCTCGCCGTAGATGCGCGCGCCGCGCGCCACCGCCCGAGCCCAGTTCTCGAGGACGAGCGCGGCCGCGCCTTCACCCATGACGAAACCGTCCCGGTCGGCGTCGAACGGCCGCGACGCGAGCTCGGGCGCGTCGTTACGCGTGGACAGTGCCGTCATCCGCGCGAATGCCGAGATCGCGGTCGGCGTCATGCATGATTCGGCGCCGCCGCTCATCACGACGTCGGCCGTGCCGTCGCGCACAAGTCGGGCGGCTTCACCGATCGCGTGCGAACTGGCTGCGCACGCGGTCGTGATGCAGAGGTTCGGACCGGTCCACGCGAATCGCATGGCGATCGTGCCTGCCGTCGCGTTCGCCATCATCATGGGTACCAGGAAGGGGCTGACCCGTGCCGCGCCCTTCTCGTTGTAGATCTCGACCTGTGCTTCGAGCGTGATCAGGCCGCCAATACCGGTGCCGACGATGACGGCACAGCGCGCGGGGTCGGCGTTCACCTCGCCGGCGTCCTCGAGCGCGTCAGCCGCCGCCGCGAATCCGAGTTGTGTGACCCGATCGACGCGGCGCGCTTCCTTCGGGCCCAGGTAGGCGGTCGCGTCGAAGTCATGCACCTCGCAGCCGAAGCGCACCGGCAGCGGCGCGGGATCGATACGCGTGAGCGTCGCCGCGGTCGATTTGCCGCCGACGAGGGTTCGCCAACAGGTCGCGAGGTCGTTGCCGGGTGGCGCCTTGACGCCCAGCCCGGTGACGGCGACGCGCGCGCGTCGGCGGTGATCGTGGCTCGTCATCGCCGTTCCCGTCCCTACGCGCCGACCTTCGCGAGTACGAGATCCAGCGCTTGTCCGACCGTGGTCACGCCTTCGAGATCCTCCTCGGGCACTTCGATATCGAAGCGCTCTTCGAGGCCCATGACCAACTCGACCAGGTCGAGGCTGTCGGCATCGAGGTCTTCTTTGAAGCGTGCTGCCTCGGTGATGTTGTCCGGGTCGACGCTGAGCACTTCGGCGGCGACCTCCTTGATCGTCGTCATCGCAACGCTTCGCTCCATGGGGACGATTCCTTTCTGGGTTGTACTAGTGACCCATGCCGAGGCCGCCGTCGACGGGCACCAGTGCGCCCGTCACGTAGCCGGCCGCGTCGGAGCACAGGAACGTGATGACCGCCGCGCATTCCTCGGGCGTTCCGAACCGGCCTAGCGGCACCGCGGCCTCGACTCCAGCCCGCCACTCGTCGGGCATCTCCGCCGTCATCTCGGTGACGATAGGTCCCGGTGCCACAACATTGCAGGTGATGTTGCGGCGAGCCAGTTCCCGGGCGACGCTGCGCGAGAGGCCGACCAGGCCGGCCTTGGCCGCGGCGTAGTTGGCCTGCCCGGCCGCGCCCATGTGAGCACCGACCGAGGAAACGTTGACGATGCGGCCGTAGCGTGCCTTCATCATCCCTGCGGTCGCCCGCCGAATGGTGTGGAACACGCCGGTGAGGTTCGTGGCGAGGACGTCGCGCCACTGCTCGTCGCTCATGCGTACGAGCAGGCCGTCGCGCGCGATCCCCGCGTTGTTGACGAGGATGGTGACGGGACCGAATGCGGCCTCGATCTCGCCGAACGCGCGGTCAACGGCCGCGACGTCGGTGACGTCGGCCCGGATCCCGAGCGCCGTGCCCCCCGTGGCTTCGATCGCGGCCACCGAAACCTTGGCGCCTTCCTCGTCTTGCTCGTAACAGAAGCCGACAGGATGACCCGCGCGCGCGAGCGCGATCGCAGTGGCGCGGCCGATCCCGCGCGACGCGCCGGTGACGAACGCGACCCGGGGCGCGGTCACTGCACTCCCCAACGGACGAGCACGCTCGCCCAGGTCATGCCCGCGCCGAACCCGCACATGAGCACGGGATCACCTGATTGCACGCGGCCGTCGTCGACCGCCTCGAACAACGCGAGCGGAATCGACGCGCTGGATGTGTTCCCGAACCGCTCGATGTTGACGAGCGTGCGTTCGGGCGGGATGCCGAGCCGGGTTGCGACCGCGTCGATCATGCGGGCGTTGGCCTGATGCGGGACGAACCATGCGACCTCCTCCACGGTCACGCCCGCGCGCGCGAGCGTCGTTTGGGCCGAGTCGACACACGCGCGGACCGCCCGGCGAAAGACCTCTTGGCCCTGCATCTGAAGGAAGTGCTCTCCGGCGGCCACGGTCGCGGGAGTTGCCGGCCGGCGGCTCCCACCCGCGGGGATCTCCAGGATGCCAGCGGCCGAGCCGTCGCAGCCGAGGTCCCAGGCGAGCAGTCCGGGCGCGTCGCCGACGCTGCGTCTCAGCACGGCGGCACCGGCGCCGTCGCCGAACAGCACCAGGGTGCGGCGGTCAGTGGGGTCGACGATGCGGCTCAGGGTCTCGGCGCCGACGACGAGCACGTGCCCGTACCCGACGCCGACCAACGAGGCGCCGACGACCAACGCGTAGGCGAAGCCCGCGCACGCGGCCGCGAGGTCGAAGGACCCGCAGCGGAGCCCGAGGGCTTCGCCGACGAACGCGCCGGTGTGGGGTATGGGCTGTTCGGGTGTCGCGGTCGCCAGGATCAGGAGGTCGATGTCCAGCGGGGTGAGTCCCGCCCGCGTGATCGCGGCCGCGGCCGCGTCGCGCGCCAATGTTGCGGTGGATTCGGCGGGCCCCGCCACGCGCCGCTCGCGGATGCCGGTGCGCTCGACGATCCATTCGTCGGCGGTGTCGACGCGCGCTTCGAGATCGGCGTTCGTCACTCGCCCGTCGGGGACTTTGGTCGCCCACCCGATGATCGCAACCGGCAGACCGCTCACGCGACCCGCAGCCACGCGACGCGTTGGCCTTTGCGGAGCCGTTCGCCATCGTGCGCCAACACGCCCATCACAATGCCGCCAAACGGACTGTGCACGGTTCGGCTCGTCCCCAGACCTTCCACCATGCCGATCTCGTCACCTTCGCGCACGACCGTGCCTGTCTCGACGGCATTGGGGCGAAACACGCCGACCGCGGGGGCAACGATAACTCGTTCCAGCATTGAGAACGCTTCTCCGGACAGCGGGTTGGACACGCGTGGCAACCTCCGGAGTCGAGGACGGGGTGCCCCTTCGACTCCATCCTGAGTCGCGGCGTTACCAACCTCGGTCACAAAAGCGTGAACGGCCGGTAACGTCGTTCGTCATGGCGGATCCCGCGGGAACGAATCCGGTCGAGCTGCTCCCGCACCGTCCGCCCTTTCGATTCGTCGACTCCGTCGCGCAGCTCGAACCGGGCGAGCGCATCCACGCTCGGTACCAGGTGACCGGCGACGAGGCGTTTCTCGCGGGACACTTTCCCGCCAACCCGGTCTTCCCGGGGGTCATCCAGCTCGAAGCCATCGCGCAAGCCGGCGCGATCGCGCTACTGTCCGATCCGCGCTACGCCGACAAGTTGCCGCTGTTCGGTGGCGTCGAAGCGGTCCGGTTCCGCCGCGTGGTCGTGCCGGGTGATGAGCTCGAGCTGTACGTCGAGCTCGAGCGACTGAGCGGCCGCGGCGGATGGGGTCGCGGCCGCGCAACCGTCGACGGACAGGAGTCTTGCCGGGCGCGCCTGTTGTTCGCGATCGCGCAGCGCCGCTAACGGCGCTTGCGCGCAGCGTTGCCCAGCCGGCGCAGCTGGGCGAGGTCGTCGGAGCTGTACGGCCGAGGGTGCGCCGGCGGAGACGCCGGCGGGGGCTCAGGTTCGTCGGGCCGCAGGCCGAGCAGGAGCTGGGTTTCGACGTCGGTTGGCAGCGGCCGCTCCGCTCGGATCCGGCGCGTGAGCGGGATCAGGATGCAGGCCAACATGACCACCGACGCCCCGACGACGAACCCGACGACGAATTCGGTCACGCTCGGATCGTACCCGGATGCCAACATGGGTTCCGACAAAGCCCGAGTGGTGGAATGGCAGACACGGCGGACTCAAAATCCGCTGCTCGCAAGGGCGTGTGGGTTCGACTCCCACCTCGGGCACCGCGACAAGTATTCGGACTTTGCCGCGGTCCGCATCAACGAGATTGAGGCTGTGAATAAGCGCTCGCGGCTTCAGTCGAGTACTTCGATGATCAGATGGTTCGTCGGCGGTCCGATGACGCATGTCGTATCCATAACGATTGCCGTCTCGAGTGTGACAACATGCTCGCCCGCCGCGACCGGGACCGACGTCTCAACCACGATCGGGGACTCAACCGCGGCCGGAGGGAACGGCTCTGTGTGGCCGATCACGCCTGACAGGGGAGCGGTCGTGGCTTCGGCCCCGTCGACCAGGATGCGAACGTATCGGTCGCCCGAACCGAAACATGTAGACGTCACTGTCCAGCGCACCAGGAGCGTGTCATCGTCGGTCACCATGAGCGTGGCCGCGGTGCCGGGTATCGGGTGCCAGATGAGCGGCCCTGAGATCGAGGCGGGGCTGTCGCCCACGATGTCGTGACGCGTCGGGTCGCGTGTAATGGCATAGTCCTTCAGCGGCGAAGTCCCCGGCTGCCCTTGGGGTCCCTCCGCGCTTGCACAAGGGTCGCGTGGTAGCTATTTGGCGTGAGGTGTTCGACTTTCGCCGCGCAGATTCCCCGGGGCTATGAACCGTTGCCCTCAGCCGTGGTCGGCGTCGTCGTGGTCGCCGTTGGCAAGGTCGACGTGGTCGTCACCGGTGCCGGCAAGGTCGTCGTCGTCGCGAGCGCGTTGACGTCCTCGGGCGGGACGAGGCCGGCCTGGACCTTGCACATCTCGCGCAGCGGCGCGTACGGGTTGATCGGACCACCGGCGCGGGGATGGATCTGGAAGTGCGTGTGCACGGGTCCGCCGGCGGCGTTGCCGGTGTTGCCCGAGTATCCGACGACGTCGCCCCGCACGACGCGGCGGGTGCCGTCGGGACCGAACTGTCCTTCGAACCGTTCGAGGTGCGCGTAGTAGTACGCGTGGCCGTCGTCGGTGACGAGCCAGATCGAGTTCCCACCGAGTCCACCGACCCGCATGCGCGCGACGCCATTCGCGACGGCCAGGTTCGGGGTGCTGCGCGCGTTGAAGATGTCGGTGCCCTGGTGCACCCGCCAGCTCGACCGGGGCTGACCCCAGTCGTCGACGAAGGTGACCAAACCGTCGATCGGGCACACGAGCGTGCTCACCGGGATCTCCGCGGCGAGCGCGGGATCGCCCGGTGGGCTCTGCTCCTGCGGCTCCGGCGGCGGCGCGCCGTTGTACGCCGCGGCAGCGGCCGCCGCCTCGTGCGCGGCGCGCTGGGCCGCAACGGCGGCGCGGTAGTGGGCGAGTGCTTGGCGCTGCTCGGCCCGCCACAGCTCGCCTTCCGCCCGCTGGACCTTGGCGACCAACGCCTGCGAGTGCGCGAACGAGTCCTCGACGAGGATCTGTTGGAGCTGGCGGACGGTGACGAGCTCCTCCTGGTCTTCGGTGAGCTCCGCCTTGCGCTGGTCGAGCTCGTCCGCGGCCGCGTCGGTGTCGGCGTGCGCGACGCCGGCGAGATGGGCGATCCGCCCGCCGACCATGAGGTCGCCCCCACGCAAGACGGTGTCGACCACGGCGACCCCAGCCCCCTCGCCGCCCCGGTAGAGCACGGCGGCCCGCTCCTTCAGAATCGTGCGCAGCTCACGGATGCGGAGCTCGACCCGCGGGATGCGCTGCTCGAGCACGCCGATGCGCGCCTCGATGCGACCGAGCTGCGCCTGGTTCGAGAGGTAGGTCAGCGCGGCGCGCTCCGATTCGACCCGTGCCGCCTCGAGCCGCGCCCGCGCGGTTCGCACGGAGGGGCCGTCGGCCGCGTCGGCGGGTGCCGTCGCGCCGAACGCCACCATCAGCGCCAATCCGCAGGCGACGGCCGTTCTCCCCAGCCTGTGCATCCGTGCCTCCATCGCGACTGCCCAAGATACGGCAAGTGGGCAAATCCGACAATGATGGCGCGAGGCCGCGATCGGCCGGCGGCTGTTGGTCCCCCCTCGCACGTGTGTGTCATCGGCAGATGGCGACTCCGACCTCAACCGAAATGAGGCGCAACGGCGCAGACCAGTGTCAGGCGGGCTCGGGAACCGGGCGCGCCGCCGCCGGCGTCGGAGCTGTATGCGCCGAACTCGGACATGGCCTTCGGTCTTGACGCTGCTCATGATCGCTCTCGTCGCTGCTTGTAGCGGCAATGACGAGGCGGCCGCGCCGCCGCCGCGCCCGCCCGTTGGTTACGAGCAACCGGTGATCGAGTTGATCCGAGACTGCGGTGAGTGCACGAGAGTCGAAGTCATGGGCGAGCCGGCCAC
Organism: Actinomycetota bacterium; assembly: GCA_052390615.1. Lineage (GTDB taxonomy): Bacteria > Actinomycetota > Acidimicrobiia > IMCC26256 > PALSA-610 > JBQTGT01. The sequence goes on from JBQTGT010000013.1 coordinate 52,993, forward strand.
CGCCGTCTATGCCGATGGCCGCGTGGTACGTGTCGAAAGCGATGTCGACGACGACACAGGCGTGTGGACCGTGCGTTACTTTCGTGACCGGATCGACGACGCGGCCTTCGATCGGCTGCTCGTGCTGGCAGCCGAGGCCGGTTTGATCGATGGGCACGAGGTCTCGTTTCCGAACCCCGAGGCCGCGCTTGACGCCGGCGGCCTGTCCTTGGTGGGACGCCTGGATGGCGTAACCGCGACCTTCACCGGTCCGTACCTCTCCGACGACGAATTGGATGGTGCCCCGACCCAGCTCCAGGCCGCGACTCGGCTCGACGCCGCGTTATCCAACCTGGAGGATGTCGTGGTGACGCCGATGCGCGCACCGCGATCGGTGATCGTCGGAGAACGCGACGACGCCGGCCTCCTCGACGGCGCCGACGCGCGACCGTGGTCTGGGGGCTCTCCACTCGCCGAGTTGTTGTCCCCCGTTCCTGGCGACGCCTTCCTGCGTTGTGCAATTGTCGACTCCACGATCGCAACGCAGGTAGGCCGGGGCGCGCAGCGGGGTTTCGTCTACGAGTCGGCCGGGGATCTGTGGTGGCTGCGGACTCGTCCGTTGCTGCCGCACGAGCAGGACTGTGCCGAGGTCGTTGCCACCGCGGCCTCATCCTGAGGGCCGTGCCGTAGGCCGGAGCGAGGCGGTCGGCTCCTCGCGCGGCAGGTCGGTCCTACAATGCCCGTCCCATGACTCGCCCGCTGCTGGAGCGCCGGCTCATCGACGTGAGCGACCGGCTCAAGCGGCTCCGCGCCGACCTCGCGGTCGCAGACGAGCAGTGCGCCACGTTCGAGGCCGAGGCCGACGACGCCCGGCTGCGGGCGCTGGTCTCGGAGACCCCGCTGGCCGAAGCCGAAGCCCACGAGGTCCGCCGCCACGCGGACGCGCACACGCGCCAACGAGACGCGCTGCGACGTGCGATCGGCGAGCTCGAACGCGAACAAGACGCCCTGCTCGATCGCATGTCCGGCGAGCTCTCATCGTGATGTGTTGAAGCGCGCTGACGTGGTGACGCTGGGGGGCAGGTCGAGGGATGAGTGAACCTCTGCGGGCCGAGCCGGTCCGTGTCGTCGTGGCCGAGGACGAGGCGATCATCCGTCTGGACCTGAAGGAGATCCTCGAGGAGGAGGGCTACGACGTGGTCGGCGAGACCGGACGCGGCGACCAGGCGATCGAGCTGGTCCGCGCCCAGAAACCCGACCTCGCGATCCTCGACATCAAGATGCCCGGCATGGACGGCCTCACTGCCGCTCGCACGATCGCGGGGGAGAAGCTGTGCGCAGTCCTGATCTTGACGGCGTTCTCGCAGCACGATCTCGTCGAGCAAGCGCGTGATGCCGGGGCGCTCGCCTACTTGGTGAAGCCCTTCCAAAAGAGCGACCTGATTCCCGCGATCGAGATGTCACTGGGCCGCTTCGAGCAGATCGTCGCGCTCGAACGCGAGAACGCCGACCTTGCCGAGCGCCTGGAAGCCCGCAAGCTGATCGACCGAGCCAAGGGGCGTCTCATGGACGAGCACGGTCTCAACGAAGGCGCGTCGTGGCGCTTCCTGCAAAAGTCTGCGATGAACACGCGGCGCAAGATCCACGAGGTGGCGGCCGACGTGATCTCGGGCACGCTCACCCCGTAGCGTCGATCCGGGTGTGCGCGGCGCATCTTGCCCGTACCATCGCAGGTGATGGCGAAGCTCCTCCTCCTCGATGGTCATTCGCTCGCCTACCGCGCGTTTTTCGCGCTCCCGACCGATCTGGCGACGAAGTCGGGCACCGTGACGAACGCGGTGTATGGGTTTACGTCGATGCTCACCAAGGTGATGACCGACGAGGCGCCCGACTACATCGCCGTTGCGTTCGACGCGCCGGGCGGGGCGACGTTCCGCTACGAGCTCGACCCCGAGTACAAGGCCGGACGCAAAGAGACTCCCGATCTGTTCGCGTCACAGCTCCCGTTGATCCACGAGGTGCTCGAAACGGTCGAGATCGTCCAGCTGCAGGTGTCGGGTGTGGAGGCCGACGATGTGATCGCGACGCTCGCGGTGCGCGCGGCGCAGGAGCGGATCGACGTCGTGATCGTCACCGGCGATCGCGACTCGTTCCAGCTCGTGCGTGATCCACACATCAAGGTGCTGTACAACAAGCGCGGCGTCTCGGACTACGCGCTCTACGACGAGGCCGGCATCGTCGAGCGGACGGGCGGGGTCACGCCCGCGCGCTACCAGGAGTACGCGGCGCTGCGGGGTGATACGAGCGACAACCTTCCCGGAGTGCCCGGCATCGGCGAGAAGACTGCGGCGAAACTGGTCGTGACGTACGAGACCCTCGAAGGCATCTTCGATCACCTCGACGAGCTCCCCCCCAAGCAGCGTCAGAACCTCGCCGAGTACCGCGATCGCGTCTTCAAGAACCGCGAGATGTCGCGTCTCCAGCTTGACGTCGAATGCGGTGTCGAGATCACTCAGCTCAGGCAAGGTGTGTTCGACCGCGAGAAGATGCGCGTCCTGTTCGACCAGCTCGAGTTCCGTACGTTACTGGCGCGCTTCCTCGACGCCGTCGGCGACGTGTCCGAAGCCGCCGAAGGGGAGACGCTCGACATCGACGTGATCGTCGCGCGGGACGCGCCGGTCGCCGTCAGCGCGTTGAACGTGGCGGCGAAGGCATCGCGGGCGGCGATCGAGCCGCGCTGGGCGGGCGCGCCGGTGCGCAGCGCCCTGGCGGGCATCGCAGTGGCGTCCGACAAGGAGGTCGTGTACATCGCGGCCGACCTGCTCGCCGACACGAAGGCGGTCGCCGCGCTCACGGCGCTGCTCGAAAGCACGCCGCTCGTCGTGCACCGCGCCAAGGAACTCTCGCACGGGCTGCACCGCGACCTTCCTTCGCTCGCGCACGACACCGCGGTGATGGCGTATCTCCTCGACCCTGGAGAGGGGAAGTATCTGCTCGAGGACCTGACACTGCGGTATCTGGGGGTGGAAGTCCGGTCGCCCGATCAAGTCGAAGGGACACTCGACTTCGGCGGCGACACCGCGGCGACTGACACCGGCCGCCGCGCCGCGATCCTCGTACGCCTCGCCGACTCCCTCGCGGAATCGCTGGCGGCACGGGAACTTGTCGACCTGTACGAGCGCATCGAACGGCCGTTGATCCCGGTGCTCGCGAAGATGGAGCAGGCGGGCGTCCGCATCGATGTCGAATACCTCGCGGAGCTGGGCAAGGAGCTCGGCGACCAGTGCCGCCGGCTCGAAGCCGAAATCCATGCGTACGCGGGGGAGGAGTTCAACGTGAACTCGACCCCGCAGCTGCGCCGCATCCTGTTCGAGAAGCTTGGCGTGAAGCCGGTGAAGAAAACCAAGACCGGCCCCTCCACCGACGCCGACTCGCTTCAGAAGATGGCCGACGAGCATCCGATCGTCGAGACCTTGTTGCGCTACCGCGAAGTCGAGAAGCTGCGCAGCACGTACGCCGACGCGTTGCCGCCGCTCGTCGCCGAGGACGGGCGGGTGCACGCGACTTTCAACCAGCTTGCGACCACGACGGGTCGCATCTCGAGCGAAGCGCCGAATCTCCAGAATGTGCCCGTCCGGACCGCCGGCGGGCGCGAGCTGCGCCGAGCGTTCATCGCCGACGAGGGTTGCGGTCTGATGACCGCTGACTACTCGCAAATCGAGCTGCGCGTGCTCGCGCACCTCTGCGACGACCCCGGGTTGATCGACGCGTTCGAACGCAACGCCGACATCCACACCACGACCGCGGCGCGCGTCTTCGACGTCGCCGAGTCCAAGGTCGACGACTTCCAACGTCGTTTCGCCAAGGTCGTCAACTACGGACTCGCGTACGGGATGGAGGCCTACGGCCTCGCGCAACGCCTCGACATCCCCACCGACCAGGCGCGCGAGATCCTCGACGCCTATTTCGCCGCGTTTGCGAACGTCAAGGGCTACATGGAGTCGACCAAGCGCGAGGCCAAGGCCAAGGGCTACACCACGACGCTCTTCGGACGCCGGCGCCAACTGCCGGAACTGTCCTCCGACAACTTCCAGATCAGGATGCAAGGCGAGCGGATGGCCCAAAACGCGCCGGTGCAAGGCTCGGCCGCGGACATTTTCAAGATCGCGATGATCGATCTCGACCGCGCTCTCACCGAACGCTCCTTCGTCAGCCGCGTCGTGCTGACCGTGCACGACGAACTCGTCCTCGAGGTGCCCCTGTCGGAACGCGAGGCGGTCGAATCGATCGTGCGCGACGTCATGGAGCACGTCACCGAGCTGCGCGTCCCCCTCGTGGTCGACATCGGCTTCGGGCCCACCTGGGCCGACGCGAAGTAGGTGCGCACACCGAATCGGCGCGGCTCTCCTTCATGGTCATATCGCGCACCGAATCCGTGCGCGATATGACCGAGAATCGCGACCGGCCGCCCGCGCCCGATGAGCCATGGTTTCGCGCGCTCGCGAGATTTCTCGGGCCGGCGTACCTGCGGAACGCGTTCACGATGGGGACGGCGCAAGAGGTTGCCTTCCTCGTCGGCACGCTCGGGCTCGAACCCGGGATGCGCGTCCTGGATGCGGGGTGGACCCGGGCGGCACGCGCTCGAGCGTGCGGCGCGCGGCACTGACGATCCGCTTTCGGGGTGCGACGCATCCCTGTAGCCTGACCAGCGCCGTTCCGTCGGAGCGGCCTGTTGGCGCGCCCAGAGCGCCCAGTTCGACCCGCCGCATCACGCACGTCACGAAGCAGGACCCGACCCGTGGACGCCCAGACCGACCCGACCACTCCCACCGCCGCGCCGGCGCCCGCAGCCGCCGCCCCGAACCAGACCGGGGGCGAGGAGTTCGAAGACCAGACGGTGGTCACCCACAATGACCTCGACGGCATGTCGCTCGAGGACGCGATCGATCAAACGATCGTCGCATTCGACGACGGCGACCTTGTCAACGGCGAAGTCGTGAAGATCGACGCCGACGAGGTGTTGCTCGACATCGGGTACAAGTCGGAGGGCGTCATCCCTTCCAAGGAGCTGTCGATCCGCAATGACGTCGACCCGCACGAGGTCGTGTCTCTCGGAGAGCGCATCGAGGCGCTCGTGCTCCAAAAGGAAGACAAGGACGGCCGCCTGATCCTCTCGAAGAAGCGGGCGCAGTACGAACGGGCGTGGGGCGACATCGAGACCAAGAAGGAAAAGGACGAGCCGGTCAAGGGCCCGGTCATCGAGGTCGTGAAGGGCGGACTGATCCTCGACATCGGACTGCGCGGCTTCCTGCCCGCGTCGCTCGTCGACCTGCGGCGGGTCCGGGACCTCCAGCCGTTCGTCGGCCGCGAGCTCGAGTGCAAGATCATCGAGCTCGACAAGAACCGCAACAACGTCGTTCTCTCGCGCCGGGCCTATCTCGAGGAGACGCAGCGCGAGCAGCGCGACGAGTTCCTCACCAACTTGAAGTCCGGCGAAGTTCGCCAGGGCGTGGTGTCCTCGGTCGTGAACTTCGGCGCGTTCGTCGACCTCGGCGGCATGGACGGCCTGGTGCACGTCTCCGAGCTGTCGTGGAAGCACGTCGACCACCCGTCCTCGGTCGTCCAGGTGGGCGACGAGGTGACGGTCCAAGTCCTCGATGTGGACTTGTCCCGCGAGCGGATCTCGCTGTCGCTCAAGGCCACGCAGCAAGACCCGTGGCAGGAGTTCGCCAACGGCCACCAGGTCGGCGAGCTCGTGTACGGCCGGGTCACCAAGCTCGTACCGTTCGGCGCGTTCGTCCAGGTCGGCGACGGGATCGAAGGCCTCGTGCACATCTCGGAGATGGCCGCCCACCATGTCGACGCGCCCGAGCAGGTCGTCACGCCGGGCGAGGAGTTGTGGGTCAAGATCATCGACATCGACCTCGAGCGCCGGCGGATCTCGCTGTCGATCAAGCAGGCGGCCGAAGGCGGCGAGGTCGCGGCGGAGTACCGCGAGTTCTACGGCGAGCACGCGTACGACGACCAGGGCAACTACATCGGGCCCGACTACCACGGCGAGGGCGAGCCGGGCTCGGCACCCGGTCAGGCGCCCGTCGCGCCGCCCGAAGCTTGCGCGCCGCCGCCCGAGGGCGTCGCGGGGGCACCGACCGGCGCGGACGATCCCGATTCGTCAGGGGAATCGTCAGGGGAAGTGGACGACCCGACCGTCTGAGCCCGGAGTTCCTATTTCTGGGTGGTCGGCGCCGCTGTCGTCACGAGCGACGAATGGGGCAGCCGTCAACGCTCGTGGCGCATGGTTGCCGCTGTGCGCCACACCATGCCACATATCGCGCGCTCCGGGGCCAAATGGCCTACTTGTTGTGTACGGATAGTGTTCTGTAGCTTGTACCCCGAAAGCCCCGCAAGCGGTGCATTTGCTCGACAGCGAACGAGCGAGGGGGACGTGCGCCAGCTTGGGGGAGCCTTCGCACGGACGCGAGGGTTCGATCGAGGCACCGGGCGGGCGTCCTAGGTGCGGGCAAGGGGGAGCGCGTGCGCAACTGGCGTGTGTTGACCGCCATCGCGGCGGTCGTGTTGGCCGCGCTTGCCGGCTTCCTCGTCTGGCAATACGTGGACGAGGCCGACGAGCGGGCGGAAGAGGATCTCGACCAGGTGCGAGTGCTGGTCGCGGCCGAGCCGATTCAGCGCGGCGTTCCCACCGACACCTTGTTGGACGAAGGGTTCATCGTCGCGGAAAACCGTGTCGAGCGCGACGTTCCGCGGTCGGCGTTGGTCCCCGAGCAAGCGGAGGACATCCGCGGCCTCGTTGCGGCCGGTGCGATCGCACCCGGCGAGATCATCGTCGCCCTGAACTTCATCGCGGCCGGCGAGGTCGAAGGCACCGCGCTGGACATCGAAGAGGGTCGAGAAGCGATCACCGTCAATGTCGACAATGCGCGAGGCGTCGGTGGCTTCATCGCGCCGAACGACACCGTGAACGTCGTGGTCTCGCTCGACATCCAGAACTCCTTTGCCAATACGCCCGAGGCGCGCGCCGTCGTCGGCAAGACCACGGCGTTCCTCCTTCCGGGCATTCGTGTGCTGGCAGTGGGGACGACGACGACGTTCGGCACGCAGAGCCGCACCGACACCGACGCCGACGGCGACGTCGACCAGGACGACATCGACACGTCGGTCCCGCAGGAAACGGGTGTCATTACGCTCTCCGTGACGCCCCGTCAGGCCGAACAGATCGTGCACGCGCAAGCGATAAACCAAGGGTCGATCTATCTGACCTTGAACCCGAAGGACTTCGATCTCACGACGTTCCAGACGCCCGAGGAAATCGTCGAGGTCGTGAACCTCTTCGACCAGCCGCTGACGAAGGTCGACGAGGTCTTGACCCAGCTCGGCAACGCCGCGGCGCAGGGCAACGGGTAACGAGGCGTCGGCCATGATCGGAGCGCACCAGATGAGCGAGGAGAGGCCGAGCGGTCGCGCCCAGCGCTGGACCGTGCTCTCGGTCGAGCCCGACGAGCGCATCCGGACCCGGATGACCATCGAGCTGGCTGGCATCGCGCCCGCGCCGGCGGCGACGATCGATGACGTGCTCCATCACATCATCCCCGACGAGCCGACGGTCGTCTTGTGCGGCCCTGGGTTCGCTTCCGAAGCGGGGTTGACGCATGTCCAACGGATCTCGCGCGCGTTCCCGGAAGCGGGCGTCGTGCTGCTCGCCGACGAGCTCACGCTGGCATTGTTGCAGTCGGCGTTGCGGTCGGGCGTGCGCGATGCGTTGACGCTCGACGCCGGCGACGCCCCGATCCGTGCCGCGATCGACCGGGTCGGCGAGGCGATGGCCGGCATCGCCGCACGCGCGGTCGCCGCGGCGGAGGTCAATCAGTCGCTCGGTCGGGTCATGGTGTCGTTCTCCACCAAGGGCGGCGTCGGGAAGAGCGTCGTGTCGACCAACCTCGCCGTCGCGCTCGCGACGGAGCACCGCGGTCGTGTGTGCCTCGTCGACGCCGACCTCCAATTCGGCGACGTCGCCGTGTTGCTGGCGGTGCCGCCGCTGCACACGACCATGCAAGCCGCCGGCGCGGTCGAGACCGCCGACCCGCAGTTGATGGAAGGGTTGCTGGCGACCCACGAGGCATCCGGTCTGCGCGTGCTCTGCGCGCCGATCGAGCCGTCTGCCGGCGATTCGATCAGGCCCGAGGTGATGATCTCCATCGTCAAGCTATTGCGAAAGATGTTCGACTTCATCGTCGTCGACATGCCGCCGCACTTCGACGATGTCGTGCTCGCGTTGCTCGAGGAGGCCGACGATGTCCTCCTTGTCGCGAGCATGGATATCCCGAGCATCAAGAACCTCAAGGTCGGTATCCAGACACTCGACCTGATGTCGGTGGCGGGCTCGAAGCTGCGGCTCGTGCTGAACCGTGCGAACGCGCGGGTGAATCTCGACGTCGGTGACGTCGAACGGGCGCTGGGAGTGTCAGCGGAGTTCCGCATCCCGTCCGACATCTCGGTCCCGCAGGCCGTGAACCGCGGGGTGCCGGTGGTGCTCGACCGTCCCCGTTCGGCAGCGGCGCTCGCGCTCCGCAGCCTTGCCGACTCGCTCGGCGCAGTCAGAAGTTCAGAGAGTACGCGGTCCACGGACGCGGACCCGGAGCCGGATCAGCGGCGGCGCTGGCGCCAGCACCGCTGACCAGGGGAGGCAGACACGATGTCGCAGCAGTATTCGCGCTGGCAGGATTTCCAGCAGGCACCCACCGCTGCCCGCACGACCCAGCTCGAGGAGCTGCGACAGCGAGTCCACCAATACGTGATCGAGCAGATCGGGCCGATGCTGTCCGAAGACTGGGTCGCCGAGCACGACCTGCGCAGCTTGGTGCACGAACACGTGCACAAGGCATTGAGCGCGGATCAGACCGCGCTTTCGGCCGCCGAACGCGCCCAGCTCATTCAAGACGTCACCGACGACACGATCGGGTACGGCCCGATCGACCGGTTCCTGCACGATCCGGGCATCACCGAGGTGATGGTGAACGGTCCGAAGCGGGTGTACATCGAGCGCCGCGGCAAGATCGAGGGCGCCGACGTCGAGTTTGTCGACGAAGGGCACTTGCGGCGGACGATCGACAAGATCGTGGCGCAGGTCGGGCGTCGCATCGACGAGAGCACGCCGATGGTGGACGCCCGTCTCCCCGACGGCTCCCGTGTCAACGCCGTCGTGCACCCGGTCGCGATCGGCGGCCCGTTTCTCACCATCCGAAAGTTCGCCAAGGATCCGTACACGGTCGGCGACCTCATCGCGTTCGGTTCGCTCACGCCGCAGGTCGCCCACTTCCTCGATGCCTGCGTGCGCGGTCGCCTCAACGGTGTGATCTCCGGTGGCACTGGTACCGGCAAGACGACGACGCTCAACGTGCTGTCGTCGTTCATCCCGAACGACGAGCGCATCGTCACCGTCGAGGACGCCAAGGAGCTGAAGCTGCTCCAGGAGCACGTCTGCGCGTTGGAGTCCCGCCCGTCGAACATCGAGGGCAAGGGCGAGGTCAAGATCCGGGACCTGGTGCGCAACTCACTGCGCATGCGACCGGACCGCATCATCGTCGGTGAAGCCCGCGGCGGCGAAGCGCTCGACATGCTCCAGGCCATGAACACGGGCCACGACGGATCGCTGACCACGGTGCACTCGAACAGCCCCCGCGACACTCTGTCCCGTATCGAGACGATGACGCTCATGGCCGGGATGGATCTGCCGATCCGCGCGGTACGCGAGCAGATGGCATCCGCGATCAACCTGATCGTGCACCTCAGCCGGCTCCGCGACGGTTCGCGCCGGATCACGAGCGTGTCGGAAGTGCTGGGCATGGAGGGCGACACGATCGTCATGCAGGACGTCTACCAATTCGACTTCGGGATGGGGGTCGACGAGGAGGGTCGCTTCCTCGGCCGCTTGAAGAGCACCGGCATCCGCCCGAACTTCTCCGAGCGCCTCGCCGACCACGGCATCCACCTCGAGCCCGAGCTGTTCACGCTCGAACCGTTCGCGCGTCGCGTCGTCGGGTTGCGATGAGTGCGCTCGCCGCGTTCGTCGGGAGCGAAGGCAGCAAGTGGGCAATCATCGCGGCTTCGGCCGGGGCGACGGCGGCGCTGGTCGGCACCGTGGCCGTGCTCGGTGGCCGGCGCGAGGCGAGGCTGGAACGCCGGCTCGCGGGCTACGACCGCGCCGACGTGGAGCTCGCGCCGGTCGACGGGAGCGCCGGATCGCAGACGACGGGATTCCGCCAGGCCGTCGACCTGACGCAGCGCCTCGCGGGCCGCACGAGCCTGCTGTCGCGCATGGAGACGATGCTCGAGCAGGCCGACCTGCCGCTCCGTGCCGCCGAGGTCATCTTCTACATCCCCGTGTTCGCGATCTTCGGATTCCTGATCACCGCGATCCTTCTCGACTGGCTGTTCGGCATCGTCGTCGGCGTCGTGGTTGGCCTGATTCCATTCATGGTCATCGACCGCAAGCGCCGGATGCGCCTGCAGGCGTTCGACCGTCTGCTCCCGGACACCCTGACGCTGATCGCGAGCTCGATGCGGGCCGGCTTCTCGTTGATGCAAGCGCTCGAAACGGTCGCGAAGGAGATCCGCGACCCGATGCGCCGCGAGTTGCAGCGCGTGTTCACGGAGGTGCGTCTGGGCCGCGCGGTCGAAGACGCGCTCGCCGAGGTCGCGGACCGGATGAAGAGCCGAGACCTCGCGTGGACCGTTATGGCGATCCAGATCCAGCGGGAGGTCGGTGGGAACCTCGCCGCGCTGTTGGACACCGTCGCCGAAACGATGACCCAGCGCGAACGGCTGCGCCGCGAAGTGCACTCCCTGACCGCCGAAGGGCGTCTGAGCGCGATACTGCTGTCGGCGATCCCGCCACTGCTCGGACTGTTCATCTTCATCGCGAATCGCGAGTACATCGAGACGCTGTTCGACGATCCGATTGGCATCCTCGGCCTGGTCGGGGCGGGCGTCGGCTCGGTGATCGGGTGGTTCTGGCTGCGCAAGATCGTCGACATCGAGGCGTGACATGACTGTCCTACTCATGGTTGTCCTGGCCGCGGCCGCGGTGCTGCTGGGGGCGTTCGCCGTGTCGACGTCGATCGGCGCCCGGCAGTCCATCTCGCGGTCGTTGAAGGCAGTCGAGGACTACGGCAACGCTGCCAACGTCCGCGAGCAGGAGATGCTCGAGACGATCGGCGAGCGGGTCCTCGCGCCGACAACAGACGTGCTCGTCGGTATCGCCAAGCGCTTCACGCCGCAGGGCTACCTCGAGAACCTCAAGCGCAAGATCGTGCTCGCCGGCAGCCCGCCCGGCTTCGAGGTGGACCGCTTCCTGATTTGGAAGGTCCTCGGCGTCTCATCGGTCGCGCTCTGGTTCTTCCTTGCGTTCGTCGTTGTCGACCTCGAGACCTTGAACGGCATCATCATCGTGGGACTGTTGTCCTTTGTGGCCGTGGTCGGCCCCGATGCGGCACTGAACCGCCGGATCCAGGCGCGCCGCCGCGAGCTCGAACGCGCGCTGCCGGACATGCTCGACCTGCTGGTGATCTCGGTAGAAGCCGGCCTCGGCTTCGAACAGGCCCTCGACCGCACCGCCGGCGTCGTACCCGGCGCGCTCGCCGAGGAGGTACGCCGCATGCTCCAAGAGGTCCGGATCGGCGCCAGCCGTGCCGACGCGCTGCGCGCCCTCGACGAGCGCACCCAGGTCGACGACATCCGGACGTTCGTGCTGGCGCTGCTGCAAGCCGACAGCTTCGGCATCTCGATCTCCCGCATCCTCCGCAGCCAGGCCGACGAGATGCGGATCCGCCGGCACCAGCGGGCCCAGGAGCAAGCGCAGAAGGCGCCGGTGAAGATGCTGTTCCCGCTCGCAACGTGCATCTTTCCGTCCCTGTTCGTGGTACTGCTGATGCCGGCCGCGATCAACATCTTCGACGCGCTCTAACCCTGGGTCGCACTCACTCGGCGGCGGGGTACCCGCCGCCGCCCTCCGGGACGTTCGTCGCTCCCGCCAGTGCGCTGCGCTCCTCCGTCGCTCCGCGCCCGGCCTCGGCGGCGCGTCGTACCCCTTGGGGCCCGCGTGGTGGCACCGGCCGCCGCACTGCTGGGGTGGATCGACCATTGTTCCGCCGTGACCGAAATGGTCCCGCTGACCTATTTCGCCACTTGGCGCGAGATGCCAACCTTGGGGCGCTCGCCGGAAATGGGGCCGGTGGAGCCTCGTTCCCGATGACCGCAGGGGGTCGCTTCACAATGATTACAGTCGTTCGGGCCTGGATCCAGGCTCACACCAAGGACGAGCGCGGCGCCACGATGGTGGAGTACGCCATCATGGTCGCGTTGATCGCCGTCGTCGTGCTGCTCGTCGTCATGAATCTCGGCACGTCAGTGCAAGGCACGTTCAAGAAGACTGACACGTGCATCGCGAACCCGAACCCGGCGAACTGCCCGTAGTCGGACTGTCGAGTTCATCGAACGCGGCCGCCGGGACGCCGGCGGC
>JBQTGT010000014.1:0-16549 GCA_052390615.1 Actinomycetota bacterium
GGGGGCGGGCGGGGGGGGCCCTCAAACCCCACCCCCGGGGGGGGGGGCGCCCCGGGCGGGGGCGGGGGGGCCCCCCCCCCCGCCCCCCACGGCGACGGGAGATCGGTGTGGTCGGGTTCCTCGACGCTCGGCGGCGTGGCTGCGGGCACCGCGGACGCGTGCGCCGGGGGCTCCTGCAGCGCCTCGTTGATCTCGGCGCGGACGGTGTCTTGCATGCGCCGCAGCTCGCGCAGGACACCGCCGACCTGGCGGCCGAGCTCGGGTAGGCGTTGGGGCCCGAAGACCAACAGCGCGACGACGAGGATCACGATGATCTCGGTCGGAGAGATGTTCATCGACGGGGCCTTCGCATGCGGCCCCGGGATCGTACTGGTGCTACCGCTCGAGTCGGGCCCGAGTGGCAGCCGTCTCGCGGCGCACCCGGAGGAGGGCGGGACGCACGTGCGCACCAAAGGCGCGGAGGTGCTCCTCGGTCGGCGTCATCTCGGCCTGCACTCGCCGCGCTGCCGCGACGATCGCGAAGGCGGCCGTCATCACGATGACGCCGATCAGGACGCCGATCGGGGCGCCGATCAGGCTGATGAGACTGGCCGCCACGAACCGAGCCTACCGTTCCTGACGGTTGAGCGACTCGCGGACTTGTTCGGCGAGGCCGTCGAACCAGCCTTCTTCGGCCAACAACAGGTGGAAGTCGAGGAGATCGTCGGGGCGCAGCGGCGGGCCGAGGCGGGTCTCGGTGAGCTCGGCGGGCAAGCGCCATACCTGCATGCGCACGCCGCTGGACACGAGGAGGTCGACAATGCGACGGCTGGCTTCTTTGGCGACCGCCCGCTGGCACTCGGGGCAGCGGAAGCAGTACGAGCCGCGTTCGTCGTCGGCGCAGACGCGAACGGTCAGGTCGTCCGCTGTCAGCTGCACATCCCCGCAGCTCGGGCAGTTGGCCCTGATCGTCGTCACCGCGCACCCCGTCCCTGGCGTCTTCATGTCGCAGACCCACCCCGCCGCTCCCGGCGAGTGATTTACACTTCGGCAGGCCCCCCACGCCGCTTGAGGTCCCGCCGCTTCCATCGGCCGGGCTGTGACGGGGTTGACGGCCCCGGCGGCTCACCAGCGGCAATCCCATCGGAATCGCGGGGTTTGGCACTATGGCGCGGCCATGGCCGTGATCACCTTCGCGCACCGGGGCGCGCGGATCGAAGCGCCCGAAAACACGCTCCGTGCCTTCGGCCGGGCGCTCGCGCTGGGTGCGGGCGGCCTCGAGACGGACGTGTGGTGCAGCGCCGACGGCGAGGTCGTCTGTACCCACGACGCCACCGTCCGAGCCGGCGTTCGCCGCCGGCGGGTCGGCGCTACCAGCGCCGCCGACCTGGCCGCGCTCGAGATACCGCGCCTTGCCGACGTGTACGACGAACTGGGGACTGACTTCGAGCTCTCGGTCGACGTCAAGACGCCGGGAGCGGCGCGGCCCCTGTTCGAGGTCGCGCGCCGCCACGGGGCAGTGGAGCGGCTGTGGGCGTGCACCCCGCACCTCGACCAGCTGCGCGACTGGCGGGCCGAGCGCGGAGTCAAGCTCGTGCACTCGACGCACAAGCGGGCGATCGCAGTGCCGCTCGAACGCCATGCCGCCGATCTCGCCGAGATCGGCGTCGACGCGTTCAACATGCACTACACCGAATGGAGCACCGGACTCGTTTCGCTGTTTCACCGGTTCGGCCTGCGCGCGTTCGCGTGGGACACCCAGGAGGTGCGGCACCTGCGCGCGATGCTCGCGATCGAGATCGACGGGGTCTATTGCGACCGCCCCGACCGCATGGTCGCGACGGTCGCCGAATGGGTCACATGAAGCCGACCCGGCTCAACGGCCAGATGCGGACCAACACGCGTCCGACGATGTCATCCTCCGAAATTGGCCCGAATCTCCGGGAATCATGCGAGCCGCCGCGGTTGTCACCCATCACGAAGATCGAATTGGGCGGCACGGTCTGAAGCGGCAGCTCCTCGGTGCGCGTCCCGACGGGCAGGTACCCCTCCTCGAGCGCGACGCCGTTGACGTACACGACGCCGTCGCGCGCTTCGAGCTGGTCGCCGGGGAGGCCGACAACCCGCTTCACGAGATCCTTGATGCCGTCCTGGGCGACGGAGTTCCCGTTCTCGTCCCGGGGTGCCTTGAACACGACGATGTCACCGCGGTGTACGTCGTGCATCTTGTAGGACAGCTTGTTGACGAGGACCCGGTCGTTTTTCTGCAGCGTCGGCACCATCGAGTCCGACGGGATGTAGAACGCCTGGAACAGGAATGCCTTGATGAGCAGTGCGATCGCGAGCGCGCTCGCGATCAGGATCAACCACTCGACCACCTGGCGGGTGTTGCCGCGCTTGCGATGCCGAGGATTGCGGCCCGCAACGACATCCTCGGTGGGCGGCAACGTCAGCGCCACGTGTTCGTCGGTGTCCGCGAACGCCGGGAGCGGCACGGGCTGCGTGAGGTCGTCCGGCGGCGGCGAATGAGGTGCCGAGGGGCTGAGGGGGCTGCCGACGCCGCGCGGCGTGATATCCACTCAGGTCATCCTCTCACGCCTGCTTTGTCGCGCTCGCTCGCCGGCGCGTTTCACGTGCCCGCGCTCTCAGGTCGGCGGGTTCTCGGGGCTTCTGAAGGCTTGTGTGACTTCCCGGTATAGCGGGCGAGCACCCGGGCGGCGGCCGCGGCCCCCGCGTCCACGAGTGCGGGCGGGTCGAGCACGCTGACATCGGGACCGAGTCGGAGCAGGAGTCGGTCCAGCCACGCGGGTTCGCTGACGACGAGCACGACGTCGAGGGCGCCGTCCGCCCGCTCGGTCACGGAGAGCGTCGGATATTGCTCGGCGACCCACGCGGCCGCGGGCGCGAGCCGGAGCGTGATCCTCGGATCGTCCGCCGCCGGGTTGTACACCTCGCCGGCTTCGAAGCCCGACTCGCTCGGGACGAACTGCTCGCCGGTCTCGTGCACTGCGCGGATGCGGTCGACGCGAAACATGCGCTCCCCCTCGGCGCGATGGCAATACGCGCCGACGTACCAGGCACCGAGCGCGAAGAACACGACGGTCGGATCCACGCGCCGCTGCGTAAGCTCGTCGCGTCCCGCCGACCAATACTCGATTTCGATGCGCTCGTGGCGCCCGGCCGCATTGCGGACCGCGCCGAGCAGCGGCGGCTCGCCCACCTCCACGACAAGGTCGGGGAGGTCCAGCGCGCGTTCGAGCTTCTCGAGCGCGGTCGCGAGCGGACCGCTCGGATCGGAGCCCGGCACGGCGAGCAGCGCAGTACCGGCCGCGAGCAGCGCCAAGCCTTCAGCGGGGTTGAGGCGCAGCGCCTTGCGGAAGTGTTCGGCGAGGCGGATCGTCACCGACTCGCCGTCGTCGATCACGTCGAGATAGTCGCCCGGCGAGTACGGCGGCGTGCCGATCATCAGTACCAGCGCGAGGTCCTCGTCGAGCCGAGCCCGATCGATGCCGAACCGTTGGGCGATTTCGCTCTTGGGCGCCCCCGGATGCGCCACCAGCCACGGCACCAGCGCGAGGATGCGCTGGACCTCGCTGCCTGCGAGCGCGCGCGGGCTCACGCGGGACTCGCGATCGCTTCGAGCCAGGCGACCACCTCGGCGCGGGCGGCGGGCGGCGACAACACCTCGGCGTGCTCGAGAAACCCGAGGAGGAACGAACGAAAGGCGTCGTGATTGGTGTGGGTCAGCTCGACTTCCACCGCGCCGTCATCGCGCGGAGTCCCCGTCGCCTCACCTCGCAGCTCGGTCAGCGCCGCGCTCGCGTGGTCCGCGTCCACGAGCAGGCGCACGGCAACTGGCTCGTCGATGCCGAGCATCCACGGCCGATCTTCGATGTGGTCGTCGGGGCGGAAGTCCGCGGGTGCGTCGAACGCTCCCGGCGGACCGACGGTGACGTCGCCGTCGATGCGGTCGGCGCGGAACGCGCGGGTCGCATCGCGGTCACGGTCGCGTCCGACGACATACCAGTGACCGCGCTTGGACGAGAGGCCCCACGGTTCGAGCGTCCGCGTGCTGCCGCGGTGCGTGAACGTCACGACCGCGCGCCGGCGGAACGCCTCGAACAACGTCGCCAATGCCGGGACGAGTGGCAGCGACGCGATCGGCGATACGACGTCGTCGCCGAGGCCGCCGAGCTTCATCAGTGCGCCCTCGCCCGCCCGGTCGCCCAACGAGATTGCGCTGACGGCGATTCGCAGCGCGGCGGTCTCGTCGTCGGTGAGATTCAGCTCGGGCAGGTAGTAGTCGGCCGCGAGCACGCGGTAGCCGATCTCGTTCAGATCTCCCACCAGTTCGGTCGTGATCGGCACGCCCATCCCCCGCAGGACTTCCTTGTCGCGTTCGAACGCCCGCCGATAGGCGGAGAGCTGCGCCGGGTATCCGGCGACCTCGCGCACGATCTCGTCTCGTGTCAACGGGATGCGCGTGTCGAGCAAGAGTGCGAGCAGGTTGAGGACGCGCTCGACCCGTCCGGGAGCATCGGGCACGCATTTAGCCTAGGGCGCGCGCCGCGGTGATCCCCGCGACTGCGGCCGCCTCGAACAGCGCCGGATCGGCCGCGGCCGGCCGTCCCATCGACACGACGTCCAGCCCGAGCTCCTCCAAGCGCGTAATGATACCGACCGGTGCGACCTCGATGACATCGTGGCGCGCGTCGATCCCGCCGTCGCGGAGCTGGGTGCGCAGCCGCGCCTGCTCATCGCCGCCGATCGCGGGAACCGGGACGAGTGCCCGGCTGCGCGCGGCAACGCCCAGCGCTGTGAGCGTGTGGTGCGACACGCCGAAGTGGCGCGGGCGCGGGTCGGCGAACGACACGCGCAGACACGCGATCGGCGTACCGTGCAGCGCCGCGGCGGCGTCGAGGATCGGCCCGACCTCGATTCCCGAGAAGCCGAGCCGGGTGGCGGTACCCACGATCCCCGGGCCCATGACGACCACCGCCGCGTCCGCGTGCGCGATGTGGCGCGCGACCGCGAGCGCGCTGTGCACCGAAACCGCTTCGTAGTCGCCGCCGAACGCATGGCCGTACGTGATCGTCGCGTCGAGCAACTTCTGCGCGACCGACTCCGCGACGAGGTCGGACAGCGCCAGCGGCAGCGCGGCGCCGTCGGTCATGACGTAGGCAAGGCGCGCGTCGGGGCGCTCCTGCTTGAACGCGGCGGCCACCGCCGGCAACTGGCTGTGGAGCGCGGCGACGACGACCGGCATCCCGTCGATGGCCGTGACGTCCGCGAGCTCGGGCCAGTGCTCCTCGGTGCTGCCGACGTCGGCCTGGAGGCTCGTGTAGCGCTGCTTGATGATGTGCCCGGGTCCGGGCACCGACCAGTTCTCGCGCGCGAGGTTCCAGTGCACGACGTGCCACCCACCCGTGCCCAGCCCGAGCTCGACCGCGGTCGTGTTCACCACCACGCGATCACCGACGTCGACGCGGCCCGTGAGCTGCGTCAGCACGTACGCGCGCGCGGGTCCATTGCCGAGATCGACCTCGACCCGCTGGAGTCCGGTGCGCGCCTGGAGGACCCGGACGACCTCACCGGTGCGGAAGCTGGGCATCGCTCAGAGGGACGCGATGAGGCGCTCGACGCGCTCGTCGCGCGCTTTGAACGGGTCCTTGCACAGCACCGTTCGTTGCGCCTGGTCGTTGAGCTTCAAGTGCACCCAGTCGACGGTGTAGTCGCGCTTGCGTTCCTTCGCGCGCTTGATAAACGCGCCGCGCAGTCGCGCCCGCGTGCTCTGCGGCGGTGTGTTCACCGCGGTCTGGATCTCGTCGTCCGTGACGATGCGCTCGACCTGCTCGCGCCGTTCCAGCAGGTAGTACAACGACCGGGCGCGAGTGACGTCGTGGTAGGCGAGGTCGAGCAGCGAGATGCGCGGGTGCGTCAACGGCAAGTCGCCGCGCGCGCGGTACGCCTCGATCATGTGGTGCTTGATCACCCAGTCGACCTCGGCCCGCAGCTCGAGTGGGTCCTTCTCGAGATGCCCCATCACGAACTCCCACATCTCGAGCGCCTGCTTCTCGAGGGGCGGGAGCCCGCGGCGCTTCGCGAACCGCAGGGCGCGGGTGAGGTACTCGGCCTGGATCTCCACCGCCGAGAGTTCGCGACCATTCGCGAGGCGCACACGCCGCCGGCACGTGACGTCGTGACTGATCTCACGAATGGCGCGGATCGGGTTCTCGAGCGTGAGATCGCGCCATGGCGCACCGTCCTCTTCGAGCATGCGGAGGATGATCGACGTCGCACCAACCTTGAGGAACGTCGCGTACTCGCTCATGTTCGAGTCGCCGACGATGACGTGCAACCGCCGGAAACGCTCGGCGTCGGCGTGGGGTTCGTCGCGTGTATTGATGATCGGACGTGACCGCGTGGTCGCGCTCGAGACACCCTCCCAGATGTGCTCGGCTCGCTGGGCGACGCAGTACATCGCGCCGCGCGCGGTCTGGAGGACCTTGCCCGCGCCGGCGTACACCTGTCGGCTGACGAGAAACGGAATGAGAACGTCGGTGAACTTCGAGAAGTCACCGTCGCGTTCGACGAGGTAGTTCTCGTGACATCCGTACGAGTTGCCCGCGCTGTCGGTATTGTTCTTGAAGAGGAAGACCTCGCCGCGGATGCCTTCCTCACGGAGGCGCTGTTCGGCGCTCTGCACAAGGCTTTCGAGGATGCGCTCTCCCGCCTTGTCGTGCACCACGAGGTCGTAGATCGAATCGCACTCCGGTGTCGCGTACTCGGGGTGGCTCCCGACATCGAGGTACAGGCGGGCGCCATTCTCGAGGAACACGTTGCTCGATCGTCCCCACGAGACCACGCGGCGGAAGAGATACCGGGCGACTTCGTCGGGGCTGAGGCGGCGCTGCCCGCGCAGGGTGCAGGTGACGCCGTATTCGTTCTCGAGTCCGAAGATGCGCCGCTCCATCGCTGGCGGCAGTGTACGGGGCCGGGCGGCGGTTTCTGGGCCGCGCCGCGCGACTCTGCGGTTCAGCTCGCGCCGAGCAGTTGCGTCAACTCGTCGTTCTTGATGCGCCGGAACGCGCGCCGCGGCCGGTTGCGGTCGAGCAACGCCACCTCGAGCTGCTCGGGGTCGAGCGCGTCGCCGTCGGACCCGAGCAGCTTGGCGCCGAGCTGTACCGCAGGGGCGAGCTCGAGCCCGGGCTCGTACTGCTCCTTGAGCGCGGTGATGATCGCCTCGGCTTGGCCGCCGAGCACCGAGTAGTCCTGTTCGTCCATCACGACGCCGTCGTAGAGCACGTGGTACATCTCACTCGTCGCCTCGGGACCGAAGCCGACCTCGACGACGAGGAGTTCGACTTCGTACGGCTTCATCTCGTGCGTGAAGACCTGGCCGAGTGTCTGCGCGTACGCGTTCGCGAGTTCCTTGGCGTTCACGTCCTCGCGTGAGTACGAGTATCCCTTGAGGTCGGCGTGGCGGACGCCGGCGACGCGCAACATCTGGAACTCGTTGTACTTGCCGACGGCCGCGAACGCGATGCGGTCGTAGATCTCGCTGACTTTTGACAATGTGCGCGACGGATTGTCGGCCACGATCAGGACACCAGCCGCGCACTCCAGCGCAACCAGGCTACGGCCGCGGGCGATGCCCTTCCGCGCGTAGTCGGCGCGGTCTTTCATCACCTGCTCGGGTGAGACGTAGAACGGCATGGTCATGGTTATGCGGCTCCGCGCTCCGGCCCTCGATCACGGTGTGTCGTCGGCGCGCGCTTCCGGCCTCCGCGCTGCGCCTCGGCGAGCTCGCTGCGCCGTCTGGGTCTCATTGTCCGCGCCCTCCTCCGCGCTCGGGCCCTTGCAACAGCACCTGGCTGCGCGCCTGCACTTCCTCGTCGGAGAGCGCGAGATAGCCGTTGGTGTCAACGCCGGCGATCGATGGATAGATGCCGCGCACGAGGTCGGGCCCGCCTGTGGCGGCGTCCTCGTCCGCGGCCGCGAACAGCGACCGGATCGCGAGCTCGATCGTCTCGTCGCGGCTGAGGCCCTCCCGCCAGATCGCCTTGATCCAGTTGCGGGCGTGCACGCTGCCGGAGCCGTTGGCTTGGAAGTCGAACTCCTCGTAGCGGCCGCCGGTGACGTCGTAGGAGAAGACGCGGCCGCGCGTGCGCGCGTGGTCGAAGCCCGCGAACAGCGGGACAACGGCAAAGCCCTGGAGCGCGGCCCCGAGGTTGGCGCGCACGAGCTGCCCGAGCTGGTTCGCCTTGCCTTCGAGGCTCAGCGTCGTGCCCTGCACCTTCTCGTAGTGCTCGAGCTGGGTTTGAAACAGCTTCACCATCTCGACCGCAGGACCGGCGGCGCCCGCGATCGCGACCGCAGAGAACTCGTCGGCGGGGAACACCTTCTCGATGCGCCGGCTGGCGATCATGTATCCGGCCGTCGCGCGCCGGTCGCCAGCCATCACGATGCCGTCGATGCTGCGGATCGCGACGACCGTCGTGCCGTGCACGAGGTCGGACGGAGCCGTGCTCGTCCCACCCGTGCCGGGCAAGTGGTGCGGCGCGACGCGGCGGAGCAGATCGGAGAACGACGGTCCCGGGTCGTGGTTCGTGAGGAACGTCGGCAGTGGGTTCTCGGGCATCGGGCGCGGAGCCTACCCCTGCGGTCGCGCGCTCCCGGCACACTCCGGTGCGGCTCGTCCGACGACGGCTTCGACGAGGTCGACCCGCGGTTCTAGTACGACGATGCCGGCGCGGGTGACGTCGACCTCGACCCAACCGTCCGACGTCGCGACCAGGCAGGCATCGCCGGCGGCGAGATGCCAATGCGCCGACGCGCGCACGCGCACATCGAATCTTCCGGGGCCGATCGCGTCGAATGTGATGCGACCGTCGTCGACCTGGAGGTGGCGGGCCGGGCCGTCGAGCAACCCGGGCCCACCGACGACCTCCTACACCGTCCAGTGGGGGTCGGTGTACACCGGACGCAGGTAGTCGAGCCCGCGTTCGATGAGCGCGCCCTCGGCGAGCGACGACATGTCGAGCAACGCGTCCGAGTGCGCGACGTGCGTGACGCCGGTGCGGGCCAGCCACCGGAGGTACGCCTCGGCGTCGAGCGGGTGGACAGGGTCGTAGAACTCCGGATTCAGGCCGCGGTCGATCTGGCGTTCCCAGCCGCGCGCGATCGGCACCTGCTCGGCGACGTACGCGGTCTCCCAGTGCTGCTTGGTCGCGGGGATCTCGACCCGCACCGGTTCCGGGCGTGTCGCCAAGTAGTGGACGACGCCGGCGTAGTACTCGGGGCGCGTGGACGCATCGATCGACGCGGCGACTTCGACGAGCTGGCTGCTCTGGATGCCGAAGGCGATCGCGGGCCCGACGAGGAGCATCCGACGTGTGCGCGCGGGATCGGCCAGCAGCACCAGCGGTGTCGCGAGGTACAGCGGCATGCGGTACACGTTGGACCCGATCGGGGTCGAGAGGACATACGCGCCGACGCAGACGGCGCCGCACAGGAGCGCGCCGGTGCGCACCACCGGTGTTTCGGTGACGAGCGCGACGACGACGCACAGTCCGAACGACCACGCGAACGTCCAGGTCGGATACGGGTAGTCGCCGCCGGTGCCGAACAGCACACTCGTTGTCACTGCCGGTCCGAGCGCCGCAGCACCGAGCAATGCGCCGTTGCGCCACTCGCGCTGCATGATCGTCCACGCCGCGAATGCGAGCGCGAGGAACAGCGCCGCGAGCGGACTCGACAGCGACGCGCAGATCGCGAGCGGGATCGTGACCTTCTTGCCGTGCGCATGCGCGACGATCGCCCACAGCGCGAACGCGGCGCCGAGCGCGAACGGCAGGCGACCGACGACGAGGTTCGACACCATGGCGAACGCGAACGCGCCGGTCGCGAGCGTCGCACGCGGACGGTCGCGCACGAGCTGTTCGAATGCGGCGACGGCGCCGGTTGTGATCGCGATGCCGAGGATCGTGACGCCGAGTAGCGCGCCCAGTGCGGGCAGCAACAGCGAGTAGCCGAGCGTCGCGTGTCCGGCGAACCACTGCGGGTTCCAGAACCAGTCCCCGTCGCGGAACACCGCGATGCGCAGCACCTGCGCGGGGAGGTCCCGTCCTCGCCAGCCGAGCATCGACACCAGCGTCGAGGCGGCAAGGGTCGCGGTGGTCACGGGCCACCGGCGCAACAAGGTCACGGGTGTGCGGACGCGTGACCGGGCTCGAAGGTCGTGCCGACCGGCTCAGGAGGTCAGCGCGAGGGCACGGGTGCGGGCCCGCGCCGCGAGCTCGTCATCCCGGTCGAGGTACGAGATCGCGGCGGCAAGGCGATTGCTATCTTCACCGAGCTGTCCGATGGCGGCATTGCAGTTGAAGCACAGGATCCCGCGCACCACACCCGTCGTATGGTTGTGGTCGACGTTGTCGGCGTTGCGTTCACCACATATCGCGCAGCCGCCGCCCTGGGCCGCGAGCATGAGATCGAAGTCGTCGAGTGTGAGCCCGTACTTCCGTTTCAGGTGACTCTTGCGGTCGGAGAGCTTCTTCTTCCCGCTCTCGGCGTATCCCCGCATTCGTCCCTCCATGCGTTCGGGATTCGCGGCCGCCCAGCGTTGCGCGCGCGCGATTGCAGGTCGTGGATTCTTGGCATACTCCGCGGCGCGGCGGGCGAGGTTGCACGCCTTGCAGTCGTTGCGACGTCCGTCCCGAGCTCCGGCAGCCTCGTAGAAATCCGTGAGCGGTTTGGCGACATTGCAAACGCGGCAATGCTTTTCGGGGGCGAAATCTAAACTGCCCAAATCGGTTATTCCCCACCTTTCTGCACGTAGTTCCTAACAAACTCCTCTGCGTTGTCTTCGAGCACGGAATCGATCTCGTCCAGGAGGTCGTCGATGTCTTCCTTCAGTTTTTCGCCGCGCTCGGACGACGCGGGGACTTCTTCGACGACCTCTTCCTCCCGCTTTTCGGGCGCCGGTTTCTGCTTCCGTTCCCGTTCCGGCATGTCGACCTCCTCAGGCGCCGGCCAGCCGCTCCACGAGCTGCCGCGGCGTCGTCACCTCCGAGAACAGGGCCTCGACGTGCTTCTTGCTACCACGCGTCGGCTCCATCATCGGGATTCTTCGCAGCGGGTCGGTGCCGATGTCGAGCACCAAGCTGTCCCAGTTCGCGGCCACGACCGAGTCGGCCCACTGCGCGAGGCAGCGGCCCCGGAAATATGCCCTGGTCGTGGGCGGGGGTTCCGCCATCGCGACCGCGACGTCGGCGTCGTCGAGCAGGCGCTCGATCAGGCCCTTGCGGACGAGCCGTTCGTACAGCGAACGGTCCGGTCGCACGTCGTGATACTGGACGGCGAGGAGCTCGATCTTGGGATCGTTCCATTCGAGGCCGTCGCGATCGACGTACGCGCGGAGCAGCTTCCACTTCGTGACCCAGTCGAGCTGTCCGTCGAGTGTCATCGGGTCGCCTTCGAGTGCGGCCAGCGTCTGTTCCCATCTGTCGAGCACGACCGTCCCGATTTCGTCGCCGCCGCACGACTCCAGCCCACTCTCGTCGCCATATTTTCGGGCGAGCCGCAAGAACTCCCACTGCAACTCGAGCGCGGTGCACGAGCCGAGGTCGGTGACGTCGACCGTGGCCCGCAAGGTCGGGTCGTGTGACACCCTGCGAATGGCGGCGACGGGCCCGGTGATCGAAAGGTCCTTGTCGACGAAGCCGTCCTCGATCATCGCGAGCACGATCGCCGTCGTGCCGACCTTCAGGAAGGTCGCGACCTCGCACAAGTTCGCGTCACCGACGATCACATGCAGCCGCCGGTACTTTTGTGGGTCGGCGTGGGGTTCGTCGCGCGTGTTGATGATCGGGCGCTTCAACGTCGTCTCGAGCCCGACCTCCTCCTCGAAGAAGTCCGCGCGCTGCGTCAGTTGGTAGTCGACCGCGTCGGCGCCGTTCTCTGCCCCCACCTTGCCCGCGCCCGTGAACACCTGCCGGGTGACGAACCACGGGATGAGGTTGCGCACCAGCAACGCGAACGGCACGTTCCGGTCGACGAGGTAGTTCTCGTGGCAGCCGTACGAGTTGCCCTTGCCGTCGCTGTTGTTCTTGTAGACGACGATTTCCTGTCCGGCCGCGAGCAACCGGCGGGCCGCTTCCATCGACCGAGAGAGGATGCGTTCCCCCGCCTTGTCGTACAGCACCGCCTGGAGCGGGTCGCTGCATTCAGGCGTCGAGTACTCCGGATGCGCGTGGTCGACGTAGTAGCGGGCGCCATTCGTGAGCACCGCATTGACGAGGTGCGTCTCCACCTCGGGTGGCTGCGCGCCGTCGCGGGCAAACCCGCGCGCGTCACAGCCCGGTGTTTCGTCCTCGAAGTCCCAGCCGACACGACGCTGCTCGACGTAGCCGTTGATCAGCAGGCTCGACGCGACGACCGGGTTCGGATCGGGCGCCCCGCGCAGCGCGACGCCATACTCCGTTTCGATACCGACGATCTTCGGGACGGCCACGGCGACAGTGTACCGGCGGGCTCGTCAGGTCCGGCCCGCGTTGCGACGGGCGTTCCATGCCAGGAATGGTCGCTCGACGAACACGTAAGACGCGGTCGCGGCCCCGACTGACAACGCGCACAAGACCGCGGCCGCCGCCATCGTGGCGACGATGCTCGGATTCGGCATCTGCGTCCGCGTCCACCGCAGCCCGCGGTCGAGAATCGGGTAGTGCCACAGGTAGAGACCGAAGCTGATCGTGCCGAACCAACGCAACACCGGGTGGGCAAGCGCGGTGCTCCGAGGGGTCGTCAAGATGTGCAAGAGTGCCGTTGCCGCGCCCAGACCGACGAGCGGATGGACGAGCGCGTCGACGATCGGCTGACTCGCGAGTCCGAGCGACGCTCCGTGGTACGTGCCGAGCGCCACGATCGCAATGCACGCGCCGGCGAAGACGTGGCGGCTCCGGGCCCAGCACACCAGCGCGGACGATTCGCCGCGCCGGTGTGCGAGCGCGAGCTGGCCGACGACCGCGCCCGCGACGAACTGGTCGAGGCGACCGAAGACGAAGCTGTCGGGCAGGAGGTAGGGCGTGTGCAGCCACCAAAGGATGGATCCAGCGAGACATGCGGCGAGCAACGGCAAACGCCCAACGCGCGCGAGCAGCCAGACGACCAGTGGCACCAGCACGTAAAAGTGCCACTCGGTCGTGAGGCTCCACGTCACCGGATTGACGCGCTCCGGCAGCCACCACCTCAGGTATTGATTCAGCGTGACGAACGCGAACAGCCGCTTCGGGTGGTCGAACAACGGTTGTGTCTGACCGAGCAGCGGGATCAAGACGACGAGCATCAGCCAGTACGCGGGCAAGATGCGCGCGGCCCGGCTGGTACCGAAGTCCCAGACTGCGCCGACGACGGTCCGACCGCGTTGGCGCGCCGCGTGCCAACTCTGGACGACGAGCATTCCGGACAGTACGAAGAACACGTCGACTGCGAAGCGCGTCGTCCCGATCGGCCACCACAGCACCGGCACGCCATCGCGGCCCATGCCGCGCGAGATCGTGAGGCGATAGACGTGCCAGGCCACGACTGCGAGCACCGCCGCACCCCGGACGCCGTCGAGTGCCGGCCACCGGGGCGCGCTCGGCGTGCGCGCGGCAGGAGCGGTGCGCGCGCCGTCGGGCGCGCTGGATGGGCGGGGGGAGATCGTGGTGGTCACGGCAGAGACGAGTGGTCGTCGGGTCCTCCGATCGACCGGACTCGCTGTCGGTGAAGGGACCGAGCGTAGGAGTCAGATGCGCTGATACCGAATCGGGAGCGTCGACTCGACCTCGGGCGAGAGCTGCAGCGTGTCGTCAAGGCAGTCGATCGCCGCGCGCACCGCGAAGAACGCTCCCCCGAGATCTTCGGGGGTGACGACGAGTGGTATCGATGCGGCTGTTTCTCCCCCGATCGTGACGTCGGTACGCACGTCGAGCGCGTACTCGGCGGTCGTCAGGACGAGGGTGCCCGCCTCGACCGCCCTGCGCACCAAATGTCCCCTACAAGTACTGACCGGGGTTGACGCGTTCGATCTGGCGGCCACCCTTGTCGTTCTGGCCTTCGTTGACGATCGTGCGCACGTAGACGATGCGCTCGCCCTTCTTGCCGGAGATCTTGGCCCAGTCGTCGGGGTTGGTCGTGTTCGGCAAGTCCTCGTGCTCGCGGAACTCCTGCTTGATCGATTCGAGCAGGTCGTCGGTGCAAATGCCGGTCTCACCACCGGCGATCGAGCGCTTGATGGAGAGCTTCTTCGCGCGTCGCACGATGTTCTCGATCATGGCGCCCGACGAGAAATCCTTGAAGTACAGGAGCTCCTTGTCGCCGTTCTGGTAGGTGACCTCGAGGAACTTGTTCTCGTCGCCGGTCGCGTACATGTGTTCGACGGCAGCGTCGATCATGCGCGCCGTCGCCTTCTCGGCGTCGCCCCCGGCCTGCTCGAGCTCGGCGTCGGCGAGCGGCAACGACGTGACGAGGTACTGGGTGAAGATCTGTTTGGCACTGCCTTGGTCGGGGCGCTCGATCTTGATTTTCACGTCGAGACGACCCGGCCGGAGGATCGCGGGGTCGATGAGGTCTTCGCGGTTCGATGCGCCGATCACGATGACGTTCTTCAATGCTTCGACGCCGTCGATCTCGGCCAACAGCTGCGGCACGATCGTCGACTCGATGTCGGACGAGATCCCCGTGCCACGCGTGCGGAACAGCGAGTCCATCTCGTCGAAGAAGACGATGACGGGGTTCCCTTCCTCGCTCTTTTCCCGAGCCCGCTGGAAGATGAGCCGGATCTGGCGCTCGGTCTCGCCGACGTACTTGTTGAGCAGCTCGGGACCCTTGATATTCAAGAAGTACGAGCGCGCACCCGCGTTGCCGGTCTTTTCGGCGACGCGCTTTGCGAGCGAGTTGGCGACGGCCTTGGCGATGAGCGTCTTCCCGCAGCCGGGTGGACCGTAGAGGAGGATGCCCTTCGGTGGCTGCAGGTTGTGCTCTTTGAACAGGTCGCCGTACAGGTACGGCAGCTCGATCGCGTCCTTGATCATCTCGATCTGCTCGTCGAGCCCGCCGACGTCGTCGTAGGAGATGTCCGGGACCTCTTCGAGCACCAGCTCCTCGACCTCGGGACGCGGCAGCTTCTCGAGCAAGAGACCCGACCGTCCTTCCATCAGCAGGTGGTCGCCGGCGCGCAGCTTCTCGCGTGTGAGCTCGTCGGCGAGCTCACAGACGCGCTCTTCGTCGGCGCGGCCCGTGATAAGCGCGCGGGTGCCGTCTTCGAGCACTTCCTTGAGGATGACGACCTCACCGGAGATCTCCGAGGATCGGGCGAGCACGACATTGAGCGACTCGTTGAGTACGACCTCTTGCCCACGGCGCAGTTCGCCCATGTCGAGCTCGGGGTGGAGCGCGACGCGCATCTTGCGGCCGGCAGTGAAGATGTCAACGGTGCCGTCGTCGTTGGTACCCAGGTACGTGCCGTACGCCGACGGCGGCATCGTGAGCTTCTCGACCTCTTCGCGGAGCGCCGCGATGTGCTCGCGCGCTTCCCGCAGCGTCGCCGACAGCTTCTCGTTCTGCGACTCGGCTCGCGCGAGCTGACCTTTGGTCTCCAGCAGGCGCTCCTCGAGCGTGCGGACCCGCTTGGGCGCGTCCTGGAGGCGGCGGCGGAGGACGACCACCTCCTCCTCGAGGCCCTTGAGCATCTCCTGCAGCCGGTCGACCTGCGCTTCGTACTCGGTCAGCCGTCGCTCGTGCTCCGAAGCCATGAGACTGACCACCTCCTCGTCGCTTTGGGACCCTAGTCCCGGCTCTCGGGCGTCAAGACGCCATCCGATACCGTTCGCTCGCGGTACGGCTGGTTATGGATTTCTCACACCAGGACGTGATAAATTGCGAGCAACACTCACGGCCTCACTCGACCCGACCGACCGAAACCTGACCGGTTGGCGTACGGCGGTGCCGGGAACGCTGATCAAGCCCAGAAGCGAGGATCACTGATGAAGGTCTGGATCGACCAGGATCTCTGCACCGGTGACGGGCTGTGCGAAGAGATCGCGCCCGACGTCTTCACGCTCTTGGACGACGGACTCGCGTACGTGAAAGAGGGCGACAAAGTCTTCTCGGACCCGGGCGGCGCCGAAGGTCTCGCCAACATTCCCGAAGGCCAGCTCGACGCGGTCGTCGAGTCTGCCGAAGAGTGCCCGGGCGAGTGCATCTTCATCGAAGTCGAGTAGCGCGTTCGAGGCTCCGACGAGACGGGGCCCCTCTGGGCCCCGTTCTTCGCGCCGACTAGAGTGCCGCGTCAGGCAAGGTTCGCAGCGCGCTCCGAGATCTGTTTGGTCCGTCGCCGTTGCTATTGCGCCGGCGGGTGACCAAATACGTGAGCGCGCAACGCACCAAACGTTCGCGGTCGCGCCGACTGAGGTGTGAATCCACTTGTCGGGAGATGAGTGGTGGCGCGCAGGGGTGTGGGGGCGGTAGCCCCCGCTCGCGGCGTAGCCGAGGGGTGGTTGCGGCGTGTGGTCAGGCGGCGGGTTCGAGCGTG
>JBQTGT010000015.1:0-28643 GCA_052390615.1 Actinomycetota bacterium
GCGCGGCGACGCTCGACATCGGCCCCGCCGTCGCCACCGATTTCCCCACCCCCCCGAGGGGTCGATAGACCCCTACGGATGTGGGGCGTATCGACGCATCGGGGAGGAACCGCTTGCGGACATCTTCGTCTTTGGCGCGGATGGTGTCGGCGAGGTCGGCTTGGTACTTGGTCATCGCACCCACCAACCGCTCGTCGGCGATGGCGAGTATGCGCACTGCGAGCAATCCGGCGTTGCGCGCGTTGGCGACCGCAACGGTCGCCACCGGCACGCCGGCCGGCATCTGCACGATTGACAGCAGCGAGTCGAGGCCGTCGAGCTGGCGCAACGGCACCGGCACGCCGATCACTGGCAGCGGCGTCAGCGATGCGGTCATGCCGGGCAGGTGGGCGGCGCCGCCCGCGCCCGCGATGATCACTCGCAGACGGCGGTTGTAGGCGGTGGTGGCGTACTCCACCATCACGCCCGGCGTGCGGTGCGCCGATACGATCCGCACCTCGAACGGGACTCCGAAGTCGACGAGCACGTCGATGGCGCCCTGCATGACGGGCAGGTCGGAGTCGCTGCCCATGATGACGCCGACGAGCGGACCGGCCACAACGAGACCCTAATGGAACGCGGGCGCGTCGAACGGCTAACCATATGGGCATGCGCACTCGACTCACAGACATGCTCGGCGTTGAGCATCCAGTCATGCTCGCCGGGATGGGCGGCGTTTCGTTCGCCCGCTTGGTTGCAGCCGTGTCCGACGCGGGCGGGTTCGGTACGCTCGGCGCCGCGACGATGGGGCCCGAGGAGCTCGTCGACGAGATGCGCCAGGTCCGCGGGCTGACGTCGAAGCCGTTCGGTGTCGACCTGCTCGCGGCGTTACCCGAGCGCATGGTCGAGGGCTCGAAGCAAGTTGTCGAGGGCGGCGCGTCGCTGTTCGTCGCCGGACTTGGCGTGCCGCGCGACATCATCGCAACTCTGCACGATGGCAACGTGCTTGTGGCGAGCATGTGCGGCAAGGTGCGCCACGCCATCGCGGCGGTCGAGGCCGGTTGCGATTTCGTGATCGCCCAGGGCACCGAAGCCGGTGGTCACACCGGAACCGTCGCGACGTTCCCGCTGGTACCGCAGATCGTCGATGCCGTGGGCGATCGCGTCCCTGTGGTCGCCGCGGGCGGCATCTTCGATGGTCGTGGCCTTGCGGCGTCGATCACGCTCGGCGCGGACGGCGTGTGGTTGGGGACTCGGTTCATCGCGACGCCCGAAGCGCGCACCGTCCCCGGGTACAAAGAAGCATTGCTGCGCACACCCGAGGACGGCACGGTGGTCAGCAGGGGCTTCACCGGCAAGACGCTCCGCGCCGTGCGGAACGAGTGGACGCAGCACATCGAGGAGCATCCCGAGGAGCTCGCGCCGTTCCCCGAGCAGATGATGCGAGCCGTCCAGGCCGGTGCGCTCCACCTGGGCGGCGACGAGAAGGCCGACGTCGATCCCGACAAGGAGTGTTATCCGGCCGGTCAGGGCGTCGGCGCGATCCACGACCTCATCCCTGCGGGCGAGCTCGTGCATCAGATCGTCGCCGACGCCGAAAGAGCCCTCGCGCGCGCCGCGCGGCTGAGCGGGTGAGACCCTGAGGCGACAGCGCAGCGAGCGGAACGTGGAGCCGACCCATGAATAACACGGTGAAGCCGTGAGTGCGCCCCGGTTCGTCGTCATCGGCGGCGACGCGGCGGGGATGAGCGCAGCGGCGCAGGCTCGACGGCGCACGCGCCAGGACCAGCTCGAGATCGTCGCGTTCGAGCGGGGTGCACACACGTCCTACTCGGCGTGCGGATTGCCGTTCTTCGTTGCCGGCCAGGTCTCTGAGGTCGAGTCGCTCGTCGCCCGTTCGCCGGCGGCGCACCGTGCCAAGGGCGTCGACGTGTTCACACACCACGAGGTCCGCGCCATCGATCTTGCCGCCCGGACCGTAGTCGTCGTCGAGCTCAACCGCGGGCGCGAGCGCACCGAGCCGTTCGATCAGCTGCTCGTCGCGACCGGTGCCACTCCAGCGCGGCCACCAGTTCCCGGCGTCGACGCGCGCGGCGTGCACGGCATCCAGACGCTCGCCGATGGGATCGCGCTGCGCGCCCACGTCGACCGCCACGCGCGACCGGACGCGCACGCGGTCGTCGTCGGCGGCGGCTATATCGGGCTGGAGATGGCCGACGCGATGAAGGTGCGCGGCCTGCACGTGACGATTGTGGAAGCGGCCGAGCAGCCCATGTCGACACTCGATCCCGACATGGGCGCGCTCGTGGCCGACGCGATTCGCGCGATGGACATCGATCTGCGCACGGAGACGAGCCTCGAGGGGATCGAGATCGACGCCGACGGGCACGCCCGAGCGGTCGCGACGTCCGCGGGGATGTTCCCGGCCGACCTCGTGGTCCTCGGAATCGGGGTGCGGCCGAATCGCGCGGTGGCCGAGCACGCGGGGATTGCAGTCGGTGCGTCCGGCGGAATCGTCACAGACGATCGGATGGCGACGAATGTCGACGGCGTTTGGGCGGCGGGCGACTGCGTCGAGAGCTTCCACCGGGTCAGCCGCAAGAGGGTCGCGACTGCGCTCGGTACCCACGCGAACAAGCAAGGTCGGGTCGTCGGGATCAACGCCACGGGTGGCGACGCGTCGTTTCCGGGCGTGATCGGCACCGCCGCGACCAAGGTGTGCGCGTACGAGGTCGCGCGCACCGGCCTGACCGAGAAGGAAGCGCGTGAAGCGGGGTTCGAGTCTGTCAGCGCCACGATCGAATCGACGACGCGCGCCGGCTACTTCCCTGGATCACAGCCGATCACGGTCAAATTCGTAGCCGAACGCAGCACGCTTCGCCTCCTCGGCGCGCAGATCATCGGGCGCGAAGGAGCGGCCAAGCGCATTGACGTGGTTGCCGCCGCGATCTGGAACGAAATGACGACCGATGAGTTCTCTCAACTCGATCTCGCGTACGCGCCGCCGTTCGCGCCGGTATGGGATCCAGTACTGATCGCGGCCCGACAGATCACGAGTGCGTCCTAGAAGGACGCTCAGTGCGAGGCGCGCTCGCTTTCTTCCTTCAGGTCGTTCTCGTACATCATCTGTACGAGTTGTTCGAACGTCACGCGTGGCTCCCAGCCCAACTGCTCACGCGCCTTGCGTGCGTCACCGATCAGCAGATTCACCTCTGAGGGGCGGTAGAACCGCTTGTCCTGGGTGACGTACCCCGCCCAGTCGTCGATGTCGGCGAGATGGAACGCGACGTCGAGTAGATCGCGCACCGAGTGCGTGACACCCGTTGCGATCACATAGTCGTCCGGCTGGTCCTGTTGCAGCATGAGCCACATGGCTTCGACATAGTCACCCGCGTAGCCCCAGTCGCGCTGCGGTTCGATGTCGCCGAGCGTGATTGTGTCCTGGAGACCGAGCTTGATGCGCGCGACAGCGTTCGTGACCTTGCGCGTGACGAACTCGAGGCCGCGTTTCGGTCCTTCGTGGTTGAACAAGATCCCGCTGCTGGCGTGGATGTTGTACGCCTCGCGGTAGTTGGTGGTCGTGTAGTGCCCGAACACCTTCGCCACGCCGTACGGCGAGCGCGGGTGGAAGGGCGTCGCTTCGGTTTGCGGTGTCTCACGGACTTTCCCGAACATCTCCGACGACGAGGCCTGGTAGAAGCGGATGGGGTTGCTCTCGCTGCCGCCGACGATTCGCACCGCTTCGAGCATTCGTAGCACGCCGAGTCCGGTGATCTCCGCGGTCAGCTCGGGCTGCTTGAACGACAGCTGCACGAAGCTGATCGCGCCGAGGTTGTAGACCTCGTCCGGCTGGACCTGCTCGACGACGCCGATGAGCGACGACAGCTCGCTCAGGTCACCTTCTACGAGTTCGAGCGAAGGGTTCTCGGCCCGGACGAGCTCCGCCTTCGGGTTGTTCTGTCCACGCATCAGACCGAAGGTCTGATATCCCTTGGTCGCGAGGAACCGGGAGAGGTGGCGGCCGTCCTGGCCGGTGATGCCCGTGATGAGTGCGCGTTTCACGAGCGGTCACGCTACTCGTCGCGGCGATCCCAGTCGGGGTCGAGCTGGTGCAGGAAATCGGCGCAGCGCCGGGCTTCGTCGGCCTCACCGATCGCTTCCGCGGCGGCGCGCAGCCCTTCGAGTGCCCGCAGGAACCCGCGGTTCGTCTCGTGGCGCCAGCGCACGTAGCCCACGCCCCGCCAGCCCGACTGGCGCAATCGATCCAGCCCGCGGTGGTAGCCAACGCGGAAGTACGCGTACGCCTCGACGTCGTCGCGTGCGAGCGCACCGAGCTGAGACCACGCGTCGAGAAAGCGCGGCCAGCGCGTACAAACGTCGGCAACCGAATCGCGCCGGCCCTCGATCGGCTGCGACAGCGCCGCGCGGAGCGCGTCCAGTGCGTCGGCAGCTTCGGGATCGAGCACGGTCTCGGGCGGGCCCGACGGGGAGAGGTCGACGTGGGTCATGGTCGAAGATCGTAGAAGCCAGCTCCTCGGTATCGTGGAACGATGGCCAAGTCCAATGGGCACGAGAAAGCAGCACCGGAGGCGAGTCCACCGACGCGGCTGGTGCTCGTGCGCCACGCGGTAACCGAACAGACCGGCCCGTTGTTGTCGGGGCGATTGCCCGGCATCGATCTCTCCGACAAGGGCCGCGAACAATCCGACGCCACCGCGAAGCTGTTGTCTGCCCTGCCGATCGCGGCGATCTACGCCAGCCCGATCGAGCGCACAATGCAGACCGCGGCCGTGATCGCCGCGTTTCAAGGGCTCACGATTCGTCCATTGCCAGGTGTGATCGAAGCTGACTACGGCGACTGGACCGGCGGGAAGATCTCGGACTTGGCGAAGACCGATGAGTGGAAGGTCGTGCAGGTTGCACCGTCGCGTGCGCGGTTCCCGGGCGGGGAGATGATCCGCGAGATGCAAGCGCGAACGGTTGCGGCTCTCGACGATGTCGTGGCTGCGCACCCGCACGAAACGGTTGTCGTCGTCAGTCATGCCGACCCAATCAAGTCCGCAATCGCGCACTACACAGGCATGCATCTCGACCTGTTCCAACGCGTGCATGTCGCGCCGGCATCGGTGACCGTCTTCGACTTCCATGCCTACGGCGCAATGATGGTGAAATGCAACGACACCGGCGGCCTCGACGACCTGATAGTGGAAGCGACCGATGAGGGTGAGGCGGCGGCCTCCAAAAGCGCGGTGAGCGGAGCGACGGAGGACCGAAGCGAACTCGCCGGAGCGGCGAGCGTCCCGGAGGGCGGCGGCGGGAATCTCACCCCGCCCGAAGCAGAGCTTCGTGCGGGGACCCCGCGGCCCGCCGCCGAGCGAGCGCGACCAGACAAGCAATGAACATCGAGTTCGATCCTGTCGACGCGATCGGCGCGGGCGCGTTCGGTAAGCCAGGGGCCCGAACGTTCGTCATTCAAGCGCGCAAAGGTGACGCCCAGCTCTCCGTGTTGGTCGAGAAGGAGCAGGTGGCGCTGCTCGCGGCCGAAGCCGAGCAGTTCCTCGACCGCATCGACGTCGAGGATCCCGACGACCCGTCGCGCGCGACGCCGGGGACGACGCCGGTGGACGAAGACGAGCCGCTCTTTCGGGCGCGGCTCATCGGCATCGGCTACGACCCGGAGAGACACCTCGTGCTGATCGAACTCCGCGAGGACGCGCTCGACGAGGACGAGGTACCGCCCGCACTCGACGAGTCGGTCGGTCACGTCGCGCGCTTGTACGCAACGCGCGCGCAGGTCCGGGCGATGGTTGCGCAGGGAGTTGAAGCAGTCAGCGCGGGCCGGCCGAAGTGTCAACTCTGCGATTTCCCGATGGACCCCGACGGGCACGTCTGCCCCCGCTGGAACTAGCGTGACCGCGGGATTGCCGCGCCTCCGGCCAGTCGCCGATGAGGTGGCGCGTGCACTCTTGCGCGACGGCGACATCGACGTGCTTGGCCGGATGCCGTGGTCGTCCAACGCGACGTTCCTCGCGCATCTCTCGTGTGGCGGCGAGGAGATGCTCGCCATTTACAAGCCGCAGCGGGGTGAGCGACCGCTGTGGGACTTTCCGCGCGGCAGCTTGTGCCACCGCGAGGTCGCGGCGTACGAGGTCTCGCAGGCACTGCGGTGGAATATCGTCCCGGACACTGTGTTGCGTGGCGGCCCGGCCGGAATCGGGATGCTGCAACGGTTCGTTGCCCACGACCCCGAGGAGCACTACTTCACGCTCCTCGAACAACACGCCGACGATTTCCGCCGCATGGCGGCGTTCGACGTGCTGATCAACAACACCGACCGTAAGGGCGGCCACTGTCTGCGCGCCGAGGAGGATGGTCGCGTGTTCGGGATCGACCACGGTGTGTCGTTCCACGCGCAGTGGAAGCTGCGCACGGTGATCTGGGATTTTGCCGGTGAGTCGATCCCGGCCGCTGTAGTCGCCCGGTTGGAGGAGTTCGTCGCGGCCCTCCGGACTGGTCTCGGCGAAACGCTCGCGCGGCTGCTCGACCGCTTCGAGCTCGATGCGCTCCGCGCCCGCGCCGAGCATCTGCTCGCGACGAAAGTGTTCCCAGCTGCCGAAGCCGACTACCACTCGTTCCCCTGGCCGCTCGTGTGAGTCGACCACGAACCAGACTCCAGCGGGGCGGCCGGGGTTACGTGATCGCGACCGCCACGTCGCGAAAGAATCGCGAGCGGGGGAGCACGACATCGGCCCCGTCGGCCTGAGCGGCGCGGGCACTGTCCGCATCGACGTGCGGTCCGAAGGCGACGATCCGGACAGACGGCGCGATTGCTCGCAGGGCCGCGATCGCATCCGCCCGCCGGGCGAGATCGACGATTGCGACCGCGGCGTCGAGGACCTCGGTGGGATCGGAGACGTAGACGACGTCAGGAACGGCGGCCGTGATCCGCGACCGGTCCATCAGGTCGCCGACGAACGCGACCACGCGCACGGCGCATTACCCCGCAGGTTTGGGCGGGAGCGGCGGCACCAGCCGCGGCTCGGGAACCGCGAACTCGGGCCAGCGCTTGCGCGACTTGCGCGACAACTTGTGCATCAACGCGATCGCGTCGGGATCATCGTCGCCGGGGCGGACCTCGATCACGCCGTCCGCCAGCATGTGCTCCATCAGCGCGCGGCCCGCATCCGTACGCACGATCGTGAGCGTCCAGTCGTTGTACTTGCCGATGCCGCCGGTCGAGATGTCGGCGTGCTCGGCGGCGAAGTCGGGGCACATGTTGCAGCCTTCGCGCGTCCACGCGTGGCACTCCTTCAGTGGCACTTCGTGGTAGTCGCCGTTGTGCATCCAGATCTGGAACACGCCCTTGATGTTCATCTTCTTGATGTCGGCTCGCTTGAGCCCGTATTTGGCGTCGAACAGCTCGTCGAAGATCGCGTCGTCGAACGTCTTCGAGCACAGCAGCCCGATGTTCAACGTGAGGCGGCGCGCGACCTTGCCCGCCTTGCGCTGCTTCATTGCGGGTGGCACCGACGACTGGCACGACATCCCGACCAACGCGATGCGCTCATCTTCCTTTTCGAGGTCCTTGTACGCGAGCGTGTTGGCAGAATACGTATAGCGGCTCCCGGCGGACGCGATGATGTCGGCTCGCGTTCGGGCGATTCCCGGTACGGCCTTCCACGTCGATCCGTCACCTTCCAAGTACGAAACCAGCGCGGCGTCGATCAAGTCGTGCTCGAGTGCGTACACGAGCATCGCCGACACCAGCCCCCCGTCCTGGCCGACCTCATGCAGCTCCCCATCGGACGCACGCGCCAGGCAGATGTCTTTGAGCACGCCGGAAACCTCGTCGATGGAGCGCTCTCGACCGAACAAGAAGTTGTCGATCTCCGGCTCCCACGCGCGAAAACGTGGGCACGCACGCGTGCACGAGGTGCACGCCTTGTCGCCGTGGCTGCAATCGGCGGGCCCGCCGTATTCCTCGATCTGGAGTGGCTTGTACACGCCGAGGAGATCGTCGTAGTCAAGGACGTCGTGCGGGCACGCGATCACGCAGCCGGCGCAGCCGGTGCAGAGCCCCGTCGTGACGACCTCGTCGTAGAGGTGCTTCCACGAGAAACTCCACCGCTCCTTCTTATCGGCGGGCGGGGCGTCCGTTTGCGCCATGACGCGAGAGTCTACGCGCGGGGAGTTTTGCGGCTCGATGTGCGCCCGGCCACGCGCATGAGCACGCCACCCGCAACGAGAAGGATCACCGCCGCGCGCAACGGCTCGGCCGCGGCACCGCCGGTGACAGCGAGGATCCCGTCGGCGATTGCGTCGTCGATCGCGAATGTTTCGAAGTCGCTGCCGGTATCGGAGAAATCGTCACCGAAGTCGCTGTCGAAGTCGCTGTCGAAATCGCTGTCGAAATCGCTGTCGAACTCGGAGAAGTCGTCGAGGTCGTTGGAGAAGTCCTCGACGTCGGGATCGAAGGGATCCTGGACCGTCGTCGTGGTCGAAGTCGTGACTTGTTGTTGCAGCGCGGGCGTCACGGTGGTTGTCGTTGAGGTCGTCGTCGTGGTTGTCGTCGGCAGCTGCTGCGCGAGCGCGGTGACGGTCGCAGAGGCCGTCGACGGGCCGCTCCCTCCCCCCTCGACGTAGCGCGACTCCACGGTGAACGCGTGCGGCCCCGGTTGGAGATCGGCGAACGCAGCCGACGTCGTGTCGGCGAACAGGTCGAGGATCCGACCGTTGGGATGTTCGGTGACGCGGTAGCCCGCGACCGTGAGGTCGGGCCGGACGAACGGCGGCTTCGACCACGACACCACCGCGTCGTCGCCGACAATCGACGCCGTCACCGCAACCGGCTGCGCAACGCCGTGGGCGGCGCGGCACGGCTGGCCGCGGAGCGTCCCGCACGGCGGGAGCGCGTCGGGCGCGTCGATCCCCGCAACGACCGGAAGTACGACCCGCGATGCGCGGCCGACCGAGTGCCCGACCGTGTTGACGACCGTTCCCGCCGCGGCCACGGACGCGAACGTCCACAACGGTCGGTTGCCGCCGGGTGCTTCGACGATGATGCGGATCTGTGAGCCGGGCCGGAACACGTGTGCGAACGGGAACAGTTCGACGCGTACAAATGCGAACCCGGACGGCGGGAGGGGTGCCGCGTCCGCCTCGGCGTGTGTCGACCACGGTCGCGAGGGCGTCGTGCGCGCCGGGTCGAGCGCGCGGTGGCTCGCGCGCAGCCAGCCATTCTGCACGTACACCTCGCTCCCGTCCGGGCGTACCTCCGTGAGCGTGACTTCGATGTCCGTATCCGGCGCGGTGGAGCGCACCCACAAATCGACGCTGCCCGATCCGATCATCACGAGCTCGGCGTCGAGCGGTATCGTCGCGAACCCGAGCGCGCGCCCGATCGGCAACGGTCGCCAGTCGTACGTCGGGTTGGCTGTCCAGATCGCGGCGTCGGATCCCGTGTAGTTCGTCGGTGGCTTCGCCGTCGGGTCGTACACATACGACGTCGTTGCGCGGCCGTCGCCGTCCGCGATCGTTGGAGGCGTGCGGCCGAGCTGTTGGTCGGGCTGCATCCACCACGTCGTCGGCTGGGCGGGGGGTGGCCACGATGCGAACGATGTTTCGAATGTTCCGAGCGGTGTGCCGGGTTTGGTCGGATCGCCGGCGCCGTTCTCGAGCAGGATCCGCACGGAAGGCTCGTTCTCGTACGCGGCGAGCGCGGCGTCGTAGGACGGAAAGCCGGTGAACCGATCCGGCTCGAGTTGCATTCCGGCGATCCCGACCTGAGACTGAATGATCGCCGGCGCGAGTGCGCGCGCCGCCGTCGGTACGACCGGGATTCGGCGCGCGACGTAGAACTCGAGGAACTCGAACCAGCGGTTGAGCTGCGCGAGCATGCTGTCGACGTGCGTGCCGTTGGTGCCGAAGAACTTCGTCTTCGTCGCAAATTCGCTCCACATCGACGCGAAGTGGCCGCCCGTCTGTTCGTCCTGCCACGCGCCGCCCATGAACACCGGCGCGTCGATCTCGTCCGCGAACGTCACGGGCGCGAGCGCATCGCCGAGCGCGCCGTCCGCGAAGGGATTTGCGGCGATCTCGGCGACGAGATCTTGGTTTTGGTGGCGGAGCAGCTGGTTCTCCGCGCACTGCATGCCGGTGGGTCCACCCATCGCGACGACCGTGTGCTCCCAACCCTGGCCGTACGGCTTCGCCTGGTCGCCGCGATCACGCGCCCACTCGAGCGCGAACCCGTCGTTGAATATCCCACCGGGATACAACGTGCTGCGGTACGTGTCGGCGATGACCGACAGCGGCGCGATCGCGGCGAGGCTCGGCGGACGCATGCGCGCGACGAACAGCTGGCTGATGCCGGGGTAGGAGATCCCGACCATGCCGACGTGGCCGTGCGCGACCCATGGCTGCGCGGCGACCGTCTCGATCACGTCGTAACCATCGAGCGCCTGCAATGTTTCGAAATAGGAAAACGCGCCGCCGGAACATCCGGTGCCGCGCACGTTGACGCCAACCGTCGCGTAGCCGACCAAGCCCGCTACCAACGTGCTCGGCTGCGGGGCGGTCGGATGCGACGCGGCGTAGCCGGAGTATTCGACGACGGTCGGATACGGACCCTCGTCGATCGGACCCGGCAGCCGCACCGTAACGCTGAGCTTCGTCCCGTCGCGCGTTGTGATGTAGCCGAAGCCGGGCTCCAGCGTCTGGTGGTCGTAGGAGGACTGCGGCGGCGTGTCGTTCGGCGCGAGCACGGTGATCGCCGC
The DNA here is from genome assembly GCA_052390615.1 of Actinomycetota bacterium. Classification (GTDB taxonomy): domain Bacteria; phylum Actinomycetota; class Acidimicrobiia; order IMCC26256; family PALSA-610; genus JBQTGT01. The sequence continues at coordinate 10,755 of JBQTGT010000015.1, forward strand.
GCTCGCAGTTCCGTCTTCCTGTACCACCCGATACCCGGCGTCGGGTGTGACCGCGCGCCAGAGGAGGCTGCCGAACGCGTCGGTACGGCCAGAGTCGGTGAGGATTCCGTCGCGATCGACGAGATCGAGGTCGATGCCCGCGGGCGCGTGCGTGACGGCGACCTGCCCGACGCTGCCTTGCACGGCGAATGCGACGGCGGCCAATCTCGCCGGCGCCGGCGCCGCCGCCGGCGCGGCGCGCGGAACCGCCGCGCCCGCGACGAACACCAGGATCGGAAGTACCCAGGCTGCTCGCGTGCCCCGGCTCACCACGGCCCTGCCTCCACCTGCGCCATCGTGGCGACCTGTGAGCACCGTCCGTGGTCGGCCCCTCGGGACGGAGGCTATCGACCGCGTTGGCGATGGGCGGAGCGGGTCTTTCTACGCGCGGAGCAGGCGTTCGACGGCTTGCACGGCTTCGTGCACCTTCGCGTCGCCCTCGTCGCCGTCCGCGCTCGCGGCGTCACGAACGCAGTGGCGCAGGTGTTCATCGAGGAGGCCGAGGCCGACGCCTTGCAGCGCCTTCGATACCGACGCGATCTGGGTAAGGACGTCGATGCAGTACTCGTCTTCGTCGATCAGCCGCTGTAGCCCTCTCACCTGGCCTTCGATCCGGCGCAGGCGAGTCAGGTAGTCCGGCTTGTGCATCGCGTAGCCGCGCATCGGGCGCTCCTGCGGTGTACTGAATAGGGTACAGGGGTATAGTACACGGAACGCGGTGCCCGCTGGGTTCGCAGCCCACCGAATGCCATCAGAGTCGGGTTCTTGGGCTCACAGCCCACCGAGTGCCATCAAAGGACAGTCCGTGACGGCTGGTCGGGAAGCAGTTAGCGATCGCGATCGCGATCGCGATCGCGATCGCGATGGCGGCGCCGCGTCGACGCCGCGTCAGCGCTTCGACGTCCCGGTGAAGGGAATGTCGTGCGCGTCGTGCGTCGCCCGCATCGAGAAGGGGCTCGCGCGGCTGCCCGGCGTCGAGGACGTCAACGTGAACTTCGCGACCGGGCGCGCGACCGCGATGTTCGACCCCGCGGTCGTCGACGCCGACGCACTCACGCGAGAGATAGGCGACCTCGGTTACGAAGTGCCCACTCCGAGCGCGCACCATGACCCGCACGACCACATGGCGCACGTGGAGGACCCCGGCGTTGCGTTCCGTCGTTTCCTGCTCGCGGCGATCCTGACGGTGCCTCTGGTCGCGATCTCGATGTTCGACGCGCTCCAGTTCGACAACTGGCAGTGGGTCGCGGCGACGCTCGGCACACCGGTGGTGTGGGTCGCGGGTTGGTCGTTGCACCGCCGTACCTTCGCCGCACTGCGGAACCGCACGGCCACGATGGACACTCTCGTGACGATCGGCACCATCGCGGCGTGGACGTGGTCGATGGTGGCGCTGTTGTTCTTCGACGCCGCGGCGACGGACATGGGGATCGGCGAGGACGCGGCGCACGTCTACTTCGAAACGGCGGCGGTCATCATCACGCTGGTGCTGCTCGGCAAGTGGCTCGAGGCGGGCGCCCGGCGGCGGATGGGCGCGGCGCTGCGGGCGCTCTCAGAACTCGGTGCGAAGACCGCGCGTCTGGAGTCCGGCGCCGAGATCCCGATCGCTGACCTGCAGGTCGGCGACCGGTTTGTTGTGCGCCCGGGCGAGAAGATCGCCACCGACGGCGTCGTCGTCGACGGTGTGAGCGCGGTGGACGTCTCCATGCTCACCGGCGAGCCCGTTCCGGTCGAAGTCACGCCCGGCGCCCCGGTGTACGGCGCGACCGTGAACACCTCGGGCCGGCTCGTGGTGGAAGCGACGCGGGTCGGAGCCGACACCGCGCTCGCCCAGATCGCGCGCATGGTCGAACAAGCGCAGGGATCGAAGGCGCCCGTGCAGCGTCTCGCCGACCGGGTGTCGGCAGTGTTCGTGCCGATCGTGCTCGTGCTGGCGCTCATCACGCTCGTGGGCTGGCTCGTCACCGGACACGACGCCGACGACGCGTTCACCGCTGCGGTGGCAGTGCTGATCATCGCGTGCCCGTGCGCGCTCGGGCTCGCGACACCGACTGCGATCGTCGTCGGCACCGGCCGTGCCGCGCAGCTCGGCATTCTCATCAAGGGCGGCGAGGTGCTCGAGCGCACACAGCTCGTCGACACGATGGTGCTCGACAAGACCGGCACGATCACCGAAGCCAAGATGCATCTCGTCGATGTCATCAGTGCAAACGACAACGACCTCGACCGCGTCCTCCGACTCGTCGGCTCAGCCGAGGACGCGTCCGAACATCCGATCGCGCGTGCGATCGCTGCCGGTGGTCGCGATCGCGGTATCGAACTGGTCGCCCCGACCAGGTTCGAGAGTGACGCCGGCATCGGAGTGCGGGCGACCGTCGATGGCGTCGACGTCGTCGTCGGACGCGCGACCTTGTTTCCGATCGTCCCGGACTCCCTCGAGCGCGCCGCTGCAACCGCCGGCGAACACGGCCGCACCGCCGTCTTCGCCGGATGGGACGGGGAAGCCACGGCCGTCTTCGTGGTAGCCGACACGGTCAAGCCGACATCCGGTGCGGCCGTGCGCCGATTCCGCGAGCTCCGGCTGGACGTCGTGATGGTGACGGGCGACGACGAACGCACCGCGCGCGCCATCGCCGCCGAGGTCGGTCTTGACGAGGTTGTCGCGGGCGTGCTCCCCGCGGGCAAAGTCGAAGTCGTCGAGTCCTTCCAGGCGCAGGGAAAGCGTGTCGCATTCGTGGGTGACGGCGTGAACGACGCGCCCGCGCTCGCGCAGGCTGACCTCGGGCTCGCAATCGGCACCGGCACCGACGTCGCGATCGAGGCCGCCGAGATCACGCTCGTGTCCGGTGATCTGCGCCGCGCCGCTGACGCGATCGCGCTGGCTCGGCGCACGCTCGCGACGATCAGGACCAACCTCTTCTGGGCGTTCGCTTACAACGTGGCCGCGATCCCGCTCGCAGCCGTCGGGTTGCTGAACCCGATGATTGCGGCCGGGACGATGGCATTCTCGTCGGTGTTCGTCGTCACCAACTCGCTGCGGCTGCGCCGATTTCGCAGCGAGACCGAGTCGCGCTCCGGGTAGCCTCGAGCGTCGTGACCAAGATCGTCGATCTCCTCGCGCGGGGGCCGAGCTATTCGTTCGAGTTCTTCCCGCCCAAGACGCCCGAGGCGCAACGCCAGCTCGAGGACACGCTGCGCCAGCTCGAGCCGTTGCACCCGTCGTTTGTCTCGGTGACGTATGGCGCGGGCGGCTCCACTCGCGACCGCACGCACGACATTGTCGTAGGAATCAATCGTGATACCTCGATGACGGCGATGGCGCATCTCACCTGTGCCGCGCACTATCGGTCGGACCTCGTCGAGATTCTCGAGCGCTACCGCGACACGGGAATCGAGAACGTGCTCGCGCTGCGCGGCGACGTCCCCAAGGACTTCTCGGAGTCGGCGGTGACCGAACTCGAGCACGCGACCGACCTGATCGACCTGGCACGCGAGATCGGTGACTTCTCGGTCGGCGTCGCGGTGCATCCCGAGGGTCATCCCGCGTCCACCCACTCCGGCGACGACCGTCGCCGCCAGGCCGAAAAGCTCGCAGCGGCGGACTTCGGGCTGTCGCAGTTCTTCTTCGAACCGCAGGTGTGGTTCGCTTTTCTCGGCGACCTCGACGCGCTCGGCGTCACGACGCCTGTGATCCCCGGAATCATGCCGGTCACGAACGTGAAGTCCGTGAAGCGCATGGCCGAGATGTCCGGCGCCGACTTCCCGAGCTGGCTGGAGGATCGTCTGCGTGCGGTCGCCGACGACGACGCGGCCATGCACCAGGTCGGCGTCGATGCCGCAACCGAGCTGTGTGAAGCGCTGCGCGCCGGTGGGGTGACGTCGTTCCACTTCTACACGCTCAACCGGTCTCCCGCGACTCGCGAGATCTACACGAACTTGAGTCTCGGGCCGAACTGACGCGAAACGGACCCCGCTGACTGCAGGGTCCGTTGCCGCGGAGGGAGTGGGATTTGAACCCACGGTGGGTTGCCCCACAATGGTTTTCGAGACCATCCGATTCGGCCGCTCTCGCATCCCTCCGGGGCGAGATGTTAGGTGATCAGGGGTCTCGTCTCGGCCGGAAGAACTCGTGTAGCAAGGCCGCGCATTCCTGCGCGCGGACGCCGGTAACGACCTCGGTTGTGTGGTTCAACCGGGGATCGGCCGCGAGGTTGTAGAGCGTGCTCGCGGCGCCCGCCTTGGGGTCGGCGGCGCCGAAGACGAGCAAGGGGATGCGCGCCGCCCACACCGCGCCTGCGCACATTGGGCAGGGTTCGAGCGTGACGACGAGCGCATGGCGTTCGAGACGCCACGTGCCGGCCCCGCTCGCGGCATCGCGGAGCGCGAGGACCTCGGCGTGCGCGGTGGGATCGGCGGTGCGTTCGCGTTCGTTGTGGCGCGCGGCGACGACATGGCAGGTGTCGAGGGCGACGACGACCGCGCCGACCGGCACATCATTGTGCGCAGATGCGGCGCGCGCCTCGTCGAGCGCGCGCTGCATCCACTCGTCGTACCGCACTACTTCGAGAGCTCGATCGAGTGAATGACTTCTCCTACGTCGGTTGCGTCCGTGCGTCGAGTGCAGTCGCACCGTCGACGATGGCGCGACCCGCCGAGGTTGCTTCACCCAGGTCGTACTCGAACCCGCACTGCTCGCAAGTGTCCACGCCGAGCGACCTTACGCCGCGGTCTTCACTTCGCGTGACGACGCTCTCCGCGGGCGATCCACGCCGCGAATGCGAGCACGGCCAGACCGGCGAGCAGATCAGCGGCGATGTTGACGTGCTGGAACGCGTCGAACTCGGAGAGGTGACCCTCGGTGTAGTGGAGGGGGCTCACCAGACCACCCACCGAGAAGAACGCGAGTGCGGCGGCCGCGCCCGCGCGTTGACCGCGGCGGTACAGCAGGTACCCGGCGACCCCACCGGCGGCGAAAAGCGCCCAGAACATCGGAACCAGCGTCGGTGTGAGCCAGTCGTTTTCGCCGGTCGGGTACTCGTCGAAGCGGATCGTGTTGTCGGTGTAGTGCACGACCGAGATCGCGAGGGCGGCGATGACGACATTGCGCGACGCCCGGTCGGCGGGCGTTGTCGTGCCGTCGTGGCGAGCGCCGGTCGCGGTCATGCGTGCTCCTATCTCGACGCGCTCCCAGCGGAGGGAGTGGGATTCGAACCCACGGTAGGTTGCCCCACACACGCTTTCCAAGCGTGCCGATTCGGCCGCTCTCGCACCCCTCCGAAGGGTGGGATGGTAGCGGTCGTGCGCAGACAAGCGGCCCGCTCGCGGCCTACATCAGGGGTCTCGGCGGCACTCGGCAGTTTCCGCTGAGAGCTGCTTCCTTCCGGATCTGACTCGGTTCACGGGCTGCCGTCGCGCCGGTCCCGACGCGGCGCGAGCGGGCCACCCTCTACGTTACCCGCGCCGGTAGCCTGCGCCCCGTGGCCAGCCTGTACCGCACGCATCGACCGCAACGCTTCGCGCAGCTCGTCGGCCAAAACCACGTGACGACTGCGCTGCGCAACGCTGTCGTCGAACGCCGGATCGGGCACGCGTACTTGTTCTCCGGGCCACGCGGGACCGGAAAGACGACCACGGCGCGGCTGCTGGCGCGGGCGTTGAACTGCCAGAACCTCGACGCCGACGGCGAACCATGCGCAACGTGTGAGAACTGCAGCGCAATCGGCGACGGCACGTTCTACGACCTCGTCGAGCTCGACGCGGCGTCCAACAACGGTGTCGAAGCGATGCGGGACCTCATCCAGAGTGTGCACCTCGGGTTGGGCGCGACGAGCATGCGGAAGGTGTACATCGTCGACGAAGTGCACATGCTTTCGGCCGCGGCTTCCAACACGCTGTTGAAGACGCTCGAGGAGCCACCCGAGCACGTCGTGTTCGTGCTTGCCACCACCGACCCGCACAAGGTTCTCGCCACCATCCGCTCGCGCACGCAGCACTTCGAGTTCACGCTGCTTTCGCACGAGCAGCTGTTGTCGCACCTCTCCGATATTCTCGGTCGCGAGGGCATTCCCGCGGACGAAAGCGCCCTCGATCTCGTCGCGCGCCGCGCCGCGGGCTCGGCCCGCGACGCGTTGTCGCTGCTCGACCAAGCGCTGGCCGTGGGCGGCGGACAGCTCGACGGCCCGGCGGTCCAGGACGCGCTCGGCGGCGCGCCGTTCGAGCTGCGCATGGCGATTCTCGAAGCGGCCGCGGCCGAGGACATCGCGGGCGCCCTAGTCGCCCTGCACAACGCGTTGGTGCGGGGCCACGACATGCGCCGCGTCGCCGACGACCTCTTGCGCGGTCTGCGCGACGCGTTCATGCGCGCCAACGCACCCGCCGTGCCCTACGACGGGCCGGCGGAGGAAGGGTTCCGCCTCGAGACACTTGCGAAGTCGATGGGGAACGCCGCGATCACACGCGCGATCGAGATCCTCGGCCAGACGATCGTCGATGTACGCCAACAAACCGTCGCCGATCCGCGCCTGGTGCTCGAAGTCGCGATCGTCCGGGTCGCGCGGCGCGAGGCGCGTACCAGCGTCGAGACGCTGCTCGAGCGCGTTGAGCGATTGGAGCGCCGCGACGACGGCGCACCACCAGCGGGAGCGGGCGCGGCTGCTGCGGCCGAGCGGCCGACCGCGCATTCGGGCGCAGTGTTGCAAGCACGCGGGTCCGAGCTCCGAGCGACGGCGCCCAAGCCCTCAGCGCCCGCGCTGGAGTCCGAGGCCGAGCCGGCGGTCGGATCTCGCGTCGCGCCCGACATCGACGATGTCATCGAAGCATGGCCGACGGTGCTCGGCGGACTCAGCGCACCGTTGGCGGCCGCGATCCAAGAAGCACAGCCGATTGGTATCGAGAACGGTGCGATCGTGTTCGGCGTGCCGCGTGTCCGCGTGGAAGCGACGAACAAGCGCTTCCGGAGCGAAGCCGACACGATCAAGGAGGCGTTCGCGTCGCGGCTTGGATACGCGCCGCGGTTCGTGCTGCGAGCGCATGACTTCGACGCGCCCGACGCCTTTCGGCCCGTCGCGATGGACCCGCGCCCGCTGCCGCACGAGGAGGAACACGAGATCGTCCTCGACGAACTCGTCGATGCCCACGACGCGCCGCCCACCGACACTGTCAGCCGACTTGTTTCCGATCTCGGTGCCCAGGTACTCGAAGAACGTCCGCACATCTGAAGTCAGAGGACTGTCATGGCCGGTCTCGACCCTATGAAGATGCTCGAGCAAGTACAGAAGATGCAACAAGACATGCGGGCCGCACAGGACGCGCTCGAGAGCATGACGGTCGAAGGAACCGCGGGCGGTGGCGTCGTCCGCGCGACCGCGAACGGGCAGGGCGAGCTGCGGGGCATCACGATCGATCCCGGCGTCGTCGATCCGGCCGACGTCGAAACGCTCGAAGACCTCGTCGTCGCCGCGGTTTCCGATGCGCTGCGAAAAGCCCGTGCGCTCCAAGAGGACTCGCTCGGTGCGGCCACCGGCGGTCTCGATCTCGGCGGCATGGGCTTGGGTGACATGGGCAAGCTGCTGGACTGATGGCCGTATACGAGGGGCCGGTCCAGGCGCTCATCGACGAGCTGGGCCGCTTGCCCGGCATCGGGCCGAAGTCGGCGCAGCGCATCACCTTCTATCTCTTGAAGACCGCGCCCGAAGACGCCAAACGACTCGCGCACGCGATCGTCGATGCGAAGGAGCGCATCTCGTGGTGCCGGCAGTGCCACAGCCTCGCGGAGGGCGACCTCTGTTCGATCTGTCGTGACGAACGCCGCGAGCCACACGTCCTCTGCGTGGTCGAGGAACCCCGCGACATCGTCGCGGTCGAACGAACCGGCGAATACCGCGGCCGGTACCACGTGCTGCAAGGCGCGATCTCACCGATCGAAGGGATCGGCCCCGAACAGCTGCGAGTGAAGGAGTTGCTGGCCCGAGTCCCGGCCGAAGCAATCACGGAGGTCATCCTCGCGACCAACCCGAACATCGAAGGCGAGGCGACGGCCATGTATCTCGCGCGCTTGCTGAAGCCGTTGGGCGTACGCGTCACGCGCATCGCGAGCGGACTTCCCGTAGGCGGTGATCTCGAATACGCGGACGAGGTCACGCTCGGTCGCGCGCTCGAAGGCCGCCGCGAAGTCGACGCCTGACGCGAACCTGCGCCGCAAAACCCGAACTATCCGGGGTATGCGGCGCAGGTATCAGTTGAAGGTGGGGTTGAGCGCGATGTTGTACGCCCACAGCATGCCGACGGCTGCGACCGCGGCCCACGGCCGGACCCGCCATCGCGCCCGCGCCAGGGACGGTGCCAACACGAGCGCGACCGCGAGCGCGAGGACGACGATGCCGACCGGGTTGTAGCGCAGCGACGCGCCGACGTCGCCGTGGGCCGCGGCAACGACCGCACGCGTCATCCCGCACATCGGGCAGGGGATGCCCGTCGTGGTCCGCAGCGGGCACGCGAGCGACGGATGCAACGGAAGCAGTGGCCACACGGCGGCGGAGCCGATCATCGTCCCGGCGGCGAGTCGGAGCTCGCGCCCGCGTGCGATGTCGACCGTGATCACGCGCGCGCGTGCTTGGCGACCACGATGCCCTCGAGGATGTATTCGGGATGCGCGTCGGGCGGGAGTCCCGGAACCTTGGGCCAGAGGCGCTTGACCAGCTCCACCGCGAAGTACGTGCGGATCTGCGACGGTAGCGTGAGGCGCCGGTCGAGGAAGTGGCGCACGATTCGCAGCTCCTCGGCGCCCACCGCGGTGACGTCCCAGTCGATGACATGCGAAACCGGCACGCTCATCGGCGCGACCGGCGCGTCGGGTGCGCGACCACCGAAGCGCTCCCGCGCGACGTAGGTGCCGGCCGCCAGATCACCCAGCCGCTGTCCCTTCTCGGTGGCGACGATGGCGATCGAGCCGACGAGATAGACGCCGGGCAGGAAGTCGATGATGCGGATCAGGTTGCGAACCGCGCTCGTGACGAAGTCGACCGGCTCGCCGTTGTTGCCTACGACGCGGATACCCGTCGCCGACTTCCCAGGGGTACGGCCGCCGGCCATCACCTCGAACGGGATGTCGTAGAGGAACAGGATGAAGAAGGCACCGACGAGGACGAACGCGGTGACGACCCCACCGAGGTCGAAGCCGCCGGCCGCCACCGCCGCGATGAGCACGAGTGCAAGAATGGCAATGACCTGAATGAGCGTGTCGAGCAGGCGGGCGACGAATCGTGAGCCGAGTCCGGCGAGCACCAACTCGATCGTCACCCCTTCCGGGGTGGCAATCGTGATCCGGTTGTCGAGGTGCACGTGGGAACGCTAGACGACTTCCTCACGGAGCGCGCGCCGATCTGGAACGAGCTGGAGCAGTTGCTCGACGACGCGAGGCGCCGCCCGTCGCGCCTTGGCGCGCAGCGGGTGCGGCGTCTCGGTACCACCTACCGCGCGGCCGCCGCCGACCTGGCAATCGCGCGCCGACGATTTCCCGGCCACCCGATGTTGCGGAGACTCGAAGGGCTCGTGCACCGCGCCCGAACCGCGGTGTACCACACCGCGCGTACCGGAGGGACGCTGCGCGACTTCGTCACGCGCACGTACTGGGTCCGAGTGCGCGAGCGCATCGGGCTCGTCGCGTTCGCGGCGGTCTGCTTCCTCGGACCGGCGGTGCTCGCCGGGTACTGGGCGTGGCGCGACCCGGGTGCGGGTGGTGGACTGGTTCCAACCGAGTTCCAGTACGTCACCGAGCCCCGCACGCGCGGCGAAGACTTCGGGTACTCGGTCGACGATCAGGCGGCGTTCTCGAGCTTCATCTTCACCAACAATCTACGGGTCACGATCTTGGCGTTCGCCGCAGGGATCGCCTTCGGATTTGGTGCCGCGCTCGTCCTGATCACGAACGGCGTGGTTCTTGGCGCAACCTTCGGGCTCGCGATCGGGGCCGGGAACGGAGCGGCGCTCGCCCAGCAGGTCACCGCGCACGGCGTACTGGAGCTGAGCTGCATCGCGGTTGCCGGTGCCGCGGGAATGCGCATGGGATTCTCGATCGTCGATCCGGGCACGCGACCGCGCAGGCTCGCGCTGCGCGAGGAAGCGCGGTCGGCGGCGGAGATGCTGATCGGTACCGGCATCTTCATCGTCATCGCCGGATTGGTCGAGGGTTTCGTGACACCGTCGGGCTATTCACTCGGAGTTGTTCTGGTCTTCGGGCTCGGGCTCGGGATCATCTTCTGGGGTGGAATATTCCTGCTCGGACGCGCGCGCGGTCCTACAACCGCGCGCGCGCCTTGAGGCGCAGGTACGCCGCGACGCAGGCTTCACCCAGACGAGCCGGACTGGCCTCGATCACGACGGCCCCCGCGCCTCGCAGTCGGGCCGCGACGCGCGTTCGGGCGTCGAGGACGTCAAGCGCGACCGCGGTGCTGTACACATCCGCCGGTGTCGAGGGCGGCTGCGTCACCGCGCGCTCGAGATCGGGGTCGGTCGCGGACGCGACGACCACGGCGTGGCGCTTCGCGAGGATCGGGACCGCCGCCAGCAGCGAACGCGCGGCCGACTCGTCGACGAGGTCGGTGCACACGAGCACCATTCCACGCTTCGAACCTCCGATCGACTTGAAGGCCGAGTCGTAGTCGCTGTCGACGAGGGTCGGCTCGACGTCGACGATCGCTTCGACCACGACGCGCCCACCGCCGCGACGCGGCGAGACGCGCTTTCGGATCTCGGCGTCGAATACGACGACTCCACACCGGTCGCCGATCTCGTCGGCGACGAGCGCGACGGCAGTGACCGCGTCCGCGGCCGCGTCGAGGCGCGTGAGCCCACCGATGGGAGCGGCCATGAGCCGACCCGCGTCGAGCACACACACGACGTCACGGTCTTGCTCGACGCGGTACTGGTTGCTCATCGGTCGCCCCATGCGGGCCGTGGCGCGCCAGTTGATCTGACGAACGTCGTCGTCGGGCAGGTAGTCGCGAATCGATTCGAAGTCGGTGCCGAGACCGAGGGGTCCGCGCGTGCGCTGCCCCTGCTCGCGGAACCGGCCCTGGCGCAGCTGGATGATGAGCCATTGCGCGGCGGGAACGTCGGGATACGCGAGCAACTCGTGGGGGCCGTCTCCAGCGAAGTTCCACGCACCGAGACCGAGCGGGCCCTCGCGCCGCGCCGCCGCCGCCGGCAACGCGTGCCGACCCCGTCGTCGCGCCACCAACTGCGCGTCGAGTCCACCGATCGCCGCCGACGGAGTGACGTCGACGTCGGGTGGCGTCGCCTGCCTGAGCTCCACTCGCTCGTGTGCGAGGCCGTCGGGCGTGACGGTGAGACGCGCGGGAACACCACGCGCGACGATCTTGGGTGCGTTACGCAGCACGCGCAACGGGTGGCGGGCATCAATCATGTCCACGACGACGATGAGCGTGATCGCGACCGCGAGGATGACCGTGACCAGTGGCGGCAACACGAGCGCGCCGAGGGCAACCGCGAGGTAGGCGAGCGCCGCGCGCGGGGTGGGACTCATCGGGGAATCGGCACCGAACTGATGGCGGTGCGCACGGCGTCATCCGCCGTGTACCGCTCGAGTTCGGCCTCGGGTCGGAGCTGGATGCGGTGCCGCAGGACGGCGGGCGCAACCGCGACGACGTCGTCAGGAACCACGAAGCCGCGACCGGCGAGCCGCGCCGCGGCCTTGGCCGCCGCCAGCAGGTGTACTGCGGCGCGCGGACTTCCGCCGAGCGACACGCTCGGAATGTCTCGCGTCTTGCGCACGAGCGCGACGACATAACCGATGACGTCCTCGCTGACCGTTGTTGCGTCGACGAGTTCGCGCGCGGCGATGATGTCGGAGGGTGCGGCGACGCGCTGCACGTCGTCGAGCGTTGCCGGTGCAACGCCGTGGTGGGTGAGCCGCAGCATCTGCGCCTCGTTTGCGGCGTCGGGGTAACCCACGTCGAGCTTGGCGAGGAAGCGGTCGAGCTGGGCTTGGGGCAGCGGGTACGTGCCCTCGTACTCGATCGGGTTCTGGGTCGCGACGACGAGGAACGGGTCGGGCAGCGGGTGGGGCTGGCCATCCACGCTGACCTGGCTCTCCTGCATGGCTTCGAGGAGCGCCGCCTGCGTCTTCGGTGGTGTGCGGTTGATCTCGTCGGCGAGCAACAGATTCGTGAACACCGGCCCCGGACGGAACGCGAGATCGTTGCCGCGCAGCGTCATGGTGCCCGTGAGGTCGGAGGGGAGCATGTCGGGAGTGAACTGCACGCGCCGGAACTCGACACCGACAGCACGCGCGAACGCGTTCGCCAGAAGCGTCTTCGCAACACCGGGAACGCCCTCGAGCAGCAAGTGGCCCCCGCAGCTGGCGGCGGCCAGCATGATTTCGACGACCTGATCTTGGCCGACGACGACTCTACGAACTTCCGCGACCACTCGGTCCCGTAACTCGTTCACGATTTCGCCCTCTCGTCCGACGCGCGTGCAACCGCGCGTCCCAGTTGCATGACTCCAGCGTCGTCGCCCGGTGGTGACCACAAGGCGGCGATCTCGTCGTCGTCGAGCCCGAGCTGGCGCGCCGCGGCGTCGAACGCGGTCCGGTCGGCGTCGGCGGGCAGCGCGGCGCGGCGCGCGATCTGGGCCCGTCCGTGCGCCGCGACGGTCGCGAGCGCCGACGCGCGGTCGCCGGTTCGCCCGAGCGTCGTTCCGAGCGCGGTGATGTACTCGCTCCGTGCGGGCGGAAGATCGCGTCGCGGTCGGTCCGGCGGTCCGAGGCGGCGGCCGCGTGCCCAGCTGAACACGACCGCGGCCAGCGCGAGGAACGCGAGTGCATAACGCCAGCGAGTCGGGATCGCGTCGAGACCCGTGGCTTTTCCATAGCCGTGGACGCCTTCCGCGAACACGACCGTGCGGCCGTCCTCGCCTGCCAACTCGACCGCGAGCGCCGCGTTGTCGTCCTCGACGAGCGATTCGTTCTGAACGAGGGAGGGGTCGGCCAGCAATACGACCTCACCGGCGCCGACCCGGGCGGTCATCGCGAGCACGGCCGCGTCTTCGCGCACGAGAACGCGGTACACCTCGCTCGACTCGTAGGCCGCGTCCCCGTCGACGACGACGCGGGAGAGCAGCGGCAGTGACGACGCGAACTGGGTGTAGTGCTCGGCACCGTCGGTTTCCGCCGGCGCGCGGTCGCCGAGCAGCTGGCTGGTGACACCGCCATCGACGCCCGCCAGCACGAGTCGGCCGCCGAATTCCACGAACAGCTCGACGGCCTGCTCGTCTTGCTCGGAGAGCAGCACCGCGGGCGCGACGATCACGAGCGTGTGGGACGGGTCGAGATTGGCGTCACCGAGCTCACCCCGGATGCGGTCGACTGGGTGGCCCCAGCGTGTGAGCAACTCGAAGTAGCCGGCGAGCCCTTCGCCGGTGCTCGCATAGGTCGAGTTCGACGCCCCCGTGGGTTCTCGTCCGCCGACGGAGTCGTCCAGCCCGCGTGCGAGCAGGTTGCAACCAATGATGAGCATGACGAACCCCGCGACGGCGACTGCGGCTTGCCGCGCGCGCGGTGTCACCGGCTCGCCCGCGCTTCGTCGTGCACGCGCGGCCAGTGCGCTCGGGCCTCGGCGACGTCCGGCGGTGCGGCCGCCCGTCCGCCGTAGGCGACCTGTTCGAACGTGCCGGCGAGCTGATCGAACGTCTCCGAACCGAGCACGCGCCGCACTTCGGTCGTCGTGACCGACGGTCGGTAGACGATTTGGCCGCGCGTCCCGAGCCGCAATAAGCCCGCGCGGAACCGCAGCCGCACCGCGCGCGCGAAGTCTCCCGCCCGCTCGGCGGCTTCGGCCGCACGGTCGAGCTCGCGGGGGTCTTCCTGCGCGGTCGAAGGCGTTCCCTCCGCGCCGCGGCCGCGGCCGCTGGCCGTCCGCCGTTCGACGCGCCGGATGTAGAGCGCGACGACGAAGCCGATCACCGCGAACGCGATCACGAGCCACAGCCACCAGGGGATCGCGGAGAGGACGCGTCCGATGAAGTCGAAGATCGGTTCGAGCCGATCGCCGATCCATTCGAGCACGCCGCGGAACGGACGCGGGGCGGGATCGCGGCGGTACTCTCGGCCGCCGAGAATCTCGACCGCGTCGCGCCGGGCCGCGTCGGGGTCGACCGCGATGAGGATCACGCCCGACCGGAGTCGAGTCGGGAGAGCAGCATCTGCACGTCAAAGGCCTCGTTGCGGATGCGCAGATCGAAGTACAGCGCAACGACCGCGGTCGCGATGAACGGCGTTGTGATGATCGCGGCGATCGTCGCCGCGACCGATTGGGCGATGACCTGGGCGGTTAAACTGTCACCCGTCGAAATGAGCAGGTCGATCGCGGTTGTGAGTGACAACGTGATTGTCGTCGTCATCAGCTGGCCGGTGATAACGACACCGAGGGCAGCCCAGATGCGCGTTTTCGTGAGCTCGAAGGATCGTCCCAGCGCCCGTAACACGCCCGTGTTCTCGAGGATCAACACGGGCACGACGACCGACCACGCTCCCATCAGCCAGATGCCAGGCGCGATGCACGCGAGGATGCCCACGGCGATGCCGAGGGTCGAGAGGGTCGTGACGCCGAGCACCGCAAGGATGCGACGGCCGGCGATGCGTGCGGCGTCGCCACCGGCGTCGGCTGCGCCCACGTACGCGTCTGCGACGATGCGCGTCGCGACTGCGGTGACGAAGCCGGTTGACACGACGGAGAGGAACAGCACGAAGAGCGTCGCCGCGAGTCCGACCGCGACGTCGCTGCCGTCGTACACCGGCTGTATCTGACCCGTATACCCGACCTCGAAATCGTCGGGCAGTGCCGACAGCAGCACCAGCATGCTGAGTATCTGGACGGGGATCTCGACGAACAACGTGACGAGCATCAACGCCGGGAACCGGGCCCGATAGAGCGAGACCGCGACATCGAGGATTTCGCCGACGCTGCGCGGCCGCAAGTCCTGCACCACGACGCGAGACAGTAATGGTGCCTAGGAGGCGCCGCGGACCACCGCTCGGCTCTACAAGGTCTTGACGATCGCGGCGTCACCTTGGCCGCCGCCGCCGCAGAGCGCCGCCGCGCCGATGCCCCCGCCGCGGCGGTGGAGCTCGTTGACGATCGTCAGCACGACGCGCGCGCCCGACATGCCGACGGGATGTCCGAGCGCGATCGCGCCGCCGTTCACGTTCACGACGTCGTCGTTGATTCCGAGGTCGCGCATCGACGCGATACCGACGGCGGCGAATGCTTCGTTGAGTTCGAACAGGTCGACATCGGAAGCGGTCAGGTCGAGGTGTTCGAGGGCGCGCTTGATGGCGCGCGACGGCTGCGTTAGCAATGACGGATCCGGACCGGCGACCATGCCGTAGCCGATCAGCTCGGCGAGTGGCGTCACGCCCAGTTCCTCGGCCTTCGCCTTCGTTGTCATGATCACCGCGGCCGCGCCGTCGGAGATCTGCGACGCGTTGCCGGCAGTGATCGTCCCGTCCTTCGAGAATGCCGGCCGCAGGCCGCCCAGCGACTCGCCGGTAGTGCCCGGGCGGACGCCTTCGTCGGAGTCGACGACGATCGGATCGCCCCTGCGCTGCGGGATCGAGACGGGTGTGATCTCGTCCGCGAAGCGGCCTTCCTTCTGCGCGGCTGCGGCGCGCTCGTGGCTCTTCGCCGCGAGGTCGTCCTGTTGCTCGCGCGTGATGCCGCCGACCTGGCCGACGTAGTTCTCGGTGCCGCTGCCCATGTGCACGGCGTCGAACGCGCACCACAACCCGTCGTTGATCAGCGTGTCGACGACTTCGTTGTTGCCCATGCGGTACCCCGCGCGAGCGCCCGGGAGGATGTACGGGGCGCCGGTCATCGACTCCATGCCGCCCGCCACGACTACCTCCGCGTCACCCGACGCGAGCATCTGGTCGGCGAGGTAGATGGCGTTGATCCCCGAGAGGCAGACCTTGTTCACCGTCATCGCGGGCACGGTCATGGGGACGCCCGCCTTGATCGCCGCTTGGCGGGCCGTGATCTGACCCTGGCCACCCTGGAGGACCTGACCCATCAGCACGTAGTCGACCTGCTCGGGTCCGATGCCGGCTCGTACCAGAGCGGCCTTGATCGCGATACCGCCCAGAGCCATGGCGCTGAAACCGGCCAGCGCGCCGGAGAGCTTGCCGATGGGCGTGCGGGCGGAACCGACGATCACGGAACCGGGCATGGGTCCTCCTCGTTCACCGGGGTGCGAAACCGGGTTCACCGGGGTGGGAAACCGGAGAGGAGCCAGTGTAGGGACGGGTGGTTCGCGTTCGCTACTGGCCAGTAGCTTCGCAGTGATGTCCGAGATCCGCGCCATCCGCGACGCGATCCTCGCCGGCGCTCCCGCCGACGAGCTCGCGCACCTGCCTGTGCCAACTGCCGTGCGCGGCGCCCTCGTCAAGGCCGACGAACAGGAGATGTTCGCCGGGCTCGCGTCCGAGGAGAAGGATCCGCGCAAGTCGATTCATGTGGAGGAGTTCCCGCTACCGGAACTGGCGCCGGACGAGGCGTACGTCGCGGTGATGGCATCGGCGATCAACTTCAACACCGTGTGGACGTCGATCTTCGAGCCGCTGCCGACGTTCGGGTTCTTGGCGCGCCTGGGTCGCGAATCGGTGTGGGGCAAGCGTCACGACCAGCCGTATCACGTGATGGGCTCCGACGCCGCGGGGGTAGTGCTGCGCGTCGGCTCGGCAGTGCGCAACTGGAAGCCGAGCGACCAGGTCACCATGCACTGCTTGCATGTCGACGACCAGGATCCTTCCGCGCACGACGATTCGATGATGGCGACGAACCAGCGCATTTGGGGGTTCGAGACGAACTTCGGCGGCCTCGCCGATGTGAGCGTCGTCAAGGCGAGCCAACTGATGCCCCGGCCGATGCATCTGAGCTGGGAAGAGGCGGCGTGCAACGCGCTGTGCAACAGCACCAGCTATCGCATGATCGTGAGCAAGAACGGCTCACACATGACGCAGGGGCAGTCAGTGCTCGTGTGGGGCGCGACGGGTGGTATCGGTGCGTACGCGGTGCAGTACGTCCGCAACGGCGGCGGCATCCCGGTCGGTGTGGTGTCGTCCGAGAAGCGCGTCGAGCTGCTCAAGGACCTTGGCTGCGAGCACGTGATCGACCGGCGCGCGGAGAACTATCAGTTCTGGAAGAACGACACGGAACAAGACCAGAAGGAGTGGCTGCGGCTCGGCAAGAAGATCCGCGAGCTGATCGGTCGCGATGTCGACATCGTGTTCGAGCACCCGGGGCGTTCGACGATGGGAGCGTCAGTGTTTGTCGCGAAGCGCGGGGGACTGATCATCACGTGCGCGGCAACGTCTGGTTACAAGATCGAATACGACAACCGCTACCTCTGGATGAATCTCAAGACGCTGAAGGGCTGTCACTTCGCGAACTACCGCGAGGCCTGGGAAGCGAACCGGCTCGTGTGCGAGGGACGCATCCACCCGACGCTGTCGAAGACGTATGCGCTCGCCGAGACCGGTGAAGCCGCGTATCAGGTGCACCACAACCTCGCCGAAGGCAAGATCGGCGTGCTCTGCCTCGCACCTGAGGAGGGTCTGGGCGTCGTCGACACGGAGCGACGGGCGCAGCACGAGGACCAGATCACCTTGTTCCGTCGGCGCGCCTGACCGGCGACGTCGTAGCATCCACCCATGGTGCGTCCTGAAAGTTGGATTAGGCCAGCGGGTGTGAGTCCCGTCCGGGTAGTCGCCGGAGAGCCCGGTAGCAGACCGCGGTTCGTCATTGAGAGGTGGCGGGCTGAGCGCGGTGTCGAGAG
>JBQTGT010000016.1:0-16793 GCA_052390615.1 Actinomycetota bacterium
AAGCTCGCCGCCGCGCTGCGTCACGCCGTCGGCGCCAACGACCCGTCCACCATCGCTGTCACAGCCTGACCGTATGATCCATCAGGAGGCCGCCACGAAGTTCCACGGCGAGCGGGTCATCCTCCTCCGACACGCTCCACCAAAAAGCCGGCTACGTCGCCCTTTCACGCGGCCGAACCGAGAACCACACCCGACCTGACCCGCCCAGACGGACACGCTCGCACGCGCAAGGCGCGCTCTCTAGGACTCCTAACCCGTGTTGCCCAGGTTCGAATCCTGCCGAGGGCGCTTTCGGCGGACGCGTTCGGTCCTTTGGGGACACGCGGCGACCGTTGCGGGCCCGTTCTGTCCTTTGGGGACATTCGGGGACGACGCTCGTCCCCGCGTTCGGGCGGGTCGACGATCGCGGAAATGCACGCTCGACCGCCCTCGGCGTGCGGCATGCTTGGCGGATGCAGCACCTCGACACAGCGGCACTCGAGGCGGGCGTCGACGAAGTTCGGCGCTCCCCGCGCGACGACGGACGGGTGGAGTTGATCGTCACCCGACCCGCGGAAGGTGAGCGCAAGATACTCACCGAAGCCGAACTCGATTGCGACGACGGGCTCGGCGGCGACACGTGGCGGACGCGTGGGAACCGATCGACAGACGACGGCGCCGCGCATCCCGACATGCAGATCACGCTGATGAACTCGCGCGCCGCCACGCTGATCGCGCAGTCGCGCGAGCGGTGGCCGCTCGCCGGCGACCAGCTCTACGTCGACCTCGACATCAGCGGCGACAACCTGCCCGCGGGGACGCGGCTGCAGCTCGGTAGCGCGGTCGTCGAGATCACCGCGCAGCCGCACACGGGTTGCGCCAAGTTCTCGCAGCGCTTCGGCCCCGACGCGGTGCGGTTCGTGAACTCCCCCGTCGGACGCGAGCTGAACCTGCGGGGAATCAACGCCAAGGTCGTCGTCCCGGGCATCGTGCGGCAAGGGGACGCGATCACCAAGCTGTGACGGCACCCATCGGGTCGGTCTAGAGGGCACCGAACCGCTCGAGCGGAAATGGTGGCTGGGCGATCGGCCGGACCGCGATCCGCAGGAGCGGGAGCGGGTTGTCGTCACCGGCGCTGCGATTCGCGTGCAGCGAATCACAGGCGGTGCACCGGTGGATCAACACCCATTCGCCGTCGCCGCGCACCGAGATCGCGATCGGCTCCATCGACGCGCCGCACTCGGCGGCACGATCTCCGGGCCGGTCGTCGACGTGGCGACTCCACAGGCAGTTCGGGCAGTGATTGCGGTGTGCCGTCCCGGGCGCGTCGAGCGAAACGTCGAGCCCGCAATGACGGCACCGGAACGAGCTCGGCGAGCGCCGCCGAGCCGCGTTGCGCTGATCGCGCGACACGGGAATACCTCCGTGATGCCGTACCGGAAAGGGACGGTCGTCGCGCGCGAAAACGCCGTCAGAACGACGGATTGGAGGCGCGCGACGCCAACACAATCGCGGTCGTCGGCATCGGTCACCTCCCGAGGGTTCGAAGACCCGGTGATGGTGACGGGTCTGCGCGCCGTGGGCAAGTGATTTATGCGTACGATCCCGCGCTGTGATCGGGGTCGGGCTCATCGGGTGCGGGATGATCGGGGAGGGTCACGCCTACGCGTTGCGGCTGCTCGCCGAGGACGGCGACGTGCGTCCGGTCGCCGTCACCGACCTGTCCCCCGACGCGGTGGACAAGATCCGCACGACGTGCCCCTTCGAACGCGCAGCGCTCGACGCACAGTCGGTGATCGACGACGACGACGTCGAAGCGCTGTGGATCGCGACGCCGACCGCCACGCACCGTTCACTCGTCGAGGCGGTCGTCGGGGCCGGGAAGCCGTTCCTCTGCGAGAAGCCGCTCGCCGTCGACTTCGCGACCGCGCGCGCGATGTGCGACATCGTCCGCGACAACGATGCTCGCGCCCAAGTCGGATTCCATTCTCGCTTCCACCCGCTGATCAACGAGCTCAAGGCGCTCGTCGACAACGGCGAGCTGGGCCGACCCATGGCGTACGTGCTGCGCGACGACCAGTACTGGCCGACGGGCGACGTCGTCCCTGGTCATAGCTCCTGGCGCTCGCAGCGGGCGCACGCGGGCGGCGGTGCGCTGCTCGAACACTCGATCCACAGCGCCGACATCTTGGCGTGGATCTTCGGCCCCGCCGCGAGCGTGTACATGCGCAGCCGGCACGTGTTCGGCTACGACGTCGAGGACGCGGCAGCCGCAACCATCGAGCACGCGTCGGGCGTCATCGGGACGCTCGTCAGCGTGTTCAACGGCGTACGCGGGCGTGAGGAACGCCGGCTCGAGGTCTTCTTCGAGCGGGGTGCGGTCGAGGTCACGACCGACTTCCTCGTCGGCGCACCCGAGGACAGCTTCTTGATCCAGCGCCCCGACGTCGATGCGGAACGACTCGACGTGGAAGCGCTCTGCAACCGCCACTTCGACGCCGCGGGTATCGCGCGACGGAAATTCTTCGTGTACCTCTACCCCGCCGCGCGCGCGTTCGTACACGCGCTACGAGACGGTCGTACGCCCGCGCCCGGCTTCGAGGATGCGTTCGCCGCGCACGCCTTCGTCGAAGCCGCCTACCGCTCGGCCGCGTGCGCGCAGCCCGTCGCGCTGATCGGGGACCTCACGAGATAGCCAGTTTCCGCAATGTGTATGCCAGGATGCCGCCGGCGAGGAACACCTCACGCTCGAACGGCGTGTCGATACGGGCGATCGCACGAAACGCGACACCGTCGGCCCGCACGGCCATCGCGCGCGGGAGCGGCCCTTCGTCCGTGAGCGCGCTCGGGCCGACGATCGAATACGTCTCGTGGCCGGTCAAGCCGAGGGTCTCCACCGATTCGCCCGGCGCGAACTCCAACGGCAGCACACCCATGCCGACGAGATTGGAACGGTGGATGCGCTCGAACGACTCCGCGATCACCGCACGAATACCGAGGAGCTGCGACCCCTTGGCGGCCCAATCCCGCGAACTACCGGATCCGTACTCCGTACCGGCGAGGACGACGAGCGGCACTCCGTCACGCGCGTAGCGCATGGCGGCGGCGTAGATCGTCATCGCCTCCCCGTCGGGCAGGTGCACCGTGACGCCACCCTCAGTGCCCGGCGCGAGGCGGTTGCGCAATCGCACGTTCGCGAACGTGCCTCGCATCATGACTTCGTGGTTCCCGCGGCGTGCACCGTACGAGTTGAAGTCGGCGGGCACGACGCCGTGGTCCTCGAGCCACTGCGCGGCCGGAGTGCCCTTGCGGATGTTGCCGGCCGGCGACATGTGATCGGTCGTCACGCTGTCACCGAGCAGCGCGAGCACACGCGCGCCTTCGACATCGGCGATCGGCGGCGGCGTCGGGCTGATGCCCTCGAGGAACGGCGGCTTGCGGATGTACGTCGACGCCGGCTCCCACGCGTAGCGATCCCCGGTCGGGGCCGGCAGCGCGCGCCACCGCTCGTCGCCCGCGAGCACGCTGGCGTAGCGCGTCCGGAACATCTCGGTGTCGAGCACGCTCGCCAGCACCGCCGAGATCTCGTCGGGCGCGGGCCAGATGTCGTGCAGGTACACCGGGGTTCCGTCGGGCGCGTGGCCGAGCGGTGCACCGACGAGATCGAAGTCCATCGTGCCCGCGATCGCGTACGCCACGACAAGCGGCGGCGACGCCAGAAAGTTCATGCGGCAGTCGGGGTGGATCCGGCCTTCGAAGTTACGGTTGCCGGACAGCACGGAGCAGACCGACAGGTCGCCTTCGGTGATCGCGTTCGAGATCTCGGGTGCCAGCGGCCCGGAGTTGCCGATACAGGTCGTGCAGCCGTATCCGACCACGTCGAAGCCGAGTTGCGCGAGCGGCGCGAGGAGTCCGGCGCGTGCGTAGTAGTCGGTGACGACGAGCGACCCGGGCGCGAGCGATGTCTTCACCCACGGCGGCACGGTGAGGCCGCGCGCGACTGCGTTGCGGGCCAACAGACCGGCGGCCAGCATCACCGACGGGTTCGACGTATTGGTACACGACGTGATCGCGGCGATGACGACGCTGCCGTCGGCGAGATCGAACGTGCGACCATCGGCCAGCGTGACCGGACACGACTCCCGCCCGACGGTGACCGGTCGTTCGCTCTGGCCGGGCGGTTCGTCGTCGTCGGGCGCGCCGACGCCGGTCATGGCCTCCGCCGCCGATGGCGGGTCGCTGGCTGGGAACGACTGCGCCGACGCCTCCTCCGGCGAGCCGGGTCGTACGCCGATTGGTGTCGGGCCGTCCGCCGCTTCCTCACGCCGAAACGCGAGCAGCGCCTTCTCGAACG
The DNA here is from genome assembly GCA_052390615.1 of Actinomycetota bacterium. Lineage (GTDB taxonomy): Bacteria > Actinomycetota > Acidimicrobiia > IMCC26256 > PALSA-610 > JBQTGT01. The sequence goes on from JBQTGT010000016.1 coordinate 4,334, forward strand.
CCGCGCGCGCGGTAGCAAGCGGCACCCGATCCTGCGGGCGAGCCGGGCCCGCGAGGGACGGCTCGATCGTCGACAAGTCGAGCACGAGTGTCTCGTCATATGCGGGCCGTGCCACGGGATCGTGCCAAAGGCCTTGCTCCTTGGCGTAGTGCTCGACCAGCGCGACGAGATCGTCGGGACGTCCCGTCGCGCGCAGGTAGCGCAGCGTTTCGTCGTCGATCGGAAAGATCGTGCACGTCGATCCGTACTCGGGCGACATGTTGCCGATGGTGGCCCGATTCTCGAGTGGAACACGCGCGACACCGTCGCCGTAGAACTCCACGAACTTGCCGACGACACCGTGCTTGCGCAGCAGTTGCGCGACGTGCAGCACGAGATCGGTGGCGGTGGTACCGCTGGGCAACGCGCCGCGCAGCTCGATTCCGACGACGACCGGGAGCAGCAGCGAAAGCGGTTGACCGAGCATCGCCGCCTCCGCTTCGATGCCACCCACGCCCCACCCGAGCACGCCGAGCCCGTTCACCATGGGTGTGTGCGAATCGGTGCCGACGAGGGTGTCGGGGTAGGCGTTGCCGGCGCCGTCTCGGAAGACGACCGGCGCCAGGTACTCGAGGTTCACCTGGTGGCAGATGCCCTGATTCGGCGGGAACACTCGTAGCGTGCGAAACGCTTGCTGGGCCCAGCGCAGGAACGAGTAGCGCTCGCGGTTGCGCGCGTACTCGAGCTCGGCGTTGCGCGCGAACGCGTCGGCATGACCGAATACGTCGACCTGGATCGAATGGTCGATCACGAGGTCGACAGGGATCGCGGGGTCGACGCGAGTCGGGTCGCCGCCGAGATCGACGGTCGCGTCCCGCATCGCCGCAAGATCGACGATCGCGGGCACTCCGGTGAAGTCCTGCATGAGCACGCGCGCGGGCTTGAACGAGATCTCGCGCCGTCCGGTCTCGACACTGGCCGAGGAACGAGCGGCGAGCGCGCGAACGTCGTCGGTCGTGATCTCGTTGCCGTCCTCGCGACGGACCAGGTTTTCGAGCAGGATCCGCAGCGAGTAGGGCAGCGTCCGCGGATCGGTCACGACGGCGTCGAGTCGGTGGATCTGGTAGGTGTCGCCACCAACGGTGAGCCGGGCCCGTGCGCCGAGGCTGTCGAGCGTCACGGAACGACGCTATCCGGCAGTTCTGACCGCGGGGAAGCGCGCGGAGCAGCCCGCGCCATCGGGACTACGCTGCGTGTTCGTGCCCGAGCTCGAGCAACACCTCACCCTCACGGTGGACAAGGACTCCGACGGCGCCATCGTCGCTGCCGCGGGAGAGCTCGAGTACGCAACGGCCGGCGAATTGCGCAACATGCTGCTCGGGTTCGCGCACGACGGCACGACGCGGGTCGTGCTGGACCTATCGGCGATCGACTTCGTCGACTCCACCGGGATCAGCTTGCTCGTGCAAGCAAAGCAACGGTTCGAAGCGCAGGGCAGCGTGTTCGTTCTCCGCAAGCCGTCCAACCGCGTCTTGCGTGTGCTCGAAGTCTCAGGGCTAGTGAGCCTCTTCGAGATCGAGACCGACGGTAGCGCAGCGCGCTAGGACTGCGTCGTCGGCGCGTGTTCGCCGCGCCACGCCGGCCACGGCGTCGCCGCCGAACCAGAAAGCTGGTCGCGAATCTGGTCGAGGTACCAGACGCGCAGCAGGCGAACGTCTTCGGGCGTCCGCAGCGTGAGCAAGTCTCCGTTGGCACAGAACTCGTCGACCTCTTCGAGGAGTGCAGCCAACGTGGGAATGCCGCGCAGCGTCTCGACCGGAACGTGGATCTCCACGTCGATGTACTCGTCGCCGCGCGTGATCGCCGCCTCGACCTCGTCCTGTGACGCCGTGTTGAGCCCGCCGTAGCGCGACCGCAGCCGCTCGACGAGCTGGAGCAGGCGAACCGGCACGGTGTCCGGGTCGGTGTTGCCTTCCGCGATGAACGCGAACTCGCGCATCAAGGCTTCACTGTGCATCCGAGACCGCACGAAGAGTTCTACCGGTAGCTGACGGATGGCGATTCGCTGGGTCTCCATCACGTTCTCACCTCGCGTCGGGACACATCGTCGAGCTCGAACCACACTTGTTTGCCCGGCGGGCCATCGCAATCGACTCCCCACTCACGGGAGAGGCGATCGACGAGGATCAAGCCGCGCCCGGTTACACCGGACGTGCCGTAGTCGCGCAAGCGGGGCAAAGTCGGGCAAGCATCGGTGACGCCGATGCGGATGCGACTCGCGTCACCCTCGATCGTGAGCGTGGCGTCACTGCGCGCGTGCAGCACGGCGTTCGTGACCAGTTCCGACGTCAGCAACTCGGCATCCTCGATGACGGCCTTCGTCACATCCCACGAGGTCAGGACGTCGCGCACGAATCGCCGAGCGCGCGCCGCCGCTCGTGGATCGGGTGCGAGATCGATCGACGGCACATGCCAATCGTACCGAGGATCGGGTCCGCCGAACCGCAACTCCTGTAGGAGGCGTTACTGTGTCTGGGTAATCTGCCCGCATGGCCCGCGATTCGGTGCGCGCGACGGCGACGGCACCTGCGTCCATCTGGTGGACGGTCGCCGGTCTGGCGGTGACACTCGGTGTCGCGCCCGGCGGCGGCGGACGCGCAGCGACTCCGCGTCGCGCTCGACGCGGGAGAGATGGGAACGCGGCGCTGGGATCTCCGCGACGGCAAGGTCGAGTGGGACACGCGCCTCGAAGCGCTCTTCGGACTGGAGCCCGGCAGCTTCGACGGCAGCTTCGATACCTATCAGTCCCTTCTCCATCCTGACGACCGGCAGCGACTCACGGCCGAGATCGAAGAGGGCATGCGCACCGGTGCGGCGTGGGGCTTCGATCACCGCGCGGTATGGCCCGACGGCTCATTGCACTGGCTCGAAGGTCGCGGCGAACCGGTGCGCGACGAGTCGGGTGCGATCGTCGGCGCGACCGGCGTAACGATCAACATCGACGCGCGCTTCGAGGCGGCCGCCGAACGCAGCAAGCTCCTCACCGGCGAGCGAGAGGCGCGCGAGTTCGCCGAACAACTCTCCGGTGCGCTCCAGCGGCTCGCGGAACTCTCGATGGCACTCTCGGGCGCCGCGACGTTCGACGAAGTCGCGCGAGCGATGGTGCACCACGGCATGCATGCGCTCGATGCGCAGTTCGGCTGGTTCGGGCTCGTCGACCCTGCGTCGGAACAACTCGTGACCCGTGCGCAGGAGGGCTATCCCGACGCCCTGATCCCGCCGTACGGCACGATCCCTCGTGATCAGCCGCTCCCGGCGAATGACGCGCTCCGCACGGGAACGCCGTTGTTCATCGAGACGCCGGCCGACCGAATTGCGCGGTATCCGGACTATCCCGACGCGGTCGCGCACGACGCGTTCGTCGTGGTTCCGCTGGCGACGAGCGACAACGCGCGCGGCGTGCTGTCGTTCGGCTATGCGAACCCACGCCCGTTCACGTCCCAAGATCGCCGGTACATCGCCGCCGTCGTCGAAGCCTGCGTGCAGGCGCTCCGGCGGGCGGGGCTGTTCGAATCCGAGCAGGCGACTCGCAGCCGGCTGCGCACGCTGCTCGATTACTCCGAACAGATGACCCGGATCGACGACCCCGAAGAGGTGCTCGACGCGACGGCGCGGTTCGCGGCGCGGCGGATCGGCCGCTTCGCAAGCGTGTACGCGGTCGAGCCCGACGGCTCGGTGCGGCGAGCGACGATGGCGCACGCCAACCCCGCGATGGAATCACTGATGTTCGATATCGCGGCGCGAGGTGTCGACGGCTCGGCCGCGGTCGAGAAGGTCGCCCGGAGCGGCGAGCCGATCGTCGTGTCGGGTTTCGACAATGCCGCGTTCCCCGCCGACATCGACGAGGAAGTCGTCGAGCTGCTCACGGCGCTGCGGCCGGTCTCCCTGGTCGTCGTCCCGATGACCGTGCCGGGACGCACGCGGGGCGTGATCCTCGTTGGCGACGACCGGCCCGCGCCGGCCGGGACCGTCGATCTCGAGCTCGTGTTCGACGTCGGGCGGCGCGGCGCGTCGGCATTCGAACGAGCCCAACTGTGGCGGGCAAGCCAGGAACAACTCGCGATCGAGCATCGCAACGTCGAGGTGCTCCAGCGCTCGATCGTGCCCGAGGAGCTCCCCGACATCGAGGGCTGTGAGCTCACCGCGGTCTACCGCCCGGCTGATGCGACGCTCGACGTGGGTGGCGACTGGTACGACGCGTTCGAGCTCCCCGACGGGCCGCTCGTCGTGGTGGTCGGCGACGTCGCCGGTCACGGCATCGATGCCGCGGCGCTGATGGGACGGGCGCGCAATGCGTTGCGGGCGTACGCGGTCGAGAACCCGGATCCGGCGGCGCTGCTGGGTCGCGTCCACCGGTTGTTGCTGACGTTGGATGCCGACTCGATGGTCACGGTGGTGGTCGGCTGCTACTACGCGCCGACCCGCGAGCTGCGCTGGTCTCGGGCGGGTCACCCACCGCCGCTCGTCAGTGACGCGAAGGGGGCGCGCTTTCTCGAGGACGTCAACGGCGTGCCCCTCGGCACGGTCGCGCACGAGTACGAGACGGCGTCGCTCGTGCTCGACCCGGGCGCGTTGCTCGTCTTGTACACAGATGGCCTGATCGAACGGCGCGACACGGTGATCGACGAAGGCCTCGACTGGCTCGCCTCCCGCGCGGCAACGCTGCACGACCTGCCCGTCGCCGACGTCTGCCGGACGCTCGCCAACGAGTCGTTCGCGCCGATTCCGTCTGACGACGACCTCTGCGTGCTCGTATTGCGCGTCGCCCGTTGAACATCCTCGTCCGGTGGGAGCGCAGCGTGCTCACCGGAGCGAGGAGGATCAGCGGACGGGTATCCCGGCCCACCCGATGAGCGACAAAGGGTTATTGGTACTTGAAGATTCCGCCGTCGATGACGACGGTGCCGTCTTGGGTCACGGTCTGGAAGAGCGCCTCGCCGCTGCCTTCGTTCCACATCTTCACGGTGAGCGTGTCGCCGGGCATGACGGGCTTCGAGAAGCGGGCGTCCATCGCACGGAATTTCGCGGCGTCCGATCCGCACAACGTGTAGAGCAGCGCCCGTCCGGTGAACCCGTACGTGCACAGGCCGTGGAGGATCGGCTTCGGGAAACCGGCGAGCTTGGCGAACGCGGGGTCGCTGTGCAGCGGGTTACGGTCACCGGACAGCCGGTACAGCAACGCTTGGTCGCTGCGCGTGCCGTATGTCGTCTCGGCGTCGGGCGCACGCTCGGGCACCTTGGGCCGCGTGGGTAACGCGTCGCCGCGGCTGTCACCGAAGCCGCCTTCACCCCGGACGAACGCGCCGAACCGCACGTTGAACGCGGGTGCGCCCGTGTCCTTGTACTTCGACTCGGTCTCCATGACCGCCAGTGCGCCGGATCCTTTGTCGTAGATGCCGACGATGCGCGTCGTCGACACGACGGTTCCTTCGGCGGGGATCGGGCCGAAGACCTCGATCGCCTGCTCGCCGTGCACGAGCATCGCCCAGTTGAAGTCGCCGAAGCTCGGCATGCGGCCCGCACCCATGCCGACGATTACCGGGAACGTCGGCAGCACTCGCTGCGGAGTGTCCTGACTGTTCTCGGTCGTGAACTCCAGCTCGAAACCCGTGGGGTCGGTCTGGCCCGCGCCGACGCCGAGCGCGTACAGCAAGGCGTCCTTGTGATCCCAGGAGCGTTCGCCGGACTCGGAGACAGAGCCGACCGCATCGAGGTTCATGGGCATGACGTTCGCTCCTTGGTCGTTCCGTTGTTCCCCCGGTGCGTCGATAGATCCCCAAATCTTAGGGTCTATCGACGCATCGTTGTTTCGTTACGTGAGCATGTTCGAGTTCGGTTGCGCGTGCGCGACGAGGTCGGGCACGACCTTCGTGAGTTGCGACGGGTCCCATCGCATGCCGTCGTTGCGGGCGGTCGGACCGCGTTCCCAGCCAACGGCTACCGAAACGCGGTCACCGTCGACCAAGAAGACTCGCCCGGTCACGTCGGTGTTGTCGTTCGAGCCGAGCCAGACGACCAGCGGCGAGATGTTCGCCGGGTCGAGCGGATCCCACTGTCCCGGTTCGGGCGTCGCACCGAGGCCGAGGTTTTCGGTCATACGGGTGCGGGCGACCGGCGCGATGGCGTTGGCGCACACGCCGTAGCGGCCGAGCTCGAGCCCGCAGATGATCGTGAACGACGCGATGCCGGCCTTGGCCGCGCCGTAGTTCGTCTGACCGGCGTTTCCGAACAACCCCGACGGCGACGACGTGTTGACGATGCGCGCCTGAATCGGGTCCCCGGCCTTGGCCTGGTCGCGCCAGTACGCGGCGGCGTGCCGGGTCGGCGCGAACGCGCCCTTCAAGTGAACTGCGATGACCGCGTCCCACTCACCCTCTTCCATGTTGACAAGCATCCGGTCCCGCAGGATGCCGGCATTGTTGACCAGCGTGTCGAGATGGCCGAACGTGTCGATCGCGCGTTGGATCATGCGACCCGCACCCGCGAAGTCCGCGACGTTCTCGCCGTCGGCGACCGCCTCGCCGCCCATCGCCTTGATCTCTTCGACGACCTCCATCGCGGGGCTGAGTGAACCGCCCTCGCCGTGCATGTCGCCGCCGAGATCGTTCACGACGACCTTGGCGCCCTCGGCCGCGTACGCGAGCGCATGCTCGCGGCCGATGCCCCGTCCTGACCCGGTCACGATGACGACCCGGCCGTCACAGATGCCCATGCTCACCCTTTGTCGCGGAGCTGCTCGCGCAGCTTGTGCTTGTACAGCTTGCCGTTGTCGTGCCTGGGCAAGACCTCGACGAATTCGACGCGGCGGGGACACTTGTAGTGCGCGATCCGGTCCCGGCACCACTCGGCGAGCTCATTGGCCAGCTCGGGCGAGGGGGTCACGCCGGGTTGCGGCTCGACGGCCGCGACGACGATCTCGCCCCACTCGTCGTCGTACGCACCGACGACGCCGACATCGCCGACGGCCGGGTGGCCGAGCAGCACCGCCTCCACCTCGGCCGGGTAGACGTTGGTCCCGCCGGTGATGATGACGTGGGCGCTGCGGTCGGTGAGGAAGAGGTAGCCGTCGTCGTCGACGTAGCCGAGGTCTCCGAGCGTGAAGTATTCGCTTCGGTACGCATCGGCGGTCTTCTCGGGCGCCTTGTAGTACTCGAACGGATGCTCGGGCGACTTCAGGTACACGGTGCCGGTGACGCCGGGTCCGACCGGCGCGCCGCCGTCATCAAGGATCTGCACGTGATCGGGCGGGACGACCTTGCCCACGGTGCCGGGCTTCGCCAACCAGTCTTGGGCGCGCACGCTCGTTCCCGCGCCCTCGGTCGCGGCGTAGTACTCGTGCACGATCGGGCCGAGCCATTCGATCAGCTGCTGCTTCACGGTAACCGGACACGGCGCGGCGCCGTGGATGATGTAGCGGAGGCTCGACACGTCATGGCACGCGCGCACCTCGTCGGACAGCGACAACAACCGATGGAACATCGTCGGCACCATGTGCGTATGGGTGACGTGGTAGCGCTCGATGAGCGCGAGCGTCTGTTCGGCGTCCCAACCGTCCATAAGCACGATCGGCACGCCCATCGCCGCCGGTGCCGCGAGTGAAAACGCAAGCGGCGCCGCGTGGTACAGCGGGCCCGTGCACAGGTGCACATGACGGGCGCCGTCGTAGCGCGTCAACAACGCGAGCAGGATGCTGGTGCGTGCTTCGGGTTTGCGGCGCACACCCCTCGGTCGGCCCGTCGTGCCCGACGTGTACAGCATGATGCCACCGAGCACAGGTTCGGCGAGCGCACTCGCGTCCTGGCCGCCGAGCACGTCGTCCCAGCGTTCGAAGCCGGGGATGTCGCCGCCAATCGCGACGCGCGCCTTCACGCCCGGCGCCAGCTTCGCCGCTACCTGGGCGGTTTCGGCGAAGCGCGCGTCGGCAACGAACGCGGTCGCCTCGCAGTCGTCGACGATGTAGCCCGCCTCGTCGCCGGTGAGGTGCCAGTTGATCGTCGTGAGACGCTGACCGCTGCGCTGCCCTGCGGTCGCGACCTCGACGAACTCGGGCCGGTTGGCGCACATGAGCGCGATGCCGTCGCCGACCTGCACGCCTCGCTCGCGCAGCGCGCGAACCAGACGGTTGGCCGTGGCGTCGACGTCGGCGAGCGTGCGATCGCCGAACTGGGAGTACACCGCGGGCCGATCGGGAACGCGCGCAGCCCAGTGTGCGCTCAACGACCCGACGTCGGCCGCGGCGAACAGTTCCTCGTTGTCGTCGGTACCGACCACGCTATTTCCCGCTCCTGGTGCTGACCGCGCCGGGCCGCTCGGGCCACGGTTCGCTGCTCGGCCGGATACCGACCTCGCGGTCGCCCACCTCAGGCAGTCTGTCGATCCCGCGCGACCTCGTCCAACTCCGCGTACTCCTCGCCGGTGTCGGCGAGGTCCTCGAACTGGATCACGCCGATCTCGGTGAAGCGTTGCCGCAACCAACCATCGGAGGCGTCGAGCAGGCCGAGCTTCTTGCAGTTGGGGACGATTTTGGAGAACAGCAGCGTCTGGAACGCCTGCTGCGCGGGCGGGTTCACCTGATCCATCGTGCGGTACACGGCGTCGGGATCGACGCCGATGCGCTCCCACATCTCGGCGTGCGCGAACCGGCGCTGGAGCCGGCGCGCCACGTCGAACGCGAACTCCTGGCGCTCCCGTAGTTCGGTATCGGTGAGCTGTGAGTAGTACTCCTGCAACGACAGGACGCCGAACGCGACGTGGCGCGCTTCGTCGCTCATCACATAGCGGAGCAACTTCTTCAGGAGCGGTTCGGTCGTGATCTGGTGCATCATCCCGAACGCGGCTAGTGCGAGACCCTCGACCATGATCTGCATGCCGAGGTACACGATGTCCCAGCGGGGATCCCGCAAGATGTCGTCGAGGATCGCCTTCAGGTTCGGATTGATGCCGTACTGGTGGCCGAGCTTGTCGTCGAGGTACCGCGCGAACACCTCGACGTGGCGCGCTTCGTCCATCACCTGCGTCGCCGCGTAGTACTTGGCGTCGATCCAGGGCACGGTCTCGACGATCCGCGCGGTGCACAGCAACGCGCCCTGCTCGCCGTGCATGAACTGTGACAGGAGCGAGTTCTGGAGCTCGACCCCGACGAGGTTCCAGTCCTTCTCGCCGAAGTGCTTGACCGGCGATCCTTCGGCCTCCGCGAGCGCCTGGAATCGCATCGTGCCACCGCCGCCGAGCTCCTGCGACACTTTCTCGGGGTCGACGTCGACCGACCAGTCGAGATCGGTGCTCGCGTTCCACTGTGAGGTCTTGGCCTTCTCGTAGAGCTTCACGAGCGAAGTGCGGCTGCGCTCGTAGTCCCACGTGAAGATCGCGTCGAGCTCAGAGCGCACTGCATGGATGGTGTCGAGCTTCTCCGAGGTTGGAGTCATGGTGTCCCCTTGATGGATTCCAGCAGGCGGTGGATCAGTGACTGCCAGTCGTCGGTTTCAACGGGTGGAAGGTCGAGCGAACGCAACACGAGCGCACCCATCGCGAGCGTGATGCAAAAACGCGCGAGCGCGTCGGTGTCGAGGTCACCGTCGACGGCACCGTCGTGCTTGGCGCGCGCCACAAGATTGGTGAGCTGGGCTTCGCGCTGCCCGATGCGATCGCGCACGAGAGTGGCGAGCTCCGGATCGCGGCGGGCGGCCGCGAACGCGTCGAGCAACAACGGCGGGCGTTCGCCCCGGTGCAACAGCGCGCCGCCGAGGCGCTCGAGGACCTCGCGCGCGTCCTCGCCCTTCGCCTGTGCCAGCAACGCATCGACCTCGGCGCCGACGCGCGTGCCGATCGCTTCGAACAACAGGTCGGCCTTGCCGCGGTAGTTGGCGTAGATGGCGCCGGTCGTGAGGCCGGCGCCGCGCGCGATGTCCTGGACCCGGGCGCGGTCGTAGCCCTGCTCCCGGAACACTTCGATCGCGGCCGCGACCAGGCGGTCGCGGGTGGTCGTGGTCTCGATGGGCACGGCGGCCATCCGCCCATGATAACGATCATTATCGGGGTGGAAAACCCCGCCCCGGCGCCAACTGGCGTCACAGAGGCGCGTAGGGCGCGCTCGTGTCACGCCAGTTCGAGCCGGCGGGCGAGAATCCGGGTGATGGCACCGCCGGATCTGCCCGTGACGCTCGTCGATGTCGAGGCGGCCGCGGTCGCCATCGCGGGCGCGGTCGAGGTCACGCCGTCGACGCGCTCCCAGACGCTGTCGGACATCACGGGCGCGCGGGTCTGGCTGAAGTTCGAGAACCTCCAGTTCACGGCGTCGTTCAAGGAGCGAGGGGCGCTCAACTTCTTGCTCGCGCTCGATCCGGAAGCCCGCGCTCGTGGCGTGGTCGCAGCGTCGGCCGGCAACCACGCGCAAGGCCTGGCGTACCACGCGCACCGGCTCGGCGTTCCGGCGACGATCGTGATGGCGGCGGACACACCCTTCACCAAGATCACGCGCACCGAGCACCACCACGCGTTCGTCGTCCTGCAGGGCGAGGACTTCGCGGCCGCGCACCGCGCCGCCGTGCAGCTTGCGGCGGACACAGGTGCAACGTTCGTGCCCGCGTTCGACGACGCGCGCGTCATTGCGGGTCAGGGAACGGTCGGGTTGGAGCTGCTCGAGCAGGTGCCTGACATGGACGCGGTCGTCGTGCCGGTCGGCGGCGGCGGGCTCATCGCCGGCATTTCCGTCGCCGTGAAGGCGCACGCTCCGAAGGTGGAGATCATCGGCGTCGAAGCCGAGGGCTACACGGCGATGCTGCACGCGATCGGTGTCGGTCCCCCACCCACCGGCGGCGCGACGATCGCCGAAGGCATCGCGGTGACCGAGCCCGGGCGGCTCACAACCGAGATCGCGCGCGCGTTCGTAAGCGATATCCTCGTCGTCGGCGACCAGCGCATCGAGGAAGCGATCGCGCTCGCGCTCGAGATCGAAAAGACGGTCGTCGAGGGCGCCGGCGCCGCTGGCCTCGCGGCCCTGCTCGAACACCCGGCGCGCTTTGCCGGCCGCGGCGTCGCCGTGGTGCTCAGCGGCGGCAACATCGATCCCCGCGTGCTCACGTCGGTGCTCCTGCGGGCGTTGGCCCGATCGGGACGGCTGGTCCGGCTCGTGATCGAGGTCGCCGATCGCCCGGGCGTGCTCGCCGCAGTCGCGCGGATCATCGGCGAACAGCGCGCCAACATCGTCGACGTCACCCACCGCCGCGACCTGCCGGGCGTCGCCCTCAAGTCGGCGGTGCTGGAGGTCGCGGTCGAGACGCGCGACCGCGCCCACGCGGACGGGATCCTGGCGGTACTGGCCGCGGCCGGCTTCGCCGCCACCATGCCCGGCGCCGCACTGACGTAGTGTCGCCAGCGCCACTAGAGGAGGAACCACCGTGCGAAAGATCGCTGCCCTACTCACCGGCGTCACGCTCGCGTTCGGACTCACCGCGTGCGGCGGGGACGACGACGACACCACCGAGGCGACCGAGACCGACGAGCCCGGGACCACGAGCGAAACGGGTCTCCCGGATCTCGGCGGCCAAGAAGTAACAGTCGCCATCGAGAATGCGTATCTGCCGTTCAACTACATCGATCCCGAAACGGGCGAGGGTGCAGGTTGGGACTACGACGCGTGGGACGAGATCTGCGAGCTGCTGAACTGCTCGCCGGACTACGAGGAAGCGTCGTTCGAAGGCATGATCCAGGCGGTCGCCGACGGCCAGTGGGATGCCGCCGCCGATGGGATCACCAACACACCCGAGCGAGCCGCGATCGTGGACTTCTCCGACGGCTACGCGACCGTCGACCAGCGCCTGCTCGTTCGCGTCGACGAAGACCGCTTCGAAAGCGCCGAAGACATCACCGCCGACGAGAGCATCAGGATCGGCACGCAGACCGGCACCACCAACTTCGACAAAGCCGCCGAGTTGTGGGGCGAAGACCGCGTCCAAGCGTTCGAGCAGTTCCCGTTCGCAGTGGAAGCACTCATCGCCGGCGACGTCGACGTCGTGATCATGGACGAGACCGCGGGCCAGGGCTATGTCGGCGTCAACGCCGACAAGTTGAAGCTGGTGGGCGAGGCGCTCGTGAGCGACGAGCTCGGCTTCATCTTCCCGAAAGGCAGCGACCTCGTCGAACCGGTCAATCAGGCCCTCGCCGCGATGCGCGAGAACGGCACCCTCGAGGAACTGCGCGTGAAGTACTTCACCGAACAGTTCACGATCACCTACGACGACCTTCCGGAGTAGTGCGAACTCATTCGTAGTCGGGGTGGGGGCCGCCCCCCCCGGGCCCGGCGCCCCCACCCCCGCGCCGCGGGCGGGCGGGGGGCCTTCCCCCCCCCCCCCCGCCGGGCCGATTTATGACGGACAACCCCGAGGGGGGAACTTGTGAGTTCTGTCTCGGGCGTCTCGGGGGG